>CAYSDJ010000019.1:0-60391 GCA_964429775.1 uncultured Rhizobiaceae bacterium
CGGCGGACGGGGCGATCGATCAACTCCGGCGACATCCCGGTGCCGGTGTCAGTTACCGCCAGCATCACGTAATCGCCGTTGACATCGATCAACTGCTTCGGATGAATCACGGGAAGTTCCATTACGGAACCTACCGTCATGGCATCCTCCTAGCTGTTGATGTGGAGAAATGTTACTTCAAGTTGAGAAGATAGTCATGCCATTTGGTGAGTGCGTCACGCATTTCATCCAAATAGCCATACTGGTTATATATACCAGCAACGCCACCAAGCTCGCCTGACGTGTGATTAAGGATACGTTCAACGACATGGGGCGGTACTCCAAGCTGCGCCATGCGAGTGGATGCTGTGCGCCGTAGGTCGTGCAAACGCCACTCTTGAATAGGCTCGCCGTCGTTGAGTGCGGTAATCGCTCTGTCTAGGCGCTCTTTGGATTTACCGAAGCCGGAGAAGGCATTTTCGTCATTACCTCGTGCAGGGAATACAAAACTTTTATGTGAACGTGGCGCATCCTTGAAGATAGATAGAACTTTGTCGGTAAGCGGAACAGTGTGCGGGCGGGTATTTTTCGTCCTGTCCTGCGGTATGGTCCAAGCCTTTTCGTCGGTATCGATATTCGGCCATTCGATCTGTACAAGTTCGCCTCGGCGCTGTGCGGTGAACATCAGGAGTGAAACAATGTCGCCATACGGGAAACCCAACTCCCTAGCGGCATCAAATATAAATTTCAGCTCTTTGTCTGAAAGGACGCGATCACGCTTATTCTTTTTGGCGGGGCGCTCAATACCAAGAAACGGATTGTCTTCAAGAAGGCCGCGAGAAACGCACCACCTGAAGAATTTACTCATGGCTGAGTAGCAATTGTTAGATGCTCCCGCTGATCCACGGGCTACCATCTTGTCCAAGATTTTGATGATATCAGAGCGCTCGATCTCGGAAAGCATGTAGGTTTTCCAAGGTGGTAGACATTCATTATTGAGAAGCTGCTTCGTGGATCGCTGCGTACTCGGCTTATTGTACCGGGCGCAGTGCAATTCAAAAAAATCAGTGAGGACATCGGCAAATAGGAGGCCGTCAGAGGCCGTAGAGGGGTCTTCCCCTAGTGCGAGGCGTGATTTGCTACCTAAAGCGATCTGACGGGCTTTGGCGAGGCTGATATCAGGATAGCGGCCTATCGTGTCGCGCTTCTTCCGTCGATTACGGTAATAGGATAGGAAGAATGAGCGAGCGCCAGACGGGAATACGCGGACACCAAAATTCTGTACCTTCGTATCCCACACGTCATAACGTGTTGATTTGGCTGGAAGTCTCTTAACTGATAAATCGGTGAGAGATTGCTTCACCGGGGTTCTACAGGGGTTCTAAAATCATGGATAAAGGGTGCTTTGCTATGTTCAGCAATGAGCATGTGTATAGCAAAAAAATGGTGGAATTCAAAGGCTTTTGTGGCGCTATGAGCAGCCTTGAGAACTAAGACATGCGTGCTGAAAATCCGCGTGTCGGTGGTTCGATTCCGCCCCTGGGCACCATGCTTATCCCCTTGAAATCGCAAATTCCGATAATATGTTGACCGGACAGGGATTTCCGGTTTGTTGTGCTAGTGTAGGCAAACCAAATCTAAAAGCAGGGATACAATATGCCAATTAAGGTTCCGGACAATCTGCCGGCGCAAGCGGAGCTGAAGGACGAAGGGGTTCTGCTGATCACCGAGGAGGTGGCGCTCAGGCAGGATGTGCGGCCGCTTGAGATTGCGCTGCTCAACCTGATGCCGGAAAAAATCAAGACGGAAACACAGATTTCCCGCCTCTTGGGCGCGACGCCGTTACAAATCGAACTGACCCTGGTGACAACGTCGAGCTATGCGCCGAAAAACACCTCGGCCGAGCACATGCTCGCCTTTTACCAGCCCTGGGAAGAGGTGCGAGGGCGCAAGTTCGACGGCCTGATCATCACTGGTGCTCCGATCGAAACCTTGCCGTTTCAGGATGTCATCTACTGGCGCGAACTGACGCAGATATTCGACTGGTCGCAGAGCCATGTTCAGGAGACCTACAATATCTGCTGGGCCGGGCAGGCGGCGATGCAGCATTTTCATGGCGTGGAGAAACACCTGCTGCCGGAGAAAATGTTCGGCGTTTTTCCGCATCGGGTGCAGGGCGGGCGAGACGGCCTGTTGCGCGGCTTCAATGATGAGATTTCCGTGCCGGTCAGCCGCCACACAGAAGTGCGGCGTGAGGATTTGCCGGCGGAGGCCGGGCTTGAGGTGCTGCTCGATTCAGACGAGGCGGGTTTGTGCCTTCTGCGCGATGCCGCCAGGCGCCAGACCTATATGCTCAATCACCTGGAATATGATACCGGCACGCTGGCCGATGAATATCATCGCGACGTGACGGCCGGCGCGGCGATTGAATTGCCGGCCTATTATTTTCCTGACAACGACCCGGCCCGCGCACCGGTCAACCGCTGGCGCGCGCATGGCAGCCTGCTGTTCGGTAATTGGATCAACGATCTCTACCAGTCGACATCGTTCGAACTTGCCAACATCCCGGAACGGCGGCGGCGTCTGCAGCGCAAGGCCTAATCCGCCCGCGCCAACGCCTCGATAAACAATTGGCAATTCAGCCGAAGACCTGCAACCCTTGGCCATCGCACCCTTAACGAGAAGGTCGCATCATGGCTCATAATCTTCAGCACAATTACGCGCAGGAAGTCTGGGACAAGGACCGCCAGCATTTTCTCCATCCCTGGACGCATTTTGAATCCTTCAACAAGGACGGTTCCTTGGTCATGAATGAGGCCAATGGCGCTTACGTGACCGACATCCACGGCAAACGCTATCTCGATGGCATCGGTGGAATATGGTGCGTCAATATCGGCTATGGGCGGGAGGAAATTGTCCAGGCGATTGCCGACCAGGCGCGCAAATTACCCTTCTACAACCCCTTTGTGGATACAACCAACGTGCCCGCAGCAGAACTGGCGGCCAAGCTGGCGGAGCTGGCGCCGGGCGACCTCGACCATGTGATTTTTACCGGTGGTGGCTCAACGGCCAATGATTCGGCCTATCGCCTGATACAATATTATCAGCGTGACCGCGGTAAACCGGAGAAGCGCAACATCATCGCGCGTAAAGAGGCCTATCACGGCTCGACCGACATGGCGGCCAATCTGAGCGGCAAGACGTCCGACCGCAATCCGAATTTCGAATTTACCTACGACAATATTCATCATATCTCGACGCCCAACCCCTACCGCCGACCAGATGGCATGAGCGAGGCGGAATTCGCCACGTCTCTTGTCGAGGAATTTGAGCAAAAAGTTCTTGAGCTCGGGCCCGAGACGGTATCCGCCTTCTGGGCCGAGCCGATCATGGGCGCCGGCGGGGTACATGTGCCGCCGCAGACTTATTTCACCGGCATTCGCGCGTTGTGCGACAAACACGATATCCTGTTCGTCGCAGATGAGGTTGTGACCGGCTTTGGCCGCGTCGGCCATTGGTTTTGTTCGAAGGATATGTTCGGCATTCAGCCGGATGTCATCACTTGTGCCAAAGGGCTCACATCGGGGTACCAGCCTTTGGGCGCGGCGATTATCTCCGACCGCATTTATAAATCGATCAGCGCCAATCCCGACAATTGGTTCAACAATGGCTTTACCTATTCGGGCCATCCAGTGGCCTGTGCCGCGGCGCTGAAGAATATCGAAATTATGGAGCGTGAAGATCTGTTCGGCCATGTGCGCGAAGTCGGCCCCTACTTCATGGAGCGCCTGCAAACCTTACGCGATGTGCCCCATGTCGGTGATGTGCGCGGCAGCCATTTCATGACCTGCATCGAATATGTCGCCGATAAGGAAACCAAGGAAATATTCCCCTACGAAGTCAATATCGGCAAGCGCGTTTCCAACGCTGCGGAGAAACGCGGCCTGATTGTCCGCCCGCTCGGCCATCTCAATGTCCTGTCGCCCTGCTGTATTCTCACCAAGGAACAATGCGACACCATCGTCGATGTGCTGCGCGACAGCATGACCGAGGTGTTGGCCGAATTGTCGGCGGACGGGATTATTTGATTCGGGAGACGCCCAGATAGATTGCTATTTGAATACCCTAGTGATGCCTTATACGATAAATCCCTAAAATAATTAGGGGCGAGGCTCCGTAAAAATAATGTTCGGGCGAGGAAGACTCGTTAGGGGAACCAAATGAAGTTCAGTTGCATGATCTGGCCATTTTCCGGCACAGATATCGACCCGGTCGTGCGCCTCGCGCAATCGGCTGAAAATTGCGGCTTCGAGACGGTATATGTCGGTGACTCCCAGATGATCTGGAATGATGTCTGGGTGACCCTGACCGCCTGCGCACTGAACACCGAACGCGTCCGCCTCGGCACCGGTGTTACCAACTTGGTGACCCGCCATCCGACGGCGACCGCCAATGCCGTTAACTCACTCAACATGATCAGCCATGGCCGCGCCGTACTTGGCGTCGGCGCCGGCGATTCGGCGGTGCGCACGGCCGGCCTGTCGCCTGCCAAGCTGGTGGAGATTCGCGAGCGTCTCGAATTTACCCGTGCGCTGCTCGATGGTGATGAAGTTGACGCGCTGCGTCCGGCCGAAGAATCCGCCCGCGCGACCTGGGGCCGTGTCGACAAGGTACGCCTGATCGGCGCCGGTGCGGCTGGCAAGGTGCCGATCCAGCTTGCCTGCATGGGACCGAAATCCGTGCGCGTCGCCGGCGAAATTTGCGACGGCGTCATTGTCGATGGCCATATGGGCGGCAACGCTGAAGGTGCGCGCGCCACCATTGCCGCAGCAAGTGAGGGCGCGGAAGCGGCGGGGCGTGACCCGTCGAAGCTGCGCTTTATCGCCGCCATCGACGCGGCCATCGATGACGACCGGCACACGGCGCTCGACAAGGTTCGCCCAACTGCGGCGCGCAACATCGCGCGTAAACCGTGGCTGCCCGATACGCTCGGCGTCGAGCATGCCGATGTGGTGCGCGAGGTGTCCGAGGCCTATAAATTCTACGAGCATCTCGACCTGACGGCGAAACACCGCGAGCTGATACCGGACGAAGTGGCAATGAAGTGCTGCATCGCCGGAACGCCGGCGGATTGTATCGCCAAGGCGCGCGAGCTTGAGGAAGCGGGCATTACTGAGATTTCGATTTTCATCACGTCGCAAGACGAAGACGGCTCGCGCACCGTGCTCGAGCGCTTTGCGGCTGAAATAATTCCGAATGTCTAAAGCAAGGACAGCATCATGTTTAGGATAGGTGTCGATGTCGGCGGAACGTTTACCGACTTCCTGTTGTTTGACGGTCAAGGCGAGGCCAGCGTTTTCAAAACGCCGAGCACGCCTGCCGATCCCTCGATAGGGGTGTTGAACGGCTTTCGTCAGATGGCCGATAAGGCGGGCCTCAGTCTCGAGGACTTCACCGCCCAGGTCGAATTGATCGTGCATGGCACGACGGTGGCAACCAATGCGGTGCTGACCTCAAGCGGGGTGAAAACCGGATTGATCACGACCGAGGGGTTTCGCGACATTTTGGAAATGCGCCGCGGCTTCCGCGAAAAGGCCTACGACAACAAACTAACCCCGCCGGAACCATTGATCCCGCGCAATCTTCGCCTCGGCGTTAAGGAGCGCATCACCATTGATGGCGAGATCGATATTGCGCTCGATGAACAGTCGCTGAACGAGGCGATCGATAGTCTCGCGCAGGAGAATCTCGAATCCGTGGTCGTTTGCTTTATGCATTCCTACGCCAACATGGCGCATGAGCAGGCGGCAAAAAGAATCATCGAAGAAAAAATGCCAGACGCCTTTCTCACCATTTCGTCCGAGCTCCTGCCCCAGGCGCGGCTCTATGAGCGCGTATCGACGGCGGCGCTCAATTGTTATGTCGGGCCGGTTTTGCGCAAATATCTGAGTTTCCTGTCGGCCGCGCTCGACGAAAATGGCTTTGCCGGCGTGTTGCTGATCATGCAGTCCAACGGCGGCGTAGCAACGCCGCAATCGATGGCGCAAACGCCGGTGATGACGCTCCTGTCCGGTCCGGCCGGCGGGCCCGTTGCCGGCATCTCCTTTGCCAAAGTGCAGGGCCACAACCAGTGCATCACCATCGATATGGGCGGCACTTCGTTTGACGCCGCACTGATCCAAAACGGTGAGCCGTTGCTGCGCAGCGAGGGCTGGATCAACCGCCAACGCCTCGCCTTGCCGATGCTCGATATTCATACCATCGGCTCGGGCGGCGGCTCGATCGGCTGGATCGATGATGGCGGCCTGTTGCGCATGGGACCGGAGAGCGCCGGCGCCGATCCCGGGCCAGCGTGCTACGGCAAGGGCGGTGACAGACCAACCTGTACCGATGCAAATCTGGTGCTCGGCTATCTCAATCCGGACTATTTCCTGGGCGGCGATATGGGACTCAACCTGGAAGCCGCCCGGAACGCGATTGAGAAGCATATCGCAACGCCGATGGGGCTGAGCATCGAGGCGGCGGCGGCCGGCATGTCCAATATCATGAATGTGGACATGGCGGCGGGCTTGCGTGAGATATCGGTTCGCCGCGGCGTCGATCCCCGCGAATATCCGCTCATTGTCGCCGGTGGCGCGGGGCCGATCCATGGCGCCATGATCGCCTTGGAAATGGAAATTCCGCTCGTCCTGGTACCGCGCGATTCGTCGATCTTTTGCGCCGGCGGCATGCTGCGTTCCGACCTCAAGCACTCTTATGTGCGGACATATTATGCGCTCACATCGCGTGCCGATCAGGCGCTGATGCTGAACTACCTTGATGACATGGAGGCCGAGGGCCGCCGCGTGCTGAAAGGTGAAAAGGTCGATGATGAGAGCCGGCTACGCATGATCCATGCCGCCGACATTCGCTATCTCGGTCAGCACAATGAAATCACGGTTGATTTCGACCTGGCGGATTTCAAGCAGCGCGGCGTTGAGCTTTTAGGCGAGCTTTTCCACGCGGCGCATGACAGGCTTTACGGCTATTCGCTCAAGGATTCCGGCACCGAGATGGAAATCGTCAATTTGCGCCTGACCGCTCTCGGCATTACGCAAAAGCCCGATGTGGCGAAAATGGCCTTGGGCGAAGCGGATGCCTCGGCCAGCCTGAAGGGGTCGCGCCAGGTTTATATTCCTGGAGAACAGGCGTTTAGCGATATTCCGGTCTATGATGGCGACACACTGGTTTACGGCAATCGCGCCTCCGGCCCGGCGATTATAGAGCAAGTTACGACCACAACTTTTGTACCGCCGGAGTATGATTTCATCGTCGATACAGCCGGCACGTTCAGCCTTTACCTGCGCCAATCGGGCGACAACTATGTAAAGAAGATATTGCCATGACAGAATCCATCGATCCCATTCTCGTCACCGTTATTCAGCACCGCCTCAAGGCGATCACCGAGGAAATGGGGCTGGTCATGCTGCGCACCGCGCGCTCACCGATCCTAAGCGAGGCGCGCGATTTCGTCACCGGCCTTTACGATGCCCGGGGCGAGCTGATGGAGCAGACCGCCTATATCCCGATCCTCGCCTTCGCCGTGCCGTTGTCGATCAAATATATGGTCGAATATTATGGTGACGAGCTCTACCCCGGCGATGTGATTATCCACAATGATCCCTATACCGGCGGCAATCAGCCGGCGGACGTTAAGATCGTGCGGCCCATATTTGTCGATGGTCAGTTGGTCGGCTTCTCCGCCATCAACGGCCACCAGGCCGATGTCGGCGGCGCGGTCGCCGGCGCCTATAATCCGGGCGCGACCGAAATTTGGCAGGAGAGCCTCCGTATCACGCCGGTCAAACTCTATGAAAAAGGCGTCAAGCGGCGCGATGTCTGGGATTTAATATTCGGCAATATCCGCTTTCCCATCGTCGAGGAGGATATCCAGGCCGCGATGGGCGGCTGCGCGGTCGGCGAGCGCGAGCTGATCAAGCTAGTCGAGCGCCATGGTCACGACCGTTTCAGGGCCCATCTCGAGCACCTCTATGATGCGACGGAACAGCAGATGCGGGCCGAGATTTCGGCCATGCCGGATGGCGTCTATCACGGCGAATCAACCGCCTATTACGATGGCATCAACCCGGGCACGGAAATGGACATCAAGGTAGCGGTGACCATCGCCGGCGACGAGATCAATTTCGATTTCACCGGCACCGCGCCGCAGACGCCGGGCTTTGTCAACGCACCGCTTGGCTCGAGCATGACCTCAGTGATCCTCAGCCTCTTAATGTGCCTGAAGGATCCCGACCTGCCGCAAAATGAAGGCATGAGCCGGCCAATAAAAATGCATATGCCGCTCGGCTCGATGGTCAATCCGGAATTTCCCGCCGCCAGCACCTTCGGCAACCATTTGTCGGACCAGATCTCGGCGGCGATTTTTAACGCCATGGCTGACGCGGTTCCTGACCGCGTGACCGCACCGTGGAATCCGCTATTCGCCATCGCCGCGATCGGTTTTAACGAGCGCATCAACCAGCCCTTTGTCGATATCCTGTTCAATGGCCTGAAAGGCGGCGGCGGCGCCATGCAGGGCGTTAATGGCTATGACCATATCGGCCTGATCGCCTGCGGCGGCGGCCTGTTGGCGCAGGACCCCGAGATGTTCGAGATGAAGGATCCGCTGTTTATTCACAGCTTCGAATACAAGGCCGATTCAGCCGGCGCCGGGCAATGGCGCGGCGGGCTCGGCGTTGAGATGAAGATGGAATTTCTCGGCGATGGCAACATGATCAGCGCCTTCGGCGATGGCATCGATCCGGGCTCGGAAGCGGGCGGCCTCAATGGCGGCGGCGCCGGCACGCTGAACCAGGGCGAGCTGCTTTACGCCGATGGCAACACACATGTGTGCGCCAGCAAGGAGATGGTTGTCGGCATTCCCAAAGGCACCGTGTGGCACCAGATTGCCGGCGGCGGCGGTGGCTACGGCGACCCGTTCAAACGCCCGGCCGAAGAGGTGGCGCGTGAAGTCTTTTACGGCCTGATTTCGCCCCAGGCGGCTGAGGGCGACTATGGCGTTGTCGTTGATCCCGAAAGTATGGCGCTCGACGGGCCCAAGACCGAGGCGCTGCGCGCCAGCCATGCGGGGTAAGGAACCATAGCTGATTACCGTCCGCCAATAGATGAGCTGCGCTTCATCCTTAATGATGTGTTGCGTTGGCAAGACCTGCTAACGGCTGAGCCTTACGCCCATGTCGATGCTGAACTGGGTGCGGCGGTGCTCGAAGGAGCCGGTAAATTCACTGCCGAGATATTGGCGCCGATCAATCAGGTGGGCGACAGGCAGTCGAGCCTGTTGCGGGATGGCCGGGTGGTAACACCGGACGGCTTTCCGGCGGCTTACCGGCAATTTGCCGGGGGCGGCTGGATTAGCCTTGATTTGCCCGAGACTTTTGGCGGTCAGGGTCTGCCGCTGGTGCTTCAGGCGGCGGTTGCCGAAATGGTCAACGGCGCCTGCGTCGCTTTCGCCATGTTGCCACTGATGCAACGCGCGGCGGTGCGCCTGCTGATTGCGCACGGCACACCGGAGATGACGGAACGCATTGCGCCGCGCTTGGCGTCCGGCGACTGGGCGACGACCATTTGCATATCGGAAGCCGGCGCGGGCTCGGACGTTGGCCGCATCCGCAGCATGGCCAAGCCCACATCTGGCGGGGCCTATAGCCTGAGCGGCAGCAAGATATTCATCACCTTCGGCGACCACGACCTGACCGAGCAGATTTGCCATTTGGTCCTCGCCCGCACACCGGATGGCGCGCCGGGGACGCGGGGCCTGAGCCTCTTTGTCGTGCCCAAACTGTCTTTCGAGACGGGAGAGGCCAATGGCGTGTCGGTTAGCCGGGTCGAGAAAAAAATGGGCCTGAAAGCCTCGCCGACCTGTGTGCTGAACTTTGCCGACGCCGAGTGCTGGCGCATCGGCAATGAAGGCGAAGGGCTGAAAGCGTTGTTCACCATGGTCAACACCATGCGCCTCGAAGTCGCCATGCAGGGCGTTGCGGTTGCCGGTGCGGCCTGCGCTGCGGCGGGCGCCTATGCCGCCGAGCGTTTGCAGGGTGGCCCGGCAACAGCGCCGGCTGTACCGATTGTCGAGCATGCCGATGTCCGGCGCATGCTGATGATCATGCGGGCGCGCACCAGCGCCATGCGGGCGCTTATTCTTGAAGCCGCCTATCAACTTGATCTCACCGGCGCGGCGAAGAGCAATGCGGCACGCGAAGAGGCCCGCCTGCTGGCCGAATGGCTGCTGCCTGTGTGCAAGGTGTGCGGCTCAACCGCCGGATTCGAGGTCGCCAATTTGGCGCTACAGGTGCTGGGCGGGCATGGCTATGTGTCCGACGCCGGGGTCGAGCAATATGTCCGCGACAGCCGCGTGATGTCGATCTATGAGGGCTCGAACGGCATTCAGGCGCTCGATCTGGTGACGCGTAAACTGACCAAGGGGCAAGGCCGCCTCTACGATATTTTTGCCGGACGCGTTCGCGCTGAACTCGATGACGCCGAGCCCAGCCCAATCCGCAACGCCGTGTCCGACGGCCTGGAACGCCTTGACCGCCTGAAAACAATATTTCTCGAGCGCATGGCAAATCTTCCGCGTGATGCCGAAGCCGGCGCGGACGCCTATCTTGCCCTTGTCGGTCTGGTCGGCGGCGGTTGGATGTGGTTGCGCATGGCCCGCGCAACTTCGCCGGATCAGGAAGGCCGGCAACAGTTGGCGGCATTTTATGGCAGATACCTCATGGCTGAAGCCGCCGCATTAGAGCAACGCGCCATGCTCGATGCCGGTTTGTTTGATAAAATATCGACCGAACAACTCATCACGCAGTGAATTCAAGCAACGGAAATATAGTGGACAAGCCTTCATTTGATTCGCCGCTCGATATGTTTTGGCATGCCGTACGCTCCTATCCGCATCGAAGCGCTCTATCGTCCACGTCTCACGAGCTTTGCTATGGCGGGTTTGCCGCGTCCGTTGTTTCCCTGGCCGGGCAAATTCGCGCCTCTCAAATGAAGCGCCCCAAGGTGGCAATCACGCTGCCCAATGGCATTGAATTCTGTTGTGCCGTTTTTGCCGGATGGCAGGCAAACGGCATTATTTCCACGCACAATAGCTTGCAGCCGGAGGCGGCGTTGGAGAGCCAGTTTGGCCTGGTGAAGCCAGACCTGGTTATCGCACCGCCGGAGCAGAAAGAGACGTTGCGGACAATCGCGCCGGACGCGGATTACATACTTTTGGAAGAAGGATGTTTTGCCGGCAATTTTGGGCAGAGGCCGTCCCGCCCGGACTGGCCGCTCGCCGCAAAGGATGATCTCTCCCTGCTACTTTTTACCGGTGGAACCACAGGCGTGCCAAAATCGGTTGAGCACTCCTTCGCCACCATTTCGCCCTCCGTCGAAGGAATGGAGCATGCCTGGCCAACCGAAACCGGCAAGGAAGTGTGGCTCAGCATTTCCCCCATGTTTCATGTCTATGGCTTTTTGTTCTGTGTGCTAAACCCGGTATTTAGCGCCGCAACCAATGTCATGGGCTATCCGTTCCGGACGGAGACATGCGTCAACCTTTTGAAAAAACACCACGCTACGGTTTTGTCGGGCGGGCCGCCTGCAGTCTATTCGGCCTTGCTGTTGAACCCGGATTTCGATGCGGCCGCTTATGCGGGCCTCAAGAATTGTGGCGGCGGCGGTGCGCCTTTTAACAAGGACTTGTTGGATCGCTGGCGCAAAATTACTGGCGTTCCAATTACCGAGGCTTACGGAATGACGGAAATGGCGCCGATTACCGTCAATAGCGTTGAAAACGGCAACCGGCTGGGAAGCGTCGGGCGCGCAGGGCCGGATCAGGAAATCCGTATCCTCGGTCTTGATTCGGGAGAAACCCTGGCAGCGGGAGATACCGGCGGCGTATTTGTCCGTGGCCCGCAAGCGATGATGCGCTACCACAACAATCCCGATGAGACGGCGGCCATCCTGAAAGGCGGTTGGCTGGAAACGGGCGATGTCGGCCATCTCGATCAGGATGGCTTTTTGTTCCTCACCGGCCGCAGCAAGGAAATGATCAATGTTTCCGGCTTAAAGGTTTATCCACGCGAGCTCGACGAAGTGCTTATTCAACACCCCGCCATATCGGAAAGCTGCACCCTCGGCGTTCCGGACCCTCGAAGCGGCGAAGTGGTTGCCGCCTGCATTGTTTTGTCCGAGGGTGAAAAACTGACAGAAGAAGAAGTTCAGCAATATGCGAGCCGATATTTGATCGCTTACAAATGCCCAAAACTTGTCCATTTTATCGACAAGATACCGAAAACCCCTGCCGGAAAGCAGGATCGGCGGGAATTGCTTAATCTTATATGATCCCGTTGCTCAGTGGATGGCGCACACCAGTTCGCCATGGCACGGCATGATTTGGGAATAACCGATGCAGCCGGCAAGGTGCAGGCGCTGCGGCAGCACCAAGCCGCCAGCCTGAAAGATATGGGCGAGCGTCTGGCCATGGGCGGCGGCAATTCCGACCGCTGCCGGGGGAAGCAGCCAGGACAATAGGGAACGTATGTGATCGGGATCGTCGGCCTGACAGCCGGCCACGAACGACAGCAGAAAACGCTCATCCGGCGTGAGAGTCGGTTCGCAAATCCGGCAAATATCGAGCGGCTTGAAGCCGGCGCAGCAGACCGTCTGAAGGATCGAGTTAAGCTCCCCCGCCGCCGAGGCGCCGGCATTTGGCCCGAGCGACACACCGAACCCCTGCCCCACCGAGGCCATAATCTCCTCGCGAAAGCGCGCCCTGTCCGGCACCTTGAGCGGTGTTTCGCTGCAACACGCCGATAGCCTGCGCGCGGCGCGCAGCAAAATTTGTTCGGCAATATCGAGCTCCGCGAAGGTTGGCCATTCCTTCGGCAGGTGGCGTGCGCGCTTTAATCTCCAATTCTCTTTTATTTCCATGATTGCTGGCCTCAACTCCATAAACCCCCTCCGGGGCGAAACGAACGTTTCGGTACTATTATGCAATTGATAATCATTCTCAACAACATTATGCGATCCAAATGGTTAAGAATTCGCCAATGCGATTGTGGAGGCCCTGCCCTATGCATGTGTTTGCCGGGCTGGTGTCACGATCCCCATCGTCAGTTGGCAGGCCGAGGCGCCGGAAAGGCGCCGGCCTAGACGCGATGCGCCCGGGCGATGTATTCCGGAGATTGCATTTCGCGCAGGCGCGATACGGTGCGGGCGAATTCGAAGGTGCCGTGGCCTTCGGCGTAAAGCGCCTCGGGCTCCGCTTCCGCCGAGCAGATCAGATTGACGCGGTGTTCGTAGAGCACGTCGATCAGCGTAACGAAGCGTTTGGCCTCGTTGCGGCTGTCCGGCCCCATTTGCGGGATTCCGCGCAGAATAACGGTGTGAAATGCTTCCTGGAGAGCAATGTAATCCTGCGCGCCGAGCGCCTCGGCGCAGAGCTCCTCAAAGCTCGCCATGGCGACGCCGCGCGCCGTGCGCTCGATGGTGAGGGTCCGCCCCTGCACAGTGAAGCTTTCCGGCTCGGGCGGGATATTGTCGCTCAGATGGCGGAAGATGCGCTCCAATTCACCGTCTGCTTCAGCGCCAAGCGGTGTGTGATAGAGGCGAGAGCGGCTGATAAACTGGGTGCGATAGTCGATCGCGCCATTAAGCTCGACTAATTCCAGACGCGTCCTGATGAGATCGATAAAGGGCTCAAAACGGGCCCGGTTGATGCCATTTTCATAGAGCGTGTCGGGTGCCCGGTTGGACGTCATGACGGTGACCACGCCGGCCTCGATCAAGGCCTCAAAGAGCGGCCCGAGAATCATGGCGTCGCCAATATCGGTGACATGAAAATCATCGAAGCACAGAAGGCGCGTCTCTTCGGCGAGGGCTTGGGCAAAGCGCGCCAGGCCGTCATCGCCGCCGATCTCGCGCCCGCTCACCAGGGCGCGGTTGATCTCGCCATGCGCCTCCTGCATGAAATGATGGTGATGCACGCGGCGCTTCCTGGCCACCGGCGCGTCATCGAAAAACTGATCCATCAGCATGGATTTGCCGCGCCCGACACCGCCGTGGATGTAGATGCCACGCGGATCCTTATCAGCCGCCCGCCGGCCCTTGCCAAACAGCTTGAAACCACGCCGCGCCGGATCGGCAAGGCCGTTCTCGAGGCGATCATGCAGAACCCGTAATCGCGCCGCGGCCGCTCGCTGATCACTGTCGAGGATAATATCGTCGGTTGAAGCAGAGCCGGAAGCGGCGCTTTCAATCACCGGCATTTAGCACCTGGTGCTGAAGGTAGTGCCTCAGTGAGGTTGATGGTCGACCACCTGATAATGCCCATCGCTCAGTTCGCCGAACATCAAGGGCACTTCGGGATGGGAAACGGGCAGCCCGCTTTCGTCTTCAAGCAGGTTCTGCTCGGACACATAGGCCTCGTAGGTCACTTCGTCATTTTCGGCGAGCAGATGATAATAGGGCTGCTCTTTGGCCGGGCGAATATCCTCGGGAATGGCCTGCCACCACTCCTCCGTATTGCTGAATTCCGGATCGACATCGTAAATAACGCCCCGGAACTCATACACCCGGTGCCGAACGACCTGTCCGATGGCAAATTTTGCGGCTTTCACGGTTCCTTCCCCGTCTGGTCTCCGCCTTATTTGCGTCAATTTAGGTGATTTTGGCAAACAAATTATGAAGATATGCCCATTCTACGCTACCGGCGTCATCCAGCCTGCTCCCGCATCCACCTTGCCAACTACGCACAAGGCTGCAATTTTACTACCTATGATAGGCTTGAGGAGGTCACGATGGAATTACATCCGCAAACGCAGGAACTCCTGGATCAGATGAACGAAGTCGAGGCGCCGCCTGCTTGGGAGCAGCCGCTCGACGAACTGCGCGTTAATTTCAACGAATTGGTGATCAGCCTGCAAAGCCCCGGGCCGCAACTGGAACGCGTGGAAAACCACGACATCCCCGGCCCGCACGGCCCGATCCCAGTGCGTATCTATTGGCCGGACGAAGCTGCGGATGGGCCGCTGCCCGTGCTCGTTCATTTTCATGGCAGTGGATTTGTCGTGCTCGGGCTCGACAGCCACGACAATGCCTGCCGCGAGTTGAGCGCGGGAGCGAACTGCATTACCGTCGCGGTCAATTACCGCAAAGCGCCGGAAGATAAGTTTCCCAAACCCACGGACGATGCCTGGGCTGCGACCAAATGGGTGGCGGATAATTGCGCCGAGTTGGGCGGTGACGCCAAGCGCATCGCAGTATGCGGCGATTCGGCCGGCGGTTGCCTCGCCACGGTTGTCGCCCAGCGCGCCACCATCGAAGAGTGGCCGAACATCGTATTTCAGCTATTGGTCTATCCGGTCACCGATATGAGCGACGATACTGAATCCTACCGCCGCTTCGCCGATGGCTACAATCTTACCGCCGATATGATGCGCTGGTTCATGCGCCTCTATCTCAATAGTGACGAAGAGAAGACCAACCCCGCCGCCGCGCCGATCCGCGCCGCCGATCTGGCCGGCTTGCCGCCGGCGCTGATCATCACCGCCAGCCACGATCCGCTGCTCGATGACGGCATCAATTACGGCAACAAATTACGTGCCGCCGGCGTTCCGGTGACGCATACGGATTATCCCGGCCAGATCCATGGCTTTTGGAATTTTACCGGCCGTATCGACGCCGCGCTTGAGGCGCGCAACGAGGCCTGCGCGGCGCTGCGTGAAGCGTTTGCCATGAGCTGAGCTAATCCGGTTTACCTTCGGCAGCACTCAAATGGATCGGTTTGCCGTGCGGTGTGTTGAGATAGGCGCGGCGCCATTCATCCTTGCGCCCAGACATTTCGCGGCCCGACGCGAGGCCCTTGTCGGCAACCAGCTTTTCCAACGCCGCGAGCCATTGATGGTAGTAGGTGTCCAAATGGTCGTCCGACGGCTTGTTTTTATCGGCGGCGATCTCGACGCTCAAATACTTCACCCATTCGGGCCAGGTAAAATGCCCTTCCGCCGAGAGGCGAACCGTCATGGCGAAGGCCTGGGCTTGCCAGGGCTCGGCGAACACGGGGCCGTCTTCGCCGATGGGAAGGGACGGCGTCGCCGTGAGCTGGGCTTTTTCTACCATCTTGAGCCGTTTCCTTCCTGTTTAAGCGGGATCGAGATAATCGTCCCACATATCGACATAAAAACCGTCGCGCGGCGCGGCGCTGGCGCCCCACACCTCGCGCGCGCTAAAGCGTACACAATAGACATGTTGCGCCGCTTGGCCGCCGCCATGGGCCATGCTGTCAGGCAAGCCAAAGACGCCATGGTCTTTCTCGATGGTGCCGCTCTTGCCGCGTAAATAACGCGGCAGGCGGGTGTGGCCGCTCGGATTGATATTGCGCGCGGTAACGGCATCGCCGATCTTGAATTTTGGTGCGACATCGGCATCGACGCGGGCCGAATTACCCTGCGCGATCCGGGGAGCAACCATATCCGCGGTAAGCGCCGGCATTACGCGGCCCCGCTTGCAGCGCCGACCGCCTTCGACCACGCAGCCTCCAATTCGGTGCGTTCGAACTGGCCTTTTTCGACCATCAGCACCTCCAGGCAATGGAGCCAATGTTCGTAATAGCTGGTCGAGAGATATTCGGCCGGATCCATGCGCTCGATGGCATGGCGAAATTCGTCGATATTGTAGACTCCGCCGGAGACGGCCATCATCAGCGCGAATACGCGGCGCTCCCAATCGGCGTGAAAAACCGGCTCTTCGCTTTCCGGGTCGACCGGCCCCATGCCGTGCATGCCGCCAAGGTCGTGAATGCCGTTCATCTTAGGCGCTCTCGACCAGCGCCACGCCAATCATCGAATCGCGCGTTACCAACGCCGCTAATTCTTCCTCGCCGAGGCCTTCCGTGCCGGCCGGGCGCTCGGGCAGCACCATATAGCGCAGCTCCGCCGTGCTGTCCCAGACTCGGACCTCGACATCCTCGCCGATCTCGACGCCGAACTCCTTCAACACCGCGCGCGGCTCGCTGACGGCGCGGGCACGGTAGGGCGCCGCCTTATACCAAACCGGCGGCAGGCCGAGCACCGGCCACGGGTAGCAGGAGCAGAGCGTACAAACGAGCAGGTTATGCACTTCAGGCGTATTCTCGACCACCACCATGTCCTCGCCCTGAACGCCGCCATATCCCAATTCGGCAATGGCCGGCGTCGCATCAGCCAAGAGACGCGCTTTATAGTCCGAATCCGACCAGGCACGCGCCACCACCTTGGCGCCATTCTGCGGCCCGACATTGTGTTCGTAGAGCTGAATGATGGCATCGAGCGTGTCGGCTTCGACCAATCCCTTTTCCAGCAACAATGATTCGAGCGCCTTGACACGGAGCGCTGTATCGGATGGCGGGTCGGTATGGTCGTGATCGGCCATGTCGTTAATTCCCTCAATCGCTTCCCTACATTTCGAAGGGTAATTCTTCCTCATGCCCAGCGCGGGCGTCAAGCCGGGTCGAGATAATCGTCCCACATATCAACATAGAAACTGTCCTGCGCCGGCGCGCTGTCGCCCCATACTTCACGCGCATTGAAGCGCACGCAATAGACATGCTGCGGCGTCTCGCCCTGGCCATGCGCCATCGTGTCGGGAAAGCCGAAGACGCCATGATCCTTCTCGATCGTGCCGCCTTTGCCGCGCAAATAACGCGGCAGGCGCGTATGGCCCGCCGGGTTGATATTGCGTGCGACAACCGCATCGCCGGCTTTGAATTTGGGTGCGACATCGGCGTCGATCCGGGCCGACGCGCCACCCATGAAAACGGGGATAACCTGATCCGCCGGCAGCGCCTGACCACTGCCTGCCCCACCGCTGCTGGCGCCCGCATCAGGCGCGCCGGCCCAAACCGCTTCCAGGTCGGCACGCGTGAACTGACCCTTGTCGATCAGCACCTTTTCCATGCAAACGAGCCAATGCTCGTAGTAACTCTCGCTGAGATATTCCAGCGCCGATCGGCTCTCGATGGCATAACGGAACTCGTTGTCGTTATACATGCCGGCGGCGAAGGCCGCCGTCCACAGCGCAAACATGCGGCGCTCCCAATCGGCGCGAAAGACCGGCTCGTCGACCTCCGGATTGATCGGCCCCATGCCGTGCATGCCGCCCATATCGTGAATGCCATTCATCTTCTGTCTCCTCCCCGGTCTCTAAACTTAGCTAATCTGTTTATCCTCTTCCGCCCAGTAAGGCTTGCGCAGTTCGCGCTTGAAAATTTTACCCGGTCCTGACAGCGGCAACGGCTTATCCCAAAAGTCGATGCCCTTCGGCACTTTGTAGCCGGCGATATGTTCATGGCAAAAAGCGATCAGTTCTTCAGCCTCAACCGGTTCGCGCAATTGAATTGCGGCATGCACGGCCTCGCCCCATTTCTTGTCGGGTATGCCGAACACGGCGGCCTGCAGCACCGCCGGATGCTGGTGCAAAATCTCCTCCACCTCGGTGCAATAGACATTCTCGGCGCCGGTGATGATCATGTCCTTGGCCCGGTCCATCAGGAACAAATGATTGTTGTCATCGACATAGCCGAGATCGCCGGAGAGATACCAGCCATCCTGGAGCGCCGCCGCCGTCTGTTCAGGCTTGTTCCAATAGCCTTGCATGATATTGGGACCGCCGACCGCCACTTCGCCGACCTCACCCGCCGCGATTTCATTGCCCTTCCGGTCAACGATGCGAATGGCGATGCCGGGCAGCGGCTGGCCGCAGGAACGCAGCAGGTCCGAATGCGGCATCTGCTCCTCATGGTGTAGTCCGGTGATTAAGGGGCCGGTTTCGGTCGCGCCGTAGAGGTGGGCGAATTCAGCGCTGGGAAAGGCCGCGATGGCGCGGCGCACCACTTCGGTGGAGATCGGCGAGCCGCCATGGGCAACAAAGCGGATGGAAGAAACATCGCGCGGATTGGCGTGCTGTTCTTCAGCCAGCGCGGCAATCATGATCGGCACGCCAAGCATCTGCGAGGCGCGCTCCTTTTCGATCAGATCCAGAATCTGCGCCGGAATAAACTGCGGGATGATCATTTGCACACCGCCGCTCCAAATGCTGCCGATCACCGAATTGGAGCCGGCGGCGTGAAACAGCGGCGCCATGACGGTTTTGATATCGTCGCACCGCGGTTGGGCGAAGGCAGTCCAATTATGGCTGTTGGCGATCAGATTGCGGTGGCTCAGCATCACGCCCTTCGAGGCGCCGGTGGTGCCGCCGGTATAGAACAGCCCGGCCAGGGACTGTTCGTCGATCTCCGTGCCGAGCTCAATCTCTTCCGCTTCGGCGAGCAGCGCTTCATATTCGTCCGGTATGCGAATGACGCGCTCGACGATATCGGCGAGACCGCCCGGGTCGACATCGCTCAACAATATTCTCGTGCCCGAATTCTCCAGCGCATAGGCAAGCTCTGCCTCGGCGTGACGCGTATTGAGCGGCACCACGACATAGCCCGCCGCCGGCACCGCCATATAGGTCTCGATATATTGATACGAGTTGGCGGCAAGTATAGCGATGCGATCACCGGTCCTAAGGCCAAGCCCGTGGAGCGCCCCGCCAAGGCGGCGGCAACGCGCCGTCAGCTCGCGATAATTTAGGCGTATATCGCCGCAAATGGTGGCGGGGGAGCCAGCATAATTACGCGCAGCGTGGCGTAAAGGGTCGGCGAGGGTGTGCATTTTCCGGCCATTATTTAGTTTGGAAAGACTTTAGTGTAGCCGTTTCACGGCGCCATCTCCACATGTCTAAACCGCCTCTCCTTTTGACCAACCGGCACGAGAAGTGGCAAGCTGGTGGGCATGAGAGGGATTGCTATTACCTTGTTGCTGGCGGCAGCTATTATCAGTCCGGCAGCCGCCGACTATGCTGCGGGCGTCGCTGCCTATCAACGCGCCGATTATGCGACGGCGCTTGAAGAATGGCGCGCGCCGGCCGAAGCCGGCGAAGCGGATGCGCAATTGGGCCTCGGCAACCTTTACGTCAATGGCGAAGGCGTTGCACAGGATTTCGACGAAGCGGAAAAATGGTTTCTGAAAGCTGCCGAACAGGGCCTGGCCGGCGGGCAGTATAATATCGGACTGCTCTACGCCCAGGGCTGGACCGGAGAGCAGGATTCGGACAAGGCCGTTGCCTGGTGGCTGAAAGCGGCAGCGCAGCAGCATGCCGGGTCGGAATATCAGCTCGGCCTCGCGCATGAGCATGGCTGGGGCGCGGAACAGGATATGGCCACCGCCATCGATTGGTACACCCGTTCCGCCGAGCACGGCTATGCCAGCGCGCAATATATGCTCGGCCTGATCTACTCCAAGGGCCGGGAGGTCGAGATTGACGCTACCGCCGCTGCCGGCTGGTACCGCAAAGCCGCCGACCAGGGCTTCACCGAGGCCGAATACAATCTCGGTGTGCTCTATTTCAAAGGCGAGGGCGTCGAAGAGGATTACGCTGAGGCCGCCCGGCTTTATCAGAGCGCCGCCGACAAAGGCTCGATCGACGCACAGAACAATCTCGCTGGCATGTATGCGCTTGGCCTCGGCGTCGAACGCGATTTTGTCCTCGCCTATATGTGGTCGACCCTCGCCCTGGCCGAAGACGCCCAAAACGCCGAAGAAAACCGCGACCGCATCGCCCAGCGCATGTCGCCGGAAGAAATCGCCAAGGCCGAACGCATGGCGGCGGAGTGGCAGCCGGTGGAGTAGGCCGATACGGACTTACATGGTTATTTACTGGTTGGGAGCGACGCGCTCGGACGTCCAATTCTCAATTCGTAGCCCGTCAACGCGTTCAAACTCTCTTTTGTTGTTTGTTACCAACACCAATCCTTCACATCGGGCATGGCCCGCAATCATCAAATCGTAGGGCCCAATCGGCGTTCCGGCTCGTTCCAGCGAAGCGCGAATCTGTCCACAGTGCGTTGCGGCTGTTTCATCGAACGGTACCACTGGTAGCCGGGCCGAAAAATTTTCGACCGTTTGTAAATTTCTCGCAACCTGCTCGTATTTTTCGGCACCGAACATCAATTCCGCCAGGGTTACTGAAGAAATGCACAAATGCTGCGCCTCAGAATTGAAAATATTCCGTAAGTGAATGGGGCGATTCTTGATGACGAATATGCAGATGTTCGTATCAAGCATGTAACGCAGCATTAAAATTCTTCCCGATTCTGCTCCTTCGGTTGCACGCGTTCTTTCATGAAGTCGCCGCTAACTTCCGCACCATCAAAGAAAGTGTCCCAAGCGGAATCTGCCGGCGAGATTAATCGCGCGGCCCCGAGTTTTACGATGTCGACCCGTTTTACCGAATCAGGCAACGCAACAGCCTTTGGCAACCGTACTGCCTGACTTTTGTTCGATTTGAATACAGTTGATTGCGCCACGTTTCGCTTCATTTGTATATGCCGCTTGGATATACCTATATTTGCCAATTTTTTGGGATATGTCAATGGGATATACCTTGGCCTCTTAATTCTTAACCCCACACCACTCCAGCACAGCCGCCGCGATCACCTTGCTGCAATTTATCAGGCTTTCCACTTCGACATGCTCGTCTGTGGCATGGTAGCCGTCGCCGCTTGGGCCGAAGATGACGCAATCGACGCCGGCGCCGGCATAGTGGGCGGCGTCGCTGACGGCGATATAGCCACCGAGCTCCGGCGTATGGCCAAGTTGCTTGCGCGCGGCGAGCATGGATTGCACAAGGGGGTGGTCCTCGGGCGTTGAGACGGGCGGAAAGCGCAGGCCGCCGATTTCCCACTCGATCTCGGGCGGATGGTCGCGCAGCCAGCTGTCGGTCGCGGCCCAGTGATGGACGAAATCCTCGAATTCACGCCGCACATCCTCCTGGTTCTCGTCCGGCAGATATTTGAGATCGAATTCCATCACGCAGGTATCGGGGATAATCGCCGGATTGCTCAGCACTTGCGGCCGCCCGTCTTCGCCGATGCCGGCGCCTGCGATCATCACCCCGGGATTGATGGTGGTGATGCCGGGCGGCAACAGCGGGTGATATTTGCGCCGACCCCAATCACGCTCGAGCTCTTGTACCGCGGCGATGAGTTTCACCCCCAACTCCAGCGCGTTGACGCCGGGCTGGGGCCGGTTGGGCACTTCGGTTTGCGGATAGATCGCGTTATAGCGCCAACCGGCATGGGCGATCTTGCCGCGAATGGTGACGCGCACCCAATCGAGCCCGCCTTCCGCCGGCTGCACCACGTCCCAGGTCGCTTCGGCGAGGATTGCCGCCTTCGCCAAATAACCGCGGCGGATGAGGTCGAGTGCGCCGAAGCCGCCCGCCTCTTCATCGACCACGGCGTGGATATCGAGGCGCCCCTCCAGCGCGAGGCCGGCGTCGCGAATTGCCTTGGCGGCGGCAATGCAGGCGGCGATGCCGCCCTTCATATCGAGCGCGCCACGGCCAAAAACCTTGCCATCGGCGAGCACGCCGGCAAACGGATCATGCGTCCAGAGCGCGCGCTCCCCTTCCGGCACTTCATCGACATGGCCGCACAGGATCAGGCTGCGTTCCTCGCTGCCCGGCCACCTGCCGACCAAATTTGGCCGATCCGGTTGGGCTTCCAACAATTCAGTGGCAAAACCCAATTCCGCCAACACGCCGGCCAGATAGGCCTGATGCTCGGACTCCTTGTTAAGCGCCGGATCGGCGACGAATTTCGGATTAACCGTCGGGATGCGCACCAGGGCGCGGATCAGCTCGACGGCGAAGTCCCGCTCCGCCTCGATTGACGCCCAAACCCGCTCTATTGCTTCGCCATGTTCCATTGCCGCACCGCCCCCGGATTGATTTCCCGCACCATGATAAGGGAAATGAAGGGGGCGAATAAGCGTATCTCAATGCTTTCCTGCGCCTTTGGTGGTTGCACCTTGGGCGCGATGCGCTTATGTGAGCGGCATCGCCTTTTGAATTCGGCCCTGTTAAGCCGCCGCTGCCGCACCACACAGCGCCGCGCGGCAAGGAATTGTTTGTGTCAGAACGTAAGACTTTCGCCATTATCTCCCATCCGGACGCCGGCAAGACGACGCTGACCGAGCGCCTGCTGCATGCCAGCGGGGCGATTCATCTCGCCGGCGACGTCAAGGGGCGCGGCGAACGCCGGCGCACGCGCTCGGATTGGATGGCGATCGAGCGCGAACGCGGCATCTCGATTTCGAGCTCGGTGATGACGTTCGAGCATGAAGGCATCACTTTCAATTTGCTCGATACGCCCGGCCATGAGGATTTCAGCGAAGATACCTACCGCACGCTCACAGCCGTCGATTCGGCGGTGATGGTGATCGACGCGGCGAAAGGCATCGAGAGCCAGACGCGCAAGCTGTTTGAAGTCTGCCGCCTGCGCGATATCCCCATTATCACCTTCATCAACAAGGTCGACCGTGAGGGCCTGACGCCGTTCGAACTGCTCGACGAGATTGAGAGTGCGCTCGCGCTTGACGTCACGCCCGTGGTTTGGCCGGTCGGCATGGGCGGGCTTTTTCATGGCTGCTACGACCTACGCCAAGGGAATTTTCTCACCTCCGGGAGCGGTCTCGGTGGGCGCTTCGACACGGTGCTGGCAACCAGCGGGCCGGTTGATGGCGAGCTTGATGCCCTTGTGTCGAACGAAGCCTTGCCGGCCTTTCGCGAAGACGCCGAATTGGCCCAGGCGGCCTATCCGGAATTCGATCTCACGAGCTACCGCGAAGGCCATTTGACGCCGGTTTATTTCGGCTCCGCCCTGAAGGATTACGGCGTCGCCGAGTTGTTGCAGGCGCTCACCGAATATGCCCCGCCGCCGCGCCCGCAGCCGGCCGAGCCGCGCATCATCGAGCCGGACGAAAAGAATGTCACCGGCTTTGTCTTCAAGGTGCAGGCCAATATGGACAAGAAGCACCGCGACCGGATCGCCTTTTTCCGCCTCTGCTCGGGCCGCTTCAAGCGCGGCATGAAGCTCCGCCAGGGGCGTACCGGCAAGACCATGGCGGTCAACAACCCGACCTTCTTCTTCGCCCAGGAGCGCGAACTGGCCGAGGATGCGTTGCCCGGCGATATCATCGGCATCCCCAACCATGGCACGCTCCGGGTTGGCGATACGCTGAGCGAGGGCGAGGATTTGCGCATCACCGGCATCCCCAATTTCGCGCCGGAGATTCTGCGCCGGGTACGGCTCGGCGATCCGATGAAGATGAAGCAGTTGCGCGGTGCGCTCGAGGATCTCGCCGAGGAAGGCGTCACGCAAGTGTTCCGCCCACGCGTCGGCGCGCAGTGGATCGTCGGCGTGGTCGGCCAATTGCAGCTCGATGTGCTGGTGGCGCGTATCCAGAATGAATATCAGGTGGCGGTGAATTTCGAGGACGCGCCCTATGAGACGGCACGCTGGCTGGCCAGTGAGGATGCCGCCAAGCTCAAGGAATTCGAAAAGAATCAGCAGGCCAATCTCGCCGACGACCGCGACAGCGCGCCGGTTTATCTCGCGCGCAACGCCTGGGAGCTGAATTACATCAGCGAAAAATGGCCGGACATTAAGTTTACCGAGACCCGCGAACGGGGCTAATTCCGGAATGTGATGAGCGTAGCTCATCGCCCCCCAACAAGCGCGACTGCGCGCCCGAGTTAATACGAGGTAAGCCAAGAGCGCGGATGCGCTCGCCCGGCGCTTGAGGGAACATACAACGGGTCATTCCAATGGCCCGTTGGTATCAGAGGTTTACCTACTGCAAGCGCGAGAAGTTGCCGCGCCAGGTTTTAATCGTAACCGGCTTAATAAAGATCAGCCAGCGCGGATCGCCCATGGTCGGTTCGAGATATTTGGGGCCGTCAACGCCCAGATAACGCACCGACATGCGGCGCGCGATCTCCACCCATTTGCCGCCGATATTGGGCCGCTCAATCACTTCCGCCGCGCCCTTGACCAGAACTTTTGCCGGGTTGGCAACGGTATCGATGCAGAGAAAAGCGCCCGGATTGCGCGACATATAGATTGCCCACTGAGCTTCCTCGCGCCCAACCAGATAAAACCCGCCATCGCTGTATTCGTGCCAGACCGGCGCCGCATAGGGCCAGCCGTCATCGTCGAGGCAGCTCACCCGGCAGATTTCGCCGCCGGCAAGAAAGGCTTCCATCTCGGCCTGGCTCATGGGCCCTGGCTTGGCCATATTGTCCGAATCCGCCATTATTTTCTCCTAATGCTGTTCATCGCCCCGCAAGCGCAGCGCCCACATCAGGCCAAGGCAGAAACCTTTCGAATGGGGCAGCAAGGCAAGTGTTAGAATAATGCCGACCGCCACGACGCACAGCAATATGATCCAGAGCGGCGGTGCCAGATAATAATCGATCGTGCCGACAATGGGCACGAGGATATGGCCGAGCAGCAATATCGTCAGCCAGGGGGCGAAATCGTCGGTGCGGATATGGCCGAACGGCTCACCGCAGTTCGTGCAATTGCGTGCCGGCTTGAGATAGCGCTCGAAGATGTCGCCGGAGCCGCAATTGGGGCAACGTTTCAACAATCCGCGCCACATCGACCGCCGGATCGGGCGCCGCGTTTCTTCCTTTCTCGGCGGATGATCGCTCAAACCACTTTCTCCTTCCCTGCCGCAGGAAATAAATAGGAAGATGGGCTAAGTAAATGCGGCATAACGTCCCCCTGCAATAAACACTTCCGGAGAACGCGATGCGACTGAAGAACAAAAAAGCGATAGTCACCGGTGCCGCCACCGGCATTGGCTTTGAGACAGCGCGCCGTTTCGCCGAAGAAGGCGCACAGGTGGTACTGTCGGATATCGACGGCGCCGCGGTGGGTGCTGCGGCGCGGGAAATAGACGGTGCCATTCATATCGCCGCTGATGTCACCGACCAAGGACAAGTCGACGATCTGATCGCCCAATCGATTAACGGGATGGGCGGTCTCGACATCATCGTCAACAATGCCGGCATTCCCATGCTGGGTGCGGTCGAGAGCCTGGCCGAAGCCGATTGGGACCGCGAGATAGATGTCAATCTGAAGAGCATCTACCGCACCGGGCGCGCCGTCTGGCCGCATTTCAAGGCGCAAAGCGGTGGCGTGATCCTCAATACCGCCTCGATCGCCGGGTTGCTCGGCAGTGCCGGCCAGGCCAGTTACGGCGCCGCAAAGGCCGGCGTGATCAACCTCACGCGCTGCATGGCGATCGACGGCGCCGAGATTCCGATCCGTGTCAATTGCATCTGTCCGGGTTTCATCGAAACGCCGATGGTGCTGGCCTATCTCGACGGCCAGGACGATCCCGTCGCGAGCCGCGCCGAGGTCGATGCCATGCACCCCTTGGGCGGCATCGGCCGGCCGGGCGATATCGCAAATGGTTTCGTCTATCTCGCCTCGGACGAAGCGAGTTGGATCACCGGCACGGCGCTCACCATCGACGGCGGGCTGACGGCGGGGATTTAACGGGCCTCGTTGTGGTTGGCGATATCCGCTTGCTCGATTCCCAGGCGATTAAGGCCGATATCGCGCAACAGGTGATCATCGATCGCCGCGCCAATCGCTTGGCGCCTTTGGCCCTGCCGACGAATGATGCCCCGCATCCAATAGCGCAGCTCAGCCAGAATATCGCGGACCGGCGAACCAGCTTGAGCGTTTTGCCGGCTGATCGGTAAGTCAAAATTTGAAATGTCCATGATTCTCTCCTGAGCTTGGTGTCAGGGTCTGCCAACGCCGTTAACCGGCGCCGGCAAACCCTGAGGAATAATCCCGCGTTAAACCGTTTCGAACCCGACCTTGATCGGAACCGAACCTTTGAGGCTGTGATAAACCGGCGACATCTCCGCTAAAGCCTTCAGCTCTTCGCTTTCGCCGTCCGTCTTGGCGCGAAAATTGACGCGAATTTCGCTCAGCCCCTTTGGCGTGTCTTCGGAAATGCCGGTAAAGCCTCGGATATCGATATCGCCCTCCATCGTCGAAGAGAGCTCATTGAGAACAATGCCCTGCAACGACGCGTTAAAGACCAGCGTTGTCGTCATGCAGGCGGCCAGAGCGTGGAGCAGGAATTCGACCGGGGTCGGGCTTGTATTTTCGCCGAAGATGCTGACCGGCTCATCGGCATAGACTTCGAAAGATTCCGTACGCGTATCGTCTTCCTGGCCGCCGCCATAAAAACTTTTGAACGTTGAACGGTTGATGCTGCCGCCCTGCCAATCGTTCGAATTGCGAAATTGGAATAGGCCGAGTTCCGGCACTTTCGCCACCGCGTCCAGGGTCTCGCCCAGGGACGCCACGTCGACACCATTGATATTGTCTTTTTCGTCTCTGACATGTGCGCTCGCGACCATTTGGAATCTCCTTCTTCAAGTGATTGAACCGAGACCAGCCAAAACATACCAACCGGTCTGTATTTACATATACAAACCGGTTGGTATGTTGTCAAGGACGAGAAGAAACTAATTATTTCAAGATATTTTTATATATATTATCAGATATTTATATAGTTTCTCTTGAAACTTACCGCGCACTTGAAATTCATTGTCAATTCGTGTACATACTGGTTGGTATGTTGTAGAGGAGCAAAAACTGATGGGGCAGGGTCAAAATACCAAGGAGCGCATCCTGAAGACGACGCAGAGACAGGTGCTTGAGCGAGGATTCTCCGCCACTTCGCTCGACAACATCATCCAGGCGACCGGCGTGACCAAAGGCGCGTTCTTCCATCATTTCAGCTCGAAGGCCGATCTGGCCGAGCAGTTGATCGAGCGTTTCGCCGAGCAGGATTTTGCTCTCTTTGACGAATGGGACCGCCGTGCCGAGGCGCTGGCGGACGATCCCTATCAGACCCTGATCCTATTTCTCAAATTCTTTGAGGAGTGGCTGGATAGTCTGCACCAGCCCTTTCCCGGCTGCCTGTTCGCGGTTTACGTTTATGAAAACACGCTCTTTGACGACAACGTAAATGGCTTTGTCAGAAAATCCCTCGAGAACTGGCAAAAATATTACGAGAGAAAATTCGCCGCCGTGATCGCCGTGCGCAAGCCGAAATTGGATGTCAGCGCCAGTGAACTCGCCGAATCAATTGTCTCCCTGCTAGAGGGCGCATTCATCCTTGCCCGCTCCGGCGAGCAGCCCGAACTGATTTGCCGCCAGTCGCGCCTCTTCCGCGGTTATGTGAAATTGCTATTCGATGACGAATCCGTTGCCGCCTGACACGCCGGACGGCACACTAAATTGTCCATCTGCCGCTCCCTCCCCCTGCTCGCTTGGCAGGGCGATAATGCGCCCGTAAACTGCCCGTCTAAAAGGTTCGAAGGCCTGGGAGGCCGGCATGATGGTGGATATCAATTGCGATATGGGCGAAGCCTATAGCATCTATGCTTGCGGCGATGACGCCGCCATCATGCCCTATGTCAGCCAGGCAAACGTCGCCTGCGGTTTTCATGCCTCCGACCCCACCGTTATGCGCGATACCGTCCGCCTGGCGAAAGCGCACAATGTCGCTGTCGGCGCGCATCCGTCCTATCCCGACCGCCAGGGCTTCGGCCGCCGTGCGATGAAGCTCGAGGCGGATGAATTGCTCGATTGCTTGATTTATCAAGTCGGCGCGCTGAAGGGCTTTCTCGACGCCGAGGGCATGGCGCTCAACCATGTCAAGCCGCATGGCGCGCTGAATGGCGTCGCCTGGGAAGACGAAGCGACGTGCCGCGCCATCGGCCTTTGTGCCCAGACCTTCGGCGTGCCGGTGATGGCGATGTCGGGCACCGGCCATGAAAAGGTTTATGGCGCGCTCGGCGTGCCGATTATCTTCGAGACCTATGTCGACCTCGACTATAACGATGCCGGTGAGGTGGTGATCACGCGCGAGCACACGCCGGTGGCGCCGGAAGCAGCCCTTGCCCAGGCGCGCCGCGCCGCCAATGATGGCGCTGTCATGGCGCTTTCGGGCAAATTGGTCGATGTCCAATGCCAATCGATATGCGTCCATTCCGATACCCCCGGCGCCGTTGAGGTTGCCAAGGCCATTCACGCCGAACTGGCCTAATTGATATCCAATCCAAGAAAGAAAAAAATACAGCTATGAAAAAAGTTCTGATCGCCAATCGCGGTGAAATCGCCTGCCGCATCATCCGGAGCTGCCGCGCCCTCGGCGTGGAAACGGTCGCGGTCTATTCCGAAGCCGACGCCAATGCCAAACATGTGGCCGAGGCCGATGAGGCAATAGCCATCGGCCCCGCGGCAGCCAAGGAAAGTTATCTGGTTGCCGACAAGGTTCTCGCAGCCGCAAGTGAAGCCGGCGCCGACGCGGTCCATCCAGGCTACGGTTTCCTCGCTGAGAATGACGCCTTCGCCCGCGCCGTGGCCAAGGCCGGCATGATCTGGATCGGCCCGCGCCCCGAGACCATCGCCGATATGGGCGACAAGGAGCGCGCCCGCCTGCTCGCGCATGGCGCCGGCGTGCCGATCGTTCCCGGCAGCCCGCGCTTTATGCCGAACGACAATGCCGGGCTGGAAGCGGCCGGCGACGAGGTCGGCTTTCCCCTACTGGTCAAGGCCACGGCGGGTGGCGGCGGCATCGGCATGAAGCGGGTCGATGCGGCGGAAAACCTTGTGGAAACGGTCGAGGCAACGCAGAACATGGCCGAAAAGGCGTTCGGTGACGGCGCGGTGTATTTGGAAAAACTGATCGACCAACCACGCCATATCGAAATTCAGGTGTTCGGCTTCGGCGATGGCGGCGCGGTTCATTTCTACGAGCGCGAATGCTCTATCCAGCGGCGTTTCCAGAAGATTATCGAAGAATCCCCCGCCCCCGGCCTACCGCCAGAGACACGCGAGGCCATGGCCGAAGCGGCGCTCTCGCTCACCAAGCAGGAACGCTACCGGGGTGCGGGCACCATCGAGTTCATCCTCGCGCCCGACGGTGAGTATTATTTCCTTGAAATGAACACGCGGATTCAAGTCGAGCATCCGGTGACCGAAATGACCACCGGTGAGGATCTGGTTGGCCTGCAATTGCGCCTCGCGCGCGGCGAGGAAGTGTCGAAACTTCAGCAGGACAGTATCGCCTCGCACGGCCATGCCATCGAGTGCCGCATCTATGCCGAGAACCCGGCCAAGAATTTCCTGCCCTCGCCGGGACCGCTGGAGGTTTATTCGCCGCCCAGCCAGGGCGGCGGCATCCGCGTCGATACTGGCGTGCGCCAGGGCGATCAGGTGACCTATTTCTACGATCCGATGATCGCCAAGCTCGTCACGCACGGGGTTGAGCGTGACGTGGCGATCGAGAAAATGTTGGCGGCTCTGGACGAATTCCGTATAGAAGGCATCGTAACGAACATTCCCTTCCTGAAACGCGTCCTGACCCATCCGGCCTATCTGGGTGGCCGCACGCATACCGGCTTTGTTGACGAACACAAGGACGACCTATTTAAGGAATGACACCCCGCCACGGGCGGACCGGGAGAGGCTGCACATGATCTTCGACGAAGCGAATTTTTCGCCGGGCGGCGACCGCTACATTACGGTCGAGTTCGGCAATGAAATGAACCTTGAGCTCAACTTTATGGCCCAGGGCCTGGCCGGTGCCTTAGCCGAGGCCGGCACCAAGGGATTGGTCGAAACGGCGCCCTGCTTCGCCTCGCTGCTGGTGCATTACGAGCCGCGCGATATTTCCTATGACGATATGGTAACCGAGCTCAAGAGCCTGATCGGCTCGCTCGGCTCGACAGACGAGATCGAACTCGACAGCCGCCTCTTTACCTTCGAGACGCTCTATCTCGATCCCTGGACCAAGGAATGCATCGACGATTACCGCGAGAAGCTTAATCCGGACAAGGAGTATGATCCGGATTTCGTCGCCCGCCTGAACGGATTGGAGGATCGCCATCAGCTGGTGCGCGTCCATTCAGGCTCGGAATATTGGGTTGCCTCGCTCGGCTTCTGGCCCGGCCTGCCGTTTTTGCAGCCGCTCGACCCACGCGCCATGATCACCTGCCCGAAATATAACCCGCCGCGCACCTGGACACCGCAGGGCACGGTCGGCATGGGCGGCTCGGCCTCGGCGATCTATCCAGTGGCGACACCGGGCGGCTACCAGCTGTTTGGCCGCACGCCGGTGCCGATCTGGGATACCGCCAAGCGTTTCGACGTGTTCGAAGGCGATATCGTGCTGTTCCAGCCCGGCGACCGCATCAAGTTCCAGCCGGTCACGCGCGAGGTCTATGACGAGGCCGAGCGCAAGATCGAAGACGGCAGCTATATCTACAACATCGTCGAGTATCAAAAATTCTCGGTGCGCAATTACAAGAATTGGATCAACAAGCTCGATAAGAGCGAGCGGTTCTAGGGGAGGCAGGGATATGTTGGAAATCATCAAACCCGGTCTGGAAACCTCAATCCAGGATTTCCCCGGCCGCATCGGATATTGGAACCAGGGCTTCCCGCCCTCCGGCCCGATGGATAGCTGGTCGTTCCGTCTCGGCAATATTTTGGTCGGCAACGAGGCCGGCGCGCCGGGACTCGAGGCCCAGTTCATGGGCCCGACCATTAAATTTCAGAGCGACGGCGTGATCGCGCTCACGGGCGCCGACATGATGTCCAAACTAGATGGCGAGGCGGTTCCCAACTGGCAGAGCATCGCCGTCAAAGCCGGACAGACATTGGTGATGGGCCCGGCGATCAAGGGCTCGCGCGGCTATCTTGCCGTCGCCGGCGGCATCGATGCGCCGAGCTGGCTCGGCTCCGCCTCAACCTTCCACAAGGCAAGCGTCGGCGGCCTCGACGGCAGCGCCATCCAGGCCAGCCAGGTGCTGCCGGTAAAGTCCGGCGCGGGTCAGGCCGGACGGCGCGTCAAAGAGTCCTGCCGGCCGCATTTCGCCGAGGATAAGAAATGGCAGGTCGAGGCGGTCGCCGGACCTAATGACGATTGGATCGACGACGCCGGCCACGAACAGTTTCTCAGCTTCGAATGGAAGCTTGAGGCGAGGAGCGACCGCACTGGCTACCGTCTGGAGGGGCCGGACTGGACCTTTACCGAGAAGGCGACCAACAAGCCGCCGGAGAATGGCGAGTTTCCCTCCAACATTGTCGATCATGGCTATCCCATGGGCGGCATCAATCTGTGCGGCCAAAAGCCGATCATCCTGGTCAATGACGGACCTTCCATGGGCGGCTTCATCGTTCCCTACACGGTGCCTTCGGCAGCGTTCTGGAAGCTCGGCCAGATTAAACCGAACGAATTTCTTTGTTTTAATAAGGTAAGCGTGGAAGAGGCACAGGCCCTGCGCATTACCCTCGACGATATGTGCAACGAAACTTCAATCGAATCCTAAAAGGAGACACGAGAATGGCTGAACAAGTAATGACCCAGGCGCCCGGAAATGTGTGGAAGGTGTTGGTCAAGGAAGGCGACAGCGTGGCGGCGGGTGATACATTGTTCATCCTTGAGGTGATGAAAACCGAAGTGCCGCACGAAGCCGAAAGTGCGGGCACGGTCGCGAAGCTGCATATCGCCGAGGAAGACGCGGTCGATGTCGGCCAGTTGGCGGTGGATATAGAGTAAGATCATTGGAGCCGTTTGGGGGGGCACATGGCTCGAGACACAGTACAGCGCAGATTGGCGGCGATTGTCGCCGCCGACGTGGTCGGCTGGTCGCGCCTGATGGGGGCGGATGAGGCCGGCACGCTGGCGACGCTCAAGGCGCACCGCAAGGAACTGATCGATCCGAAGCTGGCGGAATATGGCGGGCGCATCGTCAAAACCACGGGCGATGGCATGCTGGCCGAATTCGCCAGCGCCGTCGATGCGGTCAATTGCACCACCGAGATTCAGGCCGCCATGGTGGGGCGCAATGCGGGCGTGGTGGAAAGCAAACTCATGCAGTTCCGCATCGGCATCAATCTCGGTGAAATCATAATCGACGAAGACGGCGATATTTTCGGCGATGGCGTCAATATTGCGGCCCGCCTCGAAGAGCTGGCCGAACCCGGCAGCGTCAATATTTCCGAGGATGTCTACCGCCAGGTGCATGGCCGGCTCGATGCCGGACTACAAGATCTCGGCCAGCAAAATCTGAAAAACATCGCCAATCCCGTGAGAGTCTACCGGGTCGGCGCGAGCGAAAAATCCGCACCCGCTGCGGCACCTTCTACAATATCTGAGGACGCAACCGCGACGGGCCCCACCGGATTCGAGGCGCGGCCCGCCATCGCCGTATTGCCGTTCGACAATATGAGCCGCGACGAGGACCAGGAGTTTTTCGCCGACGGCATCGCCGAGGATCTGATCACCGCGCTCTCGCTGTGGCGCCAGTTCCCAGTGATCGCGCGCAATTCGACATTCACCTACAAGGGCCAGAAGATCGACGTAAAAGAGGTCGGCAGGGAGCTTGGCGCGCGCTATGTGCTGGAGGGCAGTGTGCGCAAAGCGGGCAACCGGTTGCGCATCACCGCCCAGCTTATCGACGCGGAAACGGCTGCCCATGTCTGGGCCGAGCGCTTCGACCGCGAATTGGAGGATATTTTCGACCTCCAGGACGAGATTACCGAGAGCATCGTGCGCAACATCATGCCGGAAATATCGCAAGCCGAATCCGAGCGCGCGAGCCGCGTGCCGCCGGCCAATCTCGATGCTTGGGAGTATTATCAGCGCGGCGTCTGGCACATCTACCGCTACACAAAAGAAGACAATGTGAAGGCCAGGGAATTTTTTGCCGGCGCTCTTGAGCGCGATCCATCGCTCTCGCTGGCAATGTCCTTCCAGGCGACATGCAATATTTGGGATGTGCTGTTCGGCTGGACCGATACACCACGAGACTCCATGTCCGAGGCGATTGGTTATTGCCGCAAAGCCATCGCCCTTAACTCTCAGGATTCAGATGCCCACGCCATAACGGCGGCGATTATGGCCATGTCGGGCGATGCCGAGCGCGGCCATGAAGAGGGGATGCGCGCAGTCGAGCTCAATCCAAGCTCGGCACTGGCGCATTTTTGCCGTGCCTTTCCGCTGATCTATGTACGGCGCAATGAAGAAGCGCTCGCCGGCCTGGAGACGGTGATGCGTCTCAGCCCGCGCGATCCCATGATGCCGGTTTATTACGTTGTCGAGGCTCTCGCCCACCTGATGCAGCGTGACTTCGATAAATCCATCGCCTGTTCGCGCCGCGCTCTGCAGGCGCAGCCCGAAAATGTCCGCGCCCTCCACCGCCTCGCCATCGCCGAAGCGCATAAGGGCAATCTCGACGCCGCGCGCGCCGCCTATGCCGATGCCGAGCGGGTGCTACCGTCACCGCCCCTCGAATATTTCGCCGGCAGCCACGCCTTCACGCACGAAGAAGATCTTGAGTTTTTGCTTGAGGGATTACGCCTGGCGGGCTGGCAGGGCTAGGCCCGCCTATTTCGGCCCGGTCTCGGCGAAACTTTGGCGCCGCATGGCATCGTCGTACCAGGCGGCAAGGCCGAGCGCCTCGTCGCGCCATTCCTCGCCGTGGCGGAATTCGACATGGCCGAGACCGATCACGGCGCAGATTTTATCCATGCGCAGCGGCCCTTCGGTAAGCGCATCCACTTCCTTTTCGAGTTGCGCCACGGCGCGCGAAATGCGGCCCTGATAGCGTTGCATCATCACGTCGCTCTGCTCCTTGTCGGGCAGCACCTGTTGCAAGCGAAGCTGCACGCTCGCTTCCGCCAAACCATGGCCGACCATCATGCGCGTGCGCCACAGCCAGCGCCCGGCTTCCGGGTAGAGCGTCGGCCCGGCGCCGATCGAATCGAGATATTCGCAGATCAAATGGCTGTCATGCAGCACCGCACCGTCATCCAGCACCAGCACCGGAATCAGCTTCAAGGGATTGAGCCCGGCCAGTTCACCCGATTCAAACGGATTACACACCTCTTCCGTGAGGCCAATGCCATGCTCGCGCGCAACAATCCCCGCCTTGCGCCCAAACGGCGTTGTCGGCCCGGTATAAAGCTTCATGGATGTGTCTCCTGTGGGTGTCTTTTGGTTAGGATAGTTCTTCAAACGGATTCTCACCACCAGGGTTTTCCACTTCGACGATCCAAATATCCGGATCAAACCGGATTTCGGATTCGAGGCGCTGTTCGATGTCGGCGTCAGGTAGCCAGTCTTCACCGCTTGAGCGTTGCCATTCGGTGCCGCCTTCAAATGACGTGACGCGGGCGAAGAGAGCGGCGCTGCCGTCGAGGCGGTTGACCTTGACCACGAGCGCACCCGCGTCGGCGTCGCCGCGCCGGCGCAGCATGGCCGTGATCAGTTTGCCTTCGCAATGGCGGATGCCTGCCTGCACCAGTAGACCGGTTTTTACCCGTGGCTCCATTTTGTTTGGCCCCTCAGACGCCGGGCGGTCGCATCCGCTCCCTCGGCTACTTCGTATTAACTCGGGCGCGCAGTCGCGCTTGCCGGAAGGCGATACGCAGTGCGTGTCACCATCCGGAAGGGAGAATATTTGTTTGAGCGCCGTATGGCCAATCCCCGGCTGCGAGGCTAGTTTTAGTCCAGCGATAGGGATGCGTGATGACCAGCAATTTCGAAAATTACGGCAGTGCCCAGGGTGCGGCGGAACAGGGCCGTGCCATGGAAGAAACACTGGCCGATTACAGCAGTGCGCCGGATTCCTTCTGGCGCGGCACGCGCGATCATGATGTGAGTCAGAATGTTGCCGCCCTGCTCGGCGCCATCGAAGGCGATGCGCCGTTTACCATACTGGATTTCGGCTGCGGGCCGGGGCGGGATTTGAAGCGCTTTAGCGAGCTCGGCCATGTGCCGGTTGGGCTCGACGGCACGGAAGAGTTTGCCGCCATGGCGCGGGCGCATTCGGGCTGCGAGGTGTGGCAGCAAAACTTCATTGCGCTCGACCTGCCGCCCGGCCGCTTCGATGGCGTGTTCGCCAATGCATCACTCTTTCACGTGCCGAGCGCGGCGCTGCCGCGTGTGCTCGGCGAACTGCGCGCCACACTAAAGCCGGGCGGGGTGCTGTTTGCCTCCAACCCGCGCGGCAACAACCAGGAAGGCATGAGCCAGGGCCGCTATGGCTGTTTCCATGACTTCGAGAGCTGGCGAAGTTATGTTCTCGCCGCCGGCTTCGACGAGATCAGCCATTATTATCGCCCCGAAGGCGAGCCGCGCCACCGCCAGAACTGGCTCGCAACCCTATGGCGCAAACCGTAGACGAGAAACCTTGCGCTGAGAGGGCGTGACGCTGTATATGCGCGGGCCATGGCCCCGCCCCTTCTCATTCTGCGCGATATTCATCTTCGCTTCGGCGCCCAGCCCTTGCTGGATGGCGCCGAACTGTTTGTCTCAGCGGGCGACCGCATGTGTTTGGTTGGGCGCAATGGCTGCGGCAAATCCACCCTCCTGAAAATTGCCGCCGGCGAAGTTGAAGCGGATGATGGCGAACGCTTCGTCCAGCCCGGCGCGACGCTGCGCTATCTGCCGCAGGAGCCCGACCTCAGCGGCTTCAAAAATACACTGGCCGCGGTCGAGGACGGTCTGGCACCAGGCGACGACCCGCACCGCGCGCGCACACTCCTCGAACATCTTGGCCTCACGGGCACGGAGAACCCAGCCAACCTCTCGGGCGGCGAGGCCAGACGGGCGGCGCTCGCCCGGGCGCTGGCGCCCGCGCCGGATATCCTCCTCCTTGACGAGCCGACCAACCATCTCGACCTACCGGCAATCGAATGGCTCGAGGACGAGCTCAAGGCCAGCCGTTCCGCCCTGGTGCTAGTCAGCCATGACCGGCGTTTTCTGGAGAATTTGTCACGCGCCACCGTGTGGCTGAGTGATGGTATCACTCACCGACTCGATCGCGGATTTGCCGATTTCGAACCATGGCGCGACGATTTTATGGAAAACCAGCAAACCGAGCGCCATAAGTTGAAGCGCAAGATCGTCGCTGAGACATCGTGGTTGCACAAGGGCGTCACCGCGCGGAGAAAACGCAATATGGGCCGGCTCAGAGCCTTGATCGCGCTCCGGCAAAAGCAAAGCGAGCAGCGCGCGGCGCCGGGCACGGTGAATATGGATGCGAGCCAGGCCGACGCTTCGGGCAAGCTGGTGTGTGAGGCCAATCATATCGGCAAATCCTATGGCGGGCCGGCGCTGATCGATGATTTATCCATTCGCATTCAGCGCGGCGCGCGCATCGGTATTGTCGGGCCGAACGGCACCGGCAAGACGACGCTCCTCAACATGCTGACCGGCGCCTCGGTGCCGGACGAGGGCTCCATTCGCCTCGGCCACAATCTCGCCATGGTCAGCCTCGATCAAAAGCGCGAACAGCTTGATGGCCACGCCACGCTTCAGGACGCGCTCACCGATGGCGGCGGCCAGACTGTCGCCGTGAATGGCAAGCCGCGCCATGTGGTCGGCTATATGAAGGATTTTCTGTTTCTGCCCGAGCAAGCGCGCACGCCGGTCAACGTGCTCTCGGGCGGTGAGCGCGGACGGCTGATGCTGGCCCGTGCCCTGGCACGACCGTCCAATCTTCTGGTGCTCGACGCGCCGACCAACGATCTCGATTTGGAGACCCTCGACCTGTTGCAGGAGATGCTGAGCGACTATGCCGGCACGGTGCTGCTGGTGAGCCACGATCGCGACTTTCTCGACCGCGTCGCGACTTCGGTGATTGCCGCCGAAGGAAATGGCAAGTGGCTCGAATATGCCGGCGGCTATAGCGATATGATGATCCAGCGCGGCAGCGCTCCGGCTGCGGTAGCAAGCGTCATAGCCAAAACAGCCAAATCCCGAAGCGCCGAGACATCCGCCAAGCCCACCGGCACAGGACGTAAAAAACTCTCTTACAAAGACAAATATGCGCTCGAGACCCTTCCGGCGCGGATGGAAGCGCTGCACGGCGAAATCGCGGCATTTAAGGAAAAATTGGCCGATGGCGGGCTTTTCGGCAGCGACCCAGCGGCCTTCGAAGCGGCCGCAACCGGCCTCAGCGAAGCCGAATCCGAACTTGCGCTGGCGGAAGATCAGTGGCTCGAAGCGGAAATGGCGCGCGAGGTAAGCGAGGAAGTTTAGCTCAGATCGGCAAGCTGGATTGACGTGAATCCATGGCCAACACCTGCATTTCGCCGGTCTCGAAAGCGGCCAGCATTTCAGCTAAATCCTCGCTGAAATTTTCACCGTGGCGGATGACTGCCACGCCGTCCGGTAGCTTTTCGAGCTCACGGGCGTCATTGCCGAGGCTGGTCAAGAGGGCCACTGGGATATCGGCGGTGAGTTCCATGGCGGCAAGTGCGCGGGCGAGATTGACGCCGTCGATAATTTCCATGACGGCGGCGGTAATCACCAAATTGGGCCTGGTGCTGGCGGCAAATTGCATGGCCTCCCAGGCATTGGAAAATCGCGTCACCTTATAGCCGCATTCGGCTAGCTCGCGCCCGACAATGGCGCCGATGGTTTTGGATGGCGTGACCAGCAAGACTTCCGTGGTCAACGGCACGATATCCTCAACATCGAACAGGCTGAATGTCGGCAGCGCGCGAATAATTTCGGCCGCTTCATCCGATCCCGGATCCTCACCGGTCGAGATAATATCCTTCAAGCATTGGCAGTAGGCATCAATATCGCGCTGGATGCGGGCGTTGATGATATGGGCGCGGGCGAGATAATCCTCAAGCCGGTGCGAAATCAAGGTAACGGCCGGAAAATCGAATGAGCTGCCCATGCCTTTCAGACTGTGGCACTGCCGGCGGATTGCAAGGAGGGTTTCTTCCACATCGTTGCCCGGTGAGCGACTGTTCACCAGTTCCTGGGAAATGTCTTCCAGGCGTGCCCCCGCATCGTGCAAAAATTCGTCGCGCAGCAGCGCCAGAATTTCGTCATGGTTCTCGTCTGACAAAACCTTATTCCGCTCGTCGGCCATTCAGCTAAAATCCGAAAAATATTGGTTGTAATAGTTTATTCAGCCGCGCCAGTTTGAGCGAATATCGCAAAGATTCCCTTACAATTTACGCTTAATAAGTCACTAATCGGGGCTAATTCTAGCTAAAAAGTGATTATCCAGTCCCGACATAACAACTAAGGCGTACATATTGCGGAGTGAATTACCGCCTTTTAGGATAGTCTCTGTTGAATAGGCCACTTCAGTAGACCACTTCAGGCTGAGAGAGCCGTGCTCAAACCGCCGCTTTCGAAGGCGCTCAGCATTTTGGCCAGTTCTTCGCTAAAATTTTCGCCGTGCCGGATGACCACCGCACTCGCAGGCAAACGTTCAAGTTCACGGCTGCCGGTGTTGAAGCTGGTGAGAATGGCCACCGGAATATCTTCGGTCGCCTTCATGGCGGCGAGCGCCGAGGCTAAATCGATACCGTCGATGACATCCATAACAGCAGCGCTGATCACCATGTCGGGCTTGGAACTGGCGGCGAACTGCAAAGCCTCCCAGGCGTTCGAAAAGCGCGTTACCTTGTAGCCGCACTCGGCCAGTTCTCGCCCAACAATCGCACTGATGGTTTTGGAGGGGGTCACCAGGAAAACTTCCGATCCGGTGGCAGCAACCTCCTCGACCTGGAAAAAGCTCAGCGTCGGCAGGGTGCGGATAATAAGCGCCGCACCGTCGGACCCCGGGTCTTTGCCGACCGCGACAATATCCAGCAGGCGCTGGCAATAGGTATCAATATCGCGTGCGACCTGAGGATTGATCATATGCGCGCGGGCAAGATAATCCTCCAACCGATGCGCGATTAATGTGATGGTCGGGAAGCCAAACGAGCCGCCCATACCCTTCAGATTGTGACACTGCCGGCGAATCGCGAGAAGAGTCGCTTCGGCGTCACCGCCAACAGCCTGGCTTCTGTCCAATGCATCGGAAATATCTTCGATGCGCTCGCGCGCGTCGGCCAGGAATTCGCCGCACAGCTGCGCTAGTATTTGATCATAAGCTTCGTCTTGCGACGAAGAGTCTTGGTGGGTCGCCATGTCGATCGCGTCCTCTGAAACAGGTGCCGAATAAATTCTATAACCTCGCCCCCCACCATGCAGGGAAGTTACCAATTTTCCCTTAATTCAGCGTTGTTTCATAAGACCTTACCCATATAAAACTCACTCTTACGCCAATCGATATGTGTCCTCCTGGGGAATGGTTGAGGCCGAATTCAGCGCATGTAGGAGCCGCCGCACACGTCGATGGTATTGCCGGTGGCGTGGCGCGCCCGGCCGGAGGACAAAAAGGTAATCACCTCAGCCACATCCCCGGGCGGGGTGATTTCACCGAGCGGAATCTCAATTTTAGCCGCATCCAGCACGCCGGGTGCGGCGCCCCGGACCGCCATATCGGTTGCCGTCCAGCCGGGCGAGACGTTATAGGCCAGCACGCCGTCTTTCGCGAAAGAACGCGCGATGGAACGGGTGAGCGAGACCAGCGCGCCCTTGGTCGCGGAATAATGGACGTATTTTTCCGATTCGCCACGAAAGGCGCCGCGGCTGGCGACATTCACGATAATGCCGCCGCCTTGGGTGCGGTAGTGTTGGATGGCGGCGCGGCAGAGATCGCCCGGCGCCTGCAAATTAATTTGTATCGTGCGTGCCCACGAGGCGCGCCAAGCGTCGAGCTCCCAATCGACATCGGCATGCTCATAGACGGCGGCGTTGTTGACCAAAACATCGATGCGGCCTTTCCACGCCAGCGCCGCGTCCCATAGACGTGTCACGTCGTCCGGCTCCGCCAGGTCGGCGGATATTGCCAGGCTGCGTTCCGGCCCCGCGGCCTGGACCAACTCAGCCGCTTCATCATGGCTTTTGCTGTAATGCAGGATCACATCGGCCCCCGCCGCGATCGCTTGCTCGAATGCCGCCCGGCCAATGCCACGCGATGCGCCGGTCATCAAGATGATCTTGCCGCTGAGTTCAGCCACTTTATTTCTCCTTCATAGAAATCTGTCGATGGTGAGGCCGCGCAAATCGAACGCCGCCGGATGGCCCGAGATAATATCGGCAACCGCCCGTCCGGAGCCACAGGCGAGAGTCCAGCCAAGGCTGCCATGGCCGGTGTCGAGAAAAAGACCTTCGAGCGGCGTGCGCCCAATGATCGGCGCGCAATCGGGCGTCATCGGGCGCAATCCGGTCCACAATTCAGCGCTGCCGGGATCGCCGCAATCGGGCAGTATTTCCATCAGCGTATCGAGCATGGCGGCGGCGCGGCGCGGATCGGCGCGCTTGTTGAAGCCGTCGAGTTCCGCCGTGCCGGCGATACGCAAACGATTGCCGAACGGCGTGATGCCCATCTTGCGCTCGACATCCTGAAGCGCCAGCCCGGGCGCGCCGGCCCCGCTCGCAGGCAAGGTTTGCGCATACCCCTTGACCGGGTAGATCGGCAGCCGCAGGCTGAGCGGACGCAGCAATTGGGCGCTGTGACAGCCGAGCGAAAGCAGCACCGCATCCGCGTTCTCCTTGCCGTAATTCGTTTGCACGCCGGTTATCCGCCCGCCTTCACGCGACAATTCCTCAACCGTGCAACCGAAACGAAACGACGCGCCGAGCCGTTCGGCGGCGGCGGCGAGTGAGGCGCTGAACTTGTGCGCATCGCCGGTCTGCTCCTGATGGTAATGGAGGCCGCCGGCGAAAATATGCCGCGCATTTTCAAGCGCCGGTTCGAGGGCGATGCATTGATCGATGTCGAGCCGGCTGGGCCGGCGCAGCGGCTCTTCCTGGCCGGCAGCATCCGCATCGCGGGCGAAATATTGGCTGTCACGGTAAAGCCTGAGGACACCGCTTTCGCTATGGTCGAATTCAAGCGGCTCGGCGGTGCGCAACTCTTCCAGCGCCGCCATGCTGTAGACCGCGAGGCGGCGGAGATCGGCAGTGATGCGCGCCACCCGCACCGGCGCGCAATTTCTCAGAAAGCGCGCACCCCACAGCCAGCGCTCGGGATGAGCCGAGAAGCGCACCCGATAGGGCGCGTCCGCACGGGCGAAATTGCGCAGTACCAGGCCGGGAATATCGGGCGCCAGCCAGGGATGGATGGTCTCGCCCAGGAGCTGACCGCCATTGGCGTAGCTCGCTTCAAGACCAGGCCCTTCGCGCCGCTCCAGCACCGTCACCTCATGGCCGGCGCGGGCGAGATAATAGGCCGCCGCCACGCCCACCACGCCCGCTCCCAGCACGAGTATCTTCATCGCCGCTCCGCCTATCCGAATCCAACCTTGGCGCGATGGTAGTACAGCCCTAAGATCGGCCCCAGGGAGAACTTCATCTAATTAATCCGGGGAGACGAATCATGGCTTTTGCGGAAGTGAACGGCGCCAAGCTTTGGTATGAGGTAACGGGCGAGGGCGAGCCGGTGATGCACATCCACGGCGCCGGTTTCGGCCATTTTAATTTCGCCACCGCGACGCCGGTTGAATCGAAATATTTCCAATGTGTCGATTACGATCAGCGCGGCTACGGCCAATCCGACAAGCCGATCCAAAATTACGATATGGAAGTCTGGGCCGATGATTTGGCCGGCCTGATGGACCATCTCGGCCTGGAAACCGCGCATGTGCATGGCTCCTCCATGGGCGGCATGGTGGCCCAGGTGTTCGGCTCCAAATATGCCCACCGCACACGCCGTCTGATCATCAATTGCTCGGCCGCCAAGCTCGACTATGCCGGGCGCCTCACCTTTAAAACCTGGATCGATATCGCCGAATCGATGGGCTGCGGCAGCCGCGCCCTGGCCGAGCTACTTGGCGTGCAGGCACTATCTCGCAAATTCCTCGACGGCCCGGACGGCCCCGGCGCGGTTGATATGATTCAGGACATATTGGAACGCTCGAACCGCAAGGAAGTGTTTCAGCGCGCCTGCCAGGCAATGATCGACATGGATTTGCGCGACTGGGCAACCAGCATCTCGGTGCCGACTCTGGTGATCGGCGGCGACGAGGACATCATGACGCCGTGGGAAGTCGGCCCCGATGGCTGCGGCCAGGAATGGCTGGCGCAGAATATCCCGGGCGCGGTCAAATATGTCGTCAAGGGCTCGAACCATTCGACCCTGTTCGACGGCACCGAGGAAAACATGCGCGTGGCGGTCAATTTCCTTCAAGCCAACAATGATTTAACGGCGGCGCTGGCATAGAATTACTTAAACGCCCCCTTGCGGGTCATGACCGGCAGCGCGATGGCGGCGAGGACCAGGGTGAGGGCGATGAATTCGGCCGCGCCAAGCGGCTCGCCGAGAACGATTGCGCCGGAAAACACGCCGACCACCGGCGCGATCATCACACCGATGGTGGAAATACTGACTGGGAAAATACGCACCACCTCGAAATAGGCGTAGAGGCAAAAGGCGGCGCCGATAAAGACGTTGTAGAGGAGAGCGAAGATCGGCCACAGGCCGGGGAATTCAACTGTTTCGTAATCGACCAAGGCAGCGCCGATGACGAGCGGCACGCCGCTCAACAGAGACTGCCAGGCAACCAGGACCATGGTCGGCACCAGCCATGCGACCTTCTTTTGCGCAATCGTCGCCGAGGCCCAGAGAATGGCCGTCACCAGCATGATGGTCATGCCGATCGGCGCGCTGCCCAGGGTTTCGATATCGGCAGCCAACAACATCGCCATGCCGCCGAGGCCGAGCGCCAGGCTGGCAAATTTGCGCCAGGTGATCGGCTCGGCCAACAGCAGCGCGCTGAGCGGTATGGCCCAGACCGGCACGGTGTAGGCCATCACTGCGGCGCGGCCGGAGCCGGTATAGAGCACGCCATAGCCCGACAGCACCTGAAAGCCGAAGATCAGCATCGTCACCAGCACCAGCGGCGGCCATTGGGCACGCGGAATTTTTAACGAATAGCCGAGATAGCGGCACATCGCCAACAGGCACAGGCCACCGCCAACGACGGTGATGGTGCGGAAGGTAAAAACCGGAATGACCGACATGCCGATCTTCATCAGCGGCCAATTGACGCCCCAAAAGAGGCCAACCGCGATGAGCAGCACGAAGCCGCGCAGCGGATAGGACGTGCCCAGCCAATTCGCGGACCTGCGCTTTTTCATCGCCTCTTGTGTCACAGATTATCCGTTCGCTCTCGGCCAAACAGCGGTCGTGAAGAGGCGCCAGCTTAGCCGAGCCGGGTAAACAAAATCCAACACATGGTGCGGCGATGGGTGCGGCTGTTTACACCGGGCAGCGCGGCGGCACACCAATGCGCTGACGCGCCGTGCCGAGCACTTTCTCGACCGCAAGTGCTACGGAGAGCAGGCGTTCCTCACGCCCGGCGGCGGCAATCAATTGCAGGCCGACCGGCATGCCGGCCCCGTCCAGCGCCACCGGCAGTGTAATGGCGCACAGTCCCAACAGATTCACCGGATGGGTGTTTTGCGTCATATGGCCGAGATGATGTTTGTAGGTGCCAACGTCCGCAACCTGCTCGACGGTAGGCGGTGCGACCGGCACCGTCGGCGTGATTAACGCGTCGATATGACGCAGCTTGTTGTTGGCAATTTCGGCCAGTCCGGCAATGCGGCGGATCGCCTTGAGAAAATCGATCGCGGTGATCTCCCGCCCGGCGGCAAAGCGCTCGGCAACGTTCGGATCGAGGGTATCGAGACGATCGGGGTAGTGCTCCTCGATGAAGGATTGCCCCTCGGCGCCGAAAATGCCGCCCCTGAGCGAACTCTCGCGCGCCATCGTGGCCTCAGGCAGCGAGACTGAACCAATGCGCGCACCCTTGGCACTAAGCTCGTCAATTGCCTGGCGCACGCCCTCGGCGATACCCGGCCCGCAATCCTCCCAAAAATGCTCGTCACAGAGGGCAAAATTGAAATTGCCCACTTCCGCGCCGTCGGTTTGCTGAAAAAATTCCTCGGCATTGCGATGCGCCGGGTCGATGGCGGCAAAAGCCAATATGGCATCGGTGACATTGCGGGTGAGCGGGCCCGGCGTGTCATAATTGGCGCTGAGCGGCACGATCCCCTCCACCGACCAGCGGTCGATCGTGACCTTAAGGCCGACATTGCCGGTAACACTGGCCGGGATGCGTACCGAGCCACCGGTATCCGAGCCCATCGCCACCAGGGCCGAGCCTTGGCATAGACTAACACCGGCACCCGAGCTTGAGCCGCCGGTAACGCGGTGATTGTCCGCGTCCCACGGATTGACCGGCGCGCCCCAATGGGAATTGGTGCCGACACCGCCATAGGCGAATTCAACCGTATGGGTCTTGCCCATGATAACGCCGCGCGCGAGGCGTAGCGCCTCCGTGACCGGCCCCTCCTCGCGCCATTTTTCGGGCAGTTCCTTGGGCGAGCCGCCAAAGATCGGCATGCCGCGTACGCCGTAGAGATCCTTGAGTGAAATCGGCATACCCATCAGCGCGCCGGCGTCATAGCCCGAAGCCAGCAGGCCATCCACGGCGCGTGCTTCGGTGCGGGCGCGGTCCTCGTCCCAATATTTATAGGCATTCAGCGCAGTGCCGTATAAATCATGGCGCCGGGCCGCTTCGTCGATCAATGCCTCGGAACTGGTATCACCGGCGCGCAAGGCCGCGGCGATGCCGCGCATGTCAGTATCAAGAATATGTTCGCTCACCACCGGATCTCCCCTTGTTTCGCCGGCCTTATAATATCAGCCCATTTCCGTCATATCAGCCGAGCATATCCTATTCCACGACCGGCTTTGCAAGCACACGCCGCACATGCACAGCGATTTCCTCGGCTATCTCCTCGGCACGATAATCATGATAATGAACAGCGTCGTAGTAAACATCCGCCAGATCATCGACATCTTTGAAAATATGGCTGAGGTCAATCCACGCCTGTAATCCGTTGCGTGAACCATTCGCTAGGCGTGCAAACTTGGAGCGCGCCAGATCGTAAAATTGATTGAATATGACGGCCCGATGACGGCGGGAATAGTCCCTTTCCAGGTTTTTTGTTTCAAGCAAATCCCATTCCGAATCGGTGGCTCTACTCTCACGACCTATTAGTTCCGTGGCGAGCGTAGGCTGTAGAAAATGTAATGTCCGTATGCCCCGCATATTGCTGATTGCGGTCATCGATTTTAAGTTGTCAATATAGACCTGAACCCCCTCGGGTCTAAAAACCGGGTTATTCACCAAATTATTCTTAAATATCGCCTTATCACCAATATCAAACGGATCCGTAATATTCATTCCAATTTTAGCAAATATAGCCAACAAAATATTGTAGCTGTAAAAACGTCGCAAAAAGAAATCAACGGATGAAATATTGACCTCTATTAGAGACTTATTGTCCAGTCTGCCTTGGTTCAAAGAATTTTTGATTATGTCAGCTACCATGTGTGCATTCGGGCGCGTGTTATTAGAAAATGAGCTCCAGAATGCATCTGCCACACCATCAAAGGTAATTATCATATCGGGATGAAAATGGAGCGTTTCCAACGACAACCTGGCCAATTCTTGCGCAGAGTTAAAACCGTCTCCACCTGCGGTGATTACTTCAAAATTACCACTATGATCTGAATTTAGGGCCGCTTCCAAATAGGCCGATAAAGACCGCCCAGACCCGCTTCCCATAACGGTTGAATTTCCGAAAATAAAAATACGATATGCATTTGTCGGTAAGCTTAAATCTCGGTCGTATTGACTTTTATCATTTACTAAAATTCCGTGACGATCCGTGCCAAATGGTGTGCGTTGTGATATTTTCATATTGGGAATCAAGCCCGATAAATAATACGGCTTGTATTCACTTCGCGTTACAAAAATACCTTTACTAGAAAACAGCTGAAATTTCCGAATATATTCGACCTGAATAACCTGTTTACCGGTCGCACGCCATACCGCATAGAGACCAATCCAAGAGAAGCATTCAAGTGCAATAAAAATACCAGCGCACAAAATAATAATAACGATCAATTGCTGCGGCTGGGGCAGGCGTAAGAATCTATTTTTTAGAGATATATCCTGCATTGCAATTCAACGACTAAAATATTGAGTAAATAAACGTATTGGGCACCTGCCCCGGGTTAAAAAATATGGCGCCAAGCATGACGAAAGCCATAATCGTTAGCACCAGGGCAATGAGGGAATACCTAATTTGGATAAACTCCAAAGCCTCACCGAACAGAGCGCTCCGGCGCGCTTTGTCGATTCCACCCAGCGGCAAATTCGGAACATCGCCATTGTCGCCCGGCCCAATCTCTGTACGGAGATTCGACGGCACCAGCGCGGGTTTATGCCGAGCAAATAGTTGATAGGTGTTTGGTGCAAGCCAAACCAATGCAAGCAACGCCAATAGCCATGCCGCGTGCCGTTTCCATTCAATCAATATTCCCATATGTCCTGGCACAGGTGTTTGGCTGTTGACGCCGAACATTGCGGATAACATGCTGGCGGCATCTGCAAAACTCTCGGCGCGGAAGAATACCCAGCCGATAACCACGCAAAAAAACGTAACGGCGCAGGCCAACGCGGATGCGACCTTTCCGCCGCTCTTTGGCGCTACGCCCAACTTTCTCAACAAGGCATGCCAAGCATGATTTACCAAAATCAGCAGTCCATGATAGGCGCCCCAACAGACGAAGGTCCAACTCGCACCATGCCAAAGACCGCCAATCACCATGGTGATCAGAATATTTATATAGCGCCGCTCCGCACCATGGCGGTTCCCGCCGATCGGGATATATAAATAATCGCGGAGAAAACGGGATAAAGTAATGTGCCAACGCCGCCAAAAGTCGACAATATTCACTGCTTTGTACGGGGAGAAGAAATTCAATGGCAAAACGATCCCCAACATCCGAGCCAACCCGATAGCCATATCCGAATAAGCCGAGAAATCAAAATATAGCTGAAACGTAAAAGCAGAAGCCCCCGCCCATGCTTCCCAGACCGTTGGAACCGCACCGCCATGCACTGCGCTGAACACATTATCGCTCAGCGGTGCAATTTGGTCGGCGATAACGACTTTCTTTAATATGCCGATACCAAATATAGCCAATCCAACGGCCAAGTTTGTCAGCCTCACGCGATAAATGTCGGGGTCGGAAAATTGCGGCATCATTTCCCGATGATGCACGATGGGCCCGGCCAGCAATTGAGGAAAAAACGTCACGAATAGAGCATAATTCATGAAGCTGTACTCAACGGCCTCCTTGCGCCGGCAATCAACCAGATAGGCAATCTGCTGAAAAGTGAAAAAGGAGATGGCGATTGGTAATATTATCGGCGGAAGATTAACTTCTACGCCGCTGGCTAGAGAAAAATTATCAACAAAGAAATTTGCGTATTTGAAATACCCTAAAAGACCGAGGTTTCCGCAAATTCCGGCAATCAGAAATATTTTACCAGAAAACAACTTGTCTTCTGTCTTACTGACCAGTAGATATCCGATTATATAATTGAATAGTATAGAGCCACTAATCAATAGTAAATAAATCGGCTCCCACCAACCATAATAAAACAGAGAAGAAATGACGAGAACCGCCACAGCGGTGCGCGTACCTGCCAATGCAGCCGCCGAGAAAAATATAATGATGACTATCGGCAGAAACACATAAATAAATTCAAACGAATTAAATTGCATGAATATCCAATTCTAGAATCACCGGGACGATTATCTTAATACGCACATTGTGGCCGCGGACAAGCCAATTATGTTTTGAAAATGGCCGTGCACCCCTTCGCTCCCCATATTTTTTTATATATTACAGAGAAAGCCATATTTATCGAGCGCTTTGGCCGCACATAGAGGTTGCAGTGGTGCCAAATTGGCGCCGACTTGCTCGACTCCATGGTTTCGCGCCCGCTCATACCGCCGAGATGCAAGTATTTGTTAAATTATTTCGCATAAAATGGGTGCTGGGATTCACCCAACGTCTGGAATCAAGCCTTGGCAAACCACGCCGCCGCATTGGAAGCCGCCCAGGCAGAGCGCAACCGCTTCATCGGCTTTGCCTTTGCTGTCGCCGAGCTCGTCATTGAGGCCAACCAAGATGGTGACATTTTGTTCGCTGCGGGCGCGGCGGAAAGCATGTTCGGTGTTGCCAGCGACAAGCTCACGGGCAAGAATTTATTTCAGCTGATCGAAGCCAAGGACCGCCCCGGCTTCAGCAAGGCGTTGGCTGGCCTGCCGTTGGGCAAAAGGATGAAACCTCATACCGTGTCGGCGCGTCTGCCTTCCGGCCCCGCACGGAGTCTGAGAGCCGGCGCGTACCGCCTGCCGAACAACCCCGAGATCGCCTACATCTCCCTGTCGCTCCACCGCGCCAATGATATAGCCGGTGAGTCGGCGCAACGCTTCCAAAAAGCCGGCGGCGGGCGGGATGCGACCACCGGTCTGGCCGACAAGGAAGCCTTTGCCGGCGCCGTTCAGCAGCAGGTGGTCAGGCTTCAGGCGGCGGGAGAATCCTGCAGCCTGACGATGGTCGACATGGAAAGCCTCGAGGACGTTCGCCCGCATCTCGAAGACGGCGCGGAGGAAGAGATTTTCGCCAAAGTCGGCGCGCTGTTAAATGCCAATTCCCTCGATGCCGACCTCGGTGGCCGCATCGACCGGGACAAGCTTGGCTTCCTGCACGATCCGACGCTCGATATCGAGAGCGTGACCAATTCGGTTGAGCAATTGGTGCGCGGCGCCTCGCCCTGGGCCGAAGATTTCAAACTCGGAACCGCCACGGTGGCAATCGGCGCCGAGGGATTGAGCGAGGAGGATGTCGGCCAGGCGTTGCTCTATACGCTCAACACCTTCAGTGAATCGAGCGGCGGCCACGTCAATTTCGGCACCCTTTCCGAGGGCTGTAAGGAAATGCTTTCGGAGACCGTGGCCTGGCAGAAGCGCATCAAACACACCATCTCGACCGAAGCTTTTACCCTGGTGTATCAGCCGATCGTCGATTTGGCCGACGGCCAAGCGCACCATTACGAGGTTCTATCGCGGCTCAATGACGATCCCGAGGCCTCGCCCTTCAAATTTATCACCATGGCCGAACAGCTCGGCAAAATTGCCGAATATGATTGGGCCGTGATGGAGCGCACCATTAAAATCCTGCGCGCTGCTGGCCCGGCGCGGGCAATTTCCCTTGCCGTCAATATTTCCGGCCGCTCGCTTGCCTCACCCGAATATGTCCGCTCGGTCACATCATTGATCGAAACCAACAGCGATTTGAAAGACTTCATCCTCTTTGAGGTTACCGAATCGTCAAAAATTGTCGACCTGCAGAGCGCCAACGAGACTTTGAAAAAATTCCGCAGCCTCGGCGTCGCGGTCTGCCTTGATGATTTCGGCGTCGGCGCCGCCGCGTTCGAATATCTGCGCTGTTTGCAGGTTGATTTCGTCAAGATCGACGGCAGTTTCGTGCGCGAGGCGGCGCACTCCAAATTCAGCAACGCCTTCATTAAATCCATTGCGGCTCTGTGCCAGGAACTTGGTATCGAAACGATCGCCGAATTTGTTGAGGACGATGCCGCGGCCCGGCTGTTGCGCGCCGCCGGCGTCGATCATGGACAGGGTTGGCATTTTGGCAAACCAAGCGCCGAATTGCCGTGGCAGCGGCAAGCCGGCCAGGCGTCGGCCAAGCCTAGGGGCCGCGAAAACTGGGATCCAACTGTCGGACGCCGCACCAACGCGCTTTAGAATTCTTCCCCGGTAAATTCCTCCGCGATAAATTATTCCGTCGGCAAAACAAAGCCCATATCGCGCTTGCCCGACACATCGTAGATTTCGGCTGAATAATGCACGATATCGCCGCGGATATTGGCTGCACTTAAGGCCGCGACCAATGTGTCCATATAGGGATAGGTGAAGTGTGCGTCGAGATCCGATTGATCGTCCCAGACTTCAAAGATGATGGCGCGGTTGGGCGCCGTCACATCTATCGCCCAGTCATATATTTGCGCACCCTCTTCCTTGCGCGAATTCTCGATTGCATCGAGGATTTCCCCTTTAATACGGTCGAACCCACCTGGCACAAACTCAAATACGACAGCAACGATCAACATGACCTTCTCCTTGATTTGATTGTTCTTCTTGTTTGGCTTCGTCTCAGCATGAATTATTTCACGCCCAGTGCCAAATTTCTTCTATTTCCGCGCCGCGCCGACGGGCAGACCTGCAATGCGGCTGAATTCTCCCGCTGCGAAGCGTTCCGGATCATCCAGCCAATCGAGAAACATGCCGGTTGCGTCCAGTCCCCAGAACAACTCACCCTCTGCCACAAGGGTGGGCACGCCGAAGACACCATCAGCCAACGCCGCGTCGGTATTTCGTTTCAGCATTTGTTTTATTTCGGGCTCGGATATCTTTGCTTCGGCGTCTGCACCATCGGCAAAGCCGAGGCGTGTGGCCAGGGCCTGCCATGCTTCGGCGCTCTCCAGATCACCACCCTCGGCATAGATGAAGCGGAAGATATCGCGGATGGCGTCGCCGTCTTCGCCCAGCACCAGGGCCAGCCGAAGTGCGCGAAGCGGGTTGAAGGGATGGGCCGGCGGCATGGTGAAAGGGACCAGGCGGCTTTCCGCCAGCCAGCGGCAAAGGCGGTAAGTGTGCAATCGTTTGGCCGGAATTTCCGCCGGGCCCTTGTGACCCCAGTGATCCAACAGGCCAGCGAATAGCACGGGCCGGTAGGAGAGTTCCACGTTCACTGGCAGGAGCGCGAGCTCCTCCCGTTGCAAATAGGCAAACGGGGAAATGAAGTCAAAATACCATATTGCTTTCGTCAATTGTCTTCCTTGCACATCTTCGCCGCCAGCATCATGCCAGAACGGCCACCCCTCTTGCTACCGCCGCGCATGCGCAAGTGACATCATTTGGCATTGCCGCCTGACACGACAACAACAAAACCGCGTTAAAAAATGCGCTTGTGATATACGACGCCCTGAGCTTGCCGGACAGGGCACGGGGGGCCATCGCGGGTGGGACTGCACCCCTCGACCTCCTCGACAAAACACTTAACCATGGTCGGTTTAATAATCAGGCGCACCTAGCACTTTGTCCTCAAATTGCAACAGAATGGCACATAACCAAAAAATTTCAGCAGCTAGATGGCGGGAGCGGGTGCCATCCACCACATCTGCTTCCTCTAACCGGAGTATCCGAAAATTCAGCCAAAACAGAGTTCTTCAACACTCTCGGCCATTGGACGCCATTGACCGGGCCCGCCGTTTCGAGAAAAAATCTTTCCACCTTCCAGCCGAATTCGATTATGTGAACCATGGGATCTTGAGGAATCGGCGGGCGCGGTTGGCGCTGTGCCCGTTCCGGCGAACCGTTTGAAAAAGGAACGTTCTGGATGTCTACATTGGTGCCGCCATATGGCGCGCAATCTCTAAAGCCGCTGCTGCTGCCGGAAGTCGAACGCGCGGAAGAGGCGGAGCGGGCGCGGCATCTGAAGACCGTACCGCTTTCCAGCCGCGAAGTTTCCGACCTCCTTATGTTTGGCATGGGCGCCTATACGCCGCTCAACGGCTTTATGGGCGAGGCGGATTGGCGCGGCTGCTGCGCGCATATGAAACTGGCAGGCGGCCTCTTCTGGCCCATACCAATCACTCTGTCCTGCGCCCAGGATCTCGCCGACAAGATCGGTGTTGGCGAAGACGTGGCGCTCGCCGATGGTGAGAGCGGAGAGCTTCTCGGCATCCTCGTGGTCGAGGAGAAATATACCATCGACCGCGCGTTCGAATGCTCTCATGTCTTCCGCACCACCGATCCCGGCCATCCCGGTGTGGAAAAGGTGATGCGCCAGGGCGCGGTCAATCTGGGCGGTCCGCTGCGCGCCCTGTCCGAGGGCCATTTTCCGAAAACCTATGCCGGGCTCTACCACCGCCCGGCGGAGACGCGCGCGATGTTTTTGGAAAAGGGCTGGTCCAAGGTCGCCGCCTTCCAGACGCGCAACCCGATGCATCGCAGCCACGAATATCTGGCCAAAATCGCCGTCGAGATATGCGACGGTGTGCTGGTCCACCAGGTGCTTGGCGCGCTCAAGACGGGTGATATTCCGGCTGAGGTCCGGACCAAGGCGATCGACGCGCTGCTCGGCAACTATTTCGTACCGGGAACCGTCCTCCAGGCCGGCTATCCGATCGAGATGCGCTATGCCGGGCCACGCGAAGCCTTGCTACACGCCATGTTCCGGCAAAATTTCGGCTGCTCGCATTTGATTGTCGGGCGAGATCATGCCGGCGTCGGCGACTATTACGGGCCGTTCGACGCCCACCACATCTTCGACACTCTGCCGTCCGGCAGCCTGAAGACCGAGCCGCTGAAGATCGATATCACCTTCTTCTGCTACAAATGCCAAGGCATGGCGACCGGCAAGACCTGCCCGCACGATGCCGGCGACCAGCTCGCGATCTCGGGCACCAGGCTGCGCGAGATGTTCGCCAACCATGAGGCGATCCCGGCCGAGTACAGCCGCCCCGAAGTGGTTGCCGTGCTGCAAGACTATTACGACGGGCTGAAATGAGGCAGCCGCCGCCGCTCTCTTGCTAAAGGGTGGCACGGAGATTATACTGTTTACAGGTGTGAATTTTAGTATGTCGAACTAGCTCCAAAACGGTGAGATGGGGGGTTCGGGTTTTCGGTGCGAAGCGCGTCGGTCGGTGACGAAATCGACCAGCGTATTTGCACTGGAACCGGCAGGGTTCTTTCGATTTTCTGACTGGCGGCGCCGACAGTGTAGCCTGCGTTTTTGCCCTTTGGCGGGCGGCGCTATCAGACAGGGAGACCGTGTCCAGCATGAGCGATCCTAGTGTTATTACCAATCGGGAGATCACAGATCTCGAAGATGGTCTGCTGACCCGTGGCCCGTTCATCCGCGCGACCCACGAAGGGATAAATTGATGTTCACCAGCAATCCCTTCGCAGAACTTTCGCTGTCCCTGTCACCGCTCGCCATCCAGATTTATATCGCGGTCATGATTTTCCTGGTCGTTGCCGGCACGCTGGTCGACATCATCCACAAGAAGAGCGCCAAATATTTCTTCAACAATTGGCGCAATGCGCAGAACAAAGGATCGCGCCGAGTGGGTGGCGGGGAAATGGTTTCTCTGGCGGCGCAAACCGCCGTGGTCGAGGTTATGACCTCGGCCGAGTTTTGCTCCCTGCGGCGGCGAATCTCGCATCTCTTCACGATGTACGGCTTCCTGATTTATGTCATTACCACCGTCATCATGGTGTTCGCCTATCCGACGCACGACACCCCCACGCCGACCGTCCTGCCGTTTCTCTGGTGCATCGGGGCGCTGATGGTTTGCTTCGGCGGCTATGGGTTCTGGTTTTTCATTCGGGCCGACGTCGCCGCCGAGGGCAATTCGCCGTTCCGCGTCATGCGCGCCGACCTGTTCATCCTCTCGCTGCTGGCAAGCGTGTCGCTGGGCCTGATCTGGGCCTATCTGCCGGAAGCGGGCAGCGCGTGGAGCCATGCGCTGCTCGGTCTCTATGTCATTGCGACGACGCTGCTGTTCGGCGCCATCCCGTGGTCAAAATTCTCGCATATGTTCTTCAAGCCCGCTGCCGCGTTGCAGAAGCGCGTTGAAAACGCCAACGGTTCGCGCAGCAACCTGCCGGCGCCGGCCGACAAACCGGAAATATACCGCCGCGCCCGCGAACTGCCCCGACATTACTGATCCTCTCTTATTTTGAATTCGATATAGGAACTTACAAACCATCATGCCAACATTCGTCTACATGACCCGTTGCGACGGTTGCGGTCACTGCGTCGATATTTGCCCTTCCGACATCATGCATATCGACAAAACCTATCGCCGCGCGCTCAACATCGAGCCCAACATGTGCTGGGAGTGTTACTCCTGCGTCAAGGCTTGCCCGCAAAACGCCATCGACGCCCGCGGTTACGCCGACTTCGCCCCCCTGGGCCACAGCGTCCGGGCGCTCCGGGAAGAGGCGAAGGGCACCATTTCGTGGAAAATCAAATTCCGCAACGGCCATGAGAAGAATTTCGTGTCGCCGATCCGGACGACACCCTGGGGCTCGATCAAATCACCGGCCGATTACGAGGCACCAAGCGCAGAAGCGCTGAATTCCCAGGAAATCGCGCACGAACCGGATGCGCTCAACATCGACAAATTGCCCGCATTGCGCCCCGACCAGCTCAAGCAGGGTGTGGTCTGATGGGGCTCCTCTCACGGCGCAAAACAATATATGTCGATTCCGACATCCTGGTCATTGGCGGCGGCATGGCCGGCTGTGGGGCGACCTACGAATCGCGCTATTGGGGCCGCGACCTGAAGGTGGTTTGCGTCGAAAAGGCGAACATTGAGCGCAGCGGCGCGGTCGCCCAGGGCCTCTATGCGATTAACTGCTACATGGGCATGCAATGGGATGAGAACCAACCCGAGGACCATGTCCGCTACGCCCGCAACGACCTCATGGGCCTGGTGCGCGAAGACCTCGGCTACGACATCGCGCGCCACGTCGATTCCTCAGTGCACAAATTCGAGGAATGGGGCCTGCCGATGATGCGCGACCCGGAAACCGGGCGTTACCAGCGCGAAGGCAAGTGGCAGATCATGATCCATGGCGAGAGCTATAAGCCGATCGTCGCCGAGGCCGCCCGCAAGGCCGCCACCGAGGTCTATAACCGGATCATGGTGACCCACCTTTTGATGGACGATACCAAACCCAATAGGGTGGCCGGCGCGGTCGGATTCAATGTCCGGACCGGGGATTTCTACGTTTTTCGCGCCAAAGCGGTCATCGTCGGGGCCGGGGGCGCATCGCACATCTTCAAGCCGCGCTCGGTTGGCGAGGGCATGGGACGTACCTGGTACGCACCGTGGAGCAGCGGCTCGGCCTATGCGCTGCCGATCCTGGCCGGCGCCAAGATGACGCAGATGGAAAACCGCATCGTCCTGACCCGGTTCAAGGATGGCTACGGCCCCGTCGGCGCCTACTTCCTGCATCTCAAAACCTATACCGAGAACGCTTACGGCGAGGAATATGAGAGCAAGTGGTACGACCACACCAAGGAATTGGTGGGCGATTACATAGACCGCCATCCGGTGCCGACCTGCCTGCGCAACCACGCCTTCCTTGAGGAAATGAAGGCAGGCCGGGGACCGATCCGCATGGTGACGAAGGAGGCCTTCCAGGATCCGCACTTGGAGACCATCGGCTGGGAGAATTTCCTCGGCATGACCATCGGCCAGGCGGTCGTCTGGGCATCGCAGAACATCGATCCGAAGCATACCAATCCCGAACTGACCACGTCCGAGCCCTACGTCATGGGCTCGCACGCCACCTGCTCAGGCGCCTGGGCGAGCGGGCCGGAGGATTACGCGCCCTCGGAATATCAGTGGGGATATAACCGGATGATGACCGTCGACGGGCTGTTTGGCGCCGGTGACACCATCGGCGGCACCGCCCACAAATTTTCATCCGGCTCCTTCACGGAAGGCCGGATCGCCGGCAAGGCGGCGGTCAAATATGTCAGCGATTTGGGTAGCGAACAGCCGCGGGTCAGTGAAGCGGAGTATGAGAATCTCAAAAAGACCGTCTTCCAGCCGATGGAAAATTACGAGATCGGCCGTAATGAGATCGTCGGGGGAACCGTCTCGCCGAGCTATATATCGCCCATGCACGGTCTTCAACGATTAGAGAAAATCATGGACGAATATGTCGGCGGCATCAGCGCGCACTATTCGACCAATGAGCCGCAGCTCACCCGCGGGCTGGAGCTGTTGGGCATGCTGAGGGAAGACCTCAATCATCTCGGCGCCGAAGACCTGCACCAACTTCAGCGCGCGTGGGAGCTAAATCACCGGCTCCTGGCCTCGGAGTCGGTGACACATCATACGATGTTCCGGACGGAGACGCGTTGGCCGGGGTATTACTACCGGGCCGATCATCCCAAACTGGATGACGACGATTGGCACTGTTTTACCTTGTCGCGCTATGACCGGGAATCCGGCGAGTGGGAGATGGAAAAGGCCCCCGTCTATCATATCGTCGATTAAAACCGGTCCGTCAAATTGTCTCGAGCGCCCTCACCGCTCCTTGGTATAAATGATAATCGGCCACATCAGCGACACCCACATCCTGGCGCCGGCATCGGACCATCCGGCGGCGCGGCTCCGGGCGGATTGCCTCAGGCGCTGCATTGCCGACATCAACCGCCAACAGCCTGATGCCGTGATCTTCACCGGCGATACGGTGCAGCACGGCGAGGCGGAAGAATATGCACATCTGCGCGAGTTGCTGGCGCCGTTGCAGGCGCCGCTTTATCTGATCCCCGGCAATCGTGATGACAACGCCGCCTTGCGCACGGCTTTCAGCGACCGGCCTTATTTGCCCGAAGAAGGCGGGTTCCTGCATTACGCCGTGGATGACCATGCGGTCCGCCTCGTCGCCATCGATTCAACGGTCCCGGGCGAACGCATGGGCGTCTTCTGTCCGGCGCGCCAGGCCTGGCTCGACGCAATGCTGAGCGACCAGCCGGAGCGGCCGACCGTGCTGTTCATCCACCATCCGCCGTTCGACATTGACGACCATTATGTCGGCGGCTATCGCCGTCCTGAGGAGGCTTCCGCACTCGCCGGCGTGGTCAGCCGCCATCCGCAGGTCAAGGGACTGCTCTGCGGCCATGTCCACTGCGTGACTGAGCGCCCCTGGTCCGGCACTGTGGGACGCGTCATGTCGAGCATCGCCGTCGACGTGCGCAAGGATGCCGGCGAGACCGTAGCCAGCGGTCCGCTCTACCTATTGCACAGAGTGTCGGGTGAGAGTGGCGTCGTCAGCCGGATAAGACGGGTAAGGGATACTTGCTGATTTCAACATGGCGGCAACTCCTGCCAATCCATGGCGGCCTGTATCCTGTTGCTGCTCCCGCACGGGAGAGATAGTTGATCGTTGGCGACAAAGGTGGGTCGAACGCCGTTTCTGGAACGCCCAAAAGCGGCTTATTCCTGAGTAGGAGCCTCTCGTTTGCCCCGCATATAGTGTCTTTCCGGGCGATATGCGGAATTTCCAAATTTATTGCGAATCCGATGCCGCACCCTGTCGAATAGAACGCCCCACCTTCCGGCAATGAGTTTAGAGAACCTACTTGACATGCCTATCGAGGCTTCCATTGGTGTTGACACGACCTTCACGCTCTGTACCGGCTTCAAGTATAGTAGAGTGCCGAATAAGTCACCTCTTTTTAAGCCTTTAGGGTGGAGTGCGAACACGGGGCCGGGGGCACCATGTGTGGGGCGGGAAGTCGGAAGAGGTATGGCGCAGCCATTCAACCGGCGAATGGCCGCTTTCGCAGCCGCCGCACCTCAACCAATGCGGATCGAAGACAGAAATTGCTTGGAGAGTCGCCTTTGGAGGACGTAGTCTCTCGTCAGGCAAGCCGAATGGGGCAAGCCAAATGGGGAATGTCGGAAAAAAATAAGGAGGAAGACATGATCAATAAGAATATCTACCGAAGCTTCTCGTCGTCACGCCGGCAATTTTTAAAACAATCAGCGGCGCTCGCCGCGACGGTCGGAGTTGCACCGGCATTTCTAGGCACAGGCGCAAAAGCAGCAAGCGGTGCTGCTTACGCCGATGCGACCTGGGCCGCGACAAAGGCCGAACTGGCCGGCATGAGCGGTTTCCGTAACGAGCTCAACCTGCATTCGTGGGAAGGCTATACGGAAGAGCCGGTGCTCGACCCGTTCAGGCGCCAGACCGGTGCATCGGTCAACGCGCAGATGCTGATCTCTGACCCTGCTGCGGTGAACAATTTGCGCGGCGGCGGCACCGGCACCTGGGACGTGATCAATCTGAACAACGCCTGGCAGCGCAAGCAGCTCTATCCGGAGGGGTTGATCGTGCCGCTCGACAAGGAAAAATTCGCCCCGCTCTACGACATGAACGTGGCCGGCTTCGAGTGGCCGTATCACTGGGCGCTCGATGCCAGCGGCGAGCATCTCCTGGGCATGATCCAGCGCTATGGCCCCTCGGCGATGGCGATCAACTCCGACAACATTAATCCGCAGACGGTCGAGAGCGGCGGTTACATGGAGATGATCGAGGGCGCGGCCGGCCAGTACGGCATTCTCGATTATGAGAACTGGGTCATCATGCACGCTTGCATGGCCTCCGGTTTCACGCCATTCCGCAAGCACACCGACGCGGAGATGGCGACCTTTGGCGAAGTAATCTCCAAGCTCTTTAACAACGCCAAAAAGGTTTCCGACGATCAGGCCGCGCTGGCGCGCGACATGATCACCGGCGAGATCATCGGCACCTTCCCGGGCAGCGTCTATACCGTCTCGGCGGCCCGTCTCGAGGGCGAGACCCAGATCATCAACGTCGTGCCGGAAGAGGGCCCGGAAGAGACCAAGACTGCGGCACGGCCCAAGGGTCAGGCCGGCATCATCTGGATCGAGGTAACCTCGCTGGTCAACAACCCGGATCCAACCCCGTTGGCCGAGGCGTTCCTGCTCTACTGTCACACACCGGAGACCGCCTACAAGGTTGCCGCCAAGGCGCCGGGTACGCTCAATCCGGTGGTTCAGATGGGCGCGCCCGAGGTGCTGAGCCAGTTCAGCGCGGACGAGCTCGACGCCGTGCAATGGGGCGACGGTGGCGGCTGGCTAGGCTCGCTGGTCGATCGTTGCGTCGATTTCGACATCAACCCCGACTATGATGCGATGCACGACCTCTACACCCAGGCCAAGCGTGCCCGTGGGTCCTGATCTCTGAATAATGGCGCGGGCGGGCAACCGCCCGCGTCACAGAGCCCTGAATACGCCGCAATTACGCCCGAGAACCCTGAATACTGGGAGCAATCGCAAGATGGCTTCGGCCTCCCCTATCCTTCAACTTCAGAATCTGAAGAAAAGTTTCGGCAGCTTCAATGCTGTCGATGGCGTCAGTCTCGACATCGAGGAGGGCGAACTATTTACCATTGTCGGACCATCCGGCTCCGGCAAAACGACGTTGATCCGCATGCTGGTGGGCATGGACAAGCCGACCAGCGGCGACATCCTGTTACGCGGCGAACGCATCAACGACGTGCCGGCCAACCAGCGTCCAACCTGTATGGTCTTTCAGTCGCTGGCGCTGTTCCCGCACATGACCGTCGGCGAGAATGTCGAATACTCGGCCAAATGCAAGGGCATCCCGAAGAAACAGCGCAAGGAAATCGCGGCGCGATATCTGAAGCTCGCCCACCTGCCGCAAAGCTATTACGACAAGCCGGTCAAGCAGTGCTCCGGCGGCGAGCGCCAGCGCGTCGCGCTGGCCCGCGCGCTGGCTTTCGAGCCGGAGATTCTGTTCTTCGATGAGCCGCTCTCGGCCATCGACTACCGCCTGCGCAAGACGCTGGAAAAGGAACTCAAGGATATCCAGCGCGAGACCGGCAAGACCTTTGTCTACATCACCCACTCGCTCGAAGAGGCGATGGTGATGTCGGATCGCATCGGCGTCATGCGCGACGGTAAACTGGCCCAGATCGGCAGCCCCTCGACGATCTACAC
>CAYSDJ010000020.1:0-58159 GCA_964429775.1 uncultured Rhizobiaceae bacterium
TCTGTGCCGCTGCACCGGCTACGCCCACATCGTCGACGCGGTCAAGGACGCGGCGACCAAGTAGAGCAGGGAAGCCCAAAACCTCTATCACGGGAGACGGAACATGGCTGAGAAAACGAATGGCAAAGGTTGGGTCGGCGTCGATTTCAAACGCAAGGAGGACCACCGTTTAACCACCGGTAAGGGTGCCTTTTTCGGCGACCTCAGTGAGCCGGGTATGCTCCATCTCGTCTTCGTGCGTGCCGAGCGGGCGCACGCCATCATCAAGAATATAGACACCAGCAAGGCCAAGGCCCTGCCGGGCGTCGTCACGGTTGTCACGGGCGCCGACATCAAGGATGAAATTCGCTCGATGCCGCAAAAGGTCGTCGTGCCGGCCCTGCCGGCGCGCTACCCGACGCACTGGCCGTTGGCGATGGAAAAAGTGAAGTTCCACGGCGAGGCCGTCGCCGCCGTCGTGGCGCGCGACAAATACACCGCCGAGGATGCCGCCGAGCTGGTCGAAGTCAGCTATGAAAAAGACCTGCCCTTTGTTGCCAATGCGGCCATGGCCCTGGCACCGGGTGCACCCAAAGTGCATGACGAGTGGGAAGACAATCAGATCTTTGCCAATTGCTTCACCGGCGGCGACACGCCCGAGGGCCAGGCGGAGAATGCGCGCAAGGTCGATGAAATAATCAAGAGCGCGCATGCCGTGGTCAAGGAAACGTTCCGCGTGCACCGCTGCGGCATGACGCCGATGGAGCCGCGCGGCGCGCTCGCCAAATGGGACGAGGGTGATGGTCTGCTTGCCTACGTCACCACCCAGCGCCCGCATATCGACCGCCTGGCGCTGGCCGATATTCTCGATATCCCGACCGAAAAGGTGCGCATCATCTCGCCGCGCGATCAGGGCGGCGGCTTCGGCGTCAAGGCGCCGTTCTACCGCGAGCCGATCCTGGTCTGTCATCTGGCGCGCCAGCTGGGCCGCCCGGTGAAATGGCAGGAAACGCGCAACGAGCATCTGATGGTGGTGAGCCACGAGCGCGATCAGATTCACACGGTCGAGCTGGCGGCTGACAAGGACGGAAAGTTTCTCGCCCTTCGCACCGACGGCGTGTGCGATTGCGGCGATGGCTGCGAGGGCGTCTATTGGGGCTATCTGATGTCGTGGCTGGGCGGCATTCTGTTCACCAATTCCTACGATTTGCCGAACTGCGATATAAATCTCCGCGTCGCCGTGACCAACAAATCGGCGCTCAGCCCGGCGCGCTCGTTCGGCTCCTACCCGACGCGCTTCGCCATCGAGCGCGCCGTCGACATGATGGCGCGCAAGCTCGGTCTCGATGCCGGCGATGTCAGGCGCAAGAACATCATCGCCGAATTGCCGCATACCACCTGCACCGGCGCTTACTATGACAGTGGCGATTATCTCAAGGTTTGGGACACGCTGGTCGAACATCTCAACGTGCCGAAATTCCGCGCCGAGCAGAAGAAAGCGCTGGCCGAGGGACGCTATATCGGCATCGGCTTCGGCACCGGCGTCGAATGCTCCGGCATGGCCTCGGAAATCCTCGTGCCGATGGAAAACCAACCCGGTTACGGCGCCGCTTCGGTGCGCCTCGATCCGCGCGGCAAGGCGCTGGTGTCGTTCGGCGATGCGGCGCAGGGCCAAGGCCATGAGACCACCATCTCCCAGGTGGCGGCGCATGAGTTCGGCATCCACCCGGACGATGTCATTGTGCGCGAAGGCGATACCGAAACCACGCCGTTCGGCTCCGGCACCATTGGCGCGCGCACCGGCTCCTACATCATGAGCGGCGTCTCGACCGCCTGCCGGGTGCTGAAGGACAAGATGGCGATGATCATGGCGCACGATCTGGCGCTTGACGCCAGCGCCGAGGATTTCGAGTTCGTCGACGGCGAGATCATCTATGGCAAGGATTCGAACATCCGCAAAACCTTTGGCGAAATGGCCGAGCGCATCATCATGGCGCCGGTCGATCTGCCCGAAGGTGTCGAGGGCGGCCTCGAACACACCGCTTTCTTCGAGGCGCCAACGCGCATGATGTGTTTCTCGATCCATGCCGCCTTTGTTGAGGCCAACCCGGAAACCGGCCAGTTCAAGATCAACCGCTTCGTCACCTGCGAGGATCTCGGCACGCTCATTAATCCGCAGATCGTCGAAGGCCAGGTGCAGGGCGGCGTGGTGCAGGGTCTCTCCAACGCCATGTTCGAGCAGGTCGTCTATGACGAAAACGGCCAGTGCCTGACGGCTGATTTCGAGAACTACAAATTGGCCAACGCGGCCGATATGCCCAATGTCGAGGTCACCCATTCGACCACCGAATGCCCGCACACGCCCTTGGGCCAGCGCGGCCTCGGCGAGGGCATTCCCGGTCCGGTGCCGGGCGCGCTCTCGAATGCGGTGTGTGACGCGCTATCGCCCTTCGGGATCGAAATCACCGAACTGCCGCTCCGGCCCAACATGGTGTGGCGCCTGTTGCAGGAGGCCAAGCAGAAGGAGGCGGCGGACTAACAAGCGGACTTGTGCGAAAGATGCCAGCGGTGGCGGGGACGATCATGATTGCAGCCCTCTAATCCGCAGGATATAAGTACAAAATTGTGGGAGTCGTCTATTTCTGCGCGGGAGGTGGGAACCATGGCTGCTTCGAAGCACCTCATAGCAATGCTGCGCAGTCACATTGATGGCGATAATGAGCAGTTCCTATCGGTGGCCATGCAAGTCGCCGCGCATGAAGCACGTCAAGGGCATGGCAATCTTGCGAAGCAACTCCGTGATCTTGTTGACGAAGCGCGGTCATTGAAGGCTAGCCGGGCGACCAGACCGGTCCCCTTTGCTCAGCCTAAGGGCGACCTTGCGGCGCTTATTTCCGCGAGCTATTCAGATACGCGTCTTGCAAGCATGGTGCTGCCCACCGCTCTGGATGAGCGTCTGAAGCGAATTGTCACGGAGCAGCGCCAGCACCACCGCCTGACGAAGCACGGTCTATTCCCAAAGAGAAAGATACTGCTAATCGGACCTCCGGGGTCAGGAAAAACGATGACGGCTTCGGCTCTGGCAGGAGAACTCACGCTTCCGCTTTTTACGGTCGTTTTCGACTCTCTCATTACAAAATTTATGGGTGAAACCGCTTCCAAGTTGCGCCTTGTTTTCGATGCCATGCTTAAAACACGTGGCGTGTACTTCTTCGACGAATTTGATGCAATCGGTTCCCGGCGCGCGGAACGGAACGATGTGGGAGAGATTAGACGAGTGCTGAATTCTTTTCTCCAGTTCCTTGAGAACGACGACAGTGATAGTTTGATTATCGCTGCCACAAATCATCCCGAGCTTCTCGATCCTGCGCTTTTCAGACGATTTGACGACGTAATACACTACGACTTGCCTGATTCGTCGATCGCAAAAGGAATTTTGAAATCTCGCCTCTCGGGATTTAATGCCAAAGGCTTGAGTTGGAAGCAGGTGGTAGAGGCGACCACCGGCTTGAGCCAAGCTGAGATTTCGAGAGCTGCTGACGAAGCTGCAAAGCGGGTAATCCTCGATGACCGCACCCGTGTTACGCGAGACGATATATTGGGAGCGATAGCGGAGCGCAAGGCGTCCACTGAACGTTAGACGGAGACGCCGCGAATGCCCGGAGAAGACCAGCGTCAACTGCCGCACATTTATCTTCCCGCGCACGGTGAGAGGGAGGACTTCACGTCGCCTTCACGTGGAGGCGGTAGCGGTGTTATTCCTGAGAGAAATCGTGAGCAGCACGCCCGGCGGCTCGACGAGATGCTAACGGCAGCTGCAGAAGCTGCTGAAGAACAGATTGCCAGTCGCAACCCTGATATCAGCGGTGGCACGCCGGGCTTCTATCTTGAATTTGAACTTCCACAGTCTCAGCAGTCTGTGTTGGACAAGCTGGAGAACAAGCAGGGAAGGGAGCACATCGAGTTAGTGGCTGCACGTCCCTCGGCGGAAGATCCAAGTTTAGTCAAAGCGACCGTATTTGTTCCGGAGTCAAAGCGGGAACACTATCTGGGCAAAGTTCGCGCATATGGTCAGGAAGACAATGTCCGATTTGAAAAGGATGATGAAGGCAATTTCCTTCTAGATGAAGCAGGCGATCGGGTCGAGAAATCCCGTCGCCCCAAAAACGAAGCTTTGGTAGCTGCATTGGAAGCAGCAAGAATTGCCGACGCTGAATCGCTTTATACAGATGACCTGCGATTGTTTCCTGAGGCGGGGCGGGACGTATGGTGGGAAATGTGGCTCCGGCAAGATAGCCTCCCAATTCTTGAACATGTGGCGGACCAGCTCGATGTGGCGATCCATGAGCACTCCGTTATCTTCGCTGAACGTGAAGTGGTCTTGGCGCGTGCCGCTCCGGAAGCCGGATGTTGTTTTCGAAGGTGGAAACCATGGAGTTGATCCATCAACCGGTCATGGCGATCACCTTGACGATTTGGCTCTTCTTACGACTTTCAATCGACCGGAAGAGCGCGCCTTCACTGTGACCTCTGACACGAGTGCCGCGACAGCGCAAGTTGCTAGGGTTGCTGCGCAAATTCTTTCAGCTCGACCTGACTTGTGGCCTGAGACTGTTCGCGCGCTTATTATTCATTCCGCCGAATGGACGCCTGCAATGCTTGCGCACTTGCCGCAAAATCCCAACAAGAGTCATCAAAGGCTCATTATGCGTAGGTATGGGTATGGCGTTCCGAGTGTCGAAAAGGCGGCACGCAGTCTAACCAGCGACGTGACTCTGGTGATTGAATCCGAATTACAGCCCTTTCTCCTTGAAGGATCAAAAACCCGCAGCCGCGATATGATGCTACATGACTTACCCTGGCCCGAAGAGGCGCTGAATGCGCTTGGTGAAACTCAGGTCGAGATGAGACTGACTCTGAGCTATTTCGTCGAACCCAATCCCGGTGAACGCGGCTGGACCAAGCGCCATAGGTATAGTGGGCACGGTCTGCGATTTTCAGTCAAACGCCCGGAGGAGAGTCTCAGCCGGTTCCGACGAAGAGTTAACCAAGCGGCGCGCGATGAAGATGAACGCATACTTGGCGGCGGAAATGATGATGGATGGGTGCTTGGACCACGGCTCCGTGATAGAGGTTCAGTGCATTCGGACGTTTGGCGAGGAACTGCGGCTGACCTTGCCAATCGCCATGCGATAGGTGTTTTCCCAGTCGGAGGATGGTGGCGTGAAAAGCCGAAGCTTGAACGTGCAAATCGGCGTGTTCGATATGCATTGGTCGTCACCCTTCGAGCCAATGTCGAGGTTGATCTTTACACCGAGATTGCCAACGCTGTCGGGGTTGCGGTTGAAGTAGAAACGTGACCGGTGCCGGGCGCGCTCTCGAATGCGGTGTGTGACGCGCTATCGCCCTTCGGGATCGAAATCACCGAACTGCCGCTCCGGCCCAACATGGTGTGGCGCCTGTTGCAGGAGGCCAAGCAGAAGGAGGCCGCCGACTAATAATACGCGCAAGCGGCCCGGCTTTGCTTTAATCTGAGCCGCATGGGTGCGACACATCATGATCCCCTGGTGATCGAATGCAGCCGCGGCGCGGCCGTGGAAAGCTCGCATCTGGTCGATGCCGCGCTTGTCGACGCTGCGGGCAAAGTGGTCGAGGCATGGGGCGATATCGAGCGCTTCGTCTATCCACGCTCGGCGGTCAAATCGATTCAGGTATTGCCGTTTTTCGAAAGCGGTGCGGCGGATGAAACCGGCGCGACGGAGACCGAAATTGCACTCGCCTGCTCATCGCACAATGGCCAGGACGCGCAGGTGGCGGCGGTGCGGAACTGGTTGCAACGCACAGGCCTTGACGAAAGCCATCTCGAATGCGGCGGGCATTTGCCCTATCACACGGAAACCGCGCATGACTATATCCGGCGCGGCGAGGCGGGCGCGGCGATTCATAATATGTGCTCGGGCAAGCATTCGGCCTTTCTCGTGACGGCGAAAATGCTGGGCGAAGAGACCAAGGATTATATCGCGCGCGAGCATCCTGTGCAGAGCCGGGTCAGCGCTGCCATTCAGGAGATGACCGGCTGGGATTTTTATCGCGCTCGCCCTGGGCCATCGATGGCTGCTCGATCCCGACCATCGGCCTGCCGCTGCATGCCCTGGCGCGCGGCGCCGCCAATATTGCCGATCCACGCGCGCAGGGGGCCGGGCGCCAGGCGGCGATCGCCCGCATCCAAAAGGCCATCGCCGCCGAGCCGTTCATGATCGCCGGCGACGGGCGCGCGTGCAGCGATATTATTCCGGCGCTGGATGGCAGGGCCTATATCAAGTTCGGCGCCGAGGGCGTGTTCTTCGCGCCGATTATCGAGCGCGGCCTCGGCCTCGCGCTCAAAGTCCGCGATGGCGCCACCCGCGCCGCCGATACCGCGATTGCCTCGCTGCTCGCCCATCTCGGTTTGCTCGACGATGCGGCCCAGGAAAAACTCGCTGTCTATATCGAAACGCCGCTTGCCAATTGGCGCGGCATCAACGTTGGCACGGTGCGCGCCGTGCTCGATACATAATGTGCGCCTTCTGCGCCCTTCTCTCCGGCGGCTCGCATTGGAGCGAAGCCGGCACGGATGCGGCGCAGTCGGACGCGCCCTCGGGCCGCGCCCGTTTGATGGACCGCCATCACCGGGTGCGGTTGGTCAACCGCATTCTGAGCTATCATGGCTGCAAGCTGAGCGACTGGAACAACAACAGCTATATTCTAAAAAGCCAACGCGGCCAGACATCCATCGTCGACAGCCTGCCGCAAGTGTGGGCGCGGGCCGAGGAAATCTCGAAGAAACCGGTTGATCCGTTGGATCCGGGCCTGTTGGAGGCTCTGTCTAAAAGTCCCTAAGCCGCTGGATCGATTCCAGATCCAAACGGTGCTCGCCGGACAAAGTCCTCGGCCATTTCGGCCATGGTGATCATGCGCACGCCGTCATGCGACATCATGTGTTCGATCAGGCGTTCCAGCATCATCAGCACGTGCGGCTTGCCGGCTGAATCGGGGTGGATGGTGATGGGGAAGACCGCATAATCGTGGTGGCGGTAGACCCAGTCGAACTGGTCGCGCCAGATTTCCTCGAGCTGGCGGCCGGTGATCCAGCCATGGCTGTTGGGGAAGGCCTTGACGAACATGGTCGGCGGCGCGTCGTCGAGATGCCAGCTCGCCGGGATTTCGACCAGTTCGACATCCGTTCCGGCCTGCCAGGGTTTCATCCAGGTTTCAGGCTCGCGCGAATAGTCGATCTTCGACCAGCTATCGCCGGTGCGCAGCCAATGGGGGAAGTAATCGTCTTCCATCAGGCTGGCGTCATATTTGATGCCGCGCTCGAGCAACAGCTCGATCGAGTTGGGGCTGAGCTCCCACCACGGCGCCATATAGCCGATCGGGTTTTTACCGGTGACCTTCTTGACCACTTCAATCGTCTTGTCGATCACCGCCGCTTCCTGCTCGCGTGTCATCGCCAGCGGGTTTTCATGGGCGTAACCATGGATGCCGATTTCATGGCCATCGGCGACGATTTGCTCGAACTGGGCCGGGAAGCTCTCGACCGAATGGCCGGTCACGCCCCAGGTGGTGGTGATGCCGTAGCGCTTGAACATCTCGAGCAAACGCGGCACGCCGCGCTTGGCGGCGAACACGCCGCGCGAGATATCGCACGGCGAATCCTCGCCGCCGAACGAACCCAGCCACAGCGATACGGCGTCGAAATGCGGGTTGATGCAGACCTGGATGTCTTTTTTTGTATTGCCCATTGACCGCTCTTCCCCGTTAGGCCGCCAGCGTCACTTCCTGATAGTCGTTTTCGCACGGCGCGCCCTCGGTCACCCAAAGCTTGCGCTCCTTCAAGGCGATGACGATGGAGTTGCGCGTCTCGAGGTGCATGACCTCGTCCTCATTTTCATCGACATGGGCGCAGATCGAATGCGGGTGGGAGAAGTGATCCGACATGCAGCCGTGGATCGATTGCACATCCATCTGCTGGCCCTTGCGGATCAGTTTTTCGAGCCGTTTGTTGCGGTACAGGCTATTGGGCCAAAGCCGCGCCACTTCCGAATCGATATCGAGCTCGCAGAAATGATTGGAGTGGGTGAGGACGTCGTCCTCCGGGTACATGAAGCCGGCGCGGTCCGGCCCGGCCTCGATATCCATTGCCTCGCCGTCTTCATGGCCGACAATAAAGTTCATCGAGACGGTGCGGTTCGTCGCGCAAAGGCCAACGAGTGCGTCATGCATGTTTCGGGAATTGAGCACATCGCGCACCCGCATGCGGAACGGCCGTTCATAGCGGTAGCCACCATCCTCGGTCGACATCAGCGCATTGATGACAACGCCGATGCCGGCTTCGTTGACGCCCTGCATACCGCCGACGGTGCCGGTCTCGCCGTGACAGATGAAATCGGTTTTATCGTCGCGGCTGACCTTCGCCACCATGGTTTTGACGCCCGGGATCCAGTCCCAGTTCTGGCCAATCAGCGTGTCGCCGGATTTGCTCTTGTCCGGCATGATGGCGAAAGCGGTGCAACCATCCGTCGCGCCGGCGATGGCATCCAGGCCGGCGCGCTTGAACATATCGATGATCATCTCGTAGCGCACATTGAGCATGGTGATTTCATTCAGACTGAGGCCCGAGCCCTCGGCGACGCCACGCATCTCGGCGGTAAATTCGCTATCGTAGCTATCGAGTGGCGCGATCCATTTCTCGGCATCGGCCAGCACCATATCGGCGTTGAAGCCGAGCTTGTCGAAGCGATTGAGATAGACGCTGACATTGTGCTCGATATCGGCGCGTAGTTCATGGCCGTGAATACGCCCGCGTTCCGCCGCGTCAGGTCCCAAATCCAATACCGGAATAGCCATGTTCAGCCTCCACTGTCCAAATTGCCCAATCTGAGGGCGGAGTTTAGCGCAAGCACCGGCAAATCGTAAGCCGGCTCGTGTATCGCTGTTTTTACCGGGCGCGATTTTGTACAATATTCGCCAGTCCAACTGGCATGTCAGGAAATCTCATGCAGACCCAATCAAGCAGAACCGAGGCGCTAAGCTTGGCGGAAAATACCGGTATCAACCTGGTGCGAGAGGATGATGGCTTCGTCGCCTGGGCCGGTGAATATGGCGGTAACAACAAGCCCCAGGGGCCGCTTGCCGGCGAGCGGGTGGGGGTGATTGTCGCCAGCGAATTCAGCGATTTTCAGGCCTATTATCTCGCTTCCTATATCGGCGAGCTCGGCGGCATTTGCGAATTTCTCCTCGTCGATTGGGTGAAGTGGAAATATGTCCGCCCCAATCTCGAAGGCAAAGGGGTGCGCGGCCAATGGGATTTGAAGGTCGATCCCATCCCGGTGGTCGGCGGCGACAAGAATGCCGCCTTTAAGAGCCTGCTCGACGCCGACGCGGCGGATTACGATGCCGTGATCGTCCTTGGCGGCCATTCCGCCGATGTCATGGTGACGGAAACACCGGTGCATGAATTCCTCCGCGCCGCCGCCAACAACAGCGCCGTGATCGGCGCCATCGGCGCCGGATCGATGCCCTTGATTCGCGCCGGCATCATGCATGGCAAGCGCTGCACCGGCGACCGCACGGTCGATTACATGCTCAGGAAGATCGCCGACTTTGAGAACGCCCGGGTGGTGGCGGACGGCAAGCTGATTACCGCCGTGGCCACCATCGATACGCCGGAGTTCCTGCGCGCCATCTGCCGCGCGGTCGACCCCTCTTACAGTGACGGCTGGTGCGGCCGGCTCAAGGGCAAGAAGGTCCTGATGCCGGTGAGCGACGATTATGAGGATATCGAGCTCATTGTGCCGACCATGGAACTGCTGCATCGCGGCGTGGAAATCACCATTGGCCGTTTCGCCGGCGAATATAAATCGCGCCCCGGCCTGATCGGCGTCGATGTGCTGCACGGCAATTTCGGCACCACCATCCCGTTTCAGGAAATCCCCGACGACGCCTATGTGTTGAAGGATCTTGCCGATGTCGATATGGCCGATTTCGACCTCGCCCTGATTACCGGCGCCTTCAACCCGTGGAACATGGTCGTCACCGGCGTATCGGACTGGCTGGGGGAGGCGATATCCGCCGGCAAGCAGATCGCCAGCATTTGCCACGGGCCGATCGCCCTCTCGGCGGCGGACTTGGTCGATGGTAAAAGGTTGACGGGATGGGAGGCATCGCGCGATTCGGTCGAGATCATGGGCGGTGTCTTTAATTGCCAGGACTGGGCGGCGGCGATTGACGGCAATATCGTTACCGGGCGTTCCCCGGCTGAAGTGCCCGAGCTGGTCGATGCCATTTCGGTGGCGCTCTCCTGAATAAATAATCAAGAAAGGCTCGTTCCATGGAAATCGGCATTTACGCCAACACGCACGGCCAAGGCTACCGCGACGAAACGGATATGTATCTTGCCGACACGCCATTTTCGGAAATGCGCCCAGTGCGCACCGCGCAACTGGCCGAGAAGCATGGCTTTCATTCGGTCTGGTATCCCGACCATGTCTGCATGCCGATCCAGTCGGGCAGTGCGCATACGGCCAATGTTTCGGGCCAGCGCGCCTATCAGCCGCACCATAATATGCTCGATATGGCGGTGGTGATGGGCGCCGTCGCGGCGTGCACGCAGCGTATCAAGCTCGGCACCTCGGTGCTGATCGCGCCCTACCGCCACCCCCTGTCCGATGCGCGCCAGTTCGCCACCGTCGATCTGCTCTCCCAGGGCCGTCTGATGCTCGGCGTCGGTTCGGGCTGGATGCGCGAGGAATTCACCGCTTGCGCCCAGGATTACGAAGTGCGCAACGCGCAAACCGACGAATGCCTGCAAATCTACAAGCGCTCGTGGACCGACGAGAAGGTCGAGTTCGACGGCGAATATTACAAATTCGAAGACATTTCGATGGACCCCAAACCAATACAGAAGCCGCACCCGCCGATCGTCTTCGCCGGCAACACCCCGGTCGGCGCACGCCGCGCGATCAGGCACTGCGATGGCCTCTACCCGCTCTTTTTGGATACCTATTGCGAGGCCGACCGCTTTCAGCCGCTGCAGGACATCATCCGCAAAGAAGCCGACAAGCTCGGCAAGGACGTGACCCAATTCCGCATGATGGCCGCCGCCACGGCGCGCGCCACCGATGCCAGCGACCCGCAATCGCAACAGGAAAAGCGCCCGACCTGCACCGGCACGCCCGAGCAAATCCTCGGACATCTCCAGGAACTGGCCGATGCCGGCTTCTCGATGGTCGTCTGCATGATGGTGTGCCCGTCCGGCACGCTGGCCGAGCAACACGAGCAAATCCAACGCTTCGGCGAGGAGATTATTCCGCAAGCGAAGGGCATTAAGCCGAAGGGCGAGTGGAAATTGGTGGATTGAGGCGGCGCGCCGGTTTGACCCGGCAATCCCTCTGACCTAATTTGCCTGAAGGGATCAACCAGCAGGGCACCATCATGGCGGAGAGCTATAAGGTCTATTGGCAGCCGGGTTGCACCTCGTGCCTCAGAGCCAAGGAGTTTCTGAAAGAGCACGGCATTGCGTTTGAATCGATCAATGTGCGCGAGGATGCCGGCGCGATGGATGAATTGGCGCGGCTTGGCGCCATGTCGATACCGGTGATTACGCGCGGCGATGAATTTGCCTTTGCTCAGGAAATCAGGGATTTGGCCGAATTTGTCGGGGTGGAGCTCTCGCGCAAGCAGTTGCCGGTGGCGGACCTCAATAACAAGATCGATCTGATCATGGCGGCGGCGCAGCGTTATCTGCCGCAGATTCCGGCGGACCGGTTGCACGTTAATCTGCCGGGGCGGGAGCGCAATTGCCTCGATCTCGCCTATCATATTTTCGTTATCCCAACCGCCTTTCTCGATGCGGCGCGTGGCGGGGAGGTGACGTTTGAGCATTTTGAGCGCCTGCCGCCGCCCGAGATCGACACGGTCGAGAAGGTCATCGCCTATGGCCAGTCCGTGCGCGAGGATTTCGCCGATTGGTGGCGCGCCGGCATCGTGCCGGGGACGGTGAATACCTATTACGGCGTGCAGCCGAGCCAGGGCGTGATGGAGCGCACCGCCTGGCATGCGGCGCAGCATTGCCGCCAATTGATGGAAGTGGTGGCGCAGGCCGGAATCGCGCCGGATGGGCCGCTTGGCGAGGCCGAATTGGCTGGACTGCCGCTGCCGGATGAGGTTTATGACGATGAAGTGTCCATGAACGCGGCGGCAGCTAATTAAGTGAGCGAAGATATTCCTATCCAGGCGGTCATCGTCCCGGTGACCGGTTTTCAGCAGAATTGCACGGTGATCTGGTGCTCCGAGACCCTGAAGGGCGCGGTGATCGATCCCGGCGGCGATCTTGAGAGTATTCTCGATGCCGCCAAGCAGCACGGCGTGACAATCGAGAAAATCCTCATCACGCATGGCCATATCGATCATGCCGGCAGCGCTGGCGCGCTGGCCGAGCAGTTGAGCGTGCCGATCGAGGGGCCGCAGCGCGAGGATTCATTCTGGATCGATATGCTTGAGGAGCAGGGCGCAAAATATGGTGTCAGCGATGCGCGGAAGTTCGAGCCGACGCGCTGGCTCGAGCAGGGCGATAAGGTCTCGTTCGGTAATGTCGAGATGGATGTGCTGCATTGCCCCGGCCACACGCCGGGCCATGTGGTGTTTCACCACGTCGAAGCCAAGCTCGCCATTGTCGGCGACGTGTTGTTTCAGGGCTCGATCGGGCGCACCGATTTTCCGCGCGGCGATCTCGCCACCCTGATCGACGCGATCACCGGTAAATTATGGCCGCTCGGTGGCGATACGGCGTTCGTGCCCGGGCACGGCCCGATGTCGAATTTTGCCGCCGAACGGGAGAATAATCCGTTCGTTTCCGACGCCGCCCTGGAAGCTTCCGCCGGCTGACAAAATTGTGTGTTTTCGGCGCTTGAGGCGAGGGGGGCAATCGGCGTATGTTGGCGCCTTCGCGCGCACCCGGGGGGAGATTACCGACGCGATATCACGAAATTTCGGCTGGGCGGTTCCGCCCGGCTTGGCGATCAGGATTACCAAACATTAAAGGACTGAAATGAACGCCCTGACATATGAATCACCCGGCTCGGTCGACGAGGCGGTGAAATTGCTGGCTGCGGCCAATTCATCTGGTGGCAACGCCAAAGTGTTGGCGGGCGGTACCGATCTGCTCGTCCAGATGCGCACCGGCATGATCAAACCGACAATGATTATCGACATTAAAAAAATTCCAGAAGTAACTGCCATTACAGAAGAAAATGGCGGTTTTCGTGTGGGGTCGACGGTTGCGGGGGCGGTGCTCGGCGAGCATGCCGGCATGAAGGCTGCCTGGCCCGGCGTGGTCGAGGCATTCGAGTTGATCGGCTCGACCCAGATCCAGGGGCGCGCCTCCATGGGCGGCAATTTGTGCAATGGCTCGCCAGCCGCCGATGCGGTGCCGGCGATGATCGCGGCGGGTGCGGTTTGCACCATCGCCGGGCCGAATGGGCGGCGTTCGGCGCCGGTCGAGGATATCGTTACCGGGCCCGGCGAAACCTCGCTCGCCGACGGCGAGATGGTTGTCGATTTCTTCTTTCCCGCCCGTCCGGCGCGTTCGGGCGATGCTTACTTGCGCTTTATCCCGCGCACCGAGATGGATATCGCCGTGGTCGGCGCCGGTATTAGCCTCGTGCTCGACGATGCCGGCGTCTGCACCGACGCCCGCGTGGCGCTCGGCGCCGTTGCGCCAACCCAATTGCTGCTCGAAGACGGCGCTAGCGCCCTGGTCGGCAGCAAACTCGACGGCGCGGCGATGGAGAAGCTCGACGCCGCGGCGCGCGCCGCCTGCCGGCCGATCAGCGATAAACGCGGCACGATCGAATACAGAACGAAGGTTGCCGGTGTGCTCGCGCGCCGTGCCGCCAAGATCGCGCAACAGCGCGCGGAGGGCTGATAAATGGCTAAAATTCACGTTTCCACCACCATCAATGGCGAGCCGACCGAGTTCCTGTGCGAGCCGCAACAAACCATGCTCGACGTGCTGCGCGACGAATTGCGCCTGACCGGCAGCAAAGAGGGCTGCGCCACGGGCGATTGCGGCGCGTGCAGCGTTACCGTCGGTGACCGCCTGGTCTGTTCCTGCCTGATGCTCGGCGCCGAAGCCGAAGGCCAGGAAATCGAGACCATCGAAGGCATGGCCGATGGCGATACCCTGCATCCGCTGCAGCAGAAATTTCTTGAAGAGGCGGCCTTGCAATGCGGTGTTTGTACGCCAGGTGTTCTGGTAGCGGCGAAAGCGCTGCTGGCCAAGAACCCGGACCCGAGCGAAAGCGAAGTGCGCTTCTGGCTGGCCGGAAATCTTTGCCGTTGCACCGGCTACGATAAAATTATCCGCGCGGTCATGGACTGCGCCGCCGATATGAGGGGAGCCTGATCATGACGGTTGAGACCAAAGACTATAAATGGGTCGGCACCAGCCCGGTCCGCCCTGACGGCAATGACAAGGTTACCGGCCGGGCCAAGTTCGGCGCCGATCTGATGCTGCCCGGCATGCTGACCGGCAAGGTTCTCAGGAGCCCGCACGCCCACGCCATTATTAAATCCATCGACACCTCGAAGGCCGAGGCGCTGCCCGGCGTGAAGGCGGTGATCACCTCCGCCGATGTCGCGGAACTGGAATCCGAATGGGTGCCGGCGGGCGAGTTGCAGCTCAATTTCCGCGATCTCGCGCACAACATCATGGCCAACGGCAAAGCGCTTTATGACGGCCACGCCGTCGCCGCCGTGGCCGCAACCAGTGCCGCCATCGCCGACGCCGCGCTCGAACTGATCGAGGTCGATTACGAGGTGCTGCCGCATGTGATCGATGTCGAAGAGGCGATGCAGGCGGATGCACCTGTTTTGCATGCCGATATGTTCACCGACGGCGTGACGCCGAAGCCGACCAAGGCTTCCAATATTTTCAAGGAAGTCGATATCGCGGTTGGCGATGTCGAGGCCGGTTTTGCCAAGGCCGATTTGATTGTCGAGCGCAGCTTCAAGACCGCGCCGGTGCATCAGGGCTATATCGAGCCCCATGCTGCCGTGGCCAGTTTTTCCGAAGACGGCCAGGCGGAGCTGTGGTGCTGTACCCAGGGCCATTTTGTCGTGCGCGCCTATTGCGCCAAACTGCTCGGCATGGATATCGCCGATCTGCGCGTCACCGCATCCGAGATCGGTGGCGGTTTCGGCGGCAAGACGACGGTTTATCTCGAGCCGGTGGCGCTGATGCTGTCGCGCAAGGCGGGCAAGCCGGTGCGTGCCGTGATGTCGCGCGAGGAGGTGTTCCGCGCTTCCGGTCCGACCTCGGGCTCGGCCAGTTGGATCAAAGTCGGCGTCACCAATGACGGCACCATCGTTGCCGGCGAGGCGGTGCTGAAATACCAGGCCGGCGCCTTTGCCGGTTCGCCGATTCAGCCAGGCTGCATGTGCGCCTTTGCGCCCTATGACATCGAGAATGTCAAAGTGAAGGGCTATGACGTGGTGGTCAACCGGGCGAAGGTGGCGGCCTACCGTGCGCCGGGGGCGCCGATTTCCGAGCATGCCGTCGAATCGGTGATCGATGAGATCGCCAAGAAACTCGGCATGGACCCGATCGAGCTACGCGAGAAAAATGCCGCGCGCGAGGGCACCAACGCCGCCTACGGCCCCAAATTCGGCCCCATCGGCTATGCCGATACACTGGCGGCGGCGAAAGCGCATCCGCATTATTCGGCTCCGCTCGGCCCCAACCAGGGCAGGGGCGTGGCCTCGGGCTTCTGGTTCAATATCGGCGGCTCGAGCAGTGCGACGGTGAATGTCAACGAGGATGGCACCCTGGTGCTTGCCACTGGCAGTCCCGATATCGGCGGCTCACGCGCGTCGATGGCGATGATGGCGGCGGAAACGCTCGGCATCGAGATGACGGATGTGCGCCCAATCGTCGCCGATACGGCGTCGCTTGGTTACACCTTCCTCACCGGCGGCAGCCGGGTGACGTTTGCCACCGGTATGGCGGTGATCGACGCGTCGAAAAAAGTCGCCCTGGAGCTGCGCGAGCGCGCGGCAAAAACCTGGGACATCAGCGTCGATGCGGTGATCTGGGAAGACGGCCAGGCCAAGCCGGCGGGCGCCAATGCCGGCGATTTCGAGCCGCTGACGCTGGCCGATCTCGCCGCCAAGGCAAACCAGACGGGCGGACCGATATCGGCCGCTGCCTCGCTCAATGCCGAGGGCGCCGGCCCCGGTTTCGGCACCCATATCTGCGATGTCGAGGTCGATCCGGAAACGGGTGCGGTCAAGGTGCTGCGCTATACGGCGGTGCAGGATTGCGGCCAGGCGATCCACAAAGCCTATGTGGAAGGGCAGATTCAGGGTGGTGCCGCGCAGGGCATCGGCTGGGCGCTCAACGAGGAATATATCTATGACGACAATGGCCGCGTCGATAATGCCAGCTTCCTCGATTACCGCATTCCGGTCGCTTCGGACCTGCCGATGATCGACGCGGTGATCGTCGAGGTTGCCAACCCAACCCACCCCTACGGTGTGCGCGGCGTCGGCGAGGTGCCGATCATCCCGCCGATGGCAACGGTGGCGAATGCCATCGAAAGCGCCATCGGCATCCGCATGACCGAACTGCCGATGTCACCGCCCAAGGTTCTGGCGGCGCTCGACAACGGGTCGTAGGGGTAACTTGGCGGAACGCGTAATAGATTTAAACAAACGGCACCTCCAACCGGAATGCGGCCAGCATTCCGGCAAGGGCGACTGCCCGCCCGAGTTAATACGAGGTAGCCAAGCGCGCGGGTGCGCGCGCCCGGCGTTTGAGGGCTTATTGCGGCGGTCCATTCTTATGGACTGCGGCAATAAGGGATGAAAATATGGCGCGAATCGTTCTTACCTCTGGCCTCGGCAATCAGTATGCCGGGGGTCAGACTGAGCTGGAGATCGAGGCGGCGGATGTGCGCCGCCTCGTCGCCGCCCTGGAAGAGCGGTTTCCCGGTATCGGGCCGGAGATTAACCGTGAAATGGCGGTCGCCATAGACGGCCTGATCTACCAGGATCCTTTCTTGGAACGCATTGAGCCGGACAGCGAGGTATATTTTCTGCCGCGAATAGGCGGTGGATAGCGCCATTTGACATACATCAACGTCCTTCATGCAAAAGACCCGTCAAATGCTGGCGGGTCTTTTTTTTTGTCTGATAGGTGGAGTGCTGAGATGGGCGAGTTCAAGAAGCTGCTCGAGCCGGGCTATATCAAAAATCTGAAAATAAAGAATCGCACCTCGATGGGTCCGATGGAGAAGCAATGGGGCGACAGGCTCGGCAATGTGACGCAATTTTACATCGATTATATGGTCGAGCGGGCCAAAAACGATGTCGGCATGATCACCATGGAATCGACCTTCATCGATCCCGTTGGGCGCGGCAATATCTACCAGCTTGGTCTCTGGGACGACAGCAACATTGCGAGCCACCGCCGCCTGACCGACGCGCTGCACGAATATGGCACCATCGCCGTGACCGAGCTGCAACATTCGAGCCGCACCGGCGCGACTTACAAAACCGGTTTCCAGCCGGCCGCTCCGTCAGCGATCCCATGCGAGGTCTCGGGCGGCTATATGCCGCGCGCGATGAGTACCGATGAGATCAAGGACTGCATCGGGAAATTCGCCGCCGCGGCGCGGCGCGCACGCGAAGCCGGTTACGACATGGTCACCCTGCACGGCGCGCATGGTTATATATTGAACTCCTTCCTGTCGCCGTTCAGCAACAAGCGGACGGATGAATATGGCGGCAGCCTGGAAAACCGCTACCGCTTCGGCACCGAGGTCTATCAAGCGGTGCGCGCCGAATTGGGCGAAGATTACCCCCTCGGCTACCGCATCTCGGCGGACGAATTCGTCGAGGGCGGCCTGACGCTGGAAGACACCCGCGCCTTTATTAAACATCTCGAAGGTTTGGGGCTCGACTATGTCGATGTCAGCTCCGGTATCTATGAATCGGCGCAGATGATCATCCACACCATGGATTTCGCCCCCGGTGGCCTGCTGCCCTACGCCGCCGGGATGAAGGAAGTGCTCGATATTCCGGTCATCGCCACCGGGCGTCTCAACGATATGCGCTTTGCCGAACAGGCGCTCGAGCGCAACGAGTGTGACTACGTGCATATGCTGCGCGCCTTCCATGCCGATCCGGAGATTCTCACCAAAACGCTGAAAGGCGAGATCGAAGACATCAATATGTGCATGGCGTGTAACAAGTGCATCGACTTGATGTTCGGCGATCGCCGCGTTGCCTGCGTTGTCAATCCGTCGGCCGGGCGCGAACGCGAGATGGCGCTCAAGCCGGCCGCGCACAAAAGATCCGTCATGGTCGTCGGCGGTGGCCTGGCCGGTATGGAGGCGGCCCGCATCGCCGCGCAACGCGGCCACAAAGTCAGCCTCTACGAGAAGGAGGACGAGCTGGGCGGCGCCGTCAGATGGGCGTCAAAAGGGCAATACCGCGAGGAATGGTGGCAGGCGGCGCGCTACCGCATTCACTCCGTCAATGCGTCCGGCGTCGATGTCCATCTCGGCCAGGAGATGACGCTCGATAATATCAAGGCGGCCAAGCCGGATGTGACGATCCTGGCGACCGGAACCAAGCCCTTCGTGCCGCCTTATGTGCCCGGTGTCGACAAGCCCGTGGTCACGGACTATGCCAAGGTGCTGCTCGGCGAGACCAAGATCGGCAAAAACGCCGTGGTCATCGGTGGCCAGGATATCGGTTTGACGACGGCTGAATTTCTCTCCGAGCATGGCTGCAAATGCACCGTCATCGACGATGGCGACGCGATCGGCACCGACCTTGGCGGCATCAAGCAGATGGTCGTTCTGCCGCGCATCGAAGGCGACGAGAATATTACCGTCAGGCTCAACAGCAATGTCGAGCGCATCGGCGATGATTGGGTCGAAGTGCAATGCAAGGGGGAAAGCGAAACCCTCAAGGGCATCGACATGGTGGTGTTCGCCTGGAACCGGGACATGGTTCGCCAATTGGCCGATGAAATCGCGGTCGATGGCACGCTGGAAAATTTCCGCCTGATCGGCGATGCGGTGTGGCCGCGCGAGCCGATCGAAGTCATCTATGAAGGCGCCATGGCCGGGCGGCAGATTTAGCCAAGCCGTCAAGCCAATGACCGGCGCCAACGATGTCTGGCTGTTGCTCGAGGCGGCGGAGGGCCGGCTCGGCACCTATGCCGATGGCCTGATGCGTGAGGGCAGGCGGCTGGCGGATGCGCTGGAGGGTGACCTCTCCGCCGTTCTGCTTGGTCCCGATATCGATAAGCTGGAAGAGACGCTGGGCAAGTTCGGCGTAAATCGGCTCTATCACCAGCGCGATGACAGCCTGGCGGATTACCATCCCGAGATTTACACCGCGCTCCTGGGCGGGCTTGTGCAACGCCACCAGCCGCGTCTCTTTCTCAGCCTCTCCGCCTCGCTCGGAGCCGATTTGATGCCGCGCCTGGCCGCCGCCATCGGCGCACCGCTGGTGGCGAACTGCAGCAATATCGAGACGGCGGCGGAGATCGAGTTCAGCAAACGGGTGCAGAGCGGCCGGCTGCAGGCAATAATCACGGCGTCCGGCGGCGGCACCAATTTGGCCACCCTTGATCCCGAATACCTACCCGATCCCGAGGATGCAAAACAGGACACGGTCCCTGAGCGGCACGAGATCGCGGTCGAGCTGGCCACTATTCCGACACGGCTCGAAATTACCGGCCGTTATAAAGCCGATCCCAAAACCGTCGATATCCGCGAGGCGGAGATCGTCCTGGCGCTCGGCAACGGCGTTAATGCCAAGGAAAATATCGCCGCCTATGAGCAATTCGCCGAGCTTATCGGCGCCGCGCTTGGCGGCTCACGCCCGGTGATCGACAGCGGTGTACTCGCGCATGAGCGGCAGATCGGCCAAACCGGGCGCACGATCTCGGCCCGGCTCGCCATACTCTGCGGCATTTCGGGGTCCGAATATTTCACCAAGGGGATCGAACAGGCGGCGACAAAAATCGCCATCAACAACGACCGCGGCGCGGCCATCTTCAAGCACGCCGATCTTGGCATTGTCACCGACGTCAATGCGCTGATTGCGAAGCTCACGGCGTATCTCAAAAACGGCAACAAGGGAGGCGGTGGCGCATGAAAATTCTGATCTGCATGAAAACCGTCCGCTTCCTGCACGCCCAGACCGGCTCGGATCCGAAGCAACTGAATATCGCGCCGGGCGATTATGTCGAAATGATCAACCCGTCCGATGCGACCGCCATCGAAGCGGCGCTCCGGATCAAGGAACAAGACCCCGCAACGGAGATTTCAATTGTCTCGCTCGGCGGTGCCTCGGCTGAAACCGGGCTCCGGCGCGCCGTGGCCATGGGCGCCGAGCGAGCGAGCCATATCCTCCATGAAGATTGCGAAGCACTCGATTCCTGGGCAATTGCCGGCATTCTGGCTGCTTGGGCGCGGCGCAAGAATTTTCAATTGATCCTCTGCGGCAGCCAGGCGATCGACAGCAATGCCGGCCTGGTCGGGCCCTATCTCGCAGCGCAATTGGCGATCCCGCATATCTCTCAAATTATCAAAATTGCCGCGCCGGACAGCGCCGGAAAGATTACCGTCGAACGCCGCCTCGACCGTGGCGACCGGGAAACCGTTGAATGCCCGGCCCCGGTGCTGCTCACGGTGGAGGACGGCATCAACGTGCCGCGCATTCCCGGCTTGGCGGCGATGCTGACGGCGGGCAAACAGCGGCTCCGTACGCTCAGGCTTGCCGATCTCACTTCAACGGGTGCGCCGCTTGGCACGGCGGCCAACCGCAGCGAAATAATCCGTCTCTCGAGGCCAAAGGCAAAACGCCGCGCACAAGCCCAGCTCAACCCGGTTCTCTCCGCCGCCGACCGCGCCAAGCTGTTGATGAAAGGCGGCGGCGCGCCGGCATCCAAACCGGCAAAGAACGAAGCCCTATTGGAGGGCCATTCGGAAGACGTGTTGCGCGAACTGGTGCGGCTTTTGAAATCTTCAGGCGTGCGTATCAAGCACCAACATAGCTGAGCCAACCGGTAATAATATATTTGTGCTCTTCGGGCGCCGGGACGCCGTGGTGGGTATGGGTGAAGCCGGCCGGCCAGATTTTGGTGACGCCGCGCTCGGGCGGACAGACGAATTTCTGATCGATAAATTCGGTGCCACCGCCTTCTTTGATGTCGTTGAGGCTGGTCAGGAAAGCGAGCACCCGGTGCGAGATGTCCAGCCCGCTTGATTCATAGTGATCGCCGAAGAAGGCGCCGCCTGGTTCATAATGCTGGATTTGCGGCGGATCGAGAAATCCGACCTTGGCGCCGTGCCTGGCGAGTTCGGGAAACTCAGCCAAATACAGTTCATGGCTCGCCATCACATGGGCAAAATAGTCGTGCACGATTTCGCCATATTCCTGCATCGGCAGGCAATTGATGCTGACATCCATCGAATCCTTCCAGCTTTTGTCGAGCCCGCGCGCGCTCATTCCCGGACGGGAGAAACCCAGTTCATCGGCCGCGTGGAAGTCGCCGATCAGGCGTTCGCACAGGCTGGGTTCTTCCATTTCGTAGGTTCTCATCCATCTCATGCGCGTTCTCGCTAATCCGGAATGGCGCCGGGCTCAGGAGCCGACATAGCTGAGCCAGCCGGTGATGATGTATTTGTGCTCTTTCGGCGCCGGAATGCCGCGGTGGGTGTGGGTGAAGCCGGCCGGCCAGATGTTGGTGATGCCTTTTTTCGCCGGACTGACATATTCCTGATAGAGAAACTCCGTGCCGCCGCCCTTTTTGACCGTGTTCAAATTGGTCATGAAGGCAAGCACGCGGTGCGACAGATCGAGCCCGCTTGATTCATAGTGATCGCCGAAGAAGGCGCCGCCCGGCTCGTAATGCTGAATTTGCGGCGGCTCGAGAAAGCCGATCTTGGCGCCGCTCGACGCCAGCGCCGGGAAGTCCTTCATGTAAAGCTGCATGCTTTGCATCACATGCTCTCGGTAGGTATGCACGACCTCGTTATAAATATCGATCGGCAGGCAACTGAGGCTGACATCCTCGGAATCCTTCCACTCCTTATCGACGCCCTTGGCGCTGATGCCGGCATGGACGAAGCCCAGTTGCTTGGCCATTTTGAAGCCGTTGATCAGGCGGTCGCAAATCGCCGGCTGTTCCATTTCGTAGGATTTTATCCATTGCATGATGGGTTCTCACGCGGGTTCTTGTGACGTTTGAATGAATTCATTTAACTATATGAATTATATCGGGTTTTATCTAGCGGTAATAGCTCTCCTCGAGCAGATGGGAGGACGGCACGAGAAACCATTCGCCGATCAGCGCCAGCTCCTCATCGGGGCTGGCCATCAGTTTCCGGCGCATGTCATGCAACAGCCTGGCGAACGCGGTTTCGCGCCAAAACCAATCCTGCACGTCGCTGCCCGAGGCGTTGCCGGGTTGGGCCATGGCGGCATCGACATAGAAGGCCTTGAGATCATCGACCGCGAGGCGCAAGCCTTCGCCGCGCGAAACATCCGCGACCGGCGCTTCCTCGGGTTCGCCGGTTGAGAAAGACAGCACCACGCCCAGCGCATCTTCGAGCGCCAAGCCGCTGGCGCCGAGATTGTTGCGGCCATGCTTTTCCAGCGCCATGTCGTACCATGGCCACAGGCTCTTCATTTCGTTTTCAATCGCCCCATCTGAATTCGCGCCGGGGGAGGCGAGATTGATCGGGCATACCCAGCCTTCCATTTCGTCTTGCGTCGCCTTGGCCGCCTCTTCGGGGTAATCGACAAGAACCGGACCACGCGGGGCTGCAAACAGATCCAGCGTCGCCATCAGCACGCGGCGCTGGAAGGCGGCATCGTTTGGCGGGCCGAGCGGGCGGCCGAGCTCGAACGGCACCCAGAGGGCGCGCGGCGGCCGCGTCTTCTCGCTGTGCAGGCGAATCAGGCTGATCTGCGTCGTCGCCAGCCCGTCCTCTTCCAAATAATGTGCCAACCCGCCCACGGCGCGCGTGCAAAATGGTCAGATGGGGACGAGCAGAACCGCATTGACGTCGTCGGCTTTTAACAGGCCGGCGAGTTGGCGCGTCGGCGCTTCCATGTCCTCGGGCGCCGTCGCCCCCATGAAGGAATAATGGTATTTCGCCACCGAACCGATGACGCCTTCCTCGGCCAGCTCATTCAGCCGGTCGATGGGGAAGCAGACATTCATGTCCTGCTGATAGCCGGCGCGGTCGAAATTGGTCGAGATATGGCTCATGACCAAATCCTCGGCCGCCGTCTCGCCCAATATGACGCGATAATCGGCGGCGCCGAGGTCGAACGGCCGATCGCCGCGCCGTTGCAGCCCGGCGGTCGAGATCACTGCCACCCGACTCTCGGCCAATTTGGGCGCTTCGACCCAGGGGTCGCTGTCGAATTCGGGGCATTCGAGCGCAATCAATTCCTCGCGCATCAGTTCATCGATGTCTTCCAGTCGGGCCATGCCAGCTCCTTCTTTTTATGCACCGTTGCTGGACGATACCCTGACTTCCGCCTTGCCCGCCGTCAATTCTCCGATCGGCGCTGTGGCGGCAAAGCCGCATTCGTGAAACATAGCGAGCACCGAATCCACCGCTTGCGACGAGCAGGCGACCAACAAGCCGCCACTGGTTTGCGGATCGCAGAGGATGCTTTGTTGCCAAGGGTCGATATCCGCCGGCAGCTGAACCTCATGGCCATAGCTTGCCCAGTTGCGCGTGGCCGCACCGGTGCTGGCGCCCGCCTCGGCGAGCTTGCGTGCGGTCGGCAGGATCGGCAAGGCGGCAAAATCCAGTGTCGCTGCGAGGCTGCTGCCGCGGCACATTTCCAAAAGGTGTCCCAACAGGCCGAAGCCGGTGACGTCGGTCATGGCATGCACCGTCGAGAGACCGGCCAGCGCGGTGCCGATCTTGTTGAGTTGGGTCGTCGTTTCGAGCATTTCCCGGTAGCCGCTATCGTCAAGCTCGCCGCGCTGCAGGGCGCCGCTCAAAATGCCGATGCCGAGCGGCTTGCCGAGGATCAGCACATCACCTGCCTGGGCAGTGTCGTTGCGTTTGATGCGCTCGGGCGCGACCAGGCCCATCGCGGCGAGGCCGTAGATCGGCTCCGGCGCGTCGATCGAATGGCCGCCGGCGATGGCGATTCCGGCCGCATCACAAGCGGCGGCGCCACCGGCGAGAATTCTCTGGATTACGTCTACCGGCAGCTTGTCGACCGGCATGCCGACAATCGCCAGCGCCATGATCGGCTTGGCCCCGGTGGCATAGACATCGGAGAGCGCGTTGGTCGCGGCGATACGGCCGAAATCGAACGGATCATCGACGATCGGCATGAAGAAATCGGTGGTGGCGACAACCGCCTGGCCATTGTCGATCCGGTAAACGGCGGCATCGTCGCTTGAATCATTGCCGACCAGCAGGGCCGGGTCGGCGAAAGAGGGCGGCAGATCGGCGAGGATATTGTTGAGCACGGCCGGTGCGATCTTGCAGCCGCAGCCGCCGCCATGGGAAAGCTCGGTCAGGCGGATCAGTTGCTTATCCGCCATGACCGTCTCTCCTATCTACATTGGTTTCACCGCGCGGAAGGCATAGCCAAACACTTCGAAGGCGCGTGCGTTCTTCTCGCCGTTCGCCTCGCCGAACGTATCCACGGGCGGGCCGATCTCGATATCGGCGAAGCCCATGTCTTCCATCATCTTGCGCCAGCCTGCACACGGCAGGCCACCGGCAATTCAGGATGTCCAAAGGTTGATGTCGGCGATTGCCGATGCCGGCACCGGCTTGCCGTTGGCGATATCGGCAAATTGCAGCGCCCCGCCAGGACGCAGCACCCGCACGATTTCGCTAAAGGCCTGTTGCTTGTCGGAGCAGAGGTTGATCACGCCGTTGGAGATCACCACATCGGCCCAGCCATCCTCGACCGGCATGTTCTCAATCAAGCCTTCTCGGAATTCGACATTGTCAGCGCCCATCGATTTCGCCGTGGCGCGCGATTTGGCCAGCATCTCCTCGGTCATGTCGACGCCGACCACCTGGCCGCCTGGGCCCACTTGCGATGCCGCAACGAAGCAGTCGAAGCCGGCGCCGGAGCCGATATCGACGACTTTTTCGCCGGCCTCAAGGGTGCGCAGTTCGAACGGATTGCCGACGCCGGCAAAGGATTCTACGGCTGCATCGGGCAGGGGGTCGACCACCGCATCGTCATATCCAAGCCGCTTGGCCAAGGGCCGCCCGGTATGGAAATGAAACGTGCCGCCGGGGTCGACGGCAACGGCGCGGTATTTGTCTTTGACATCCTCCCGCAGCGCAGCCGCGTCAACGGTCGCATCTTCACTCATGGAATAACTCCTCAGATAGCCTTCCCGCGATTTTATACATGTTGGCGCAGAGTACCAAACAACAAGAGGTGAGCTCAATGCTACGGAAAATGGCGGAAGAGGGTGGGAGTCGAACCCACCAGGCACGTCGCACGCGCCTCACCGGATTTGAAGTCCGGGCGCCCCACCGGGGTGCGATCCTCCTCCATGCCGCAATTCTATGGAATAATACCCGCAAGCGCCGGATTGGCCACCGGCGCTAGAAACAGCCTTGCCCCGCCTTGTTCCCTCGGCATACGCTACATGCGAGCCGCCAGAACAAAAGGGGCGGGCAAACATGATCAGGCTGGTCACGCGTAAATATGAAATTTGCCGCACGTTCCGCAGCGCTTTTTCCGGCACATAGCTCTCCCACAAGGCGGCTCAGATGTATCTAGCGCTCGCCCTGGCTTGTCTCGCGACATTGTTCATTTGCCTGTTGGCGCGGCCTCTGGCCAACAAGCTCAAGGTGATGGACTTCCCGGATGGCGAACGCAAACGCCACAAATTACCGACGCCGCTTATCGGCGGACTGGCGATTGCCATTCCCATGCTGGGCGTCGGAATTTTTCTCTCGACCGATAGTGACATTGCGGGCGTATATACCGGGCTCTCTATTGCTATATTAGGCGCATTTCTTATTGGCTTTGCCGATGACCGCTATGATTTGAGTCCGACCACAAGATTGTTTTTAACTTTCGTACTTTGCCTCGGTGTGCTCTCGAACGATCCCAACCTCATCCTCGGGATCCTGCATTTTACTTTTGAAAATTCTCTCAGTATGGGGCGCTGGGCCTGGCCGTTTACGCTGCTGTCCATTATCGGGTTTATTTACGCCTTCAATATGACGGACGGCATGGACGGGCTTGCCATTGGCCAGGCACTGATTTGGTCGATTCTATTGCTGATCCTTGGTGGCAATGAATTGAACTGGTTCCTGATTATTCTCGCCGCCGTGCTGGCGATAACGCTATATTTTAACCTGACGAAAAAACTATTCCTCGGCGATTCCGGTGCCTACGCGCTATCGATTATTTTTTGCGTGATCATGATCATCAGCCACAGCGATGTGCCGGAGCTCAAATCCGATATGATTTTTGTTTGGCTCCTTATTCCGGTAGTCGACTGTTTGCGGCTTATTTTGACGCGCATCGCCAGGGGCACCTCGCCGCTTTCGCCGGACAATAATCATTTGCACCATCATCTTTCATTGTTGATGCCCGATGTCTTTGTCGTGCCGGTGATATTGCTGTTCATTGCTTGCGGCGGGGCGCTGACAATCATCTTGCCGGATCAAACCATTATCTGGCTCGCCATATCGCTCGTCCTCTATTTTGCCGTCATCGTGGCGGCGGAGCGAAAGCAGGGTATCCAGCGCGGGTAAGGGCCCGCAACACCGGCAGCTCTAACCGTTTTTCTCTGATCCACCAAACAGCGCCGCCGCCGAGCCCAGGATATGGCGGGCCGGGCCGTGCCGTTGGGTGAGGCCGGCGCGGTCGAAATATTCGAGCAGTTCGATGGTGAGATTGCGGCCGATGCCGGAGCGGTCGCGGTACGCTGCGGCGAGAAAGCGGTTGTCTTCGCTCTCGCCGGCTAGCTCTTCGGCGATCTCCGCCAGCCGGTGCAGGGCGGCGGGCAGGAAAAAGCGGTTCTTTGTTACCTGCACGGCCAAGCCGAGGGCGGCGGCGCGCTTCAGCACGCGCTCGACCTTCCCGACGTCCACTTCAAGCGCGGGCGCAATTTCCCACAGCACGGGGGGGCGCAGTTCGCCGACTTCAAGGAGCGGCTCAATGCGCCGCCACAGGTCGCGGTCAACCGGTGTCAGCTCGGCCTGGTGGCCGGGCAGGTGAAGGATGGTTCCGGCGCGCTGAACCTGGCCGCGCTCGATCAATTCGAGGATGGCGGCGTTGAACAGTTGCGATAGCGGCCGCTCGGTGAAGCTACGGCGCAGCTCGAACTCGTTCGGGCCGAGAGTTTCCGGGTTGGTTTCATGCCATTCCGCCAAGGCTTCGACAATGCCCGAGCACAGCCTCTGCCAATGATCCGGCGTCATGCCGGCCAGGGATGTGGCATTGCCGGCTATCACCATATCGGCTTCGGCAAAAAGCGCCGCGCTTTCCGCCGCGCTTAGGTTGGTGGCCAGTTGGAAGCGCGCGAGATCGAGGCCGCCCGGCGAGAGCGGCAACAGAGCGGCCAGCACGGACGCTGGCGTGGCGCCGGACATCGCCTGTAATACCGCAAGCCGGGCTTCCCGTGCACGCCCGCGCTCAGGTCCGAACGGGTCGATCACCTGGCCGCCGGCCATGGTGCGGCGCGCCGATTGGTCGCGCAGGATTAGGCGGTCGCGCGCGTGCACGGTGATCGGGCGGTCGCTGATGATCTGCACCAGGGCGCTCGCGCCGGGCGCAATTTCACGTCCCTCTAAGACGGCAATGCGGCACGGCGTCTCAAGCGCCCCGAGATGCAAATGCGCGTATGTTTCATGCTTGAGCGCCTTGATCTCACCCGGTAGTACGCGAATGCGCGCATCGATGCGCCGGCTGGTGGCTTGCGCGTCGGGGTGAACCAGCCAGTCACCGCGCCGGATATCGCTTTTGCGCGCGCCCGGCCCGGCCAGGTTGAACGCCGCGCGCACGCCCTGGCGCGCGTGCGCCGCCTTTTGGTCGTGCACGTGAATGGTGCGCACCCGCACCTCGGCGCCGGACGGCGAGAGCAGCAGGCGGTCGCCGAGCGCCGCTTGGCCGGAATGAACGCTGCCGGTCACCACCAGGCCGGCGCCGGTCAGGCTGAAGACGCGGTCGATGGCGAGGCGGAAATTACCGCCGGGCGGTACTGCCGAAAGGTCTGCCGCCGCTTGCTCGAGATGCGCCTTGAGCGCCGCGACGCTGGCACCAGTCTGGGCCGAGAGAGCAAACATTTGCGCCGCCTCGAGGCCGCTTTCGTGCAACAGCTCGCGCACGGCAGTCTCTACTTCCTTGATGCGCGCATCGGATACCGCATCCGCCTTGGTGATGGCGACCACGCCCTGTCGCACGCCGAGGAGATCCAATATGGCGAGATGTTCCAGGGTTTGCGGCATCGGCCCGTCGTCGGCGGCAACGACCAGCAGGGCGTAGTCGATGGCGGTGACGCCGGCGACCATGTTGCGGATGAATTTCTCATGCCCCGGCACATCGACGAAACCGAGCACGCCGCCATCCGCTTGCGGCACATAGGCGAAACCGAGATCAATGGTCAGGCCGCGTTGTTTTTCCTCCGGCAGGCGATCGGTGTCGATGCCGCTCAGCGCCTCGACCAGTTTGGTCTTGCCATGATCGACATGGCCGGCGGTGGCGATAATCACCTGTCACTTATGTCTAGGTGAGCGAACTGCGCGCGCAAGCCGTCTTCGTCTTCGAGGCAGCGCAGGTCGAGCAGGAAAACGCCATCGCTGGTGCGTCCGACCACCGGTTGGGGCAGGGCGCGGAAGGCGGCGGCAAGGCGTTTCAGCGCGCTGCCGGGTTGGCGTTTGCCGCCGCGGGGCGTGAGCGCGAGCGCGGCGCTCGGCAGCGTTTCCACCGGCAGCGCACCGGAGCCGATCTGGCTCATGCAGCTCACCACTTGCACTTCGGCGACTTCATTCAGCCGTTCGGCCAAGGGCGCTTGCAACCGCTCTGCCTGGGCGCGAATCTCATCTTCGCCGCGGGTCAACAGGCGAAGCGCCGGCAGACGTGCCGGTAATTGCGCTGGGTTGGCATAGAGGCGGAGCACGGCGCCGAGCGCCGCCAGGGTTATTTTGTCGAGCCGGAGCGCGCGCTTCATCGGATTGCGCCGGATGCGCTCAATGAGATCACGCCTGCCGACGATGATGCCGGCCTGCGGCCCGCCGAGCAGCTTGTCGCCCGAAAATGTGACAAGATCGGCGCCGGCCTTGAGTGTCTCGGTGACCGTCGGTTCGGGCGGCAGGCCGTAGCGGCTGAGATCGACCAACGAGCCCGAGCCGAGATCGACGGCGAGCGGTACGTCCGCTGCCAGGGCGGCCAACTCACCTGTTTCAACCTCAGTCATGAAGCCCGCGACCTGATAGTTGCTCGGATGAACCTTGAGGATCAGCGCCGCGCCTTCTTCAATGGCGGCGGTGAAATCGCGCCCATGCGTGCGGTTGGTGGTACCGACCTCGAGCAGCTTGCAGCCGGCCCGCGCCATGATGTCGGGCAGGCGGAAAGCGCCGCCGATCTCGACCAGCTCGCCGCGCGATACCGCCACCTTTTTGCGCAGCGCGAGACTGTTGAGCAGCAGCAATACGGCGGCGGCATTGTTGTTCACCACCAGTGCCGCCTCGGCGCCGGTCAGGCGGCAGAGCCAGCTTTCGACATGATCGTCGCGCTCTCCGCGTTTGCCGGTGACAACATCATATTCGAGATTGGCGGGCGCCGTTGCCACCGCCGCCATCGCCGCCACCGCTTCGGGCGGCAAGGGTGCCCGTCCAAGATTGGTGTGCAGCACCGTGCCGCTCAGGTTAAAGACCGGCACCAGCGATGGCGCCAACAATGTTTCGATATGTACGCCGACCTGGTTGGCGAGCTCGTCCACATCCGTATCAATATCATTTCCAGCCAAAAGCCGTGCCCGCGCCTCGGCAATAATTTCCCGCACCGCATCGGTTACGAAGGGCCGGCCAAAGGCTTCGCGAAACGGTGCGAGAGCCGCATCGCCGGCCAGCCGCTCGACTGCGGGCAGGGCAGCGGGGGAGGGTTTTGCTTTCTTCGCCATGGCGCTAACCTATGTCTCTTGCCGGTTCGAGGGAAAGGCTAAATTGCTGTTTTCCGCTGCCGGTGCGTCTCTTATTGTGGAGCCGCTCAGCCAGTCAAGCCGGGGACGGAATTTGAAATTTCCTTTGATTCAGACCGATACCTTCACCGACAAGGTATTAAGCGGCAATCCCGCCGCCGTCTGTCCGTTGCCGGAATGGCTTGAGGTTCGCGTCATGCAAGACATCGCGGCGGAGAACAATCTGTCGGAGACGGCGTTCTTCGTCCCGGGCGCGGAAGGCTACGAATTGCGCTGGTTTACCCCCAATGTCGAGGTTGGGCTGTGCGGTCACGCCACCCTGGCGGCGGGTGAGGTCGTGCTCTCGGATATCGAGCCGGGTGCTGTGGAGGTGGCGTTTCAGACCAAGAGCGGCACCCTCAAGGTGGCGCGCGACGATGATAATTACGTCATGGATTTTCCCGCCCGCCCGGCGGCGGCGCACGCGGCATCCGAAATGCTGCTTGCCGGCCTTGGCGCCACGCCGGGGGAAGTGCTGGCGGGCGATGACTATATCGCCGTTTATCACAGCGCCGCCGAGGTCGCGGCGCTCGCCCCCAATCTGGATATGTTCATGGAGCTTGACCGGCGCGGCGTGGTGGCGACAGCGCCGGGTGGGGACGGCGAGAGCGATTATGTATTGCGTTTTTTCGCCCCCAAGAATGCGGTGCCCGAAGATCCGGTGACCGGCAATGTGCAAACCGAGCTGGTGCCCTATTGGGCGGCGCGGCTTGGCAAGAAGCGCATGCGCGTGCGGCAATTATCGCCGCGCGGCGGCTCGATGATATGTGAGGATCTCGGCGAGCGTGTCTCCATCGCCGGGCAATGTGTGCGTTTCCTTGAGGGTGAGGTAACGCTATGATCCGGCGCCTCTGAATAATCCCTGTGAGATAACCCCCCGATGACAGCACGCGACGATTGGCGGAAATATTGTGCCGAGTTCATTGGCACTTTCTCCCTGGTGTTTTTTGCCGCCGGCGCGGTGGTTGTCGATGGTCTGACCGGCGGCGGCCTCGGCATGGTCGGCGCCGGGCTGATTTCCGGTCTAATCATCACAATTGTGATCTACGCCTTCGGCCACATCTCCGGCGCTCATGTCAATCCGGCACTCTCTGTCGCGGCCTGCCTGATCGGCCATTTTCCGCGCCGCCTGTTGCCGGGCTATGTTGTGGCCCAAATGGGCGGCTCGGCCCTGGCCGGCATGTGCCTCTTATGGGCGATCGGAGATTTCAACAATATGGGCGCCAACCTGCCCAATATCGAGCTCGGCATTTCGCCGCTGACGGCGCTGTTGATCGAGCTCTTTCTGTCGTTTCTGCTGATGTGGGTGGTCGCCGGGGTTGGTCTCGACAAGCGCGCGCACGGACCGTTTGCCGGTGTGGCGGTGGGCGCGGTGGTTGGTATCGAGGTGATGTTGTTCGGCGCCGTCGCCGGTGCGGCGATGAACCCTGCGCGCGCCTTCGGTCCCTATATCGCCATGGCAGATTTCAGCCATTATTGGATCTATGTGGTGGGGCCTTTTATCGGCATGGCGGCGGGCGGCTTTACCTACCGTTTCACCCATGCGCTCGGCGGGCGCGGCGTGTAGAGCCGGCGGTTTCTAACCGTTGCCGCTGCCGGCAATCTCAGCGGCGGTTTGCAAGACGATGCGCTCGGCCGGGAAGCGCACCGTGACGGTGGTGCCGACGCCAACCTCGCTTTGCAGGTCGAGCGAGCCGCCATGCAACTCAACGAAAGATTTGGTCAGCGGCAAGCCGAGGCCGGTGCCTTCGTAGGTCCGGTTCAGGTCGCTGTCTATCTGTTGAAACGGCGCCAATATATTCGGGATGTCGGCAAGCGCGATGCCGATGCCGCTATCGATGACCTGAAACAAATAGCCATTGTCGCGGCGATACCAGACCTTGACCGTCACCTGTCCACCGCCCGGTGTGAATTTGATCGCGTTGGATAGCAGGTTGAGCATGATCTGCTTGAATTTACGCTCGTCGGCAAAAAGCGCCGGCAGATTGGCGGTGTCGTCGCACGCGATCTCGACACCGGATTCCTCGGCCCGCCCGCCAACCATGGTCAGGCAGGAATCGAGCGCGTCCCCGACATCGACATATTCTTCCTTTAGCTCGGTTTTGCCGGCTTCGATCTTGGAGAGCTCGAGAATATCATTGATGTGCTGCAGCAGGTGTTGGCCGGATTCGTTGATGTCCTCGACATATTCACTGTATCTGGCATCTCCGAGCGGGCCGTACATCTTGCCCATAATGACCTCGGAAAAGCCGATGATGGCATTGAGCGGCGTGCGCAGCTCGTGGCTCATGGTGGCAAGAAACTCGGATTTCGCCGCGCTCGCGGCATTCGCCGCCTTCAGCGCCTCGGCCAATTCGCCGGTGCGCTCCTCGACGCGCTGTTCCAGGCTGTCGCGCATGCGGATCAGCTCCGCCTCGTTGTGCCGTATGGTCCTGACATTTTCGCGGAAGACCTTCAGCGCGCGCGCCATGGCGCCAATTTCATCGCGCCGCTCACTGCCCGGAATTTGCACCTGGTCATCGCCGGCGGCGAGACGGGAGGTGACGTCGGTGATGGCGCGAATCGGACTGGCGAATTGGCGGCCAAGATAAAAAGCGATGCCAAGCCCGAGCCCGACAACCAGACAGGCGAGAAAGAGCTGGACGTTGAATACCTCTTCGGATTTATCCTCGGCCGCAAGCATGAAGTCGAACCCCTCGACCACGGCCAACTCGACCAATGCTTCCAAATTCGCATCAATCTCGGCAGAGGCAACATGCTGGCGGAGCAGTGTCTCACCCAGTCGGCCGCCTGTTTCGATCAGGCGCGCCTTTTTCGCCCTGAGATCGGCCAAACGTTTCAGATCATGTTCGATATGCGCAATCAGTCCCGCACCGGCAGGGTCGCGCAGACGCTCGGTGACGATCGCCAAATCCTCGCGCAGCACCTGCTCCTGATCGGCGGCGACGGGCTCATTGTCGCCGGCCACGCGCATCCGCACGAACGCCGTCTGGGCGCCGCGCGCGAAATTGCTCGCCATCAGGGGATATTCGAACAGTTCGTTGGTCAGCCGGCTGGTGCGCAGGATGCCGTCCACCGCAGTGAATCCCATGACGCCGCTGAATAGGATGATGGCGCTAAATCCGATGATGAGTTTATTGCGAATCTTCATGAAGTTCCGCTGTGAGTTCCGCGCTGCTCAGCCAGGCCCTGCCCCGGCAATTATAATCGTGGGGAGCCCCTAAGGGGTTATTAACTTAACCGGTTGAACTTGCTCCATAAGGGTTTCGTAAACGTTGAAATGTGGCCCAATTTGATATGGCCCAATGCATCATATGGCGAAGGCCATTTAACATTAAATTTGATATGGATATACTCGGCTACTGGTACGGTAAAAACTGCATGTTTTCGGGAGCTAAACCATGAGTTGGACACATCGGGACCGCATTCTCGCTGCCTTGAACCATGAGGAGGCCGACCGCGTGCCGATCGATCTTGGCGGCGCCGAGTTCAGCACCATGACCGTACCGGCCTACCAGAATCTCGAAGCTCTTTTGGGCATGAATCACGAGATCAAGATGCTGTCGATTATCCATTCCGTGGTCCATCCGCATGAAGAGGTGCTGAAGCGCTTCGACGTCGATACCCGTATCGTGCTGCCCGGCGGCTATGAAGGCAGCCCGCATGAAAAATGGCTCGACGAGAACACCTATATCGACATGTTCGGCGTGCGCTGGGACCGCACGGTGGGCAATGAAGCGGTACATTTTTTGCATCAGGACGGGCCGTTCTATCGCGGCAAACTGACGATCGACGATATCGAGGCGTTCGAATGGCCGGACGGCAACAATCCGGGCCTCATCAAAGGTGTGGCCGAGCGGGTGGCCGAGATCAAGGCGATGGATGAGGAATATGCCGTCATGCTCTATCTGCCGGGCGGCGTCATCCATCGTGGTTATGCGATGCGCAATTTCGAGAATTATCTCAAGGATCTCTATCGCGACAAGGAAGCGCTGCAATGCCTGATGACCAAGCTGTGCGACTTCTGGATCGATACGGCGAAGCAGATGATCGAGGCGGCGGGTCCGGAAAATATCGACAATGTTTTCTTCGGCGAAGACCTCAGCACCCAGGAAGGCTGCATGTTCGATCCCGACGGCATCTATGCCACCTATATCAAGCCGCACCACCGCCGCATGGTCGAGACGGTGAAGAGCTACCGCAGCGATTTAAAGATCGTCTATCACTGCTGCGGCTCGGCTTATTCGTTCATTCCGCATTTGATCGATATCGGCGTCGATGGCCTTAACCCGGTGCAGGTGACGGCCAAGAATATGGAGCCCGAACGCCTGAAAGAGGAGTTTGGCGATAAAATATGCTTCTGGGGCGGCATCAACAGCCAGTCGGTCCTGCCGTTCGGCACGCCCGAAGAGGTGCGCGCCGAAACCCGGCGCATCATCGACATTCTTGGCAAGGGCGGCGGTTATGTGCTCAACAGCGTGCACAATATCCAGCCTGAAGTGCCGCCGGAGAATGTCGTCGCCATGTTCGATGAGGGCATGAAACACCGCTACGGGCACACGGCTTAATTTGACGAATGGCGCCTAGACGCTTTTACCTTCGCTGATCGCCTTGCCCCAATCGGCATAGTGATGCGCGTCCGCTTCGCTGGTGTCAGGCACAAGGCGCTCCAGGGTGGCGCTGAAATCGCCCTGCTTGAGGGCGCGCACCTTGATCTCATAGTTCTGGATGCGTTTTAGGCCGGCATCGACCAGGGCCGGAATATCCGGATTCATCTCGCCCAGCATATCCGCCGTCACTTCCTTGCAGAGGCGCGCGATCTCGCGCCCGGTTAAGCGTTCGGTCTCCTCGGCGAGGCGGGCATAGGAGAGCGAGCGGTGATCGACCGGAATGCCCTTGCTTTCGAGGTGAATGCGGAAGATGTCGGCGCGTGCCTCTTTGCTTGGCAGATCGATCAGGATGCGGCGCTCGAAGCGTGATAGCACGGCGGCGTCGAGATCCCATGGCCGGTTGGTCGCACCGACGGTCATCACCAGGTCGCGCCTGCCTTTTTGCGCGAAGCCGTCGATCTCGGAGAGAATGGCGGCTAACATCTGTTGATGATAAAGCTGGCCTTCGCCGCCCCGGCTTTTACACAGCGCATCGAACTCATCGATAAAGATGATCGAGGGCCGCCCGTCGCGCGTGAATTTGCGCGCCACGCGGTAGAGGGTGCTGATCAGGCGGCCTGATTCACCGACCCATTTACTGACGATCTGGCTCGCTTTGACATTGAAGAAGGTGGCGCTCAGCTTGTTGGCGACGGCGCAGGCCAAGAGCGTCTTGCCGGTGCCGGGGGGGCCGTAGAACATGATGTTGTTCCAGCCTTCGACCTCGATGCCGTCGGGAATTTTGGCCATCGCCAGGCCGTAGTGGAATTTAAGCTCGTTTTTCAGCGCGCCGAGGCCGCCGATGGAGTCCCAATCGACGCGGCTCGGCGTATCGTCGATGAGCAACAGGATTTGCTGCTCGAGCGCATCTGCCTCCTCGTCGGAATAGGCAACATCATCGGCCTGGTGGTCCTCAACCGGCTTGACGCGCTTGGTATCCATGCCGCCCTTGGAGAGCAGGGTGCGGCCGCGCTGCTTATACTCGGCGATGCGCACCGACCAGGCGCGGCGCGCGTCCGATTCCTCCATCATCTCGACCAATTGCTCGGCGAATTGTGCCGCCTTGTGATACGAGCGCGCGGCTTCCTCATTTTTGCCGACGGCCATACGCGTATTGGCCTCGGTCAACATGCGGTCGATCGAGCGTTGTAGCGCATCGGGGCCTTGGCTGGTCATATCACAATATTGCCTTTACGCCGGGCGAATATCGATGATCCGGTCGCCGACCTGAACTTCATCGCCCTTTTGGCAATGAATGGCGGCGACAATGCCGGCGCTTGGCGTCGTCACTTCGGTGACGACTTTGGTATATTCAAGCGTCATGAGAATTTGCTCAGGCACGACCGCATCGCCGACAGCCACCATGATCTCGGTGACAACAAGATCGTAGGCGTTGACCGAGGTGCAGGTCGCTTCGATGCCGAGCGTTTCCTGTTGCGCTGCGTCACTCACCTTCGCCTCTCCAGAGGGTAGGAGGGGCCGCCGGAATATTTCCGGCAGCCCCCGTTCCCGCTCACAGACTTGCTTAGGACGCGCTCAGTTTGGCGCGCGCCGGCGGGGCCGGCGTGTTCGGCGTCGTCGCCTTGTCCGGATTGTCATGATCGCGCGTTAATTTCTCGACATCGTCGCGCAAGCCTTCCGGATCATTGACCCATTTGTCGTAGAAGCCGAACGGGTTCTTGGCGTGGCCACCGGGCTCGGAGGTGTAGCCGCGGTGGAGGAGATTGTAGAGATGGTTCTCCGCCGTCCAATTGCGCCTGGCATCGCGGATGGTGGTCAGCGAAAGCGTGGCGTAGGTCGCCTCGTCCGGGCCGGTGCCGCATTCGGCCAGCACGCTGCCGTCGAAATCGACAATGTTGGAATGGCCGAAATAGGAATAGACCAGATCGCGCCCGGCCATGTTGGCGACCGCGACATAAGTGAGGTTTTCCCACGCCCGCACCTGGGCGACCATGCGTTGCTGCTCTTTGGCCGGATACATATAGCCCTGAATGCGCACCACAAGCTCGGCCCCCTTGGCCACCGTGTCGCGCACGATCTCGGGCAGGTTGCAATCGTAGCAGATGGTGGCGCCGACCATCAGGCCCTTGGGGCCTTCGGCGACGGCGGTCTCATGTCCGGCCGTCCACGGTTCCTGCGGGCACCACGGGAAAATCTTGCGGTAGGTCAGGCAGACCTCGCCCTGATCATTGATCATGATCAACGTGTTGTACGGGTTGAGGCCTTCCGGATGCTCCTCGCCGGTGAGCGAGAAGATGCCATAGACGCCGGCTTTCTTGCACGCCTCGGAGAAGATCGCCACTTCGGGTCCGTCGATGGTGGTGGTCAGATCGGCCCATTTGGTCGGGTGGAAGCCCTGCGTTGTATATTCCGGGAAGACGATCAGATCGAGGCCCGGATAGCCGCGCTTCATGCCTTCGATGAAGCCAGCGATGCGTTTACAATTGTCGAGCACTTCCTCCCGGGTCTCAACAACCGGAACCTGATAATTGACAACCGCGACGCCAACCGCGTCCGCGCTGGATGAAATCGAACCTTGAGGCATGATACTTTCTCCCTATTGCCGTGTGCGGCACGTTTAAAAAATTGCGCTTGCCGAGAAGGTAAAGGGGCCGGCGCTTCGCTTCAAGCGGCTAAATCGTTTCCAGTGTTTGTCGCTTTTTCTTGTCAATAAAGAGATGACGGACAATCCTTGCCGCTATGCCGAGTTTCAAACCACTGCCGTTCGAGCGCATCAAAGCCGCGCATAACCCGAATTTTCTCCTGCTTTGCGACCATGCCGGCAATGATGTGCCGCCTGGGTGGGGTACGCTCGGCCTGCCGCCCGAGCGGCTGGAGGAGCACATCGCCTGGGATATCGGTGCGGCCAACGTCACCCGACGCCTTGCCGGTCTGCTCGGCGCGCCGGCGCTGTTATCACGCTATTCGCGCATTTTCATCGATTGCAACCGGGCGCTCGGCAAAGAGAAATTAACGCCTGAAGAAAGCGATGGCGTTATCGTTCCCGGCAATGTGGCACTGGATGCGGAAGAAAAATCGCGCCGCGCCAACATCGCCTATCACCCGTATCACCAGGCGGTGCGGGAGATGCTTGATTTTCTCAGCGACCCGATCGTGATCGCCATGCATAGCTGCACACCGGTATTCGGCGGCGTCGCCCGCCCCTGGCATGTCGGCGTGCTGTGGAGCGAGGACGAAGCCAGCGCACGGCGTGTGATGGCCGGGTTGGCGGAGGACGCATCCATTCATGTTGGCGATAATCAACCCTATTCGGCACTTGAGATGCCGGGTTATACGGTCGAGGAGGTGATTGCGCCGCGCAAATTGCGCCATGTGATCATCGAAATCCGCCAGGACCTGATTAGCGACGATGCCGGCGCCGCGGCCTGGGCCGAGCGACTGGCGCATACATTCTCGCGCGAGTTCGGCCTTGTCGAAGCTTAAGCATAAGGCGCAGGCACGATAACGCTGCTATGCTGGGCGACGGGATCAAAGCGCGGGAAGGGGTCTTGAATGTTGCTCAGCGGTGACGACTATCGCGAGTCTTTGCGACGCTACAACCCGACCGTCTATCTCGATGGTGCGCTGGTGGAATCGGTCGCCGACGAGCCGCGTTTGGCGCCCGGCATTGCTGCGGTCGGTGAGACCTATAATTTTGCCAAGGACACGCGCCACCGTCCGCTGATGGTGGCGACGGAACAATCGAGCGGCGCCGAGGCCAATCGCTTCCTCCATATCAACCGCTCGTCCGAAGATCTGTTGCGCAAGCTCGAAGCGGTGCGCCTGGTGTGCCAGCGCGTCGGCTGCGCCCAGCGCTATCTCAGCCAGGATGCGCTCAACGCCATCCATCAGGCGACGCACCGCATCGATGCCGAGGCGGGCGGCGACTCGCATCAACGCTTCTTGGCCTATCTGCACCGCGTGCAGGCTGAGGATCTGACGCTTGGCGCCGCCATGACCGATGCCAAGGGCGACCGTTCCAAGCGGCCGCACGAGCAGAGCAACGCGGGCGCCTATGTTCATATCCGCGAACGGCGTGGCGACGGCATCGTCATCTCCGGCACCAAATCGATCGTCACCGGTGCACCCTACATGCATGAGCTGCTGGTCATGCCGGGGCGCAACATGGTCGAAGCCGATGCCGAATTCGCCGTCTGCTGCGCCGTACCGATCGACGCAGAGGGATTGACTGTGATCACGCGCCCGGCCGGACGGCCCGGCGAGGACGCGGCGGTGTTTAGCGGACGCTATGGCCAATCGACCGGCGTATGCGTGTTTGAGGATGTGTTCGTGCCATGGGAACATGTCTTCATGGCGGGTGAATGGCAACACGCGCAGGGTTTGACACGCTCCTATGCCGGCCATCACCGCCACAGCTGCATCGGTGCGCGCGCCGGTTTCGGCGACCTGCTGATTGGCGCGGCGCTGATGATGGCCGAAGCCAATGGCCTCGATGCCGGCGGCAACAATAATCTGCGCGAGCGCATGGTCGAGCTGATCAAGATCGTCGAGGGCTTCTTCGCCTGTGGTGTGGCCAGTTCGACTTATGCCGTCGCCGACGCATCGGGCTGCGCCGAGCCCGAGCGTATTTTCGCCAATGTCGGCAAACTGCTGCTCTCCACCCAGATTTATGACATGCAACGCATCGCGCACGATCTTTCGGGCGGACTGATCGTCGCTCTGCCGGGGCCGGCGGAGGATCACAATCCGGCGACGGCGGCACGGCTCGATGAACTGTGGCAGGGCAGGGACGAAATCCCGGCTGAACGGCGGCGCGATGTCGCCCGCTTTTTGGGTGATATCACCGCCTCCGATACGGCCGGCTGGTATTCCCTCATCAGCCTGCATGGCGGCGGCTCGCCGGCGGCGACGAGCATGGAAATCTACCGCAGCTATCCGCTCGAGGATAAAGTTGCCCTGGTCGAGGGTTTGCTCGATCGCGGCCTGCTTGCCGAGCAGGGCGAGGGGGGTGATCAGCCCGGCCGCTGCTGTGGCGATGGTTGCCAGGCACCGGAAAAGGAGACGGACGGGCGCTAGCTTACTTGCGTGAAGGTTTCTTGCTCGGGATCCCAGATTTCCAGGGCGCCGTCGAAAATATTGAGATACCAGCCCTGCAGGCTGAGCTTGCCTGCGGCCAGCGCCTCGCGGACAAACGGGAAAGTGTTTAGGTTTTCAAGCGAAAGCCGCACCCCGTGGCGCTCCGATGCGGCGCGCAGCGCATCGCCTTCAAGGCCCGGTGAATCGGCCAGGGCGCGTTCGCGCGCCTCGCGCAGGAGGCTGGTCCAGGCGCCGATGAACATGCCCAGATCCTCGCCGCCCTCCTGCCTCTGAATCATCGATTCAACGCCGCCGCAATGGGCGTGGCCGATAATGATGATGTGCTCGACCTGCAATCCGCGCACGGCGAATTCGAGCGCCGCGCTGGTACCGTGATAGAGCCCGTCTTGCTCGAACGGTGGCACCAGGGCGGCAACATTGCGCACGGCAAATATATCGCCCGGCTCGGTCTGCAAAACGATTGCCGGATCGACGCGCGAATCCGAACACGCGACCACGGCGAAGCGCGGGTTTTGGCCGTGATGGATCAGATCGCGGTAGAGGCTCGGCGATTTTTCGTAATAGAGTTCACGAAACTTTCGAAAGCCGTTCAGTAGAATCTTGATATCGCTCATTTCGCGCTTTCTAGCATTAAGACTAATATCGCTAAATCTATTTGTTTGATGATCGATAAAAAAACAGATTCTCCGGCCACCCTGAAGCGCAGCCTGTCGCTGCCCATGTTGGTGCTTTACGGCCTGGGGACAACCATCGGCGCCGGAATTTATGCCTTAATCGGCGAAGTTGCCGGTGTGGCCGGCATGGCCTCGCCATTTTCCTTTCTCATCGCCGCGATCATTGCCGGATTTACCGCTTTCAGTTTCGCCGAGCTATCGGCACGATTTCCGCGGAGCGCCGGCGAGGCGCATTACGTGCAGCAGGCTTCCGGCATCAGCGCCCTATCGACCGTCATCGGATTGATGGTGGTGTTCGCGGGCGCGGTATCTTCGGCCGCTATTTCCAATGCCTTTGTCGGCTATCTGCATGAATTTTACGATTTGCCGCGCGCCGCGGCGATTGCCGCCATCGTTTTGACGATTGGCCTCCTGGCTGCCTGGGGCATTGCCCAATCGGTTGTGGTCGCCGGCCTTCTCACTGTGGTTGAAGTTGGCGGCCTGGCGCTCGTTATTTGGGCCGGCGGCGACAATCTTGTCCGCGTTCCAGAGGCGCTGCCCGACATGTGGCCAGGCATGGGGGGCGCAGCCTGGAGCGCAGTATTGGCTGGCGCCATCCTCGCCTTTTATGCCTTCATAGGCTTCGAGGACATGGTCAATGTGGCCGAGGAAACCCGCGATGCGTCGCGCACCCTGCCGCTCGCCATCGTTATTACCCTGATTGTCACCACGTTGTTTTACATGGCCATTAGCATGGTATCGGTGTTGAGCGTGCCGGTGTCGGAACTTGCGATGCACGAGGCGCCGCTGGCACTCGTCTATGAACGGGGCAGTGGCCGCTCGGCGCATTTCCTCAGCCTGATCGGCATCGTGGCAATTTTGAATGGGGCGCTGGTGCAGGTCATCATGGCGTCGCGTGTGCTTTACGGCCTGAGCGACCAAGGCCTGTTGCCGGCGTTCCTCGGACGCGTTAACGCCACCACCCGTACGCCGCTGGTGGCCACTGCCGCCGTGGTCGGCGTGGTGTTGATCCTGGCGCTGTGGTTTCGCCTGGCGGGATTGGCCGAGGCCACCTCATCGATTACGCTGGCCATATTTACCATCGTTAACGCCGCCCTTATCCGCATTCGCCTGCGCGATGGAAAACCGGCCGAGGGCGTTTGTTACCCGCTCATCGTTCCCGTGTTGGGCCTCGTGCTCAGCTTGGCATTTTTGATTGTCGGGCTGCTCGATTAGCCATTCGTGAAAAAGTTGTGGGCGCGGCGCATCATCCCTATAGGAATGTGATCACACTTGGTTCATAATCCTGACTTCAAGGGTATGTCGAGCCGTATCACTGAGAATGAAAACCAGAATTCGTCTCAACTTTTCATAGGGAGAATATCATGGCGAAGAGCAAAAAGATCATCAGCAAACATCTTTACTATAGTCTTTCCCGCCGTAATTTCATCAAGGGCGCCGCTGCTGGCGCTGCGATTGTCGGTGCGCCGGCGATCCTCAAGGGTCTCACCCGGCACGCCAAGGCGGAATCCGGCGTGGTGCGCTTTCTCATGACCGCGCCGACGATGATTCCCGGCGACTGGAGCACGTTCGAGAAGGAAACCGGCATTAAGCTCGAAGGCACGGTGATGAAGGACGATCCGGGCCTCTTTCTCAACGAAGTGCTGGTCAATGATGCAGGCGACCGCTTCGACCTGATCTCCACCCTCTCCGGCGCCGAGCAGGAAATGATCGACGGCGAAGCGATCATTCCGATCGAGCACGGCAACCTGGCCAACTGGGCCGGTATGCCGCAATCGATCAAGCAAGTGCCCTATCTCACGCGTGATCTCAAGCCGGAAGGCGGCACCGTATGGGGTACGCCGCTGGCCATGAACGCCGACAGCTTCGGTTACTTCCCCGATAAGCTCGGCCTGCCTTATCCGCCGGAAGAGGTCTCTTGGTCGCTGGTCTTCGAGGATGAGCGCACCATGGGCAAGAGTGCGACCGGCACCATGTATTATTATTTCGAGGAATGCGCGATGTTCCTCAAAGGTGCGGGCAAGGCGCAGATCAACGATCCGGCCAACATGAATCCGGCCGAGGCCAAGGTGGTCGCCGACTATCTGATCGAGCGCAAGGCGGCTGGTCAGTTCCGCAGCTGGCACACGACCTTCGATGATCAGGTGCAATTGATCAAGAATGGCGAAGTGCTCGCCATCCGCTGCTGGGAGCCGGCGGTGAAGGAAGCGCAAAAGGCCGGCATGACCGACTTCGTCTATTCCAATGCGACGGAAGGCTATATGAAGTGGATGCATGCCTGCTACATCCCGACCCAGGTCCAGGACCGCGGCAATTTTGAGGAAATCTACACCTTCCTCAACTGGCTGATGTCTGGCTCCTATGCGGCGGCGATTAGCCCGTTGCGCGGCTATGTGTCCGGCCGGCCAGACCTTGGCGCGGAATATGCCAAATCCATGGGGCTGGGCGACGCGGCGGGTGCGGCTATTGCCGAGGCGCAGGACAAGCTGAAGCACAAATTCTCAGCCGAGCAGATGTGGTTTACCGCAGTGCCCGAATATCTGTCAGATATTCAGGCCGCCATGGACCGCGTGCTGAACGCCTAAGAGTCTGTTAGCGACAGCGGTTATGGGTTGCGGCTGGAACTCCCCGGCGATTGTGCGCCGTGGGGGTTCCGGTCGTCGACCCGTTTCCGGCCAAGGCACTATCGAACAATGACGAGCAGGCATACAGCCGGCGCACAGGGGCTGTTTGGCAGGCGGCTTCTGCCCACACTGCCGGGCGGCATCTGGACGCTCAGCGGTTTCACGACGTTCTGGCTGCTCGCCGTGGTGCTGCCGCTGATCGGTATCGTCATTTTTTCGCTGCTCCAGACCAAAGGCATCAAGGTCCGTTGGGACTGGGGCTTCCACTCCTACGAACGGCTATTCTCTTACGGCGGCGGACAATTGTTGGAGCGCACCATCCGCATCGCCGCGACCATGACGATAATCGAGCTATTGGTCGCCTTTCCGTTCGCGCTCTGGCTGGCCAAGGGCGCGCAAAACCAAACCATCAAACTGCTGACCTTTACCGCGCTGACGGTGCCGTTCTTCCTCAGCCCGGTGGCGCGCGTCGTCGTCTGGCGATCGGTGATGAGCATTCATGGTTTGATCAACACCGCCTTGCTCGACATCGGCATTGTGAGCGAGCCGGTGGAATGGCTGATATTTTCCGAATTCGCCGTCCATCTCGGTTTTCTCGGGCAATATTTCCCGGCCATGGTGTGGCCGATTTTCCTCTCGATCTCGCTGATCGATAAAGATTACCTCGAGGCGAGCAAGGATCTCGGCGGCAACCGATGGCGAACGCTCTACCATGTTATCCTGCCGCTCTCGCTGCCGGGGATCGTCGCGGGCATCGTATTCTGTTTCGTGCCCATGCTGGGCGATACGGTGGTGCCGCAGCAGATGGGCGGCGGCAACGTGCTGATGATCAGCCACAATGTCTACAACATGATCGGTGCGCGTAATTTTACCATGGCCGCGGCGTTGGCGACCATTGTCCTCGCCATCATGCTCGCCTTCCAGGTCGGTCTGTGGGCGGCGCTCCGGCCGATGGGCGGGCTTGCCAACGTCTTCGCGAGTCTCAACCGATGACGGTACGTTCCGACATACCCCCGGTAAGCGAGCAGCGCATGCCGCTGAAAGAGCGGATTGCCGAATATTGGACGGCCTGGGGGTCGGCCGCGCTCGGCTATTTCGTCCTCGCCATCATCTATTTTCCGATTCTCTGGCTGATGATCCTATCGATCAGTGGCGAGCCGCTCACCGGTTTTCCCGGCGAGTGGACGACGCGCTGGTATGACGACATGTTTTTCGGCTCGGGCCAGCGTGAGGGCGAGGCGTATGGCGGTAATTTCCGTGTCGTCGAGCCGCTCTTGCTGAGCCTGCTGATCGCCGTCATCACCTCTGTCGCCTGCATGCTGGCCTCGCTCGCGGTCGGCTCCGTGCTGCCGCGCATCCGCCGGCGCGGGCCGTTCCTGATGACATTCCTGATGCCGCTCATGGTGCCGGGCATTGTTGCCGGCATGTCGATCTTCCTGTTCTTCCGCATCGGTCTGCACATTAAAATGGGCCTCTGGTCACTTACGCTGGCGCATTTTATCTGGGCCTTCCCCTTCGCCCTTTTGGCGATGATGGTGGTTGCCTCGCGCTTCGACCAGCGCCTGCTCGAGGCCGCTTCCGATCTCGGCGCCAGCAGATGGGAGCGCTTCTGGCAGATCGAGGTGCCGATATTAAAACCGGGTATTTTTGCGGCCGGCTTTTTCGGCTTCCTGTTGTCCTTCAATGAGCTGCCGTTCAGCATTTTCATGCGCGCCGGGCAGATCACGCTGCCGCTTTATCTCTGGATACAATCCGGTGCGCACAACACATCGATCCCGCTTATCTTCGCGATGAGCACGATGATCACCATCGCCAGCATTTTCCTGACTTTTGTTGCGATCCGGGTTGGCTTTAGCGAAAAGAAATGAGGCATCCATGGGCGTCATAGAAAAAATGAGCATGAGCGGGGGGCAGGCATGAACGAAGCGCCCATTCTCGAAGTGGTCGATGCCACCCATCGCTTTGGTGACGTCGTTGCGGTCGACAATGTTTCGGTAAGCGCCCGGCGCGGCGAATTTTTAACCCTCCTCGGCGAGAGCGGTTCGGGCAAGACAACGCTGCTACGTATCGTTGCCGGGCTGGAGCGGCCGACCCATGTCGGGCGTATCGCAATCGACAGTGAAGACGTGACCCATACGCCGGCCGACAAGCGCAATTGCACCACCGTGTTTCAGCATTATGCGCTGTTTCCCCATATGAGCGTCGGTCAGAATATCGAATATGGCTTGCGCCTGCGTGGCCAAAGCAAGGGGGAGCGGCGCAAAAATGCCGAGCGGGCGCTCGAACTGGTGCGCCTCACCGGCCTTTACGAGCGCCGCGTCCACCAGCTTTCCGGCGGCCAGCGCCAACGTGTCGCTCTAGCCCGGGCGATCGTTACCGAGCCCGCCATCCTGCTGCTCGACGAGCCGCTCGGCGCGCTCGATGAAAAACTGCGCGTCGATATGCAGGTCGAGCTCAAGGATCTGCATGAGCGCCTCGGCATCACGTTTATTTACGTCACCCACAGTCAGGAGGAAGCGCTCACCATGAGCGACCGCATCATCCTGATGCAGCATGGCGACATCGTGCAGGAGGGGCCGCCGACAGATCTCTTCGACCGGCCGATAAATCAATTCGTCGCCGATTTCATGGGCGTGGAGAACATTCTTGAAGGCACGCTCGAAGCGGTGAACGGCGAGCGTGCCACGGTGCGCATCGGCGAACATACGCTCGCCGGTATTTGGAGTGGCGGAGAGGTGCCGGCAGCCGGCAGCCCGATATGCGTCGCTGTCCGCGCCGAGCGCGTGCGCCTCAGCAATGCCGGCAGCGGCGGCCCGGATGAAGGCATCAATCGCCTGCCGTGCCGCTCAGGCGCGACGATCTACAAAGGCAAATATGTCGACCGCACGCTCGACACCGATATCGGACCGCTCAAGGCACGTATCTGGGACCGCGACGCCGATATTTCCGACCTCGTGTCGCTGTGGTGGCGCGAGGATGAATGCGCGGTGACGCAAATGGTGCAAGCCGAAGCGGGTTAGGCAGGTTTATTCACCGGACGGGCAACCGGGCTTGCGTGCGCCGGCGAGATATTCATCAATTAACTCGATAAACCGCGTGTGTCCGCAGCTTTGCCAATGACCGCCATGCAAGGTCTCGACCCTGAAGCCGCGCAGGCGTTCCATGCTTGCGGCGTAATCCGCCTTCACCGAATGATAAAGTTCGTCATAAAGCAGCCCGTCATAGACCACATCGCCCGACAACAGGGTGCCGGTCGCCGCTTCCCATAGGGCAATACAGCCCGGCGAATGGCCGGGCAGGTGCAGCACTTCGAAATGGCGGTCGCCGAGATCGATGATATCGCCGTCCGCGACCAGCCGTGTCGGGGCGGCGGGCTGGATGATGTAGGTGTCCGGGTTGAAGCCGGCAAAGGGTGCGGCGGTGAAAATATCGGCGCTGACATAATCCGAGATCACCGTATTGTCGCGCGTTGGCGCACGCATGATGTCCGCTTCCGCCGCGTGCATCAGGCGCTCGTCGAATTCATGATGGCCGCCGACATGGTCGAAATGGCTGTGGCTGGCGACGCAGAGGAGCGGCTGCTCCGTGACCAGCGCGACGTGGCGCTTGAGGCTGACCAGGCCCATGCCGCTATCGAACAACAGGTCGCGGTCGCGCCCGCGCACATGCCACATATTGCAGTGGATATCGGGTATGACATGAGGCTCGTGGATCAGTGTAATATCGTCACCATAGGGACGAATCTCGAACCAGCGATCGGCGACCGGTAAAACCATGGCGCGAACTTAACATATTAAAAGGAAAACAAAATCATGACGGGACGGGTGGCCGGTAAAGCGGCCTTGATCAGCGGCGCGGCGACCGGCATTGGAAAATCCATCGCCATGCGCCTGGCTGCGGAGGGCGCGGCGGTTGGCGTCGCCGATATCGATGCGCTGCGCGGCGGCGAGGTAGTGGCGGAAATACAAGCGGCCGGCGGCGAGGCCACTTTCATTGCGCTTGATGTGACCAGCGAAGACTCCTGGCGCGGCGCGGTCGGCGCCATGGAATCCGCCTTCGGCCATCTCGATATCCTCGTCAACAATGCCGGCATCGCGATTATCGAAAGCGTCGATAAGATGTCGCTCGAGGATTGGCGCGCCGTGATGGCGGTCAATATCGATGGTGTTTTTCTCGGCACCAAGCATGCCGTGCCATTGATGCGCCGCGCCGGTGGCGGCTCGATCATCAACATCTCTTCCATTCTCGGCCTCACCGGCGAGGAGAAGCTCTCCGCCTATAGCGCTTCAAAGGGCGCGGTGCGTCTGTTCAGCAAGGCGGTGGCGCTCGAATGCGGGCGCGACGGCAGCGGCATCCGGGTCAATTCAGTGCATCCCGGTTACATCCACACGGCGATGATGGAGGAAACTTGCCGGCGCGATTATGGCGATATACCGACCGGCCTGGCGGCGCTCGGCAAGCTGCATCCGGCCGGGCGGGTCGGCGAGCCGGAGGAAATCGCCGCCGGCGTGCTTTATCTCGCCTCCGATGAAAGCAAATTCGTCACCGGCAGCGAACTTGCCATCGATGGCGGCTATACGGCGGCCTGATATGGTGAAACTGGCGGCATACACCGAGTTCAAATCCGCGCTTGAGCAAGCGGTGGAGGCCGAGGACGCGCTACTGCCCAACGAATTGGAGATGCTGCGCAGTCTCGTTGCAAAATATGGCGAGCCGCTTGATCTCGACCCGTTCGATGTCACCGCGCTAGAAGTAATCTTGCGCAATGTCGAGGTCCGCAAAGGCTTCGACATAGACGTTAAGAAGGATGCTGGCCGGGTCATCGACCTGCCCCGGATTAAGGAATAGTGCGACATTAGTGCGCTTGCCTATCGCCTGAAACCGTACCATCATTCACGCACATACGGGGTTCGCAGGGGAATCCCGGCCGAAATAGATTCACAACGAAGCCCGGGCCGATTTCACGATCGTCATAACGGGCTCACAAGAGGATGTTATGGCTGTTGACCCCCGCGAACAGATTATAGACCTGTACCGTACCGAACATCGCACCGTGCGCGATATGTTGCTCGACCTCATCGACGCCTTCAAGGCGCGCGACAAACGCAAAATCAAAACGCTCCTAAAAGCCTTCGATGAAGAAGTCGGACCTCACATGCGCTGTGAGGAAGAGGCGATCTACCCGGCGCTCGAAAAATATTACATGGACAATCAAATCGAGCATTTGCTGACCGAGCATGATTTGATGATCGCCACCCTGCGCAAGCTCTATCAATTGATCGAACGCGGCCCGGTAACGAAAGACGATGCGCGCATCGCCGAACTTCACATCCGTTCGATCCTGATCCATGTCATTGATTGCGATGGCACCATGCTGCTGGTCGAGCTGATTTCCGACAAAAAGGCGAAAGCCATCCTCACCGCAAGGCGCCGTGCCGAACGCGAGGGTTTGGGCCTTCTCGATTACGCCGCCGAAGCGCGCGGCCGCATGCTGCGCGCCTCCTCGCTGCGGGTGTTGTTTGGTGGTTGTTGAACGGCGATAGCTTGGCCGCATTGCCCATATTGACTCTGTACCAATATACGCAGAGGGTTAATTAATAATACATAAGAAAAGGCAATCTACTCACTAGGGAGGCACAGAAGATGAATATTAAATATCTTGTTGGATGTGCCGTTGTCGGGCTCGGCCTGATATTAAGTGGTGCAGTTGCCAACGCGCAAAATGTTGCCGAGCGTTCCGTGACGGCAGCGAAAGAATTTTCCGGTACATCGATCAATACGCTGGAGGAAGCCGGCCTGATGGCCATGCTCGGCATTAATTTTACCGGGCCGCAATGGGAGGAATTGACCGGCATCAAAGTGAACGTTTCGGAATCGCCCTATCTGGAGCTATTCCCGAAGACGATGGTCGAGCATCGCGGGCGCAGCGGCGCTTATGACATGCTGACCATTTCGCCGGCCTGGCTCGCCGACCTGGTCACGAGCGGCGCGCTGGAGCCGCTCGATCCATTTATGGACAAGTATGGCGGCCGGGAAGAGTGGGACGATATCAACCCGGCGTTCAAGGACTATATGTCGTGGAAGGGTAAGACCTATGCCCTGATGGTCGATGGCGATGTCTTCGTTCTCTATTACCGCAAGGACATCTTCGAAGACCCGGACAACATGGCCGCGTTCAGGGCCAAGCATGGCTATGGTTTGGCGCCGCCCAAGACATGGCAGCAATTCGCCGAGATCAGCCAGTTCATCACCGATAAGTACGCGCCAGAGACATACGGCTCCGGTTTGATCCACACAGGGTACATGCACTTCTTCTTCTCGGAGCGCTTCCGCAACTATGGCGGCCGTTTTTTCGACATGGAAACCATGAAGGCCACCATCAACAGCGAAGCCGGCGTTCAGGCACTGACAGATCTGATCGCGCAAACCAAATCGATGCCGCCTGGCGTGGAGGCCTGGGGCTTTATCGAAAGCCTTGCCTCGCTGTCCCAGGGCCATATCGCCATGACCATCTCGTGGCCGCCGGTGGGCCGCTGGGCGGAAGGCCTCTATGAAGGAGAGGACGCGCTGTCCTGGGTGCCGAAGACGTCGGTGAAGGGCAAGATCGGCTATGCTTCGCCACCGGGCGGCCATCCTGAGCTTGCCGCCGGAATCATGCTGGCGATTTCGCCGCACAGCAAAAACAAGGATGCCGCTTATCTCTATATGCAGTGGCTGCACAGCAAGCAAGAGAGTTTGAAGAATGTCATGAGCCCAGTCGGGCTGCGCGATCCGTTCCGCCTCTCGCACTATCAGAGCAAGGACTATCAAAATCTGTGGCCGGGCGCGAAAGAATATCTGCAAGTTCTGTGGGACGGCGCCGCCAACGGTTTGGCGGATCTCGCGGTCATCAATACGTTCAAATATATGGACGATATGGCGCGTGAGGTCGTCGCGGCAATTGCCGGCAAGGATCCCAAGGAAGCGCTTGATGACGTTGCCGCCATGTGGGACGAAACGACGGAGAAGATCGGCGTCGATAAACAGCGCGAGGCTTATCGCGTTTGGGCGTCGAAAGCGAGCGCTTACCGCGACTAGCGGTGCATCTGGGTCATCTATTTCGCCGGCCGCTCCGGAAAGCGGCCGGCGTTTTTTTCAAGTGCCGTCAGGCGCTACATTTCCCATTTCGGGCTTTCGACAACGCGCCGTTTTTGCGGCGGTGCCGGGTAGGGGAGCGCATAAAATTTCTGCGCCGGGCGGAGTTCCTCCGTGTTCTCGAATGCGCCTTCGACCAGTTCCTGCAGGCGCATGCCAACGCCGACGCCTTTCTTGCGCGCATCGCGCATCACGGTTTGCAGCTCGAGCGCCGTCGCGTCATCCCACGGCAATTCGTAAAAGCGCGGCTTGTCTGCCACATTCATCCAAAGATAGATCGCTTCATCTTCCTGGAGGACGGCGGAGATGATTTCGGTCTCGCCGAACTCACGGTATTCGAGATGCATCGGCTTCGGTTTGGCAAGCAGGTCGAGATAGGCGAAGTAGCCGAGCGGCAGGGCGAGAACGATCAGCGCTAGTGTTGCGATTTTCCACAAGGCGCTGCGGCGCGACCAAATCGCGATCGCCGCCAGAGCGGCGAACACAAGGGCAAAGCCGGCGAAGGTGAAGTGAAGATTATCCATCCGGGTCGAGCACCAGCGGGCGCTGTAAATCGTTGGTGCTGCCGCGGATGAGTTTGCCTTCTTCGCTGAGCTTGAAGCGGAAGACGGTGCGCTCCTGTCCGAGGCGGGTGAGATCTGTCACTTTTTCCAGAATTTGTTTTGGCCGGTTGAATTCCGGCCGCATGACGCTGACCACTGTGCGGATGGCGTAAGGCGGCGGCTGGCCCGGGTCCATGCGGAAGGCGTGCAGATTGACGGTCCACTCGCCGGCGACGATGCCGCGGCTGTAGGTGACCTCGTAATTCGATTCTGTGAGGTCGTTGAAATGGCCGAGGTCGTCACGCAGCAGATTGACCAGCGCGCTGCCCTTGTTGGAATAGCCGATCGGCATGTCGCCCGGCGCCTTGACCCAGAGGTCGACATCCGCGTCGAGTTCCTGCGGCCAATGAATTTCAACGATGACATTGCCGGGCTCGGTCGCGTTGGTTTCCTGCTCGGCCTCGGCGATCGGATTGATGAACGGAATCATCATCACCACCAGGGCGACGAAGCCGGACAGCGCGAGCAGCGTTACATCGCGGAAAATTATTCCGCCGTCGTCGTCAAATTCTTCCATTTGCGTGTCAACAATTCGCTGTAAAGCGTTGATGTTCCAGTCGAAAGAATGCGGTAATTGACGGTCAGCCACAGCCCCAGCAGGGCACCGACCAGAGTGGTGTAGAGGGCGACCGACATGCCGCCAACGGCCATGTCCTCGGCTCGGTGAATTCTTGCGGCTTCTCTAATTGTCTTATGGCATCGCGTTTTTCGTGCTGGGCCTTGATTTTTTTTGCAACCTCTCCGTCCTCCACTTATCCACAGCCGCGCCTCCCAGGGCGCTTGACAGGGTGTTCCGCTGTGTTTAGATTTATAGAACAAAAAGAGAACAATAAATATGTCACGAGGCGCCGCCGATTTCGCCGGACGCCGGAAAAGGTTGTTTTTCATGCTTCGCGCCGTTTCTTCCGCTGCTGCTCCGGACGCCAAAATAGCCGAATTGCGCCGCCATATTGGCATGCTGGAACGGGCCGGCGGCAGCGCTGGGAAAGCGGGTGGCGCGGGGCGGGCGCTGCCGTTCGGCGTGCCGGAGATCGACGCGGCCTTGCCGTGGCGCGGCCTGGCGCTGGGTGCGCTGCACGAAATCTCCGGCCCGGCGCGCGATGGCGCGGCGCTTGGTTTCGTTAGCGCCGTGCTCGCCCGCCTTGCCACTGATGCGCCGGGCGCGGTGCTGTGGTGCCGCCGCCTCGGCGCCGCCTATGAGGCCGGCAATATATATGCCCCGGGCCTGGCCGCGTTCGGCCTCGATCCGGCGCGCCTTATTATGCTCGGCGCGCGGCACGGCCGGGATGTGCTGTGGGCAATGCGCGAGGGGCTGTCCTGCCCGCGTCTCGCCGCCGTGGTCGGCGAGGTTGAGGCGGCGGCGGTCGAGCTCACCGCCAGCCGCCGCTTGCAGCTCGCCGCCGAGAAAAGCGGTGTCAGTTGCTTTCTCTTGCGCACCACCCCGCCGGAGAGCGGGCAAGGCGATACCACAGCAGAGAATATTGCCGCGCCCAGTGCGGCGCTGTCGCGCTGGCATGTGCGCGCGGCGCCGAGCGGCCCTGTGCCCGGTCTCATGGCGGCACAGGCGGAGCAGCGCTGGCTTGGTCCGGGGCGGTTGCGCTGGCGTGCCGAGCTGCGCCGTTGCCGCGGCGGGGCCTCGGCGGAATGGCGTATGGAATGGCATCATGAAACGGGTAATTTCACTCTGGCTGCCCCGCTTCCCAACCGATCGGTTGAGCCGGCGGCAGCCCGACTGGCGCTCTGAACCGCTGGTCACGGTCTGTGATGGCGGTCGCCATGCTGGCGCCGGCGGCGGTGTTGTCATGCGCGTGGCGGCGGCCAACCGGGCGGCGGAAGCGGCGGCGGGGATTGCGCCGGGCCTGCCGTTGGCCGATGCGCGGGCGCGCCTGCCGGGATTGCGCGTTGTGCCGGCCGAGGGCGGGGCGGATATGGCGGCGCTCGCCGCGCTGGCCGATTGGTGCGGCCGCTGGACGCCCTGGGTGTCGCTGGATGAAGACGGGCCGGACGTCGTGCTCGGCGCCAGCCATGGCCTGTGGCTCGATATCACCGGCTGCGCCCATCTCTTTGGCGGCGAGGCGGCGCTCGTGGAGGATATATTGCGCCGCCTGGCGCGCTTCGGCTTCGCCGCGCGCGTGGCCGTGGCCGATACGCCGGGTGCCGCCTGGGCGGTCTCTCACCATGGTGGGGCAAAGCCGGGGCGCGTGATCGCGCCGGGCAAGACGCGCGCTGGCCTGGCCAAATTGCCGCTCGCCGGCCTCAGGCTTGGTGCGGCCGAAGCAGACGGGCTGGAGCGCCTCGGCTTTCGCGCCATCGGCGATTTATACGGTATTCCGCGCGGCGCCCTGGCGCGGCGCTTCGGCGATGGCGTGATGCGCCGTTTGGACCAGGCGCTTGGGCGCGCCGATGAGCCGCTGTCGCCGCGCCGCCCGGTCGCCGCCCGGCGCGTGCGCCAGGATTTTGCCGAGCCGATCGCCAGCCGCGAGGCCATCGCCGGCACGCTGCGCCGCCTGCTGGGCGAATTGGAGAGCCTGTTGACGACGGCGGGGGAGGGCGCTCGGCGGCTTGAGCTGAGCCTCTATCGCGGCGACGGCAAGGTTGAGCGCATCAAAGTTGGCACCAGCGCGCCGGCGCGCGCGCCGGCCCATCTGATGCGCCTCTTCGCCGATCCCCTGGAGGCGATCGATGCCGGTTTCGGTTTCGACAGCGTGACGCTCGCGGCAAGCAAGACCCAGCCGCTCGCCGCCGCCCAGTTGGCGCTCGACCCCAAACCAGCCGCGCCACAAAGCCTGTTTGAAGAGAATGACGATGGCGAAGTCGCGCGCCTGATCGACCGCCTCGGCGGCAGGCTGGGGCTCGCCAATGTGCGCCGCCTGGCGCTCTTCGCCAGCCATGTGCCGGAGCGCGCTGCCGTATCCGATATCGCGCTGGCTGGCATGGCGCCGCCGCAGCCAAGCCATTGGCCGGCCGGCCGGCAGCGCCCGCTCAGCCTGTTGCTGCGCCCCGAAGCGGTCGAGGCGGTTGCCATGGTGCCTGACGATCCGCCGGTGATGTTCCGCTGGCGGCGCATGCTGCACCGCGTGATCAAGGCCGACGGGCCGGAGCGCATCGCCGCCGAGTGGTGGCATGCGGAGGGCACCGCGCCGCTTGGCGGCGAAGCCGATTCAATTCGCGATTATTACCGCGTCGAGGATGAGCGCGGGCGGCGCTTCTGGCTCTACCGCGACGCCCTCTACCGCCCCGGCATGACCCCCGGCTGGTGGCTGCACGGCCTGTTTGGTTGATGATAGCGTTTTATGATATAGTGCTATCAAAATGCAATCATAGGAGAAATTCGCCATGGCCAATGTAACGATCCGCAATCTCGACGATGAAGTCGCCGGTGAATTGAAGCAACAGGCACGGGAACATAACCGCTCCTTGGAGGCGGAGTTGCGCGAGGTTTTGGCCAATGCCGTTCGGATGCGCCGCAACAGGCGTGAATTTCTCGCCCGCGCCGACCGCATCGCCGCCATGACGCCGGATGTGGCACAGACGGATAGTACGCGCTTGGTCCGCGAGGATCGTGATCGGTGAGACTGGTTGTCGATGCCAATGTCGCCATCAAATGGTTCGTGCGCGAGAATTTGCATGCTGAGGCGCGCCATCTGCTGGTGCGCGACGAGGCGCTTTTCGCGCCTGATTTCCTTGCCATTGAGCTTGCCAACATAGCCTGGAAAAAGGCGCGAATAGGCGATATCGGTGAAGCACAGGCGTTCGACATTGCCGCCTTTCCCCGCGCCGGGGCGGCGCAATTGGTGGCATCGGAGATTCTCCTCGAGCGGGCCATAAACATTGCATTGGCGCTTGGTCATCCGGTTTACGACTGCCTGTATCTGGCCTGCGCCGAATATGTCGATGGCGTGTTGGTGACAGCCGATGCACGGCTCAGCCGCGCGGTTGAAAATTCGTCCTATGACCCGCTTGTTCAATCACTTGATGCGTGGGCGTTGGATGCATGAGCGCTTATGCCGAATTGCAGGTGGCGAGCAATTACAGTTTTTTGCGCGGCGCCTCGCATCCCCAGGAGCTTATCGAGCGGGCGGCGGCGCTTGGCCACCAAGCGATGGCACTCACCGACCGCAACAGTCTGGCCGGTGTGGTGCGCGCCCATGTCGCCGCGCGGGAGAGTGATGTCCGCCTGATACCCGGCGCGCGCCTTGATCTCACGGCGGATCTCGACGCGCCGGACGAACATTCGGGACCGAGTTTTTTGTGCCTGCCGACGGACCGCGCCGCCTATGGCCGCCTTTCCAGCTTGATCACCCTCGGCAAGCGGCGTGCGCCCAAGGGGCAATGCTGGATTACCCGCGACGATGTGCTGGATCACGCGCGCGGGCAAATTCTGATCGCCTTGCCGCCGGATGAGGTGGCGCATGAAGCGGGTTTCGCCGCGATGCTCGAAACTTTTGCCACAAGGCTCGAAGCTGCGGTCTCCGCGCCGTGCTATCTCGCCGCGCATCATCTCTACCGCGGCGACGATGCGCGCCGTCTGGTGCGTCTCGAAGCCATTGCCGAGCGCTCAGCCACGCCGCTCGTTGCCACCAACGATGTCCATGCGCATGATGCCTCGCGCCGGGCGCTACAGGATGTGCTCACCTGTATCCGCGAGCATTGCACGATCGACAGCGCGGGCTGGCGCCTCCAGGCCAATGCCGAGCGCCACCTGAAGAGCGCTGCCGAGATGGCGCGCCTGTTCGCGCGTCATGAGCATGCTGTGGCACGCAGTGTGGAAATCGCCGCCGCCTGCCGCTTCAGCCTGGATGAGCTGCGCTATGAATATCCGGCCGATCCGGTGCCCGGCGGGCGCACGGCGCAGGAGGAATTGGCGCACCTCTCCTGGCAGGGTGCGGAAATGCGCTGGCCCGAGGGCGTGCCGGCCAAGGTGCGGGCGCAGATCGCACACGAATTGGAGCTGATCGGCACGCTCGGCTACGCGCCTTATTTTCTCACTGTGCACGATATCGTCTGTTTTGCGCGCGCGCGCGGCATCCTCTGCCAGGGGCGTGGCTCGGCGGCCAATTCGGCGGTGTGTTATTGCCTTGGCATTACGGCGGTGGATCCAAACCGGATGGATCTCCTGTTCGAGCGCTTTGTCAGCGCGGCGCGCGACGAGCCGCCCGATATCGATGTCGATTTCGAGCATGAGCGGCGCGAGGAGGTGATCCAATATATTTACGAAAAATATGGCCGCGAACGCGCCGGCATCGCGGCGACGGTGATCAGCTATCGCGGCAAGAGCGCGGTGCGCGAGGTCGGTAAGGCGCTCGGCCTGTCGGGCGATGTGGTGGGCGCGCTTTCCGGCGCGCTGTGGCGCTGGGGGCGGGACGGCAATACGGAAGCTCAGGTGCGCGAGGCCGGCCTCGATCCATCGGATCGCCGCCTCGCGCTCGCGCTTCACCTCACCCGTGAGCTGATCGGCTTTCCCCGCCATTTGTCGCAGCATGTCGGTGGCTTCGTCATCACCCGCGGCCCGCTTTCCGAGATGGTGCCGGTGATGAATGCGGCGATGGAGGATCGCACCAATATCGAGTGGGACAAGGACGACCTTGATGCGCTCGGCATTCTCAAGATCGATGTGCTCGGCCTTGGCATGTTGAGTTGCATCCGCAAGGGCCTCGATCTCCTGGCACACGAGCATGATCGGCCGCTCGCCCTCGCCGATGTGCCGGCCGAGGATCCGGTGGTCTATGACATGCTGTGCAAGGCGGACACCGTCGGCGTTTTTCAGGTCGAGAGCCGGGCGCAGATGTCGATGCTGCCGCGCCTCAAGCCGCGCATCTTTTACGACCTCGTCATCGAGGTCGCGATCGTGCGCCCGGGGCCGATTCAGGGCGATATGGTGCATCCCTATTTGCGCCGCCGAAGCGGCGAGGAGCAGGCCATCTTTCCGTCGGCCGAGTTGGAAGAGGTTCTCGGCAAGACCCTCGGCGTGCCGCTCTTTCAGGAGCAGGCCATGAAGATCGCCATCGTCGCCGCCGGCTTCACGCCGGAGGAGGCGGACAAGCTGCGCCGCGCCATGGCGACCTTCCGCCGCACCGGCCTGGTGCATACCTTCCACGACAAGATGATCAACGGCATGATGGCGCGCGGCTATGACGAAGAGTTCGCTAAGCGCTGTTTCCGCCAGATCGAGGGTTTCGGCGATTACGGCTTCCCGGAATCGCACGCCGCCTCATTCGCGCTGCTGGTCTATGTTTCGGCCTGGCTGAAGTGCCACTATCCGGCGGCCTTCGCTGCCGCCATCCTCAACAGCCAGCCGATGGGCTTTTATGCGCCGGCGCAATTGGTGCGCGATGCGCGCGCCCATGGCGTTGAAGTCCGCGATGTCGATGTCAATGCCAGCACATGGGACTGCACCCTGGAGCCGTCACCGGCAAGCCATAAGGGCCGCGCCTTGCGCCTCGGCTTTCGCGAAATCAAAGGCTTTCCCGAGACGGCGGCGGCCGGCATCGTCGCGGCGCGCGGCGGTGGGTATCGGAGCATCGCCGACATGCAGCGCCGCGCAGACCTCTCCAAGGCGGTGCTGGAGAGGCTCGCCCGCGCCGATGCGTACCGCTCCATGGGCGTCTCCCGCCGCCAGGCCGCGTGGGACATCCGCGCCCTTCACAATACGCCGCTGCCGCTTTTTGCTGCTCTGACCGAAGACGGTGAGGGCGTGCACGCAGGCATGCGCGAGCCCGCCATCCGCCTGCCCGCCATGGGCATGGGCGAGCAGGTGGTGGAGGATTACGCCACGCTGCGTCTCTCGCTGCGCTGCCATCCTCTCCAATTGCTGCGCCCGGAAATGGCGGCGCGCGGCGCCGTGCCGTGCACCCACCTCGCCGAGCTCACGCCCGAGCGCCCAGTGACGGTCGCCGGGCTGGTACTTGCGCGCCAGCGCCCGGGCACCGCCAAGGGCGTGATTTTCATGACCCTGGAAGACGAGACCGGCATCGCCAATCTGATCGTCTGGGCGGATGCGTTCGAGCGCTACCGCCGCGCCGTAATCGGGTCGCGGCTGATAATGTGCACGGGTAGGCTTCAGCGCGAGGGGTTGGTGATTCACATCATCGTCAACCATCTGGAGGATTGTTCCGAGCGTCTCGACGGGTTGGTCGATTTGGGCCGCGAGGCCGAGCCCCCGGCCCCCGCCACCCGG
>CAYSDJ010000021.1:0-56831 GCA_964429775.1 uncultured Rhizobiaceae bacterium
AAGTTCTCCTGCGGCTCCTACACGATGCGTTCGGCCGGAAAGCGCACGGTGACGATGGTACCGGTGCCGACTTCGCTTTGCAGGTCGAGCGATCCGCCATGCAATTCGACCAGAGCCTTTGTCAGCGGCAATCCGAGGCCGGTGCCTTTGAATTTGCGGTTGAGGTCGCTGTCGATCTGGCGGAACGGCGCAAGCGCAATCGGGATGTCGGCAAGCGCAATGCCGATGCCGGTGTCGGCGACCTGATAGACGAAGCCGCTTTCCTCGCTGTACCAAATCCTGACCTTGATCTTGCCGCCGGGCGGCGTGAACTTGATCGCGTTCTGCAGCAGATTGACAAATATCTGGTTGAACTTGCTCTCGTCGGCGTAGAGCGTCAGCATCTCCGGCGGACGATCGCATTCAACCATGACACCGGCTTCCTTGGCCTGCCCTTCGAGCAAGGCAAGGCAGGATCTGAGCGCCTTTGATACACCCACATTTTTTTCATGCAGTTCGGTTCTGCCCGCCTCGACTTTCGTCAGGTCGAGAATTTCGGTGATGAGTTTCAGAAGCAGCAGGCCGGACTCATTGATGTCTTCGATATATTCGCGGAATTTCTCAATATCGTCCGAGTTGGAAATCCCCTGTTTTATGACATCGGAAAAGCCGATGATCGCATTCAAGGGCGTGCGCAGCTCGTGGCTCATATTGGCGAGAAATTCCGACTTCACCCGGTTGGCAAGCTCGGCCTGGTCGCGCGCCTGAATGAGGTGATGCGCCATCTCTTCAAGCTCGCGGCTTTGATTGTCCAAAAACTGATTGGCGTTGCGCAGCTCCTGTTCAGCATTCTTGAGGCCGGTGATGTCGGTGTAGACGGCAACGATGTCGCCTTGCTCGGTTTTTCGTTCGCTGATTTGCACCCACTGCCCTGAGCTGCGGCGCTGGACATGCTCGCCGCTGGGCTTGCAGTGGCTCGCCACACGCGCCGCGATCCAGGATTCGCTATTGCCTTCCGCATCCTCGATCAACTCCCTGGCTGCGGCATTGCGGACAATTTCCTCGAACGTCATGCCGGCAGCCACCTCGCTTTCCATGCCGGGGTAGAGAAGCTCGCGGTAGCGGCCGTTGCACAGCACCAGACGGTCGTCGCTGTCGTAAAGTGCGAAGCCCTGGGAAATCGATTCGATCGCGTTGATTGTCCGTAAATGCGCCCGGGTGGCTTGCGTTTTGCTTTCGGTAAGCGCCGCTTCGGCATTGCGGCGTTCTGTCATGTCCTCGATGGTGAAGATGATAAGAGACCAGTCATCCCGGTGCGTTTCGGGAATGAAACCGTGTACGCGCATTGGAATTTTGCCACCCACCAAGGCGGTTCCGGTGACATCGGTTGTAACGCGCGCCGCGCCGCCGGCCAAAGCGGCAATTTGATCAAGAAATTGCTCTTGCGCGCCGGCGGTCAACGCCGCCTCAGCTGTCGGGTTTCCGGTTTCCCCTATGCCCGGCGTGAGAGAGAGGCGCAGCGCGGCGGCATTCGCATCGATACATTCGCAAGAATTGATCGCCTTGAGGAGTTGGTCGGGGCGGCGCGTAAAATAATGCCGCCAATCTTTCACGCCCCGGTGCGTGAGACGGTCAATCATCACCTTGACCCGCGACCAATCCTCGATCCGAATCGCGACGGAGGAATGTTCGAAGGTTTCGCGATATAGCCCTTCGCTTAGCGATGTAGAGCCCTGCTCGCTAAGCCATGTCTGCATCATGTGCTGCGTCCTCCATGTGGCGAAGATGGCCGCGAAAGGCGCGAGTGGATTGGCTTTTTGGCGCAGAATCTCGCGAGGAAAAATGGGCACCGTCCCGCCGCTCGGTGATGTTCAGCGGTTATGGTGCCGAAGTTCCCCCAAATAAATAATCCGCTCGCGCTCAGACAGCTATCTAGGCGTTCAGGTATGAGCAGTGTTTGGCTGTCTCATACGCAATCTCTTCCGCGCTACATATTTCAGTGGCCAGACTTTCGAGCCCGGCTGCTTCGGCTTCCCGGCTGAGATAAGCCAGCGCTTCGCCGATTTTGACCGCTGTCGAGCCTGAAATTTCTTCGCTGCTTGCTAAGTTAGGCATTACGCCGCCTCCTCTTGCATGTGGTTAAATTTGAGTACGGGGTCATGGATTCCAAACCGCCGCCGCGCTTCCAAAAGAGCAGCGTGCGAGACTTCGACCGACGCCACGCCGACGCGGTGATTTCCAATTGTTCTGGGTTCGCCCAAGAGTTTGAACTGACAGCCCGCACCGCCGATTATGCGGCGGATAATCAGGATTGGCATGAGCACCAGATATTGTTGGATGCCGTTCTCGAGGCCGAATTCGAGACAAGCCAGCACCAGTTCCGCGGTGACGCGGTTTCGCTCCCGGGCACTCAGATCGGATTCAACCCCGAACCGGGTCCCTTCCCAGATTTCAGGTGATGCGGGCAGGTCGCAACCGTCAACGAGATCGGGCCATACTTCCTTGATCATATAGGGCCGCGTGGTCGGAATGAGACGGGTCACGCCGCGGACGTCGCCCTCTTTGTCGCGCTGTAGCAGGTAGACCGCGGCCGGCGTGTCGAACTGATCGTATTCCATGCCGTGGAAGCACGGCACGTCCCACGCCTGGCGTTCGACGAACAGCCGGTAACGCAGCCTATGATGGGAAGCAAGCGCGGAACCGAACAGGTGCGCGCTTTCCCAGGTAACGATATCAACCATGATCAGCCTCCTTTTTTTGGACCTTTTAAGTCCATAAAAGGAAAGCATGGTCGCGAAAAGCGAACTACCTACTAACTCTGACAGGTGTAAGCTGGCGGCGAATTTCTAGGGCAGGATCAAACCCATGCGGATTGCCTTTACCACGGCGAGAATGCGGCTGCCGGCGTCCAGTTTGGTCATCGAATTCTTTAAATGAAAATTGACGGTATGCTCTGAAATATCGAGGATTTCTCCGATATCCCAGGAGCTTTTGCCGCGCGCGCTCCAGACGAGGCATTCCCGCTCGCGCGGGGTTAAGCGTACGGTTTCGGCGGATTTCGATTCCTCAATGACCAGTTCAAAGAAGGTGGAATGGTATTGCGTCGCCAGCACGTGCAACTCGCTTAAAATGCTTGAAGAATCCGTGTCGTCATGTTCCGAGGTCATGCTGATGGCAAACGAATCTCCGAACGGGCCGTGAATGGGGACGCAAATTCCGTGGCCGAGGCCCGCTTCTCCCGCTTCCGACATAAATATTTTTTGTTGCGGGCTCAATCGGGAAAGCTCGTCCCACAGGAAAGGTTGCCGCATCACCGGCGAGCGGGAAATGATGGGATCGATGCTGAGATAGTCCTGCTCGAAATAGTGCTTCACCCAAAAATCAGGGTAATCCAGGACCAGCGCCGGCGGTGTAATTCCCTCGCGAAAATTATACCGCCCGAAATTCGTCAGCATGCCATAGGCAAAGCGTTCGTAACCACGGCTCGAGATGGCACGTTTGAACAGCTGAGTAATTTTGTTCGGCGAACTTGCTTCGTTGGTGCGCTCGATAAACTCTGAAATTCGCAATGGCGTCTCCTACGCTATTGGTAGGGAGAAGGTCGCAACCACGGTGCAGTGTGGCTGGCGACGGTAAATCGAATTAGTGAGCGTAACCTTGGTTACAAAAATACACCAAACGGCTTAAAACTTCAAAAAAAACTATCTCCACATTGTATTTATGGGGTTTTTTCGGCGCCGAAGCCCATTTGATCGCTACGCCGGCCGTCCGGGTGAAGCGCACTTTCGCTGCGACCCATGGCCTTCTTTGTCATTATTCTTAACCTGTTCTTGAGTATTTGGCCCGCCGTGATGCCATCTCTGCTGCCAGCCGCAGCGCCGCGATCAGGCTGGTTTCGCTGGCCGCACCCTGACCGGCGATATCCAGCGCGGTGCCGTGGTCCGGCGAGGTGCGGACGAAGGGGAGGCCGAGGGTGGTGTTGACTCCGCCTTCGAAATCGATGGTCTTGATCGGAATCAGGGCCTGGTCGTGATACATGCAGATCGCCGCGTCATAGTTCTTGCGTGCCGCGGCATGGAACAGGGTGTCGGCGGAAAGCGGACCGCGCGCGTCGATGCCATCGGCGCGCAACTGTTCCAGCGCCGGCGCGATGATCTCGATTTCCTCCGCGCCGATGGCGCCATCCTCGCCGGCGTGCGGGTTGAGGCCGGCGAAGGCGAGGCGTGGCGCGGTGATGGCGAAATCGCGCTTGAGCGCCTCCGCCGTCACCCGGCCGCAACGGATGATTTCCTCAGCCGTCAGCGTGACTGCCGCTTCGGCGAGCGAGATGTGGATCGTCACCGGCACGACGCGCAGTTCAGCACAGGCCAGCATCATCACCGCCCGATAGCCCGGGCCGGCAAGCTCGGCGAGATATTCGGTGTGGCCGGGATGGGCGAAACCGGCGGCATAGAGGGCGGATTTGTGGATTGGATTGGTCACCACAGCGCTTGCCGCGCCGCTTTGCGAGAGCTGCACCGCGCGCCTAATGGATTCGATCACCGCGCCGGCGTTGGCATTGTCGAGTTTGCCCGGTACCGCCTCATTGGCGAGCATTAGCGGCAGAACAGGCAGCGCTGTATCGAAAAGGGAGGCGGCCCCGCTGGGGTCGCTGATTTCCTGGAGCGGCACCGCCAGCTTCAAAGCGCCAGCCAGCGCTTCGAGCCGGGCCGGGTTGTCGATGGCAAAGAAGGGCGGCACGCCCTCGGCCCGCCTCAGCCAGGATTTGAGCGTGATTTCGCCGCCGATGCCGGCCGGCTCGCCCATGGTCAGTGCGAGGGGGGCGGGCATGGTTATTGTTGCACTGACCCGGAGCGTTGACGCCCGGATTGCGGGCCGCGCCGTGCTTTCGCCGCTTTGTTTGCTCGCCAATTTCTTGACATTGCTCAGTACCCTTACGCATTCTAGGGTTTAGGGAATATAGTTTGATTGATCAGGGGAGGAAGGACAATGCGCGCTCTTAAGATTCGGCTGGCCGCCTGTTGCGCGGCCGTAATGGCACTGACCATGATCTCAACGATCGCGGCAGCGGATGATTCGTGGCTGATGCGGATTCGCGGCATCAATATGAATCCCGATGTCAGCAGCACCGTGAATGTCATTGGCGGCGAGGCAGACATCGATAGCGACAGCGTGCCCGAGCTTGATATCACCTATTTCTTTACCGACAACATTGCGGCCGAGCTTATTCTCGCCACCACCCGCCACCGGGTGGATGTCTCCGGCTCGACGCTCGGCAATGTCGATCTCGGCAAGGTCTCGCTGCTGCCGCCGACCCTGACCGCGCAATGGCACTTTATTCCCGACGGGACATTCCGGCCTTATGTCGGCGCCGGGCTCAATTACACCATCTTCTATGACGAGAGCGCCCCGCGCGGCACGGTGAATTCGATCAATTACAGAAATAGTATCGGCTATGCGCTTCAGGCAGGGATGGATTATGGCATCGACGATCATTGGGGCATCAATGCCGATATCAAAAAGATATTCCTCAATACCGATCTCGAGCTGAATGGCGGCGGCATCACCGCCGACGTCGATATCGATCCCTGGGTTTTCGGCTTGGGCGTTGCCTACAGATATTGATTTCCAGGGACGTTAGCCCGGGATTGTCAGTGGCGAGAAGCGCACCGGCAGGATTTCCTGGGTGGTGATGCGGCCTGCGTCGCTTTTCTCGACCAGGAGGAGCTGCTGCTCTTCATCGAGGCCGGCGGGGATGATCATACGCCCACCTGGCTTGAGTTGACCCAAGAGCGCCGCCGGCATCAGTTCGGGCGCCGCGGTGGCGATGATGCGGTCGAACGGAGCAAATTCAGGCCAGCCTTGATTGCCGTCGCCAACCCGGAAGTGGATGTTTTTATAGCCGCGCACGCCGAGCCGCCGTTTACTTTCCTCGGCAAGTTCCTCGACGATCTCAACCGTATAAACCTCGCGCGCGAGCTCGGCCAGAACAGCAGCCTGATAGCCGAGGCCGGTGCCGATTTCCAGCACGTTGTGGCCGCCGTCGAGTTCCAAAAGATCGGTCATCAGGCCGACGATAAAGGGCTGTGAAATGGTTTTGCCATAGCCGATCGGCAGCGGCGAATCGAGATAGGCGTAGAGCTTCATCTCGACCGGCACGAATTCATGGCGCGGCACGCGGCCGAGCACCGACATCACCTCGGCGCCGAGCATATCCTTGCCGGTTTTGTCGGCAACCAGGCTGGCGTGCGACGCGACCTGGCCGACCATGCTTTGACGCAAGGCGCTGAACTGGGCTTCTACCGGGTTCAAGTCCGACATTACATGCTCCGCGGGCGCCGGTTGCTTGTTTGGCCGAGCCGTAGCGGCGCTCCGATCTGTTATAATAACATCATAATGCGTGCCTTTCGGCCAAAAAATCTTTCGGGCAAGTGAGATGCCTGCGCTCGCTACCGCACTGTGCCGGGATTGCGATTGGGAAGGCGTGGAGACCGATGGCCTGTCCTGCCCGGCCTGCCGTTCCGGCCGCATCCTCCATCATGCAGAATTAGGCGCTCTCGCCATCGCCCATGTCGATTGCGACGCGTTCTACGCCACCATCGAAAAACGGGATGACCCGGCGCTTGCCGACAAGCCGGTCTTGGTCGGCGGCAGCAAGCGCGGCGTTGTTTCCGCTGCCTGTTACATTGCCCGGCGCTACGGTATCCGCTCGGCCATGCCGATGTTCAAGGCGCTCGAAGCGTGTCCGCATGCGGTGGTCGTGCCGCCCGATATGGAGAAATATTCGTGCATCGGCCGCCAGGTGCGCGACATCATGACCGCGCGCACGCCGCTGGTGGAGCCGCTCTCGATCGATGAGGCGTTTCTCGATCTCAGCGGCACCGAGGGCGTGCATGGCGGCTCGCCGGCGCGCACGATGGCCGCGATGGCGCGCGAGATTGAGGCGGAGATCGGCATCACGGTTTCGGTCGGCCTGAGCTACAATAAGTTTCTCGCCAAAATCGCTTCCGACCTCGATAAGCCGCGCGGCTTTGCTGTGATCGGCAAGGCCGAGGCGGCGGATTTTCTCAGCCCCAAGCCGGTCAGCCTGCTGTGGGGCGTTGGTGCCGCACTGCAAAAGCGTCTGGCGAACGACAATATCCACCGCATCGGCGAGCTCAGGCAATATTCCGAGGCTGAGCTGGTACGGCGCTACGGCGCCATCGGCACCCGCCTCGCGCGTTTTTCTCTCGGCGATGACCGGCGTACCGTCAAGCCGGGCCGGCCAGCCAAAAGCGTCTCGTCGGAAACGACGTTCAATGAGGATATCCACGCCCTCGATGAATTGACGGCGAGATTGTGGAAGCAGTGCGACCGGGTTGGCCGGCGGATGCGCAAAAATCGCCTGATCGGGCGCACCGCGACGCTCAAGCTGCGCACCGCGAATTTCAAGATACTGACCCGATCGCGCACCCTGCCGGCGCCGACGCAATCGGCGGATATATTGTTCCAGGCCGCCCTGCCGTTGCTCGAGGGTGAGGCCGATGGCCGCTATTTTCGCCTGATCGGCGTCGGTTTGAGCGGATTGGAGAGCGAGGACAATGCGCCTCAGGCGGATTTATTCGGCGAAGATGACACGCGCACGGCGGCGCTTGAAAAAACCGTCGATGATCTGCGCGACCGTTTTGGCGACGCTGCGCCGGTCAAGGGACGTTCGCTCGGACGACAAACGAAGTGATTCGGGGCTCAAGCGAGTGAAATATTTCGTTCTTCCAGGCAAAATGGTCGCGAAATGAATTGATTGAGATCAATGTCTTAACCTTGTATGGGCTATAGTCTCCACGATCAGGAGCATTGGGGTTTGGTTTTCCGGATTATTCGCGCCGCGAACGCACGGCGATAATAGCGGTTACGGCCCTTTAACTTAAAATCAGGAGTTGCAGGCGCGATGTCGGTCGAAAAAATTTATGAAGCGGTTTTGGACTATGACGATGATGAAGTCGTCGAATTGGTGACGGCGGAGCTGGCCAAGGGCACCGAACCGCAAGTGATGCTCGATGACGGGCTCGTCGCCGCACTCGATACCGTGGGCGAGCAATTCAGCGAAGGCACGCTGTTTGTGCCGGAGATGCTGATGGCGGCCGATGCGGTAAAAGCCGGCCTCGATCTGTTGCGCCCCATTCTGGCCGAAACCGGCGTCAAGCCGATTGGTACGGTGGTGATCGGCACGGTGAAAGGCGATTTGCACGATATTGGCAAGAATTTGGTCAGCATGGTGCTTGAAGGTGCCGGTTTCCGTGTCGTCGATTTGGGCACCGATGTCGAGCCGGAAAAATTCGTCGATGCGGCGCAGGAAAATGATGCCGATATAGTCGCCTTTTCGGCCCTGCTGACAACCTCCATGGCGGCCATGGAAAGAGCCGTTGGCGTCGTCTGCAAGGCCAATGAGAACAGTAACCTCAATGTTCGTATTCTGGTCGGCGGGCCGCCTGTGACGGACGATTTCGCTGAAAAGATCGGCGCCGATGGTTATGGCGTCGATGCCCCGACGGCGGTCGATCTGGCGCGCGGCTTCATTCAATAGGTCGCCTATCGGGCGGTCCTGATATGGCGCAGCTTCCCTCCGTTCTGCTTATTTGCTGCGGCTCGCTGGCGCGTGAAATCACCGCGCTGATGCGCGCGCACGACTGGACGCATATGAGCATCACCTGCCTGCCGGCGCATATTCACAACACGCCCGACAAAATCCCCGAGGCGGTGCGTGCCAAGATCCATGAAGCGCGCGGCACGGTCGACAATATCCTGGTGCTGTTCAGCGATTGCGGCACCGGTGGAAAACTCAACGAGGTCCTGGAGGAAGAGGGCATTGAGGGCATCGGCGGCGCCCATTGTTACGAAATATTTGCCGGCAAGGAGAATTTCGCCGCACTCATGGATGATGAGCCGGGCTCGTTCTTTTTGACCGATTTTCTCACCCGCCATTTTGATCGCCTGATCCTGGCTGGGCTTGGTCTCGACCGATATCCCAAATTGCGCGATACCTATTTCGGCCATTACGACAAACTGGTTTACCTCGCCCAGCGCGAGGATTCCGAACTCCAGGAAAAGGCCCGCGCGGCGGCCGAGACTCTCGGCCTCAATTATGAAATGCGGCTGACAGGCTACGGCGATTACCGTGACTTTCTCAGCACGCATGGTGGTTGAGGGCGGCTTATGTATTTGATGCGGCGCATCGCGACCCGCAACGCAAGGTCGTTGGAGCTGATATATTTGGCTTTTGATAGCGTGATTTTGGCGTTCGCGCCGGTGCTGAAACTGTGCGGCTTTGAGCGCTTGGAACGCCCTGCCGCCTGGTTTGAATCCTGGTCCAAGGGGGCGCTCTTCGATTGCCGCATGTGCGGCCGTTGCGTGCTTTCGAAGACCGGTATGACCTGCCCGATGAATTGCCCCAAACAATTACGCAACGGCCCGTGCGGCGGCGTGCGCCAGAATGGCAATTGCGAGGTTGCGGCGGAGATGAAATGCGTCTGGATCGATGCCTGGGCGGGCGCTGGCCGCATGCGCAGAGGTGGCCGGCTGGCCACCCTCATGGCGCCGCTCGATCATCGCCTCAAGGGAAGTTCGGCTTGGCTGCGGCGCCTGGCCGAGCGCGCGGGCGAGGGGGGTGCGGCGCGATGAGTGTGCACCGCATCGGCTTCGGCGATAGTTACCGGCCGCGCGAGGGCCATGTCTCGGGCGGGCGGCTGGAGCGGGTTTTGCGTTCGGGCCGGTTTGCCGTCACGGCGGAACTCAACCCGCCCGACAGCGCAGATCCGGACGAGACCTACCGCCGCGCACTGGTGCTGTCGGAAGTGTGCGATGCGATCAATGCGACCGATGCCTCGGGCGCCAACTGCCATATGTCGAGCCTCGGAATATGCGCGCTTCTGAAGGCGGCGGGCTATTCAGCGGTGATGCAGATCTCGTGCCGCGACCGCAACCGTATCGCTATCCAGGGAGATGTTCTTGGCGCTGCGGCGCTTGGCGTGAACAATGTCCTCTGCCTCACCGGCGACAGCGTCGAGGCCGGCGATCAGCCCGGCGCCAAACCGGTATTCGATCTCGATTCGATCTCGCTCCTGGATACCATTCGCGGCATGCGCGACGATGGCCGCTTTCTCTCGGGCCGCGCCATCAAGACGCCGCCGCGTCTGTTCCTTGGCGCCGCGTCCAATCCTTTTGCGCCACCCTTCGATTACCGCCCCCAGCGCCTGGCCAAGAAAATCGCCGCCGGCGCGCAATTTGTTCAAACCCAATATTGCTTCGACGTGCCGCGCTTACGCAGCTTCATGACGGAGGTGCGCGACATGGGCCTACACGAATCCTGCTTCATTCTGGTCGGCGTTGGCCCGCTTGCGTCTTCCCGTGCGGCGCGCTGGATGCGCGCCAATGTGCCGGGCGTTCATATCCCCGATGCGGTGATTGCGCGCCTCGAAGGTGCGGCCGATGAAAAGCGCGAGGGCAAGCAATTGTGCATCGATCTCATTCAGGAGATCAGAGAGATTGAGGGCGTGCGTGGCGTTCATGTCATGGCCTACCGCCAGGAAGAATTGGTCAACGATATCATCCACCAATCGGGGGTGTTGAAAAGCCGGGCGCCGAGCATCCGCGCCGCCAGCGTGACACCCAAGACAGAGACAAATTAGGAAGGAGTTCTATCATGGCAGCCATGGCTTCAAGGGAGAGGGTTCTCGCCGCGCTCAATTTTCAGGAGACGGACCGTATTCCGATCGATTTCGGTAGCACGATCGTGACGACGATCTATTACACCGCCTATGACGATCTCAAACGCGAGCTCGGCCTCGACCACGAGACCGTCATGCTGGCCAAGCTCAAACGCCTGGCCGTGCCCGATGCCGCCATTCTAAAGCGCTTTGATGTCGATACGCGCTATCTCGCCCTCGGCGTCTATGAAGGGGATCAAAAAGAGCTCGACGATCACAGCTATATCGACGAATGGGGCACCACTTGGAAACAGGCCGAGGACGGGCATTTTCTTTTCGTCGATGGGCCGTTCTTCGGCATGAAGAAACCCAAGCCGGAAGATCTCTCGCTTTGCAATTGGCCCGATCCGGACAATCCCGGCTATTACCGCGGCCTGGCCGAGCGCGCCAAGGCGCTCAGAGCTAGCGGCGACAAGGCGATTATCCTCAACATGCCGAATGGCCTGGTGCATCAATGCCAGTTTCTGCGCGGCTTCGGCGATTGGCTGAAGGATTTGTACAAGAGCAAGGAATTCGTCGCCGGGTTAATGGAAAATATATCCAACCATTGGATTCGCGTCGCCGAAAACGCGCTTGATGCCTGCGACGGCAATGTCGACATCCTCTTTTTCGGCGATGATTTGGCGACCCAGCAGGCGCCTTTGTTCAATCCCGAGATTTACCGTGAGATGGTCAAGCCGGTACATGCCAGAATGATCGGCGCCGTGAAGGCGCGCGCCGACGTGAAGGTGCTCTATCACAGTTGCGGTTCGGTCGAGCCGATGATCGAGGATTTGATCGACGTCGGTGTCGATGCGCTCAATCCTGTGCAGATCAGCGCCAATAATATGGAGCCGGAGATGCTCAAGGAAAAATATGACGGGCGCATGTCCTTTTGGGGCGGCATCAACACCCAGCGCGTGTTGCCGCTCGGCACGCCGGACGAAGTGCGTGCCGAAGTGCAAAAAATGGTCGAACTGATGGGCCGGGGCGGCGGATATGTGCTAAACAGCGTGCACAATATTCAAGGCGACGTGCCGGCGGCCAATATTGTCGCCATGTTCGACGAGGCGCGCAGCTATCATCCGAGCTGGGCTCACTGAGGGCCGCGGTTCAAATCCGAGGAGGCGCGTTGTGGCGGCAGGCGGGGCGGTTGACTATTTAAATGATCCGCTCACCGAGCGCCTGGGCGCGTGCTATTCGGGCGCCCTGCACGATACCTTGCGCGAGCTTGGCCGGCGCAATTGCGTCCTGCCGCACGATATTGTTCCGCTTGTTCCGTCGCACAAACTGGCCGGGCGGGTGTTTACTGTCGAAGGCCATCTCGAGCCCGGCCTCGATGGCCATGAGACTTTGCTGCGCTGGACCGAATTTCTCTCCATTGCACCAAAGAACAGTGTTGTCCTGTGCCAGCCCAATGATTCGACCATCGCCCATATGGGCGAGCTTTCCGCCGAGACACTGCAATTTCGCGGCGTGCGCGGCTATATCGTCGATGGCGGCTGCCGCGATACGGAGTTTATTCTGCGCATGGGATTTCCGGTTTTCCACCGCTACACCACGCCCTGCGATGTGGTCGGCGTGTGGGTACCGGACCGCTACGGCGAGGCGATTGAGATTGGCGGCGTGGCTATTGCCAGCGGCGATTATGTTTTCGCCGACCGTGACGGCGTGGTGATCATCCCCGAAGATATGGCCGATGAGACCGTGACCCATGTCGAAAAAATGATGCAAACCGAGAATTTGGTGCGCAAGGCCATCCTTGACGGCGTCGACCCGAAAGAGGCCTATTTGAAGTTCGGTAAGTTCTAACTCTCAGACAGAATTGTTGAGGAGAGCGAACGCATGAGTTCAATGGAAGCGCAAGCGATAGCGCGAAAGGAAGCGGTCGCACTGAGAGCGAAAATTCGCAGCGGCAGTTTCGCCGACCAAACGGCCGGCGCGGCGCCGAATTGCGTGCAGGGCAATCTGGTGATCCTGCCCGCCGCGCTGGCCAATGATTTTCACCGCTTCTGCGAGGCCAACCCCAAGCCGTGCCCGCTGCTGGCGGTCTCAAGGCCCGGCAATCCGGCGCTGCCGACCCTGGCCGAGGATTTTGACCTGCGCAGCGATGTGCCGCTTTACCGCGTCTACCGGCATGGCGAGTTGGAGCGGGAGGTCACTGATATCAGCGACTTATGGCGGGATGACTTTGTCGGATTTGTGCTCGGCTGTTCCTATAGCTTCGAGGAAGCGCTGCTGCAGAATGGCATCCCGCTGCGCCATATCGAGATGGGCATGGGCGTGCCGATGTTCATCTCCAATATCGAAACCGTCCAGGCCGGGCCATTTGGCGGCCCGACGGTGGTCTCGATGCGCGCCATGACACCCGAAAATGCGCGCCGCGCCGTGGCCGTGACGTCCAGTTTCGAGCGCGCGCATGGCGAGCCGGTGCAAATCGGCGATCCCGGTAAAATAGGTGTCAGCGATCTGATGGCGCCCGATTTTGGCGAAGCCGTGCCGATTGGTGAAGGCGAAATCCCAGTTTTCTGGGCTTGTGGCGTGACGCCGCAGATGGCGATCAGGCGGGCGCGGCCGGAAATCTGTATCACCCATGCCCCCGGATTCATGGTAATTAGCGATATTGCCGCATCAGAGCTTGCGGCGGGCCGAGGTCCGGAGATATCTTCCGCGCCGAAATCAAACTAAAGAAAATTGGAGCGATAGAATGAAGTTGATGCGCGTGGGCGCACCCGGCCAGGAACGGCCGGCGGTGCGTATGGCGGACGGTTCGGTAATCGATGTGTCTTCCGTGGTGAACGATTATGACGGCGCATGGTTGGCCGGCGGCGGCATGGCGGCGCTCGAATCGCGCCTGCAGGAGGGCACCGATGGATTCCCGGTCGTCAATACCGACGCCGAGCGCATCGGCGCCCCGATCGCGCGGCCCGGCCATATTCTGGCGATTGGTCTCAATTATGCCGATCACGCAGCCGAAGCGGGCATGGATGTGCCGAGCGAGCCGATTCTTTTCACCAAGGCGCCGAGTTCCTATTGCGGCCCCAATGATACCGTTCTCATACCGCGCACCAGCGCGTGCTCGGATTGGGAGGTCGAGCTTGGCGTGGTGATCGGCAAGGAAGCGAGTTATGTCGCCGACGAAGCGGCGGCGATGGATCATGTCGCCGGCTATTGTGTCGTCAATGATGTTTCGGAGCGTGATTTCCAGCTCAATCGCGGACCGACCTGGGTTAAGGGAAAATCGGCCAAAACCTTCTGCCCGACCGGTCCGTGGCTGGTCAGCCGCGACGAAATCGCCGATCCGCAGGCGCTGGCGATGAAGCTTTCGGTCAATGGCAAGAGCTGCCAGAACGGCAGCACAGCCACGATGATCTTCGGCGTCGCCCATTTGGTCTGGTACTTAAGCCAGTTCATGGTGCTGGAAGCAGGCGATCTGATTGCCACCGGAACACCGCCGGGTGTCGGTATGGGCATGAAACCGCCGCAATATCTGGCCGCCGGCGATGTGATGGAGCTTGAAATCGACGGCCTCGGCGAACAGCGCCAAGAGGTGGCGCAAGCCTGAGCGGGGCTATACGTAATAATCCATAACCTGAATTCCGGTGCGTAATATTTAGACTCTATTAAGCATTCCGGACAATTATTGATACGTTCGCGCCGGTATTGGATCGGCGCCGTTATGTATTGGTATTTGTTGAGCGATGCGGATTCCCCATCTTTCAGCGGGTTTGGTGAAGGAAGGCCAGTTGACCAAGCGCCTACAGGCTTGGTGGCAAGGCTATTATTTTGAGGAAGAACCTGAGCCCGAACCCGAGGTCGAAGCGCCGAAGGAAATAGAAGACCTCGATTCCGGTACGTTGGGCCGCGATTCCGCGGCCTGGTCCGACCCGCGCGTGCAAGTCACGGAGAAAGTCTGGGGCACCGGATATATGTCGCCCGGTGGCGATGTTCAGGTTCAGGAACTGATTAAGCCGCTCGGCCTCGATTCCAGCATGATGATCGTCGATATCGGCGCTGGCCTCGGCGGAACCACGCGTGCGCTACATGGCGAGACCGGCGCCTGGGTTTCGGGCTTCGAGGTGTCGCCGCTGTTGTCGGATGCGGCAATGGAATTGTCGCGCATTGCCGGTTTGACCAGAAAAGCGACGGTCGAGGCGTTTGATACGGAAAATCTATCGTTAAGGGAGAGCGGCTATAACGCCGCCTTCTCGAAGGAATCGCTGTTCACTATGGACAACAAGGAAGAGGTCCTAACGTCCATATACAATTGCCTGCGCGTCGATGGCCAATTGCTCGTCACCGACTATCTGGCCACCAAGCCCGAGGCTACGGGCGGGACGATCGACGAATGGGTGGCGCAGGAACCGATCCGGCCGAATTTATGGTCGCTTGAGCAAACGCGCTCTTTTATCGCCGGCCTCGGATTTGAAGTCAGAATTACCGAAGACATAACGCCGACCCTCCGCGGCCAGATTTTGCGCGGCCTTGGCGCTTTCACCAGTGAATTGGACCCCAAGGTAAAAACGCCTCGCGGCTGGGGCCCGGCTATCCTGGCCGAGGTCGAGATGTGGGCCAACCGGGTAAAAGTGCTGGAAAGCGGCGATGTGGCGGTATTCCGCATTTATGGCCGGAAATTCGATCCGTCGCTGAAATAGCGGCATTTTTCGCCAACATTGACAGCTCTACTCCGCCCGCCTATGTTGCGCGCGCTCATCAACACGCCCGAAGAAAGCCTGAACTATGAAAGTGCTCAACTCGCTCCGCGCCGCGAAAAAGCGCCACAAGGATTGCCGCATCGTTCGCCGCAAGGGCCGCGTTTACGTCATCAATAAGACCAACCCGCGCTTCAAGGTGCGCCAGGGTTAAACGCGCTCGCCCGGAGCCGATCGCTCCGCTCATCATTCCCGATCATCTTTAATTTCCGGCCCGCCCGTCACTCGGCTATTGCCCGACGAATGGCGGAATTCGTACACTGCCGCGAATCCGCATCCAGCCAGTAGTGTCCGTTCGCCATGCAAATGCCGCCGCCCAACGAGACCACCCTCAGCCAGCGCGCCGATATCGCCGCCGGCCTGGGCGCGATTGTTGGCGAGGCGCATGTCATGACCGATAATGCCTCGCTCAAAGCCTTCGAAAGCGATGGCCTCAGCGCCTATCGCCAAACCCCGATGCTGGTTGTGCTGCCCGGCGATACTGAAGAAGTCTCGCGAGTGCTCGCTTACTGCGCCAAACATGATGTGAAAGTGGTGCCGCGCGGCGCCGGAACGGGCCTTTCCGGCGGCGCTTTGCCGCTCGCCGACGGGGTGACGCTTGGCCTCGGCCGTTTCAACCAAATCTTGGAGATCGATTACGCCAATCGTTCGGCGGTGGTGCAGCCCGGCGTCGCCAATCTGGCCATCAGCCAGGCCATGGACTCAGCCGGGTTTTATTATGCGCCCGATCCGTCGAGCCAGATCGCCTGCTCGATCGGCGGCAATGTGGCGGAGAATTCGGGTGGCGTGCACAGCCTTAAATATGGCCTCACAACCAATAATCTGCTCGGGGTCGAAATGGTGCTGATGGATGGCGAGGTGATCCGCGTCGGCGGCAAGCAGTTCGATTCTGATGGTTATGACTTTCTCGGCCTGATCACCGGCTCGGAAGGCATGCTCGGTGTTATCACCGAGGTGACCGTGCGCATCCTGCCCAAGCCGCCCAATGCGCGCGCGCTCCTCATGGGCTTCGCCAGCAATGACGATGCCGGCCAGTGCGTCGCCGGCATCATCGCCGCCGGCATTATCCCGGCCGGTTTGGAATTGATGGACAGGCCGGCGATCCATGCGGTCGAGGAATTCTGTCATGCCGGCTATCCGCTCGATGCCGAGGCGATACTGATTTGCGAGCTCGACGGGCCGGAGGTCGAGGTCGAGGAATTGGCCCGGCGCGTCGGCGATATTGCCGCCACTTGCGGCGCCACCTCGTCGCGGGTGAGCGAGAACGAGGCCGAGCGCGAGCGCTTCTGGCTCGGGCGGAAGTCCGCTTTCCCGGCGGCGGGACGCATCGCGCCCGATTATTACGTCATGGATGGCACCATCCCGCGCGGCCGGCTCTCCGAAGTGCTCAATCGCATCTCCGAGCTTTCCGAGGAGTATGGCCTCAAGGTCGCCAATGTTTTTCATGCCGGAGACGGCAACCTGCATCCGCTCATTCTGTTCGACGCCAACATACCGGGCGAGCTGGAGCGTACCGAGGAGATGGGCGGCGAGATCCTCAAGCTCTGCGTCGCGGTCGGCGGTGTGCTGACCGGCGAGCATGGCGTCGGCGTCGAAAAGCGCGATCTCATGGGTGAGATGTTCAGCGAGACGGATCTCAAACAGCAGCAGCGCGTCAAGTGTGCCTTTGACGCCGGGCAATTGCTCAATCCGGGCAAAGTATTCCCGACCTTGCACCGCTGTGCTGAGCTTGGCCGCATGCATGTGCATGGCGGCGAGATGCCGTTTCCCGACCTGCCGCGTTATTGATGGCACAAACACTTAAACCCGGCACGCTCGGCGAGCTGGTTGAGGCGGTCGAATGGGCGGCCGCCGGCACCCATCCGCTGGAATTGATCGGCGGCGGCTCAAAGCGCGCCCTTGGCCGCCCCCTGCAGGCGGAAATGACGCTCGATCTCTCGGCCTTTTCCGGCATCACGGAATATCAGCCGGAGGAATTGCAATTGACCGCCGGCGCCGCCACACCGCTCGCCGAGATCGAAGCGGCGCTTGGTGAAAAAAACCAAATGCTCGCCTTCGAGCCGGCCGATTATGGTGCGCTCCTCGGCAGTAAGGCGGAAGCGACTTTGGGCGGCGTGCTGGCGTGTAATTTGTCCGGTCCGCGCCGCATCAAGGCGGGGGCGGCGCGCGATCATCTGCTCGGTTTTCATGCCGTGAGCGGGCGGGCGGGGGATTTCAAGGCCGGTGGCAAGGTGGTCAAGAACGTCACCGGCTATGATCTTTGCAAATTGCTCGCCGGTTCGTGGGGCACGCTCGCCGCCATGCATGAGGTGTCGCTAAAAGTGCTGCCGGCGCCGGAGCTTACGCGCACTGTCCTCATCATGGGCCTTGATGACGCGCGCGCCGTCGCCGCCATGGGCGAGGCTCTGGCGAGCGCACATGATGTCTCCGCCGCAGCCCATCTGCCGGCGGCGCTCGCCGCGCGCTCTGGCGTTCCCTATGTCAACGAAGCTGGAGCGTCGGTCACGGCGCTCCGTGTCGAGGGTATTGGCCCCTCGGTCGAGGCGCGTTGCCGCGATTTACGCACGATGTTTGCCCCGCTCGGTGACGATGAGGAATTGCACCGCATGTATTCGCGCCAGTTTTGGCAGGAAATCCGCGATGTCGCGCCTTTCGCCGGCGATGCGCGCGCGCTGTGGCGCATATCCCTGCCGCCGGCCGAGGGCGCCAAGCTGGCCGCAACGTTGCGCCAATCCTTGATCGGGGAAGCCTATTACGACTGGGCCGGTGGTCTGGTGTGGCTGGCGCTCGCGGCGGGCGAGGATGCCAGCGCCGATGCCGTCCACGCTGCCACTGTCGCACATGGCGGCCATGCAACGCTTTTGCGCGCGCCCGCCGATGTGCGCGCCGCCGTCTCGGTGTTTATGCCACAGGCGCCGGCGGTCGCCGCCCTGACCAAGCGTCTCAAGGAAAGCTTCGACCCGGCGGGCGTGCTCAATTCCGGCCGCATGTATCCGGGCGTTTAAGCCATGCAGACGCAATTCGATATTACCCAACTGGCCAAGCCGGAAATCGCCGAAGCGGAGCGTGTGCTGCGCAAATGCGTCCATTGCGGCTTCTGCCTCGCCACCTGCCCGACCTATAAGCTGCTCGGCGACGAGCGCGACAGTCCGCGCGGGCGCATCTATATGATCAAGGATATGCTCGAGAGCGGGCGCGCCGCCGACACCGCGACGGTACGCCATATCGATCGCTGCCTCTCCTGCCTCTCCTGCATGACGACCTGCCCGTCCGGCGTTGATTACATGCATCTCGTCGATCACGCGCGCAGCCATATCGCCGAGACTTACCGCCGCCCGGCGTTGAAGCGCCTGCTGAACCGCATGCTCGGTTTTCTGCTGCCCCGGCCCAATCTCTTTCGCCTCGCCATCATTGCCGCGCGCGGGCCGGGCATTCTGGGGCAGTTTCTGCCCGGCCCAATTGGCGCGCTGATGCGGCTTTCCTTTCGCCCGGTGCATGCGCCCTCCTGGGTCGATAGGGCGCAGACCATCCCGGCGCAGGGCACCACACGACGGAAGCGCGTCGCCTTGCTGAATGGTTGCGTGCAAAAGGCACTGGCGCCCGAGATCAACGAAGCGACGGCGCGCCTCTTATCCCGCCATGGCTGCGAGGTGGTGGTACTGAAGGGCGCTGGCTGTTGCGGCGCCGTGTCGTTGCATCAGGGCGAACGGGCGGCGGCGGAAGGATGGGCGCGCGCCAATATCGAGGCCTTCTCCGCCGAACATGGCCGTAGCGCGCTCGATGCCGTGGTGTCGAACGCGTCGGGCTGCGGCACCATGGTCAAGGATTACGGCATGTTGTTGCGCGACAACCCGGCGATGAAAGATAGCGCTGCGGAGGTCGCCGGCATGGCGCGCGATATCAGCGAGGTCATGGCCGATCTCGGGCCGCTTAAGACCATCGGAGTGGCAAAGTTGCGGGTTGCCTATCACGGCGCCTGTTCGATGCAGCATGGGCAAAAACTGCATGACGTACCGATGGCGCTGTTGATCGAGGCAGGCTTTGACGTATGTGAAGCAGCGGAGGGGCATCTCTGCTGCGGCTCGGCCGGCACCTACAATATCTTGCAACCCGAACTGGCCGGGCGCATGCTGGCGCGCAAGGCCGAGATGCTTGAGCAAACCGAACCGGATATCATCGCCACCGGGAATATAGGATGCATGACACAGATCGCTTCCGGCACACATATTCCGGTCGTGCACACCGCCGAACTGTTGGATTGGGCGACGGGCGGGCCGATGCCGCCGGCGCTGGTTGGGCGCTCCCTGGCAAAATAATTCTCACGGCTATGTGCGCCGCGCTGTTGCTGGGGCTTGTTGGTGGGCGGATGGCGATGGCGGGTCAGGACGATCCGCGCCTGAACGATCTCTTTGCCGAGCTCAAATCATCCGAGACAATGGCCGAGGCGGCTGGCGTCGAGGTGCAGATCTGGCGCCTCTGGAGCCTCTCGAACGATGATGCGGTTGACCGCATGCTGGCCGGCGGCACGGCAGCGATGAATCATGGCGGTTATGCCGCCGCGCTCACCAGCTTCAACAGCGTGATCGAGTTGCGCCCGGATTTCGCCGAGGGCTGGAACAAGCGCGCCACGCTCTATTATCTGATGGGCGATTATGACCGTTCCATTGCCGATGTGGAACGCACCCTGGCCCTCGAGCCGCGCCATTTCGGCGCCCTCGCCGGGCTCGGCCTGATCAATATAATGCTGGCGCGTCACTCCGAGGCCCTGGCTGCGTTCGAGGCGGCGCTCGCCGTGCATCCGCATATGCCGCACGCCAAGCGGATGGTGAAGCGCCTGCGCGCGCTCGAGGATAAATCGACGATTTAATTAAGCGGCGTTGGTTTAATTGCCGACCCAGGCGATGCGCAGCACATTGGTTGAGCCGGGCGTACCGAACGGCACACCCGCCGTGATGACGATGCGGTCGCCAAGGCGGGCGAATCCCTGCTCGCGCGCCGCCGCACAAGCCTTCTCCACCATATCCTGAAAGTCGATCGCGTCTTCGGTGTGGAGGCAATGGACGCCCCAGACGATGGCCAGGCGGCGCGCCGTTTGCCGCTCCGGCGTGAGCGCCAATATGGGCACGCCCGGCCTTTCGCGCGCGGCGCGGAGCGCGGTCGAGCCCGAGGTGGTATAGGTCACGACAGCGGCGGCATGAACGGTTTCCGCCACCTGGCGCGCGGCGGCGGTGATGGCATCCGCCGGTGTCGATTCCGGGTCGTAATGCTGGCTTTCGATAAAAACGCGGTAGGCCGGATCGCGCTCGACCCGCTCGATGATGCGGTTCATCATCGCCACCGATTCGACCGGATAATCGCCGGCCGCCGATTCGGCCGACAGCATCAGCCCATCGGCGCCGTCATAAACGGCGGTGGCGACATCGGAGGCTTCGGCCCGGGTTGGCGCCGAGGCATAGATCATTGATTCGAGCATTTGCGTCGCCACCACCACCGGCTTGCCGGCGCGGCGTGCGGCACGGACGATGTTCTTCTGCTCCGCCGGCACGTCTTCGGGCGCCAATTCGACGCCGAGATCGCCGCGCGCCACCATGATCGCATCGGAGAGATCGATGATCTCGGCCAGGCTGTCGAGCGCCGCCGGTTTTTCCAGCTTGGTCATGATCGAGGCGCGCCCGGCAATCAGCTTGCGCGCCGAGGCGACATCGTCGGGGCGCTGAACGAAGGACAGCGCCACCCAATCGACGCCCATTTCCAGGGCAAAACGCAGATCGCGCTGGTCCTTCGGTGTCAGGGCGCTGAGGCCAAGCGCGACACGCGGCAGGTTGACGCCCTTATGGTCCGACAATTTGCCGCCGGCCTGGACGATGGTGTCGGCAAAATCCTTGCCGTGCGAGGCGACCGTGAGGTGAATACGGCCATCGTCAAGCAGGATCTCGGCACCGTCCTCAAGCGCCGAGAAGATTTCCGGATGAGGCAGGGGCGCGCGCTTGGCGTTGCCACGCTCGGGCGACAGGTCGAGGCGGAAGGCGTCCCCTTGTTCCAGCAGGGCCTCGCCATTCTCGAATTCGCCGACCCTGAGCTTGGGGCCCTGCAAATCCGCCATGACGGCGATCGGCCGCCCGACTTCCGCCTCGATCTCGCGCACGATTTCGTAGCGCGCGCGGTGCTCATCATGCGTGCCATGGCTGAAATTAAAGCGGAACATATCGACGCCGGCATCGAACAGCGCGTGGATACAGTCCCGCGTAGAACTGGCGGGTCCGAGGGTGGCGACAATTTTGGCTCTACGGTGTCGGCGCATCGTTCAACAACCTAACAATTAAACATCGGCGTCGACAACAATGGCGCGGAAGTCATTCACATTCGTCATCGTTGGTCCGGACATCACCAGGTCATCAAGCGCGGTGAAGAAACCATAGCCGTCATTATTTTGCAGCCGCCGGGCGGCATCCTCGCCGAGCGAAGCGGCGCGCGCGAGCGTATCGGGTGCGATCAGCGCGCCGGCATTGTCTTCCGTGCCGTCGATGCCATCGGTATCGCACGCCATCGCCCAGATACCGGCGTTGCCTTCCAGGGCAAGCGCCAGGGCCAAGGCGTATTCCGCGTTGGGGCCGCCGCGCCCATCGCCTTTGACAATCACCGTCGCTTCACCGCCCGAGAGAAGCACCGTTCCCGGTGCGCAGTCGGCTGCTAGGGCGGCATGCTCGCGCGCCATCGCATCCGCCTCGCCTTCGAGCGCGTCGCCCAGCATGCGCACCTGATAGCCGGCCTGTTTTGCCACCCGGCCAGCCGCTTCGAGTGAAGCGGCTGGCGTGGCGATGAGTTGGAACTCGGCGCCGGCGAGGCGCACGTCACCGGGTTTCGGGCTTTCCTCCGCTGCCGCCTCGAGATGGTTGGCGACATTGAGCGGCGGCTTAATCGAATATTTCGCCAGCACGTCGCGCGCTTCGGCGAACGTGGTCGGGTCGGGCACGGTTGGGCCGGAGGCGATCACCGCCGCGTCGTCGCCCGGCACGTCGGAGATGGCGAGTGTCAGCAGCGGCGCCGGGTGGCAAGCGGCGGCAAGGCGCCCGCCCTTAATCGCCGATAGATGTTTGCGCACGCAATTGATCTCGGAAATATTGGCGCCCGAGCGTAACAGCGCATTGGTCACCTGCTGCTTGTCGTCGAGGGTAAGGCCAGGTGCGGGCAGAGAAAGAAGCGCCGAGCCGCCGCCCGATATCAGGCAGAGCGCCAAATCATCCGGCCCCAAACCCTGCGCCATCGCCAGAATACGCGCCGCAGCGGCGCTGCCGGCGGCGTCCGGCACCGGATGAGCGGCCTCGACGATTTCGACCTGGCTGGTTTCCACGGCGTGGCCATAGCGCGTTACGACCAGGCCCTCGAGCGGAGATTGCCAATTATCTTCAACCGTGCGGGCCATGGCGCCGCCCGCTTTGCCGGCGCCGATCACGCAGGTACGGCCCGCCGGAGGCGGCGGCAAATGGGCGGGAAGACAGAGCGCCGGCTGTGCAGCATCTACGGCAGCGTCGAACATGTCGCGTAAAAGCCGACGTTGAGATGGTTTCATATGTAACTTTCCTTAACTTTCCCGCGTGGGGCTTCATGAATTGAGAGGGCGGCCAGCAATGCCACCAGGGCGGCACCCGGCATGGTGAGATATGCCATGCGGAAGGCGAAGGGGGAATAGATGCGTACGCCGTCGATGATTTCGCCCGCCCATAGCAGGTCGAGCACAAAGCCCATGATCAATAATATTGCTGCGCTCGCCAGCATGACCAGCGTGTTGGTAATGGCCGTCGCCGTGCCGACCGCATCGGGCGGAGAATTATCGGCGATAAGAATGAAGCCAACCACGATGCCGCCCGCCGATATGCCGATCACCAGCATGACAATATAGTGGGCGATCTCCGGCATGCCGGGAAAGGCGACGAACAGCGACCAGCTGAGAAGACTAAGTGCGGAACAGCCGATGGCGGCAATCTTGCGCCGCTTGATGCGGCCCAATATCCAGCCCGCCGAGAGCGAGCCGAAGGCCCAGCCGAGCAGCGCCACGGTGGTGAACAATGCCGCTTCGGCGCGGGCGTAGCCGAGCACCTGCATATAATAGGCAACGCCCCACACCGGAAAGGAGATCATCGGCCCGGCGATCATCGCGGCGTAAAGGGTAATGGTCCAATAACGCCTGGAACGCACCGTTTGCAGCATCAGGGCAAAGAGCTGGCGTGAGTTGTTCACCGAGGCGCGCTCGATTGGCGGGGTGCGGTGGCTTAGGAGGGCAAAGGCGCCAAGCGGCAGCGCTGCTAGCGCCACCCACAGCATCACCGGGCGCCAGCCGTCGATCTCGATGAATACGGCAACCGGCGCCTGGCCAAGCGTGGCGCCGAACATGCCGATCAGAATGGTGGCGCCGCCGAGGAGAGCGAAGCGTTTCGCGTCAAACCAGATATGGGCGATCTTGATGGCGCAGGCATAAATCGCGGCGCCGCCCGCGCCGGTGATAAAACGTCCGGCATTGGCGGCGTCGACGTTCGGTGCATAGGCAAAGAGGAGGCCGCCCAGGGCACAAAGGAGAACGCTGCCAGTAAGGACGCGGGTCGGGCCGAAGCGATCGAGGAGAAAGCCGCCGGGGATCTGGAATATCGAATAGGCGTACCAATACATGGCCGAGATATTGCCGAGCACGGCGGCGCCGACGGCGAAATCGCGCATCAGGGCATCGACCATGCCGCCCGGCGCTACCCGCGTGAGATGGCCATAGCCGAACAGCATTGCCGCCGCCAGCCAGAACAGCCAAGGCAGGACATGGCCATGCCGCGGGGCGCGGCTCTTCATGGCCGCTCTCCGCTCGCGCCAAGACGCTGCGAAAGCGCGATGCCGGCGAGTACGGCGGCGCAACCAAGGCCCTGTAGCACGGTCAAGGTCTCACCCAGGATCAACCAGCCAAAGAAAGCCGCCAGTACCGGCGTTCCGAGCAGCGCGACGGAAGCGAAGGAGGCGCTGAGATGGCGGAAGGCGACCGTTATCAAACCCTGCCCGCCGGCATGAATGATCAGGCCGATGGCGACCAGCGTGCCCCAGCCCAAGAGCGTCACCGGGAACAGCCCATCATCCATGATCAGCGCAACGACGAGCAAAGCAATGAAACTAAACGCCGTGCTGGCGGCCATGATCAGGCCGCTCGGCAATCGTTCGCGCAAGTGCTTGATGGTGAGCAGATATCCGCCATAGAAAAAAGCGGTGAGGAGGCCGAGCCCATCGCCGAGGAGACTGCCGCTCGACTCCAGACTGGTGGCGCCCATGATCAGGGCGATGCCGATCATGGCCAGCACCAGGCCGACCATAAACCCCCATGTGAGACGTTCGCGGAATATTAGCCAGGCGCCGATGGCGATGATGGGTGTGGAAAGATGCGCGAGGAAGGTCGCATTGGCGACGCCGCTCAGGCGGATAGAGCTGTGCCAGGCGACCAGATCGCCGGTGAAGAAGAGGCCGGTAAAGGCGAGCAACCCCCAATCGCCGAGTGTCAGTTTGCGGCGCGGCACAGGCTCCTTTCGCCCCTCCAACAACATCCAGCCGGTGAGCGCCGGCAGAGCGAAGAGCGCGCGGTAAACGGCGGTCGCACTCGGCCCCACTTCGCTCACCTGGACCAACAGGGGCGAGAAGGAAATGACGAGAATTCCGAGAGCCAGCGCCGGCAAGCCGAAGCGGGCAGTTGGGGAGAAGCTCATGCGCTGTTATACGTATTCGTAAGGTGTTACGACACGCTAATTCGCATTTCTAAGAGGAGCAGGGAAATGGACAATCAAACACGCATGGAGCTGGAAGCAGCCGCCTTTCGCGGCCTCACCGAATATCTCCGCAAACGCACCGATGTGCAGAATATCGACTTGATGAATTTGGCTGGATTCTGCCGCAATTGCCTCGCCAAATGGTATCTGAAAGCGGCCAAGGAGCGCGGCGTCGAGTTAGACTACGACGCGGCACGCGAAGTGATCTACGGCATGACCTACGACGAGTGGAAGAACAACCACCAAACCGAGACGACCCCTGAAAAGCTGGAGAAATTCAAGGCAGAATCAGACATCCACGCTTTTTAGAAACTCTCGACCCATGGCCTGAGGTCGACATCGAAGGCCCAGCTGCTGCGGTTCTGCGTGTGCAATTGCCAATAGGTCTCGGCGATATCGTCCGGCCTGAGCAGCGAGTCCGGGCCGCGTTCGTCCTCGAGATGGGCGTAGCGCTTGGACATGATCTGGCCGTCGATGATGACGTGCGCGACGTGAATACCCTCCGGCCCGAGCTCGCGCGCCATCGCCTGGGCCAGCGCCAGGAGGCCGAACTTTCCGACCGAGAGGTTGAAGAATTTGGCGCTGCCGCGTTTGCTCGCGGTTGCGCCGGTAAAGAGAATCGAGCCGGAGCCGCGCGGCGTCATGCGCGTCGCGGCAGCACGCCCAACCAAGAACCCGCCATAACAATTGGCCTCCCAGCAGCGTTTGAAATCCTCCGCCGTGGCTTCAAGAATGCTGGTCTTCATGAAGGCGCCGGCATTATAGATCACCGCATCCGGCACGCCCCAGTCGGCACTCACATCGTCAAACAGCTTCTCGACCGCCGCCTCATCGGTGGTATCGACGGAATAGCCCTTCGCCGTGCCGCCGCTATGGCCATTGACCTCAGCCACGATCTTTTCCGTCTTGGCCATATCGCGCGCGGCCAGGGCCACATTCATGCCTTCGCGGGCAAAACGCCGGCTCAGCGCCGCGCCCAAGCCCGGCCCGACGCCGACAATAATCGCACTCCCGTTCGCGCTCATATTTTTTCCGCTCCCTCTTATTCCGCCGCGCTCGCCTGGCTTGGCGGGTCGCGCCAATATTTCATCAGTTCCGCCTCGCGCACCGTGGCGGCTTCGACGCCGGCTTGTTTGACGTGGCCGAAGCCGCGCATTTTGAGCGGCAGGCGGGCGATCTCGACGGCGAGCGCGTGATTGTCGCGCGTGAGATCGCCGAGCAGTTCGCGCACCGTTGCTTCGTAGGTTTCGATCTGGCTGCGCTCGGCGCGCCGCTCCGGCATATAGCCGAACGGGTCGAGCTTTGTGCCGCGCAGGAATTTGAATTTCGCCAGCAGGCGGTAGGCGCTCATCACCCAGGGGCCATAGAGGCGTTTTTTAAGGTGGCCGGTAGCGCTATCGCGCGCGGCGAGGAGCGGTGGCGCCAGGCTGAATTGCAGCGAGAAATTGCCTTCGAAGGTTTCGGCGATGTGCTGGCGGAAGCGCCCGTCGGTGAAGAGGCGGGCAACTTCATACTCGTCCTTGTAGGCGAGCAGCTTGTGATAGGCGCGCGCCACGCCGTCGCTGAGCGCTTCTTGGCCCGGCGTGCGCTGGCCTTCGACGCGCCGTACATGGGCGATGAAATCGCGGTAGCGCCCGGCATAGGCGGCGTTTTGATAGGCGGTGAGGTCGCCTGCGCGCCGTGCGATAAGCCCATCCAGGCTCTCGTCCTTTGCCGTGTTTTGCTGCGCCGTATCGGCGCCGGCCTGGGCGGTGACCGCGGCCAGGTCATGCGCCGCCGCGCGGCCCCAGCGGAAGGCGCGGTGATTGGCATCGACCGCGACGCCGTTCAGGCTGATCGCCTGCTCGATCGACTGGCCGCTGAGGGGAATGAAACCGCGCTGATAGGCGAAGCCGAGCAGGAACAGGTTGGCGGCAATGGCATCGCCGACCAGGCCGGTGGCGAGGCGCGTGGCATCGACGAAATCGGCCGCACCGGGGCCGGCTGTCTCGGCGATCAGGCGTTCCAGGTCGGCGCCCGGGAAGACCAGGTCCGGGTCGCGGGTGAAGTCGCCGGTCGGCGCTTGGTTGCTGTTGATGATGGCGTGGCCGCTTCCGGGCGCGATACGGGCGCGCGATTCGGCGCTTGCCGCGACCACCATGTCGCAGCCGAGCAGCAGCTTGGCGCCACCGGCGCCAATGCGCACCGCATGCAGATCGTCAGGCTCTTGGGCGATGCGCACATGGCTGATGACGGCGCCATATTTTTGCGCCAGGCCGGCCTTGTCGAGCACCGTGCCGCCCTTGCCCTCAAGTCGTGCCGCCATGCCGAGAAGGGCGCCGAGGGTCACGATGCCGGTGCCGCCGACGCCGGTGATGACGATGCCGTAGGGCGTCTCGCAGGATGGAATCTGCGGCTCGGGCAGGGCGGCGAAAAGCTTGTCGCCGGCGCCGGAAGGCTTGCGCTTGCGCAGGCGCCCGCCCTTGACCCTGACGAAGCTCGGGCAGAAGCCGTTCACGCAGCTGTAATCCTTATTGCACGAAGACTGATCGATGCGGCGTTTGCGGCCGAACTCGGTCTCGGTGGGCAAGATTGAGAGGCAGTTCGAGGCGTCGGAGCAATCGCCGCAACCTTCGCACACATCCGGGTTGATGAAGACACGCAAATCCGGGTCAGCCATCAGGCCGCGCTTGCGCTGGCGCCGCCGCTCGGTGGCGCACATCTGGTCGTAGACGATTGCCGAGACGCCCTGCCACAGGCGCATGTCCTTCTGCACCTGATCGAGCTCGTCGCGGTGATGCACCGTGACGCCATGCGCGAATTGCTTGTCGAACGGGTATTTGAGCGGATCGTCGGTCACCACCGCGATCTTGCCGATACCCTCGGACAGCAATTGGCGGGTGACGCGCGGCACCGAAAGGGGGCCGTCCATCGGCTGGCCGCCGGTCATGGCGACGGCATCGTTATAGAGGATCTTGAAGGTGATGTTGACGCCGGCGGCAACGGCGGCGCGGATCGCTAGCGAGCCAGAATGATAATAGGTGCCGTCGCCGATATTCTGGAAGATGTGCCCGGTCTTGCTAAACGGCGCCTGACCGATCCAGTTGGCGCCTTCGCCGCCCATTTGGGTATAGGTCTCGGTGTCGCGCTCCATCCACTGCGCCATGAAGTGGCAGCCGATACCGGCGAGCGCGCGGCTGCCTTCCGGCACCTTGGTCGAGGAATTATGCGGACAGCCGGAACAGAAATAGGGAATGCGGACCACTTTGGCCTGTTCGGCCTGGGCCAGGGCTTCGGCGCGTTGGGCGAGAAACGTTGCGCGTGCGCTCACCGCCTCGAAGCCCTCCGCCGCGCCAAAGCGGCGCGCCATTGCGGTGACGATCGTGCCGGCATCCAATTCGCCGGCGGCGCGCAACAGATTGCTGCCATCATTGTCGCGTTTGCCGAACACGCGCGGGCGCTGGTCGGCGTCGACATTGTAAAGAATGTCCTTGAGCTGGCCTTCGATCAGGCCGCGCTTTTCCTCAACCACCAGCACTTCATCGAGGCCACGGGCAAAATTCGCGATGCCTTCCGGCTCGAGCGGCCAGGTCATGGCCGGCTTGTAGATGGAGAGGCCGAGGCGCTTGGCGTCGTCGAGGTCGAGACCGAGATCGTCGAGCGCCTGGCGCACATCGAGATAGGCCTTGCCGGCGGTGACAATGCCGAAGCGCCGCCCCGGGCCATCGCTGATCACCTTGTCGAGCTTGTTGGTGCGCACGAAAGCGCGCGCTGCGTCGAGCTTATGCTCATGCATGCGTGCTTCCTGAACCAACGGCGGATCGGGCCAGCGGATGTTGAGGCCGCCCTCGGGCAATTCGTAATCGGTTGGAATTCGAGGTTGGATGCGTTCCGGGTCGACCGCGACAATGGCGGATGAATCAATCGTCTCCGCGATACAGATAAAGCCCACCCAAAGACCGCTATAGCGTGACATCGCCCAGCCATAGAGGCCGAGATCAATAATCTCCTGCACGCTCGACGGATTGAGCACCGGCATCATCGCGGCGCGCAGATTATATTCGCTTTGATGCGCCGTGGTGGAGGAGGCGCAGACATGATCGTCGCCGGCGAAGGCGAGCACGCCGCCATGCGGTGCCGTGCCGGCCAGATTGGCGTGCTTGAACACGTCTATCGAGCGGTCGACGCCCGGGCCCTTGCCGTACCAAATACCGAACACGCCATCGTGCTTGCCGTCGCCGGCGAGGTTGATTTGCTGCGTGCCCCACAGCGCCGTCGCCGCGAGATCTTCATTGACACCCGGTTGGAAGTGGATGTTCTGGTGCTCCAGAAATTGCTTGGCCTGCCATAGCGCCTTGTCGAAATTGCCGAGCGGCGAGCCGCGATAGCCGGAGATGAAGCAGGCCGTATCGAGGTCGGCGGCGCGATCGCGCTGATATTGCATCATCGGCAGGCGCACCAGCGCCTGGGTGCCGGTCAAAAATACCTGACCGCTGACTGCGGAATATTTGTCGTCGAGAGAGACCTCGGCGAGTTTCATGGGCGCCCCGTGAATATTGCTATGGCGAACTGCACTGAACCGCTACGCACCACCCTCCCGAGCGCAACGCAGCGGCACACTATACTACTCGCAAGCGCGGGCGTTAATCATTGCGAAGGCGTTGCGTAAAATAATATATTTTGGCATATTATATCGATAATAATTAAGTTTTCGGCATTATATGCTAAATTTCGATCTAGATAGCATTGATCGGCGCATCCTGGCGGAGTTGCAGCGCGACGCGCGAATCGCAAATGTCGCGCTGGCCGAGCGGGTTGGCCTGTCGCCTTCGCCCTGTTTGCGCCGGGTCAAACGGCTTGAGAGCGAAGGCATTATCCGCCGCTATAGCGCCGTGATCGACCCGGCCGGTGTCGGCCTCGGCCTTTCCTGCTTCATCAGCGTCACGCTCGAACGCAATGTCGAGCAGGTGCTGGAGGTGTTCGAGGCGGCGATTTCCGAACGCCCGGAAATTCTCGAATGCTGGCCGGTCACCGGCGAGGCCGATTTCCTGCTCAAGGTCATCACCGCCGACCTCGGCGCCTACGAACGCCTGATGCGCGACCACCTCCTGCGCATCCCTGGCATCTCCAGCACCAAGACGAGTTTCTTGCTCACCCCGGTCAAGAATGAGACGGCGCTGCCGCTGGCGGAGAGTAAGTTGGCTCAGTAAAGCGCTTCCAACCCGTCACGGTAAATCTCCAGAACCTTATGCCGGCGCACTTTCATAGTTGGTGTCATCTGCTCATTGTCGACCGTGAAGGGCTCGGCCAGCATGTGGCGTTTGACGCGCTCTATGGGCGAGAGGTCGGCGTTGGCGCGCTCGACGGCGGCCGCGATGGCTTTCATGATACCGTCGTCATCGCTCTCTGAATTTTTCCGCCACTCGCGGACGAAATCCTCGTCCGGCACGAGGAGCGCCACGACATGGGCGTGTTTATCGCCATAAACCATCGCCTGGCCGATTTCCGGCTGCAGGGTGAGCAGGCCTTCGACGCGCTGCGGTGAGAGATTATCGCCGCCCGAAAGGACGATGATGTCTTTTTTGCGGTCGGTTATCCGGATATAGCCGTCCGCATCGACATTGCCGATATCGCCGGTATGGAGCCAGCCGTCCTTGAGCACACCCCGTGTGCTCGCTTCGTCGTTCCAATAGCCGTTCATCACCAGCTCGCCGCGTGCCAGGATTTCGCCATCCTCGGCAATTTTGACTTCGACGCCCTCGAAGGGCGGGCCGACCGTGTCGAGCTTGACCAGATTGGGCGGGTTGCAACTGATTACCGGCGCCGCTTCGGTCTGGCCATAACCCTGCAATAGACGGACGCCAAGCGCGGTGAAGAACATGCCGACTTCGAAATTGAGCGGCGCGCCGCCGGAGACCATGCCCTTGAGGCGGCCGCCGAAGCGGGCCCGCACCTTGTCGCGCACCAGGCCTTCCAGCACCCGGTTGAGCGCGCCCTGCACCAGGCCAAGGCTGCCCGGATTTTCATAGTGCTTGCGCCCGAGGTCGACGGCCTTGGCAAGGAGATGCTGCTTGATCTTGCTTTGCCGCTTGAGCCCAAGTGTGATGCGCCGGTGCATGACTTCATAGAGGCGCGGCACGCTGACCATGATGGTTGGCCGCACTTCGACGAGATTGGCGCTCAACGTCTCGACGCTCTCGGCATAATAGATTTGCGCCTTGATCGAGATCGGGAAATAGAGCCCCGCCGTGTGTTCATAGGCATGGCTAAGCGGCAGGAAGGAGAGAAAGACCTCATCGCCAAGGCCTAACTGCAATAATAACTCGCGCGCGCCCATGCAATTTGCCATCACTGCCGCGTGGCTCAGCATCACGCCTTTCGGGTTGCCGCCGGTGCCGGAGGTATAGATCAGGCAGGCGGTATCGCCGCGCGTCTGGGCTTCGAGGGCGGGCTCCAGGTCATGCGTGGAGGCTTCGCCTGCCGCCATCACCGTATCCCACTCATGGACGGCGATATCGAAGGCGCCGGCTTCGGTCGCTTCCATGCTGACGATGAATTGGCACGCCGCGACCTCGGCGGTGGCGGGCAACAGACGGGCTGCAAGCGCGCGGGTCGAGACAATCGCACCCTTGGCGCTGCAATCGCTGATAATATGACGGTGGTCTCGCACCGTGTTGGTGGTGTAGGCCGGCACGCTGATGGCGCCGAGCGTCATGATGGCTAGATCGGCAATGACCCATTCCGGACGGTTCTCGGAAGCGATGACGATGCGGTCGCCTGCAGTGACGCCGAGCCCCGAGAGGCCTTTCGCCAAGTCGCGCACGCGCCGGGCGGTTTCGCGCCATGAGAGCGACTGATAGCGCCCCTCTCGCTTGGCCCAGAGGAACGCATCGTCGCCGCCTTGTTCGGCATTTTCGAAAAACATGCCGGGCAGGCTTTGCCATGTATCGTAATGCACTGCCGAACTCCCCTCTTGGCTTCTCGTTTTGCGGCATGATAATGCGAGAAGGCGTGCCGTACCAAGAGGGTCGGTATTTTCGCCCGGCGAGGAGGAGCGCCAGTATCATGAATAAGGAGACCGAGCTATCGGCGAAGCTGGGCAAACTGCCCCATTGGGATCTCAGCGATCTCTATGACGGCCCCGATAGCGATGCGCTGAAAAAGGATTTGGATGATGCGCGCTCTGCCGCGCGCGCCTTAAGCGAAAAGCATGCCGGCAAGGTCGCGTCGCTTGACGGCGCGGCGCTCGGCGAGCTGGTCGGCGAATATGAGGCGGTACAGGAAATCCTCGGCCGGGTGACGAGCTACGCTTACTTGCGCTACTGCACCAATATGGAAGACTCCGAGGTGGCGCAGTTTTTTCAGAATTTGTCGGAAGCGGCGACCGATATTTCGAGCGATCTGTTGTTCCTCACGCTGGAGCTCAACCGCATCGAGGATGATGATCTGAACGAGCGGCTCGGCGCCGAAAAGCTCGCCCATTATGCTCCGTGGTTGCGCGATGTGCGCGCCTACCGGGCGCATCAACTGTCCGACGACCTCGAACGCCTGCTGCATGAGAAGCAGATCTCCGGGCGCTCGGCCTGGATGCGTCTGTTTGATGAAACCGTCGCTGCGCTCCGGTTTCCGCTTAACGGTGAGGATTTGACCAGCGCCGAGGTGCTCAACCTTTTATCGGACCCCGATGAAAGTAAGCGCCGCGCCGCCGCCAAATCGATTGGCCAGATATTCGGCGACAATATCCGCACCTTCTCGCTCATCACCAACACCTTGGCGAAAGATAAAGAGACGGAAGACAAGTGGCGTAATTTTGCCCGCCCCATATCGTCGCGTAATTTGAGCAACCAAGTCGAAGACGAGGTGGTCGATGCGCTGGTCGACGCGGTCAAACAATCCTATCCGCGCCTTTCGCACCGTTATTACGCCCTCAAGGCGCGCTGGATGGGGGCTGAGACATTGAATTACTGGGATCGCAACGCACCGCTGCCGGAGGATGACGACCGCACCATTCCCTGGGACGAGGCGGTTGAGCTGGTGCTCTCCGCCTACCGCGCCTTCTCGCCGCATTTGGCCGAAATCGGCGAGCGATTCTTCGACAATGCCTGGATTGATGCGCCGGTGGCGCCGGGCAAGGCGCCCGGTGCTTTCGCCCATCCAACCGTGCCGAGCGCGCATCCCTATCTGCTGCTCAATTATCAGGGCAAGACGCGCGACGTGATGACGCTGGCGCATGAACTTGGCCATGGCGTGCATCAGGTATTGGCCGGGCCGCAAGGCGCCTTGATGTCGGACACGCCCTTGACCTTGGCGGAGACGGCCTCCGTCTTTGGCGAGCAACTGACCTTCCGCGCCCTGTTGCAGGCGGAGGAGTCACAGGCGCGCCGGCGCGTGATGCTGGCCGGCAAGGTCGAGGATATGCTCAACACGGTGGTGCGCCAGGTCGCATTTTGCGAGTTTGAGCGCCAGGTGCATGATCAGCGCCGCGACGGCGAGCTAACGCCCGAGGCGCTCGGCGATATCTGGCTTTCGATCCAGGGCGAAAGCCTCGGCCCGGCGCTCATATTCGACGATGATTACCGCCATTTCTGGGCCTATATCCCGCATTTCATCCATTCGCCGTTTTATGTCTACGCCTATGCCTTCGGCGACTGCCTGGTCAATGCGCTTTACGCCGTCTATCAGGAATCGGGAGAAGGCTTCGAGAGCAAATATCTCACCATGCTCGCGGCCGGCGGTACGTTGCGCCACAAAGAGCTGCTGGCGCCCTTCGATCTCGATGCCGGCAAGGCAGACTTCTGGTCGCGTGGCCTCGATATTGTCTCGGGCTTTGTCGATCAGTTAGAGGCCGAGCTTTAGGAGCGCGCGCCGTGGCATCCGAAAACAATCGGATGAGCGGGCGGGTCAGGCGCTATGCCCGAGTCGGCACCTCGGTCGGCGGTCTGGCGGCGCGCGTGGCGGGGCAGCGCTATCTCGGTATGCCGGCCGATTCGGCGAAGAACGCCCAGGAGCTGCGCCGTGCGCTCGGCGGCCTCAAGGGTCCGCTGATGAAGGTGGCGCAATTGCTCGCGACAATTCCGGATGGACTGCCGGACGAATATATCGAGGAACTGCGCGCTCTTCAGTCCAACGCGCCGGCGATGGGCTGGGCGTTTGTGAAACGCCGCATGGCAGCCGAACTGGGTACCGATTGGCGCGGCCTTTTCGCTGAATTCGAACAGGCGGCAGCGGCCGCCGCGTCGCTCGGCCAGGTTCACCGCGCGCGCGGCGCGGACGGCCAGGAGCTAGCCTGCAAACTGCAATATCCCGACATGGCGTCGGTGGTCGAAGCGGATTTAAGGCAGCTCAAGCTGATCTTTGCTCTTTATAAGCGTTACGATTCGGCCATCGATACGCGCGAAATTCTTCATGAATTGACCGCCCGGCTGCGCGAGGAGCTCGATTACCGCCGCGAGGCCGGCCATCTCGCGCTTTATGGCGCCATGCTCGACGGCGAAGATGGCGTGCATGTGCCGACCGCGCTGCCCGAGCTCAGTACGGGGCGCCTCTTGACCATGTCGTGGCTCGACGGCGAGGCGCTGATGGATGCGGTATCGCGCCCGCAAGAGGAACGCAACCGTATCGCCGGCAATATGTTCACCGCCTGGTACCGGCCGTTTTACCGCTATGGCGTGCTGCATGGCGATCCGCATCTTGGCAATTACACCATCCGCGCCGACGGTTCGGTCAATCTGCTCGATTATGGCTGCGTGCGCATTTTTTCTGCCGCCTTTATTCAGGGCGTGATCGATCTTTACCGCAGCGTTCAGCGCGACGACCGCGCGCTTATGGTGCACGCCTTCGAGCAGTGGGGATTTCGCGGATTATCGTCGGAAATGGCCGATGCGCTGGCGCTTTGGGCAAAATATATCTATGGCCCGTTAACCGATGACCGCGCCCGCCTGATCGATGAATCGGGCAGTGGCAAGTTCGGCGGCGCCGTGGCGGCCGAAGTGCACCGCGAGGTTCGCCGCCTGGGCGGGGTGACGCCGCCGCGTGAATTTGTCCTGCTTGACCGCTCGGCCATCGGCTTGGGTTCGGTATTCCTCCACCTCGGCGCCGAATTGAACTGGCACAGAGCCTTCGAGGCGCTGATTGAGGACTTCGAATCGGCTGATCTAACCGCCCGGCAAAAGAAAATATTGCAAAAAACTGGTGTGCCGGAAGCGGCGTGAGTAGGGCAATCTTAATTGATTCATATCAATGTTCGTAACAAGGGCGTGACGAAGTGACACACCGCCCTTGGCAAACCCCTTTCAGCGCGGCATTGTGTGCCACGTTTTGTTGCGGGGTTCCGAAATCAAGCGGAATATGAGCAAGGAAAATCCATGAAGATCGGGGTTCCGAAAGAGATTCTCCCCGGCGAGACCCGCGTTGCGGCATCGCCGGATTCCATCAAAAAATTCATATCCCTCGGCGCCGAAGTCCTCATCCAGTCGGGTGCGGGCGAGGCGGCTTCCATGTCGGATGCTGATTTAGAGGGTGCGGGCGCTAAAATTGTGCCGGATGCGGCCACGCTTTATGGCGAGTCCGATATGGTGTTCAAGGTCGGCGCACCTTGTTGCAACGGTAATGGCAGTGTCGATGAACTCGCCATGATGAAGCCGGATGCGATATTGATCGGCATGCTCAATCCGCTGTTCCAGCGTGAACAGGCGGAGGCCTACGCCAAGCACGGCCTGACAAGCTTCGCCATGGAACTGATCCCGCGCATCAGCCGGGCGCAGAGCATGGATGCGCTGTCGTCGCAGAGCAATATCTCGGGCTATAAGGCGGTGATCGATGCGGCCGAGCAATTCGGCAAGATCCTGCCGATGATGATGACCGCTGCCGGCACCATCGTGCCGGCGCGCGTGGTGGTGATGGGCGCCGGTGTGGCCGGCCTCCAGGCGATTGCCACGGCGCACCGCCTTGGCGCCATTGTCAGCGCCTTCGATGTCCGCCCGGCGGTCAAGGAACAGGTCGAAAGCCTGGGTGCCGAGTTTATCGAGGTTGAGGACACGGATGCTGCATCCGCCGAGACATCGGGCGGCTATGCGCGCGAGATGGGCGCGGATTATCAAAAGCGCCAGGCCGAAGTGATCCACGAAACCATGAAGAAGCAGGACATCTGCATCACGACGGCGCAAATCCCCGGCAAAAAGGCGCCGATCCTGGTTACCGAGGCGATGGTCAAGGATATGAAACCGGGCTCGGTAATCGTTGATCTGGCGACCGAGACGGGCGGCAATTGCGAGCTCAGCGAGCGCGATGCGGTGGTGGTCAAACATGGCGTGACGATTATCGGCCATGCCAATTACCCGGCGCGTGTGCCGGCCGACACCAGCACGCTTTACGCCCGCAATATCTACAATTTCATTTCCCCCATGATTGATGGCGAAACCGGCCAGATGAAGATCGATTGGGAGGATGAGGTCATCAAAGGCGCGCTCCTGACCCGCGGCGGCTCTGTCGTCCATGCGGCAGTGACTGAAAAGGAAGCCTAACCGTGGAACATGTGCTTGAAATTCATCCGCTGATCATCGCGGTGACGGTATTCGTGCTGGCGGTTTTCGTCGGCTATTACGTGGTGTGGAGCGTCACTCCGGCGCTGCACACGCCGCTCATGTCGGTAACCAATGCGATCTCCAGCGTTATCATCGTTGGCGCGCTGCTTGCCGCGGCGCCGATGGAGGGCAATCTGGCCAAGATACTTGGCGGCATCGCCGTCGGTTTGGCGGCAGTCAACATATTCGGCGGCTTCACTGTGACCCAGCGAATGCTGCAAATGTATAAGAAGAAATAAAGGATTACCGCAATGACAGCCAACCTTGCGGCGATCCTCTATTTGATCGCCGGCGTTTGTTTCATCATGGCCTTGCGCGGCCTGTCCTCACCCGCTTCGGCCCGGGCCGGCAATATATTTGGCATCGCCGGCATGGTGATTGCGGTCGGCACCACCCTGGCCCTGCCCGGGGTTGAGGATTATCTCTGGATAATCATTGGTATTGCCGTCGGCGGCGTCGTTGGCACGGTCATTGCCCTAAAGATACAAATGACCGCCATGCCGCAATTGGTCGCGGCGTTTCACAGTCTGGTCGGTCTCGCCGCAGTTCTGGTTGCGGCTTCCGCCTTGCTGGCACCGGACGTGTTTCACATTGCGGTCGAGGGCGATATCCGCCTGATCAGCCGCATTGAGATGAGCATCGGCATGGTGATCGGCGCCATGACATTCACCGGCTCGATCATTGCATTTCTCAAGCTGCAGGAGCTGATGACTGGCGCGCCATTGGTTTTCCCCGGCCAGCGCCTGTTTAACCTGCTCGTTGCGCTCGGCGTTGTCGCCCTCGCCATCATCTTCTGTTTCGACCAGTCACCGACGGTGTTCTGGATCATGACGGCAGTCGCCCTGGTATTTGGCGTGCTGATTATTATTCCCATCGGCGGCGCCGATATGCCGGTGGTGATTTCGATGCTGAACTCGTATTCGGGCTGGGCCGCGGCTGGCATTGGCTTCACCCTCGACAATACGGTGTTGATCATCGTCGGTGCTCTCGTCGGTTCGTCCGGCGCGATCCTCAGCTACATTATGTGCAAGGGCATGAACCGCTCCTTCATCAGTGTGATTCTCGGCGGCTTCGGCGGCGAGGATTCAGGCGCGGTGAAGAGCGATAAGCCGCACAAGGCCGGCAGCGCCGATGACGGCGCCTTCATTCTCTCGAACGCAGGCTCGGTTATCATCGTCCCGGGGTATGGCCTGGCCGTGGCCCAGGCGCAGCATGCGGTGCGCGAGATGGTCGAGGAACTCAATAAAAAGGGTGTGAAGGTGCGCTATGCCATTCACCCCGTGGCTGGGCGCATGCCCGGGCACATGAACGTGCTGTTGGCCGAAGCCAACGTGCCCTATGACGACGTTTTCGAACTGGATGAAATCAACAGCGATTTCGCCAGCACCGATGTGGCTTTCGTCATTGGCGCCAACGATGTCGTCAATCCGGTCGCCAAAACGGATCCGCAAAGCGCCATCGCCGGCATGCCGATCCTCGATGTGGAAAACGCCAAGACGGTGCTGTTCGTCAAGCGCTCACTGTCGCCGGGCTATGCCGGCATCGACAATCCGGTGTTCTATAACTCCAACACCATGATGCTGTTCGGTGACGCCAAGAAGATGGTCGAGGAGATCGTCAAGGCGATATAGGAAAAGGCGCGCGAAATCGCTGCCGCGAAAGCGCAGCGCGTCAATTCAGGAAAAAACGGAGTGGGTGGGACTATTCTTCCCGCGAAATCCGCTTGCGCGCCAGCTTGCGGGCACGGCGGATCGCTTCGGCTTTTTCACGCGCACGTTTCTCCGACGGCTTCTCGTAATGCCGGCGCATCTTCATCTCGCGGAAAATGCCTTCACGCTGCATTTTCTTCTTCAGCGCCTTCAGCGCCTGGTCGACATTATTCTCTCTGACGACGACCTGTACCAAACTACTAATCCTTGAATATGCGGTTTAATTCCGAAGCGGAGCGCGTCATAACACGTCCCTGGCCGCCTGTGAAGGGGCTGGCGGGCAGAATTACCGAGTTTATCTAAATTAACCGTTTGTCCGGTTTACCCGGGCGCCAAGCATGGCCATAGTGCGGATTATGGCAATACTCAAAATCGCGCGCATGGGGCATCCGGTGCTGAAACAGGTGGCGGCGCCGGTCGACGACCCCAAATCGGCTGAAATCGGCCAACTCATCCAGGATATGATCGATACCCTGGCGGATGCGGCCGGTGCCGGACTGGCCGCGCCGCAGGTCCATATTCCGCTCCGTCTGGTGATGTTCCACGTACCCGCCGCGCGGGCGCAGGAGGAGGATGGCGAGGCGGCCGAAGGCTGCCCCTTTACCGTGCTGATCAATCCCGAGATTGAGGCTCTCGGCGAGGATATGGCCGAAGGCGTGGAAGCCTGCCTGTCCTTGCCCGATTTGGCCGGCATGGTGCCGAGATACAGCCATATCCGCTACCGTGGACTTGATCACCGCGGCGAAACGGTTGAGCGTGAGGCGACGGGCTTCCATGCCCGGGTGGTGCAGCATGAATGTGACCATCTCGATGGTATCCTCTACCCGATGCGTATGGCGGATCTTTCGACACTGACCTTCACCAGTGAAATTTCCCGCGCCCGCGAGCCAGAATCTGACACGCTGGACGAGGCGGAGGCGGAGGAGGCGGAAAATGCTGAAAATGGATGAAACACGCGATCGCCTGCTGGCGGCGGCGCTCGAGCATGTGCCGTTCGACGGCTGGAGCGAAAAAGCCCTGTTGCGGGCGGCGGAAGAGACTGGAATTGACCCTGACGCGGCGCGCCGCGCCTTTCCGAGGGCGGCGGCATCGCTGATTGAATATCACTCGGCCTCGGCCGATCAACGCATGCTGGAGGGCGTCGATGAAGCCACGCTCAAAGGCATGGGTGTGCGCCAGCGGGTGGCGGCGGTGGTGCGCAGCCGCCTCGAGCAGAGCGCGGGCGAGCGCGAAGCCATTCGTGCCGCCATGGCCTATCTCGCGCTGCCGCATAACGCGCTGCTATCGCTGAAATGCCTCTACCGGACAGTCGATGCGGTGTGGTTCGCCATTGGCGACACATCGACGGATTTCAATTTCTACAGCAAACGCGCGCTCTTGGCCGGCGCCTATAGCGCCACGCTGCTCTATTGGCTCGACGATCAGTCGGAGAGCTGCGAGCAGAGCTGGGCCTTTCTCGACCGCCGCCTCAACGATGTCGTCCGGGCCGGGCAGCTCAGCGCCAAGCTGAAGCGCATCCTGCCTTCAGCGGAACTGCTCGCCCGCATGTCACCGGTTGGCCGGGGACGAAGTTTTGGCGGGCGCAATTAGAAGTCAGGTCTAATCGGCGGGATCGACCGGAATTTCAGGCACATTCGCCGTTTGCTTGGCGCGCCATGCATCGAGCGCCGCCGCCACGCCGTCATCACCGAGCGCAATGATGGCAGCCGCCAGCAGTGCCGCGTTGACGGCGCCAGGCTTGCCGATGGCGAGCGTGCCGACCGGTATGCCGCCCGGCATCTGAACGATCGACAGCAGGCTGTCCATGCCCTTGAGAGAGGCGCTTTCCATTGGTACGCCGAGGATCGGCAGCGGCGTCAGCGCGGCGGTGACGCCGGCCAGATGGGCAGCACCGCCGGCGCCGGCAATGATGACCTGCAAGCCGCGCTCCTTGGCGCTGGCACAGTAGAGGCTGTGCCGCTCCGGCGTGCGGTGGGCCGATATGATTCGTGATTCATAGCCAATCCCGAGGCCTTCCAGGGTCAGCGCGCTGTGGCGCATGATCGGCCAGTCCGATTGACTACCCATAATGATGCCCACACGGGGCTTTTCAGCATTCAAGGTACTAGGGTACTTTCTTTTTTTCTGAGGATTTCGCTAAAAAAAGCGAAATCGTTTACGATTACTAAATACGCAGCGGCGATGTTAAAGGGCAGGCCCGGGAACGGAAAGGCTCTTTTCGCGGAATCTGGTATGTTCGAGCTGAGTTTTGCCGCTCGGTTTTGCCATTGAAAATCGCTTGTGGTAATTTAAGTTATCGGTGCTAACACTGATTCGCGCCGAAGTGTGGTTGAGCGAGAGCGGAATTGAATGAAGATTGAAGGCAATAGACCGTCGCGCGTTGGCGCGGCCAACCGTGCCGGAGGTGCCAACCGCGCCGCCGCGAGCACGGCTGCCGGCAGCGCTCATCAAGTGCAGGACAGTGCCGCGGTGATGGGGATTCCCGAGGCCGAACTGACCCCTAAGGTGCGCGACGCTATCATGGCACTGATGGAGGAGGTGGCGCGTCTCAGGGAAGAGCTGAATAACAACCGCGGCCGTATTCAGCATCTCGAACGCCTCGCCGATCAGGATTCGCTGTTGCCGGTCTATAACCGGCGCGCCTTTGTGCGCGAGTTGACGCGCGCAATTTCGATGACCGAACGCTATGGCGCGCCGAGCACGGTGATCTATTTCGACGTCAACAATATGAAGCAGATCAACGATACCTATGGCCATCCCGCCGGCGATGCGGCGCTTCGCCATGTCGCCGAGTCGCTGTTGGAACTGGTGCGCGATTCGGATGTCGTCGGCCGTCTCGGCGGCGACGAATTCGGCGTCATTCTCTATCAAATCGATGCCGACGTTGCGCAGGAGAAGTCGAGCCAGTTGGCGCAGGAAATTGCCAAAAAGCCGGTGCCGTTCAATGATACGGAACTGGAGGTTCACGTCACTTTCGGCGCTTACACTTTTAACGGGGTGGAAGACGCCGGGCAGGCGCTGGCGGAGGCCGACAAGGCCATGTACGAGCGCAAGCAGAGCGGGCTCAAGGCAGCCGCGCCGCAATAATCCGCGCATAACACCAGGGCTCGGCTCAGGCGTTCAACTAAGAAGCCAAAGCCGTGGACATATCTGTTGTCTAGAGCCGCTAATTTACCCGCAGAGAATATAGAAAGACCTGCAGATAATTTGTCTGCAACCCAGCCTATTTATTACCGATACCACAGCTCGCTATTTCGAAGGACGCGAGCCGTCAAGAGCAGGTGGCGTTAGGCAATCAAGTTCGGCAGCATATTGCTTTCAAGAACGGCGATTTCGTCCTTAAGCGCCAATTTTCGCTTTTTCATGCGTCGCATTCGGACGTCGTCGCTTTCATGATCGTCTGCCAATTTGCCAATTACATCATCAAGATCGCGATGTTCAATACGCAGAGAGACAAGTCTTTCGTCGACCACTTCAGTTTCCATCATTCTTCCAGCGTTGTGACGTTGCACGATTGTTACGTCTGTAATCATAGCAAAATCGATAAAAAAAATCGAGTTGAAAGTGCCCGTAATGATGAATTTATCTCAGCGAAAGTATTTATAGAAACAGTATAAAGAATTGAAAAAGCGTTAATATTTTCTTAACCATTTAGTTGGGTAAGAAATTTTGGAATATTGCTTTCGGGTTGGCAGCCGCGCCGCTCCCCGCGCGATATTTTGTCCGATTATGTGGTCAATGCCGAGATGGTGTGGCACACTCCAAGAGCGATTCCAACCAGGGCCGGCGGCAACGCCAACCACCCGCCGGCCCACAAAACAGACGTTGGGGGACGATGTATTCAAGGCTAGATCCCGTACGAATGAGCAATGATCTGGGATTTGACGACTATGTCGCAAGTCTCGCCGCGAAACACGCCAATTTGGAAAAGGCAATCCAGGACGAAGCCGAAAGGCCAGCACCCAATACGCTCTCTCTTGGTGAGCTAAAACGGCGAAAATTAAGGGTAAAGGACCAGATTTACCTGGTGAAGAGACAGAGCTACGGATAATTACGCCACATAGCCGAATTTAACGCTGTAATTTTTCTATCGTTCTGCTGGTGCTGAATCCCGGTTCGGTGTTGGCCAGCAGCACCTTGCCGCCATATCCCTGTACAAATTCCGCGCCAACAACTTCCTCAATGCGGTAGTCGCCGCCTTTGATCAGCACCTCGGGGCGGATCGCCTCTATCATCTTGATCGGTGTGTCCTCGCCAAATATGACGACCAGATCGATCGTCTCGAGCGAGGCCAGCACCTGGGCGCGCGCACTTTCCGATTGCACCGGCCTCTCCTCGCCCTTGAGGCGGCGCACGGAGGCATCGCTGTTAAGTCCGACAATCAATCGCCCGCAACTGCTTTTGCTTTGCCGTAGCAGCGATATATGGCCAGGGTGAAGGAGGTCGAAGCAGCCGTTGGTAAAGCCCACTTTTTGCCCTTCCAGGCGCCATTTCTCTATCGCTTCGAGTGCCGCCGTGAGCGGCACGATTTTGGCTTCCGAGGAGGTTAAATCGCTGGCTCTGACGGCATGCAGAAGGTCGGCGGCGTAAACCACGGCGGTGCCGGATTTCGCCACCACAACGCTTGCCGCCACATTGGCCAGCGCCGCCGCTTCGATCAATTCGACGCCCTTGGCCAGGGCGCTGGCCAGCGTTGCAACCACCGTATCGCCGGCGCCCGACACATCGAATACTTCGCGCGCCTGGGCCGGCAAATGCTCAACCCGCCGGTCGGCCGAGATCAGTGTCATGCCGTCCTGGCTGCGCGTCACCAGGAGGGCGTCGATCTCCAACTGCGCGATCAAATCCTGCCCGGCACTGACAATCTCGCCGTCCGTGCCGACAGCAGCGCCGGTCGCGGCGCCGAGCTCGCGCCGATTTGGCGTGATGATGCTGGCGCCTCTGTAGCAGGCGTAATTCTCGCCCTTCGGATCGACCACCACGGGCTTGTCGTTGGCCCTGGCGCGTTTGATCAGCGCCTGGCAGAGATCATCCGTCAAAATACCCTTGGCGTAGTCCGAGATCACCAGAACATCGCATTCGGGAATGATATCCTCGGCCATGCGCAGCAGGTTTTCGGCGCTTTGCTGGCTGATCCAGCGCCGCGTTTCCCGATCGGTGCGGAGAAGCTGCTGGCTGCCGGCGACAAATCTTGTTTTCTCGGTCGAGGGCCGGCCGGGTTCAACCAGCAAATAGGGTTCGATGCGGTCTTCCTCGCCGACCATCTGCGTGAGATTGCGCCCGACTTCATCGTCGCCGACGACCGAAAGCAGGGTCGCGCGGGCGCCGATGCTGATCAGATTGCGCGCCACATTGCCGACGCCGCCGAGCATTACCGATTGCCGTTCGATGCCAAGAATCGGCACCGGCGCTTCCGGCGAGGTGCGCTCGACCTCGCCATAGACAAAGCGGTCAAGCATGAGATCGCCGACACACAAAATCCTGGCCTGGCTGAGCCATTCGATATGGGAGACCAAAGTTGAGGGGCTGATCATTTCTCGCACGTCAATTGTCTGCCGGCACATATTTCGCGAGGCCTTGGCGGGCACACTCCCCCCTCATCCTGCGATGTTGAGGCGCAACATAACCGAAACCGTGCCCCGATGGCCATAAATCCCTTTCTGGCACTTGCTCTCAGCCGGGCGGCACGCCAATATCCGGCCACAGTAACGGGAAGGCATGGTTTTGAAGAGCGATTGGCAAACAGAATATAAAGCACGGCTGTGCACGGCGGATGACGCCGCCAGCCGTTTTCAGGACGGCGAGCGGCTGATGCTGCCGACCCTGGCCGGCCAACCGCCGGCGATAATGGCGGCGATGGGCGAGCGCTTGCGCAGCGGAACCCTGGCGCACATACGCGCCGGCACGATTTTACCGGGCCCGGATTTGGCCGGTTCCCTGCTGCAGCCGGAATTTGCCGAACGGTTCGACTGGGATACCTTGTTTTGCGGCGGCTCCGACCGGGCCGGCGTGTTCGAGGGTTTGTACGATATGACGCCGATGCATTTCGGCCAAATGCCGAAGATCATGCGCGACGACATGAAAGTCGGCGCCGTGTTGTCACTCGCCTCGCCGCCCGATGCGGACGGCTATATGAGCCTCGGCATTAGCATCGACTACACCCGCTCACTGTTCGATACGGCGCGCTATGGCGCGGTTGAGGTCAATCCCAACGTGCCGAACGTATTTGGCGATTGCCGCGTGCACGTCTCCGAGGTCGATGCCATCGTCGAAAGCGATCACCAAATATTCGAACTCGCCAATCCGCCGATGACGCTGGAAGACGAAAAGATCGGCGCCTTTATTGCCGAGCGCATTCCCAATGGGGCAACCGTACAGCTTGGATTCGGTGCGGCGCCGAGCGCCGTTGGTCTCTGTTTACGCGGTCACAAACATCTCGGCATTCATACAGAAATGTATGTCGACGCCATGCGGGTGCTGATGAGCGAGGGCGTTGTCGACAATTCGCAAAAGTCGATCAACTCCGGAAAAACGCTCTACACTTTCGTGGCCGGCACGCGCGAGACCTATGATTTTCTGCATGAAAATCCGGACATCGAGGGGCGCCGGGTCGAATACACCAACGATGTGTCGGTGATCGCCCAGCATAAGGGCATGGTGTCGATCAATGCGACGATCTCGATCGACCTCACCGGCCAAGCCTGTTCAGAATCGATCGGTCCCCGGCAATATAGCGGCTCCGGCGGGCAGGTTGATTTTATCCGCGGCGCCATGATGGCGGAAGGCGGGCGGTCTTTTCTTGTCACCCATGCGACGGCCAAAGGCGGCGATCTTTCCTGCATCGTCGCCGATCTGGCGCCGGGCTCGGTGGTGACGACGCCGCGTACCGACGTCGATATGGTGGTAACGGAATATGGCGTTGCCGAACTGCGCGGCAAATCCACGCGCGAGCGGGCCCAGGCATTAATTGCCATTGCCCATCCGAAATTCAGGGACGGCCTGCAGGAAGCGGCCGCTAAACGAGGGCTCGCGGCGAAAGCAAGAGCCGGCTGATCGCCGTCAGCAGGCCGATTTATTCGCTGCTGTCGCCGTGCCGCTCGCCGAACACCGAATCCACGCTTGGTTCGGATGTGGATTCTTGGCTGGAGTCCGGTGCGGGTTCTGGTGTGGGCTGCGGGGCGGGCTCAGGCGCGCTGGTGGGCTGGCTCGCCGGGGCCGGGGCTGGCTCGCTCACAGCCTCGGGCGCGGCAGGTGCGGCGGGCGCTGCTTCGGCTTCACTCGCCTCTAATTTCGCCGCTGCCTTTTTCGCCGCTTCGCGTGCCGCTTTTTTCTCTTCGCGCTCCTGCCGCCGGCGCGCCTTGCGCAATTCCTCCAGCAATTCCGATTCGCTACAGATGCCGAGCAGCAGCGGGTCATGCGGAGAAATATTTTGAGTGTTCCAGTGAGTCCGCTCGCGCACGGCAGTGATGGTTGATTTGGTTGTGCCGAGCAGCTTGCCGATCTGCGCGTCGTTCAATTCCGGATAATTCTTAATCAGCCAGGCGATGGCGTTGGGCCGGTCCTGGCGTTTGCTGACCGGCGTGTAACGTGCCCGGCGCGTGCGCTGCGGAACCTTGGTGCTCGGCGCGTTCAAATTCAGGCGCAGGCTTTTATCTTGTTCGCAGCGCACGATTTCGTCGCGTGTGAGCTGGTCGTTGGTGATCGGATCGAGGCCCCGGATACCGACGGCAACCTCGCCATCGGCGATGCCTTGAACTTCCAGATCGTGCAGGCCGCAAAAGGCGGCGATCTGCTCGAAGGTGAGAGCAGTGTTGTCGACCAGCCAGACGGCGGTTGCTTTGGGCATCAATAGTTCAGACATCGCTTATCCTTTCGCCCCAATTCCGCTCCGGACCAGGGCTGCGTATTCAGCCGCGTAAACAAATCACGCCGCCACGCATGTTCGAATGAGAGTATGGACAGTGATATATCGTCCCAAGGCCGACGCGGTAAAGGGTCAATCGGGCCGGTTAGGAAATTCCTTGATCGCAAATCAGCATAATTTTACCGATATGGGCGCTTGATTCCATGCGTGCATGCGCTTTTGCCGCCTCTTTTAGCGCCATTTTGCTGTCGATAACCGGCGCGATCGCACCCGAGGCCAACAGCGGCCACACCTCTTTTTCCAGCGCTCTGGCGATTCGCCCTTTGCTTTCAATACTTTGAGCGCGAAGCGTCGAGCCGGTCAAAGTCAGGCGCTTGAGCATGACAGGAGCGAGATTGAGATTTGCCTTGGGACCGCCCAAAAAGGCGATTTGCACCAACCGGCCTTCGGGCCGCAAACAACTAAAATTGCGCTGGACATAGTCTCCACCGACCATATCGAGAATAACGTCCACACCTTCGCCCGCCGTCGCCACTTTCACCGCCTCGACAAAGTCTTCATCGCGGTAGTTAATCGCCAACTCGGCGCCGAGATCGCGGCAGGCAGTGCATTTTTCGGCCGAACCGGCGGTGGTAAAGACGCGAACCCCCATCGCTGCGGCAAGCTGAATGGCGGCGGTGCCGATGCCGCTCGAGCCGCCATGCACCAGCAGCCGCTCGCCGGCCCGTAAGCTTCCGCGCTCGAACAGGTTGGTCCAGACGGTAAAGAAGTTTTCCGGCAGCGCACCGGCCTGGGCCGGCGAATAGCCTGGCGGCGAAGGAAGTGTCTGAGCTTCCGGTGCGGCGCAATATTCGGCATATCCGCCGCCGCTCACCAGGGCGCAGACGGTTTCGCCGAGCTGATAGCGGCTACAGCCCGGGCCAAGCGCGGCAATCGTACCGCCGATTTCGAGGCCGGGAATGTCGGATGCGCCCGGTGGCGGTGGATAGCCGCCGGCGCGTTGCATCACGTCGGGCCGGTTCACGCCGGCGGCGGCAACCTGGATCAAAACCTCGCCGTGCCCGGGCCGGGGCACTGGACGGCGCGCCGCAACAAGCTGTTCTGGACCGCCTGGTTCGGATATCTCCATGGCCAGCATGTCATCGGGTAATTGTTCGTTATTCGCGTTCATCTGTTTTTCCTGCTCCCGCTCTGCCCTCAAGCGGCGCTATAATGGCGCGCAATCGACGTGAGGGGAAAAGAATATGGATGATATAGAAATTGTTATTCCGAAAGCCGCCGAATGGGCGCCGCGCGAATTGGACAATATGTCGATTGAAGCCCTGAGTGAATATGTCGAGGATCTGCAGCGCGAGTTAACGCGGGTACAGTCCGAAATCGACAATAGGCACACCGTCCGCAGTGAAGCTGACGCGATTTTCAAGAAATAGGCCGCTGAAGAAAAAATTTCCGGCGATTCATAAAAAAAACATTATTTACGATCGCGTTAACCATTTATTAGTTATTGGCGGGCTATTCTCGCAATCACGGTACTTCTGTTATGCGGATTTACCGTGCATTAGACCTCCCTAATTGTTTCGTCTCCCTGTTAACTGCGCCGCCTTCTCGTGAGGCGGCGCTTTCTTTTTGTGGGCGGGAAAACGTAAATTTACTGGAAATTCCAGGCTATTAGGGAAAAGTACGCTTGACAGAATTAACCAAATCGCCTCAACTCTCTGCAATTACCTGCCTCGAGGAGTCAAATGATGATTAAACGTAAATTGTTGTCCCGTTCCGCACTACTTGTATTACCGATCGCCCTCGCAGTGGCGGGTTGCCAGACTGCCCCGGCAGATTCCGGTGCCGCACGGAGCGATGGTGCGCTTGAGACCGCGCAAAGCGCGAAGCAGGACGCGATGAACAATCAGACGCAGATTGCCACCTTGAAGGGTGAAATCGCTGCGCTCCGCGACGCGGTCATGAAGTCGAGCGAAGCCTCCGAGCGCGCCGCAAACGCGGCAGAGCGGGCGGCCGAAGAGGCGAAAGCGGCTGCTGACAAGGCGGATCGTATCTTCCAGAGGCAGATGCGGAAATAATCCCCATCTGATCGTCTAGCGATAAACCGATTGATTGGAATCGCCGCAAGCGATCCATTCAATCGGTTGTCACAAAATTAATAAAGGTATCTTGAGCGCCGGATAAGCGTTTATTCGGCGTGATTTTGTGCGTGTTCTTGCAGCGTGATGCGCACGGGCAGCCCGGTGCGTTCCGCCAGGGCGCTGCGAATTGCCGGCCAGTCGAGACGCGACAAATCGTCCCCGGCATCGCTTCTGATCTTGTAATATGCGTCGCTGTTTGAGCGCTTTGCCGGGCTATCGAAATGCCCGTCACGCTCCAATTCATCTGCCTGGTCCGGCTCGGGATAGGCCTCCATATAGAGTTCTCCCCTGAAGCGGCCAATCTTGATCGGCTGATCGATCACCTGCACCTTCGTTCCGACCTCTATTTCGCCGAACAGGGTCTCGATGCCTTCCGGGTAGAGCCGGATACAGCCATGGCTTACGCGTCGACCAACGCCCCATGGCATGTTGGTGCCGTGCACCAAATAACTCGGCCAGTCGAAATAAAGCGCATGTCTGCCGAGCGGGTTGTCGGGCCCAGCGCGGACAACTTTCGGCAAGTCAGGTTTTTCCTCGCGGATCGATGCCGGCGGATACCAGATGGGATTCTTCTTCTTGCGCACGATTTTGGTCAAACCGAGTGGTGTATCCCAGCCCTCGCGCCCCACACCAATGGCGTATGTCGTAATTCCCGCTGGGCCGAAATGATACAGCCGATGTTCGGCCAGATTGATGATCAATCCTTCGCGCGGCGTATCGGGCAGCAAGTGCCCGGTTGGCAAAATGATCTCTGTGCCGGCGCCCGGCACCCAAGGATCGATACCCTGATTGGCGGCGACAATTTCAACAAATCCCAACCCGTTATCGCGCGCCAGATCAAGCAAGGTGTCGTCATGCTTGGCGGTATGGGTGCGCACCGTGCCCAGCATGTCTTGCTGCAACAGAAGTTCGCCCGCAGCCTGATTCGCCGTGAGCGCGAGCAACAGGGCAAGTGCAATGCCGCCAATGCGCCTATGGAAATAGCGCGCGAATCCGATCATGGAACCTCGCCTTTCGGTCACGTTATGCCCTCGAAAGGGTTTATCCTGCATCATTCTTAGCACGATAAATATTAACGATTCGAACTATCGTGAAAATATATGTAGATATTTGGTCGGATTTTGCTAGGTGCAAACCCTTTGTTAATACAGAACGAACACACTTTTCCGTGCAATCTGACTGGCCCTTCAAATTTTGTAATATTTGATTAGGCTGGGCGAGATGGATAATCGCCCCACGCGGGTGTACTCAGGTGGGAAATCTGTGACGAGCAGCGGACTGATCGGCACGACCTTTTATAACCGGACTTACGACGAAGCATTCGAGTTGACGGTCGAGGCGCGCGACTATGTCGCTGACGAGCTCAATATCGACCGCGAAACCGCGGCATTTGGCGAGCGCGGCTATTTCGATTGCGAGGCGCTGCGCATGACCACCAGATTAAGTCAGGTGATGGCCTGGTTGATGGTGCAACGCGCCGTTCATGCCGGCGAGATCGGCATCGACGAGGCGCGCGACGATGAGCGCCGATTGGGCGGGCGCGAAGTTTGCTTCGACAATGACAAAGAAATTCTCGACAATTTTCCGCCGCGCTTTCGCAATTTGATGGAGCGCAGCCTCAAGCTTTATCAGCGCATCGCCAGACTCGATGAAATGGTCGCGCGGGGCGACGGCTAAGCCCGAATATCTTGGCTCGGGCGAGCGGCTTAAAATTGATAGCCGATGGTGCTGCCGAGAAAAAATTGATTTTCCGAATCGGCAACAGATAGAGGCGATAATTCCGCGTCTCCGAGCAATCGTTTCCACTGCGCGGTGAACTGGCTGTGCCAGTTCGCGTCCCAATCGAAGCGGAATGTGATGTCGCCCGCGATATCTTTAAAGCCCGTGTCCGGGTTGAACCGCGTATGCGCGGATGCGGCGGCCTGGGCGGCGCTGACGCCATAATAGGCGATCATATAGTTTTCACTGGCATAGGTCGCCCATCCCGACAATGCGACGCTTAAGGTGTCGGTGATACGGTCCCCAGCGCCGACGGCAAACGTCAAAAGAGAGCCGTTATGTCCAGTCTCGCCGGAAATGGACTGTTTGTAATCGATCGAGAAGCGAAAACGCTCCGAATACCATTCGCCGAACAGACCGGCTTCGACGGCGCCTTTAACATCGCCGATGCCGGTTAAATGCGACGAATCGCTCTCTTCACGACCGAAGTCGTAAGTCAGATAAGGCCCGGCGGCGAATTTTCTTCCCTTCAGCAATTTGGCGCCGAAACCGCGCTGCAGGTGCTCGCCAAAAGAACCTTGCCAGGCGAGAAACAATCTATCGCGCCACGAGATGTCGATCAGCGGCATGGCCGTGAGTTCATAATCCTCGTCGCCCTCAAAGGCGGGCTGCAACGCCGGACCAATGCCGAGCGCGATTTCGAAATCGGAGAGGAAGTCCTGGCTTACATTTCTGTCAAATTCACTCGGTGCTGGTGGCGGCAGGCTGTTCGTTTCAGGCGCGCCAACTCTGGTTTCCGCAATGGCCGTAGCAGTGCCGGCGATCTCGGGGGTGACGGAGGCGGCCGCCGCCGCGATACGATCGGCAAAGCCGGGAAACGCGTTCGAGGCATCCAGGCTGATGCCGAGCGAGTAAGCCGGTGCGGCGCGCGCCGCCGCGATAACGATTTGCTCGAGCGCCTGCGGATGCGATGCGATCGAATCGATGACTGCTGCCGACATGGCTTTGGCGTCGGCCTGACGAAGGGCAGCGTTGATCGCCGCCAAAGCGTCCGGCGGCACACCGTTTTCGGCCTTTGCCGGGGAATGATAAAAGCCAAGTATCGCCGCCATCAGCCCGGCAGCCAGAATCCTGCCGATGCTCCGTTTGATATTATTCCGCCCGTGCCGCGCCATACCCTCTATGCCTTTATCGTGAATCATTTTTCCAATCCTCGCCGAGCCGCCCCGCAATGGCAAGATTGGCCTTGATTCAAGACGCAACCGGCGTGTCGTCGCGCCCGCCCCATTCGGTCCACGAGCCGTCATAGACGGCGGCGTCGGTATGGCCGCAAATGTGCATCGCGAGCGCCAGCACGGCGGCGCTGATGCCCGAGCCGCAACTGGTGACGATCGGGCGCGCCAAATCGACATTGTGGGCCGCGAAAGCTGCCGCCAATTTGTCCGTCGGCAGGAGCGTATTGCTGGTTTCGTCGATCAGTGCGGGATAGGGCAGGTTGGTGCTGCCGGGAATATGGCCGGAGCGGACGCCCGGGCGGACTTCCGGTTCAACCCCGTCAAAGCGTCCGCTGCCGCGTGCGTCCACCACCTGTTCCGCGCCGCCTTCCAGATTGTCTCTGATTTGCGCCAGGCTGCGTACCAACTCAGGCCGGAAGCGGGCGTTAAACACTGCCGGGTCCGGCGATGCGGGGCCGGAAACCGTGCCATTGCCGGCGGTGCGCCAGGCCGGCAGGCCGCCATCCAGAACGGCGACATTATCGTGCCCGAAAACGCGAAAACTCCACCAGGCGCGCGGCGCGCTGAACACGCCGGTGCCGTCATGGACGATGATGGCGTCCCGGTTGGAGAGGCCAAGCTTTCCCATCGCTTGGGCGAACAGCAGCGCGTTGGGCAGCATATGGGGCAGGGGATTGTCCGGATCCTTGATGCCGTCAATGTCGAAGAAAACCGCGCCCTCGATATGCGCTTCCTCGAATTCGGCGGCGGGATTGCGCTGATCGGCGGGCATATACCAGGACGCATCCACCACTTTGAGGCCGGGCGCGCCGAGATGTTGTGCAAGCCAGGCTGGCGAGACCAGCGGGCCGGGCAATTGCACAACCATTCAGGCCTCCTTGAAGATGATATTTACGCGCCGGTTGTGCTTGCCCTTGTTCTCAATCTTGCGCACCGTCACCGGGCCGATCTCGCCGGTAGATTTGACATGCGTGCCACCGCAGGGTTGCAGATCGATTTCGCTCACATCGAGCAGGCGCACGCGCCCTTGGCCGGTTGGCGGCTGCACTTTCATTGTCCGCACCAGGTCAGGCTGGGCGGCCAGCTCCTCGTCGCTGATCCAGCGCGTGCCGACCGGCGCATCGCGCGCGATCAGCTCGTTAAGGCGGGCGTCTATCTCGGCTTTTTCCAGGGTCAGTTCGGGTAAATCGAAATCGAGGCGGCCCTTGTCCGCGCCCAATTGTCCGCCGGTGACCGGCGCGTCGATCACGGCGCACAGGAGATGCAGGCATGTATGCATGCGCATGTGCTTGTGGCGCCGCTCCCAATCAAGCTCGGCAACCAGCGCGGTTCCTGGCGCCGGTACGGGTGCATCATCGGCGACGAGATGCAGAATCTCGCCGGAATTTTCGCCCTTTACAGTGTTGAGCACCGGAATTTCCGTGCCATCGGTCAGTTTTAATACGCCGCTGTCGCCCGGCTGGCCGCCGCCGGCGGCGTAGAACACCGTACGGTCAAGTTGAATGGCGCCGGGCGCGGCATGCGCCACCTTCGCGTCGCAGGAGCGCGCATAAGCGTCTTCGCTGAACAGCTGTTCAGTCACCGCTATCGAGCCAGCCCGGTACCGGCAGATTCTTGGCGCGCAGGAATTCGGGATTGAACATCTTGCTTTGGTAGCGCACGCCGTAATCGGCGAGGATGGTGACGATGGTGTGGCCTGGCCCCAGCTTCTCGGCCAGACGGATGGCGCCGGCAATATTGATGCCGCTCGAGCCGCCGAGCACATGTCCTTCATGCATCAGCAAATCGAAAACAATCGGTAGCGCTTCTTCGTCGGGAATTTGAAATGGCGCGTCGACTTGCACGCTTTCTAAATTGGCGGTGACGCGCCCCTGGCCGATACCTTCCATGATCGAGCTGCCCTCGGCTTTCAATTCGCCGTTGGCATAATAATTATAAAGCGCCGCACCCATCGGATCGGCCAGGCCGATGACGACATCCGGATTTTGCTCCTTCAGATACATGCCAATGCCGGCCAGGGTGCCGCCGCTGCCGACGGCGCAAATAAAACCGTCGAGCTTGCCTTCGGTCTGCTGCCAGATTTCCGGCCCGGTGGTGTCGTAATGCGCCGCCCGGTTGGCGACATTGTCGAACTGATTGGCCCAAATCGCACCGTTCGGCTCCTTGGCTGCAATTTCCTCGGCCAGGCGGCCGGAATATTTGACGTAATTATTGGGATCGCGGTAGGGCACGGCCGGGACCTCAATCAGCTCGGCGCCGCAGAGGCGGAGCATATCCTTCTTTTCCTGGCTTTGCGTTTCGGGAATAACGATCACCGAACGGTAGCCGAGCGCATTGCCGACCAGAGCCAGACCAATGCCGGTATTGCCCGCTGTGCCTTCGACGATAACCCCGCCCGGTTTCAACAGGCCCTTGCGTTCGGCGTCGCGCACGATGGAAAGCGCGGCGCGGTCCTTGACCGAGCCACCCGGGTTGAGGAACTCACACTTGCCAAGAATTTCGCAGCCGGTCTTCTCTGACGCCGCCTTGAGGCGCACCATGGGCGTGTTGCCGATGAGATCGATAAAGTCTTTTTTTACAGTCATTTTCCGTGAATTTGTTTGGGTTCGCGATAGGGCAACCTATCTTGCCGGTGGGGCGCGATCAAGGCGGATAACCCGCTTGCCGGAGGTCGATTGGCACGGCACACTTGGGCAAACAAAAGAATAAGAAAGCGTGGGGAAGATGAGCGAGAGAAAAGCAATCGAGCGGCCCTATCTGTTATTCCTGGGTGACGCGCACGATCATCTGGCAGCCAAGACGGCGCGCGGCATTGTCGATTGGCGACGCGATTGGTGCCTTGGGCAAGTGCGCCTCGAGGGCTGTAACGCGAGCGCCGGCGTCGATGACATCTCGGTTGCCGAGGCGGCGGAGCAGGGGGCGAGGACGCTCATTGTCGGCGTCGCCAACCGGGGCGGCATTATTCCCGATCACTGGCAGGACACGCTAAGCGGAGCACTTGATCTCGGCATGGATTTGGCGAGCGGCCTGCATATGCGCCTCAGCGACATTCCGGTTCTGCGCGACAAAGCGGAAGCCAAGGGCGCGACGCTCTTTGACGTGCGCCATCCGCACCGCGAGTTCCCGCTCGGCTCGGGCGCCAAGCGCGCCGGCAAACGCCTGCTTACGGTCGGCAGCGATGCCTCGGTCGGCAAGATGTACACCACGCTGGCGATCGAGAAGGAGCTCAAGGCGCGCGGCGTCTCGGCGGATTTCCGCGCCACCGGACAGACCGGTATATTCATTGCCGGCGACGGTGTCTCGGTCGATGCCGTGGTTTCGGATTTCGTTTCCGGTGCGACGGAATGGCTGTCGCCGGCCAATGCGCCCGATCATTGGGATTTGATCGAGGGCCAGGGCTCGCTCTTCCACCCCTCATTTGCCGGCGTCACGCTCGGTCTTATTCACGGCGCCCAGCCGGACGCGGTCGTGCTCTGCCACGAGCCGAGCCGCACGCATATGCGCGGCCTGCCCGATTGGCCGCTGCCTGATCTAAAAGAATGCCTGGCCGCCAACCTGTCGGCGGCACGTCTGACCAACAAGGAAGTGTTTTGCGCCGGCGTCGCGGTCAATACCAGCGCGCTCGATGACGCCGCGGCGGCAAGCGTGCTAAGCGAAATTTCGGACGCCATGAAATTGCCTTGTGTTGATCCCATGCGCGGCAATGTTGCGGCCATCGTCGACCGCCTGCTCTGAACATGCGCCAGCTCCGCGTCCGGACGGAATTATGGCCGATGCGCGGCACCTTCCGCATTTCGCGTGGCGCGCGCACGGAAACGCCGACCATCATCGCCGAGATTGAAGAAGACAGCACCATCGGGCGGGCCGAGTGCGTGCCCTATCCGCGTTACGGCGAGAGCATCGACAGCGTTGCGGCGGAAATCGAAAGTTTGCGCCAAGAGATCGAAAGCGGCATCGAGCGCGAGGCGTTGCAGGACGCCATGCCCGCGGGTGCTGCGCGCAACGCCATCGATTGCGCGCTCTGGGATCTGGCATGCAAAGAGAGCGGCAAGCGCGCCTGGCAGCTCGCCGGAATCGATGCGCCGCCACCAGTGGTAAGCGCCATGACCCTCAGCCTGGACACACCGGAAAACATGGCCGAGGCAGCGCGCGCCTCGGCGCATTTGCCCTTGTTGAAACTAAAGGTAACCGGCGAGGGCGATCTGGAGCGCGTGCGCGCGGTGCGCAATGGTGCGCCCGATGCGCGCCTGATTGTCGATGCCAATGAAGGCTGGCGGGCGGACATGCTGGATAGCCTGTTGCCGGATCTTGCCACCCTCGGCGTCGAGATGGTCGAGCAGCCGCTTGCCGCCGGCGATGACGACGCGCTGCTCGGACGCGATCTCGCCATTCCGGTCTGTGCCGACGAGGCATGCCACACCCGCGCCGATCTCGACCGGCTCGAAGGCCGCTATCCGATGATCAATGTGAAACTCGACAAAAGCGGCGGGCTGAGCGAGGCGCTGGCGCTCGTGCAGGAGGGCAGGGCGCGCGGTTTCAAGATAATGATCGGCTGCATGGTCGGCTCATCGCTCGCCATGGCGCCGGCGATGCTGCTGACACCCTTCGCCGATTATGTCGATCTCGACGGCCCGCTGCTGCTGGCGCGCGACTGCGAGCGGGGCCTCCGCTATGAAGACACCCTTGTGCACCCACCCGTGCCCGAATTATGGGGCTGATTGACCCTTTTGCCGCGATGCCGCATAATTTTTTGCACTTGCGAAATGAGTGGCGGACCCCTTGATGACGGATACTCCCAAACAAAATTTGGACGAATGGCGTGAGCTTGCGGCCAAGGAACTGAAAGGCCGCGATGCCGACTCGCTCGATTGGGAGACGCCGGAGGGTATCAGGGTCAAGGCGCTTTATACAGCGGAGGATCTGGAGCGCATGAATGGCGAGGCTGGTTTGCCCGGCTTCGAGCCTTTCACCCGTGGCGTGCGTGCCACCATGTATGCCAACCGGCCATGGACGATCCGCCAATATGCCGGCTTCGCCACGGCCGAGGAATCGAACGCCTTCTACAAGCGCAATCTCGCCGGCGGCCAGAAGGGTCTCTCGGTCGCCTTCGATCTCGCCACCCACCGGGGCTATGACAGCGATCACCCAAGGGTGCGCGGCGATGTCGGCAAGGCGGGGGTTGCGATCGACAGCGTCGAGGATATGAAGATTCTGTTCGACGGCATCTCGCTCGGAGACGTGAGCGTCTCAATGACCATGAACGGCGCGGTACTGCCGGTGATGGCGGCTTATATCGTTGCCGCCGAGGAACAGGGGGTGGCGCAGGAAAAACTCTCCGGCACCATCCAGAACGATATCCTCAAGGAATTCATGGTGCGCAACACCTATATCTATCCGCCCGA
>CAYSDJ010000022.1:0-56225 GCA_964429775.1 uncultured Rhizobiaceae bacterium
GATCGACCACCGCCGGCACGCCGGTGAAATCCTGCATCAGCACGCGCGCCGGGCGATAGCTGATTTCCTGGCTCGAGCGGCGCTCTTTCAGCCAGCCGGCCAAGCCCTTGATATCGTCGACGGTAACGGTCGTGCCGTCCTCGAAGCGCAGCAGATTTTCGAGCAGCACCTTGAGCGAATAAGGCAGGCGGGAAATATCGCCGAGGCCGGCATCGGCGGCGGCTTCGAGGCTGTAATAATCGTAACTGCGCCCGCCGACGTTAAGGGTACGGCGGGTGTTGAGCGAATCCTGGCCAAGCGCGATCACGATGGCGTCTCCTATGTTCTCGGAATGAAACTAAATAAAAAATGGGGCGCGGAGTGTAACATTCAAATCTTAAAGTCAAAGCCCCGTTTCGGGCGATGGCGGCGGCTCCGTTTCGGGCTGTTCCTCGCCATCTTCCTTTAGGTCCTGAATGAAGTTGATCGCCTCGTCCATAACCGTCTCGCGCGCCTCGACATGGGGCGTGTGGGCGCATTCGGGGATGAGAACCGTCTTGGCCGCCTCACCGACGCCCGCCTTGATTCTCTCCAATTGCTCCGGCGTGCCGTATTCGTCATCAGCGCCCTGCATCGCCAATACCGGCGCCTGGATGGCGCCCAGCGTTTCGGGCGAGATGGTCCAGTCGCGAAATTCGTCCGACAGCCAGATATCTGCCCAGCCGTGAAACATGCTCTCGGTATTGTCGCCGTGATAGAGCCGGAGACGTTTATCCATGTCGGTGGTCTCGAAGCGTTCGACCGCACCCCGCACGCCGGCCAGTGATTCTTCCTCGACAAACACATGCGCCGCCTCGGTAATGACGCCGAGCGTGCGCTCGGGAAATTGGGCGGCAAACAGGAGCGCGATCGAGCCGCCATCGCTGTGGCCAAAGAGGATTACCTTGTCCAAGCCAAAGGCATCGAGAATCTGCGGCAGGGCGAATTCCGCCTCGCGCGCCATGAAATCGGCTTTGCGTTTGCCGAGCAGCCGGTCCGAGCCGCCATGACCCCAGCGCTCATAGACCAGCGCGTTGCAGCCGGCGGCACGCGCCAGGGTATCGGGAAAATGCTTCCATTGAGCGATGCCGCCAAGGCCCTCATGCAGGAATATCAGGCTCGGGCCGAAGCGCGGGCCGAGGCCGTAGGAGACGGCACGCACCAGATGGCCATCGGCGCGTACTTCCAGGACAGGCGAATCGTCCGGGTTTTTATCCTTGTGCCCGGTCACCAGGCCGGGGCGCAAGACGCTCCCAGACATCGATTTTCGGCCGAACAACCGCTTTAACGTCCTAATGCCCGCGCTCCTTTGCCTTGCCGATACGAAGATGCGCCGATAGCTTATCGCATTCGCTCTCGGCGCCGTATTTATTAAGCGCGTGGAGCTGGCGGCGCAACGGCGAGGAATGGATGAGCGGCGGCGAGATACGCTTCGAGGCGGACAATTTGGCATGTATCCGGGGCGAACGGCCGGTATTTTCCGGCCTTTCCTTCCGTCTGGCATCCGGTGGCGGGCTGCTTTTGCGCGGCCCCAACGGCTCGGGCAAATCGAGCCTGCTGCGCATCCTTGCCGGCTTCCTGAAGCCGGTCGGCGGCAGCCTCGGCTGGAGCGATTTCGACCGCCTTGAGACACCCGAAAATCACCGCGCCCGCAGCCACTATGTCGGCCATATGGAGGCGATCAAACCGGCGCTCACAGTGGAGGAGCATCTTGAATTCTGGGCCCGCGCCAAGGGCTACAAACGGCCGGCCGGAAATATTCTTGAGGCCCTCGATCTCGAATCGCTCGCCGATGTGCCCGGGCGCTTTCTCTCGGCCGGGCAAAAACGCCGCCTGTCGCTGACCCGCCTGTTGGCGACACCGGCCACGCTGTGGCTCTTGGATGAGCCGAGCGTCACCCTCGATGTCCAATCGGCGGCGCGCCTCGAAGACATGCTGGCGGCGCACCGCGCCACCGGCGGCATGGCGATTGTCGCCACCCACACCGAAATCGCCCTCCCCAACGCCGAAAGCATCGATATGGCCGAATATGGCATTGCCATCGAGACGCTGGTGCGGGCGCCTGAAGACGCCCCGGGCGAGACGGATTACGGCGAATGGTGACGGCCTTTTTCAGCCTCGTCGGGCGCGACCTGCGCCTTGCTCTGCGCGGCGGCATCGGCAGTTTGGTGGCGGTCGTGTTTTTCGTTATTGCCGCGGCGCTGTTTCCGCTCGGCGTCGGGCCGGAAAGCGCCCTTCTCGAGCGCATCGCGCCGGGCGTGCTCTGGGTTTGTGCCCTGCTCGCCACCATGCTGTCGCTCGACCGCATGTTTCAGGAAGATTATGACGATGGCAGTCTTGAGGTTATCGCGCTCGGGCCGTTGCCGCTTGAACTGGTCGTTCTGGCCAAGGTTCTTGCCCATTGGCTGACCACCGGACTGCCGCTGATGATTGCCGCACCCGTGCTCGCCATACTGCTCAATATGAGCACCGCGGGTTTTGCCGTGCTCATGATCTCGCTCCTCCTCGGCACGCCCATTCTCAGCCTGATCGGTTCGGTCGGCGCTGCGCTCACCGTCGGGCTAAAACGTGGCGGAGTCTTGATCTCGCTCATGGTCTTGCCGCTCTATGTTCCGGTATTAATATTCGCGGTTGGTGCGGTGGAAGGCGCAATCTTTGGCTTGGGCGCCCAGGCGAATCTGCTTATTCTCGCTGGCGGATTCCTGTTTTTCCTCGTATTGACCCCGCCGGCCGCCGCGGCGGCGCTTCGAATGGCTCTGGAATAACCCTGGAATAGACTGGGACGCATAAGGACAAAATGGCCGTAAAGAAGAAAAAAGCCGGTATCGGCATCCATTTTTTCGCCAATCCGGCGCGTTTTTTGCGCTTTGCACGGCGAATATTCCCGTGGGTGACGGTCATCGCCATTGCCGCCATTGCCGCCGCCCTGGTGCTCGGCCTCGCGGTGGTGCCGGCCGATTACCGCCAGGGCGATGCCTACCGCATAATTTTCATTCATGTGCCGTCGTCATGGATGGCCTTGATGATCTACGTCATTATTGCCGTCGCCTCCGCCGCCGGCTTCATCTGGCGCCATCCGCTGGCCGATCTGGTGGCCAAATCGAGCGCCCCCATTGGCGCCTGTTTCACCTTTATCAGCCTCGTTACCGGCTCGCTCTGGGGCCAGCCGATGTGGGGCACCTGGTGGGTGTGGGACGCGCGCGTCACCTCGATGCTGGTGCTGTTCTTCCTTTATCTCGGCTATATCGCGCTCAATAGCGCCTATGACGACCCGACCAAGGGGGCGCGCGCCGCGGCGATTCTTGCTCTGGTTGGCGTGGTCAACATTCCGATCATCAAATTTTCCGTCGATTGGTGGAATACCCTGCACCAGCCGGCGACGATTTCGAAATTCGACCGCCCCTCGATGGACGCCTCGATGATCGCGCCACTGCTGCTGATGGTGGTCGGATTCATCGCTTTTTACCTGGTGGTGCTGATTATCCGCCTCCGCTCCGAGATCGCGGCGCGGCGTATTCGCAACCTGCGTTTGGCGCAAACCGGCAATTAGTGGCGAAAAACGTTGGATAACGGACAGATCACGCCAATTTAATATGAAAAGCCGCGCACCAGCCCTTAACCTCAACGGATGGAACCGATGAACCCGGTTTACAACAGGATTTGAACAGCATGTCTTTCTTCGAAATGGGCGGTTACGCCGCCTATGTCTGGCCTTCCTTCGGCATCGGCGCGGTGGTGATGATTGCGCTGCTGATTCTCAGCCTACAGCGCCTCAAAAGCCGCGAAGCCGAATTGCAGCGGCTTGAGACGGCCGGCGGCGGCCGGCGCGGACGTGGCCTCGGCGACGATGACAATGATGAGGGCTCAACGTGAAACGGAAAAATCGCCGCCTGCTTTTTGTCGGCCTCGGTATGGCGGCGCTCGGCCTGGCGGCGGCGCTGATCCTGCTCGCCTTCGACGACAATCTGGTGTTCTTCTTCAGCCCGACCGAAGTCGAAGCGCGCGAATTTACGGCTGACCAGCGCCTCAGGATCGGCGGCCTGGTCGAGGAAGGCAGCGTCATGCACGATGAAGACGGCCTCACCGTGCGCTTTAATATCACCGACCTCTCCAACGCGGTCGCCGTCACCTATAAAGGCGTGTTGCCGGATCTGTTCGATGAGGGCCAGGGCGTGATCGCCGAGGGCCATATGTTGAGTAGCGGGTTTGTCGCCAACGAAATATTGGCCAAGCATGACGAAAACTACATGCCGCGCGAGGTTGCCGATGCGCTCAAAGAATCGGGCCAATGGCAGGGTGAAGAGGCTGAAGAATGATCGCTGAGATTGGGCATTTCGCGCTCATTCTGGCACTTGTCCTGGCTGTCGTGCAGGGCACCCTGCCGCTGATCGGCGCGTGGCGCGGCAATGAAGCTTTGATGGCGGTCACGCGCCCCTCCGTGGCCGGGCAGTTCGTCTTTATCTCGCTCGCCTTCGCCTGCCTGATGTATGCCTATGTGGTCTCGGATTTTTCCATCGCCAATGTGGTCGCGAATTCACACTCGGCCAAGCCGCTCCTCTATAAATTCACCGCCGTCTGGGGCAATCATGAAGGCTCTATGCTGCTCTGGGTGTGGATATTGGCATTGTACGGCGCCGCCATCGCCGCTTTTGGCGGAAATCTGCCGCCTGGCCTGAGGGCGCGCGTCCTCGCCATTCAGGGGCTCGTCGGCGTCGGATTTCTCGTCTTTCTGCTCGCCACCTCGAACCCGTTCCTGCGCCTCGATCCGGCGCCGTTGAATGGCCGCGATCTCAATCCGCTGCTGCAGGATCCCGGCCTCGCCTTCCATCCACCGCTCCTGTATTTCGGCTATGTCGGCCTTTCGGTCGCCTTTTCCTTTGCCGTCGCCGCCCTGATCGAAGGTAAGGTCGACCCGGCCTGGGCGCGCTGGGTGCGGCCCTGGAGCCTCCTGTCCTGGGCGGCGCTTTCCGCCGGCATCGTGCTTGGCTCGTGGTGGGCCTATTACGAGCTCGGCTGGGGCGGCTTCTGGTTTTGGGACCCGGTCGAGAACGCCTCCTTCATGCCGTGGCTGATGGCGACCGCGCTCTTGCATTCGGCGATCGTCGCCGAGAAGCGCGATGCGCTCAAAAGCTGGACCGTGCTGTTGGCCATTCTCGGCTTTTCGCTCAGTCTGATGGGCACCTTCCTGGTGCGCTCCGGCATGCTCACCTCGGTGCATAGCTTCGCCGCCGACCCGGCGCGCGGCGTCTATATTCTCGGCTTCCTGGTGCTGGTTATCGGCGGCTCGCTGTCGCTCTACGCTTGGCGCGCACCGGCCATGCGCGCCGGCGGACGCTTTCGCCCGATCTCGCGCGAAGGCGCCCTGGTGGTCAATAATCTGCTGCTGGTGACGGGTTGCGCCGCGGTCTTTATCGGCACTCTCTACCCGCTCATTCTTGACGCCATCTCCGGCGACAAGGTCTCGGTCGGACCGCCCTTCTTCGAATCCTCCTTTGTCTGGATCATGGCACCCTTGTTCCTGCTTACCGCCGCCGGGCCGCTGATGGCGTGGAAACGCGCCGACATTGCTGGTGTCACCCAACGCCTCATTCTCGCTTTCGCCGCCGCGGCCGTGGCTGCGATTCTACTCGTCGCGATCCGTGGCGGGCCATGGGGCGCGATCCTCGGTCTGACCATCGCCGCCTGGCTGATCGGCGGCGTGGCGGCGGAATTTTTCGAGCGCGTCCGCCTGTTTCGCGTACCCCTCATGGACTCCGTACGGCGCGCGCGCATATTGCCGCGCTCGGCCTGGGGCATGAGCCTGGCCCATGCCGGCCTGGCTGTTTTCATCGCCGGCTGCGTCGGCGCCTCCAATTGGCAGACCGAGCATATCGAAGTCATGCAGGTCGGCGAATCCGCCACTGTCGCCGGTTACGATTTTACCTTTGTCTCGCTTAAGGATTCACGCGGGCCGAACTATGACCGCCGGGTCGGCGAATTCCGCATCGAGCAAGACGGCGAACTGGTCGATACCCTCTACCCCGAGAAACGTAAATATTGGATCCAGGGCAGCGACACCACGGAAGCGGCGATTCGCACCACCTGGCTCGCCGATATTTATATCGCCATCGGCGACCCGGCGCCGGGTGGCGGCAATGCCGTCAGGATTTATCACAATCCGCTGGTGCCGTGGATCTGGCTCGGCACCGTGATCATGGTGCTCGGCGGGCTGGTCTCGCTCACCGACCGGCGCCACCGCGTCGGCGCACCGAGCCGCGCCCGGCGCAGTGTTCAACCGCCCGAAGCGGCGCAAAGTCAGGGCAGTACATGACCCAGCAAAATGACGAAATACCCCCCGCCGTCGCGCCCGGGCAAACCGCGTCACCACGCCGGCGTTGGATTTTCATTCTGGCGCCCGCCGCCTTTGCCATCCTGGCCGCCGTCCTGGCCTGGCAATTGCTGACCGGATCGCCGGACAAAATACCCTCCGCCCTGATCGACAAATCGATCCCCGAGTTCGACCTGCCGCCCATTCCGGGCTGGGACAAGGGATTGTCGAGCACCGATATCGTTGAGGGCGGCGTCTCGATTGTGAATGTCTTTGCCTCATGGTGCGGCCCGTGCCGCATCGAGCATCCGCTGCTGATGGACATCGCCGCCGAGGATATCCTGCCGGTCTGGGGTCTCAACTATAAGGACCAGCCGGCGGACGCGGCGCGTTGGCTCGAAGAGCTCGGCGACCCCTATACCCAGATCGGCTCCGATTTGAGCGGCCGGGTCGGCATCGACTGGGGCGTTTATGGCGTGCCGGAGACTTTCGTCATCGATGGCGAGGGGCGCATTGTCTACAAACATATCGGCGTGCTCACGCGCATCGACTGGGACGAGAAAATCCTGCCGCTGATCAAAACCCTGGAAGACTGACCATGCGCGCCGCCCTGCTTGTCATTGCCGTGCTGCTGCTTAGCCTTACCCTCTCCGGGCCCGGCGCGTGGGCGTTCAGCGCCGATGATGCGCTCGACGACCCGGCGCTCGAAGCGCGCGCGCTCAAGCTGCATGACGAACTGCGCTGCCCGGTGTGCCAGGGTCAGGCGATCTCCGATTCGAATGCCGAGCTGGCGCGCGACTTGCGCCGCATCGTGCGCGAGCGCATCGCCGCCGGCGATTCCGACGAAGCCGTGTTTGATTACCTCGCGGATCGTTACGGCGATTTCATCCTGCTCCGCCCGCGCGTCAAACCGACCAATTATGTGCTGTGGTTCGGCCCTGTGCTGGTATTTGTCGTCGGCGGCGGCGGGCTGTGGATGTTCGTCCGCCGGCGCCGCGGCCCGGTGGCCGGGAGCGCGCCGGCACCGCTCAGCGAGGCCGAGCGCAAGGAACTGGAAAAATTGAGCCGCGATGACCCTTCCTAAACGTACTGAGAGGAGCCCGGCGTGATATTCTGGCTGGTCGCGGCACTGATGACGGTGGCGGCGCTGGCGCTGGTGCTCATCCCACTCGTGCGCAGCCACCGCCGCGCGCCGCGCCGCACGGAATTCGATCTGGCGATCTACCGCGATCAACTGCATGAATTGGAGGGCGACCAGGCGCGTGGCTTGATTGGCGCGGAGCAGAGCGAAGCGGCACGGCTCGAGATTCAACGCCGCATGCTGGCGGCGAGCAAGAAAGATAGCGAACCGGCACAAGCTGCGGCGGCCGGAGGCGGCGCGCGGCCGTGGCTGCTGATGGCCACCGTCGGTGCGGTGATCCCGGCCGTGGCGCTGGTGCTGTATCTGGTTTGGGGATCGCCCGGCATGCCGGGGGTGCCTTTTTCGGGTGTGGCGCAAGACGGCGGCGGCGTGGCCGGCGAAGACATGGCCGGGCAGAGCATCGAAGCGGCAATCGCCAATCTGGCCAAGCGCTTGGAGCAGAACCCCAACAATCTGGAAGACTGGGTCTTGCTCGGCCGCTCGCTGATCGCCATTGAGCGCTACAGCGATGCGGTTCAGGCGCTCCGCACCGCCGCCAAACTGTCGAGCGACAATGCCGATATTCTGAGCTCAATGGCCGAGGCGATGGTGTTCGCCGCCGAAGGGATGGTGACACCGGAAGCCGAGAGCACATTCGAATCGGTATTGCAGCTGCGCGGTGACGACGCGGCGGCGCAATATTATCTCGGCTTGGCGCTGGCTCAGAAGGGCCGGCCCGGCGAAGCGCTCGCCATGTGGCGCAAGCTGGCGGCGGAGACGCCGGCGGACGCGCCGTGGCGCCGGGATCTTGTCACCCTGATGCGCCAAGCCGCCGAGGAAAGCGGCATCGAGCTCAGTGAAATTCCCTCCGCGCCGGCATTGCGCGCCGAGGATGCGGCGCCGGGGCCAAGCCAGGAGGATATGGCGGCGGCCGCCGACATGACGCCCGAGGAACGCCAGGAAATGATCCGCTCGATGGTGGCGCGCCTGGCCGAGCGCCTCGAAACCGAGCCGGACAATCTGGCCGGCTGGCAACGCCTCGCCAATGCCTACCGCGTGCTCGGCGAGAACGATAAGGCGGAAGCGGCGGAGCAACGCGTCGCCGAGTTGGAGGGCGCTGGCGCAGCGACGGAACCCGGCCCAAGCGCCGAGGATGTCGCCGCGGCAGGCGAGATGAGCGCCGAGGAACGGACGCAAATGATCGCCACCATGGTGGCGCGCCTGGCCGAGCGTCTTGAGGAAAATCCGGATGATCTGCAAGGCTGGATGCGCCTGGGGCGCTCCTATTCGGTGCTGTTGCGCCACGCCGAAGCGCGCGACGCCTATGCCCGGGCGGCCGAGCTGGCACCGGAGGATACCGCCGTGCTTGGCGACTATGCCCGCGCGGTGATGAATGCCGCCGGCGAGGCGACGGAATTCCCTCCCCAGGCGATCGCGCTTTATCGCCAGATCATCGGGCTCGATCCGGAGCAGCGCGAGGCGCTGTGGTTCCTCGGTTATGCCGAAGCGGCGGCGGGCGACAATGCGGCGGCGCGTGGCTATTGGAATCGCCTGCTCGACCTGTTACCAACCGACGGCCCCAACCGCGAGGCGGTTGAAAAGGCTCTGGATGCGTTGCGTAATTAGGGAGAAATGATGCGAGCGATAATCTGCCGCGCCTGGGGCACGCCGGATCAACTCCGCCTTGAGGAATTCGAGCCGCCCCAACCGGACCAGAACCAAGTGCTGATCAAGGTGACGGCATCCTGCGTAAATTTTGCCGACACCATCATGATCCAGGGCCGTTATCAAACCCGGCCCGACTTCCCCTTTGCGCCGGGCCTCGAGGCGGCGGGCGAGGTCATTCAATGCGGCAGCGCCGTGACGCGTTTCAAGCCGGGCGACCGGGTGATGGCGCTGTTGGGCTTTGGCGGCTTTGCCGAGCAGGCGGTCGCCGATGAGACGGATTGTTTTCCCGTGCCGGCGGAAATGGACGATGAGACCGCCGCGACCTTTCTCATCGGCTATATCTCCTCGCACGTCGCCATCCGCTGGCAGGCCAAACTGGAAGCCGGCGAGACCATGCTGGTGCTCGGCGCCTCGGGCGGCGTCGGCCTGACGGCGGTGGAGATCGGCAAGGCGCTCGGCGCGACGGTGATCGCCGGCGCCTCGAGCGCCGAAAAGCTCGCAATCGCGCGCGCCCGCGGCGCCGACCAGTTGATCGACTATAAGAGCAACAGCCTGAAGAAATCCGTCGCCGAACTGACCAATGGCGAAGGCGCCGATGTGTGCTACGACCCGGTCGGCGGCGACCTTTTCGACGAGGCGCTGTCCTCGCTCGCCTGGGGCGGGCGCATATTGGTGATCGGCTTTGTCGGCGGTATTCCGCAAATCCCGGCCAATCGCCTGTTGGTCAAACACCGCTCGGCGATGGGTTCGTCGCTGCGCTACTTCCGCCAGCGCCGGCCTGATCAACTACGCGCCAGCGTCGAGGAACTCGTCGCCTGGTGGCAGGACGGCAAGCTCAAGCCACTGGTCAGCCAACGCTTCGCCCTGGAGGAGGTTCCAGCCGCGATGACCGAACTGCTCGAGCGCCGCGCCGTCGGGCGCATCGTTATTACCGTTAACTAACAATACGCCCACTTGTTGTCTCGCCCGGGCGAGCCACATAAACTGCTAGGCAAGACATTATTGCAGGATAGGAACGCATGGCCGAAGACGCCATAAAACGCCGATTGGTCGCCATTCTGGCCGCCGATGTGGTCGGCTACAGCCGCCTGATGGGCGACGACGAGGAAGGCACGTTCAATACGCTGCGGGCCTGCCGCCAGTCGATTGACGGCTGCGTGGCGGAGAAAGGCGGGCGCATTGTCGCCACCGGCGGTGACAGCGTGCTGGCCGAATTCGCCAGCGCCGTCGAGGCGGTGCGCTGCGCACTGGCCATGCAGGAAGGCATCGCGGCGTGCAATATCGATGTGCCGGAAGAGCGCTGCATGCGCTTTCGCATCGGCATTAATCTTGGCGATGTGATGATCAGCGACGACGACATATTGGGCGACGGCGTCAATATCGCGGCCCGCCTCGAACAGATCGCCGAGCCCGACAGCATCTATATTTCCGGCACCGTCTACGATCAGGTGCGCAACAAGCTCGATATCGGATTTGACGATCTCGGCGAGAAATCGGTCAAGAATATCGACCAGCCGGTGCGCACCTATCGCATCTCCCGAGCCGGCTCAGAAGCCGCGCCGGAAAGCGCCGCAAGCGGCGAAAACGCGGCGAGCGGCGAGAGCACGGAAGCGGCAAAACCGAGCATCGCCGTCCTTCCCTTCGACAATATGAGCAAGGACGAGGAGCAGGAATATTTCGTCGACGGCATGACCAAAGACATCATTACCGAACTGTCGCGCCATCACGATCTGTTCGTGATTGCGCGCAACACCACCTTCACCTACAAGGGTAAGGCGGTCGATATTTCCGAGGTGGGGCGCGAGCTTGGCGTGCGCTATGTCGTCGAGGGCAGCGTGCGCAAGGCGGGCAACCGGTTGCGCATTACGGTGCAGCTTATCGACGCCGCGACCGGACACCATCTCTGGGCCGAGCGCTATGACCGCGAGATGGAGGATGTGTTCGAGGTTCAGGACGAAATCACCCAGGTGATCGTCGCCAATCTGCCGCGCCGGGTGGAAGCGGCGCGCCTCGAGGAAAGCAAGAAGAAGCCGACAGAGAATATGGCGGCCTACGATTATCTCCTGCGCGCCAAGGATCATCACCACAAGCGCACCAAGGAGGACAACGCCAAGGCCATCGAAATGGCGGAGAAGGCGATCGAGCTCGATCCCGAATTCGGCCAGGCCTATGCCTGGCATTCCTGCATTCTCGGCCAGGCCTGGGGCGCCGGCTATATCGAGGAGGAAGAAGTCTTCAAACTGATGGCGCCGGCGGCGGAAGCGCTCGAAGCGCATGAGGACGACGACGCCGAGTGCCACCGCATTCTCGCCGAGCTCGAAGTTCTCGTTCACGGTAATTTCGAAAAGGCGCGCTTTCATCAGGACCGCGCCTATGCCTTCAACCCGAACGACCCGCGCATTGTCTCGCAGCGCGGCGAAATGCTTATCAGGTTCGGCGAAGCGGAAGAAGCGATCGGCTGGATCGAAAAGGCCATGCGGCTGGACCCGTCAGAAGCCGACCGCCGTGCGGTTCATCTCGGCATGGCCCATTTCGCGGCGCGCCAATATCAGGAGGCGATCGAGGCTTTCAAACGCTCGCCCAAACTGGGCCATGTGCAGCGCGCCGCGCTCGCCGCCTGCCACGCAGCGCTCGGCAACAAGGCCGCAGCGGAAACGGAGGCGGCGCGGGCGCTCGAGCAAAAACCGGATTTCTCGGTCGAAGCCGAGTTACAGCGCACGCCCTATCAGTTCGAAGCCGACACGGCGCATCACCGCGATGCGCTTCTCAAAGCCGGCTTTCCGGCTTAATAATAAAAGCCCTCAGACGCCGGGCGGGCGCATCCGCGACCCTGGCTACCTCGATAACTCGGGCGGGCAGTCGCCCTTGCCGGAATGCATGGTGCATTCCGGGGATGCGTATTTTTCACGACGCGTTCTCAACGCACGAAGTTTTTTACATAATCCGCGCCGAGGCCGACTTCCTCATAATGCGCCCGAGCCAGGTCGATGCGGGTGAAGACGTCATCAAAGCCGATCGCCTTGCCCGCCTCGTCGACATAGTGCAACGAGCCGGTGACCTGAAAAAATGTGATCATCTCGCCGACACCCTCATCGACCACCAGAGTATGGGTCTCACTCGGCGGCTCGAAAATATAGGTGCCTTCCGTCGCCACCCAGTCATGCTCCAAATAGCGCCACGCGCCCTTTAGCACCAGGCCGTGCACCGGGTCGGGGTGGCGGTGGCGGCTGACCAGGCCGGCCTTGCGCACACGGATGAGATGGCACCAGCCGCCCTGCACGGTGTTGAACATCAGCGGGCGGAACCACACGCCCTCAACCATCGGCACCCAGAGACGTTCATCCTCAGGCACCGCGTCGAGCACCAGCTCGGCGGCGGCGTATGGGTGGGTGGTGGGTGGATTATGTTCGCTGGCGCGGTCCGCCATTATTCACTCCCCTGCACGAATGCCGTATGAAAGGTTTCAATCGTTGGGATACGGTCATACCCTGCACGCGGGCACAAGCCAATGCCGGCGGTCTCCAAACAATAATTCCGGTATATATCCGCTTTATGAACGATCAAGCGCCTTACAGTTCCGGCGGCGTCTATCCCCTCATTCGCCTCTTTGCCTCGCTCGGCCTGATGACGGTGGGGACGGTCGGCATGTATGTCGGCATTGTCGGCCTCAAGCCGATTGCCGCCGAATTCGGCATCTCGCGCGGTGTCGGCTCGCTGCCTTACGCCCTGTTCATGCTTGGTTATGGTATCGGCAATATCGCCCATGGCCGCATTGCCGACCGCTATGGCACCATTGTGCCGGCCCTGATCGGCAGTATTTTGCTCCCCATTGGCCTTATTCTCTCGGCCCAGGCGGATAATCTGTGGCAGTTTTTCGCCGCCATCGCACTGTTGGCCGGCATGCTTGGCTCATCCGCCGTGTTTACGCCGATTATCGCCGATATTTCCCATTGGTTTACCGGACGGCGCGGCCTCGCCGTTGCCTTTGTCCTTTCGGGCTCCTATTTCGCCGGCGCCATCTGGCCGCCCATATTGCAATATTTGATCGATTCGGACGGCTGGCGTTCGGCCTTTGTCACGGTCGGTTATATTTGTCTCGCGACCATGGTGCCGCTCTCGGCGCTGCTTTATCGCAAGCCCCCACATCTCCTGACGGCCAAAACGAGAGAGCGCGAAAGCCGCTTCAAGCGGCCGCTCGGCCTCGCGCCCAACATGCTGCAATGCACCATTTGCCTAGCCGGCATTGGCTGCTGCGTCGGCATGTCGATGCCGCAGGTGCATATCGTCGCCTATGCCACCGATCTCGGATTTTCCGCCCAGCGCGGTGCCGAAATGCTCTCGCTCATGCTCGGCTGCGGCATCATTTCGCGACTCGTTTCGGGCTGGATTTCGGACCGCATCGGCGGCCTGCGCACGCTGCTGCTCGGCGGCGGCCTGCAAGGCGTGGTGCTGGCCGCTTTTCTCGCCGCCGACAGCATGACGGCGCTTTACATCATTTCCGCTTGTTTTGGCCTTTCGCAAGGCGGCGTGGTGCCGTCCTACGCCATTATCGTGCGCACTTTCTTTCCCGCCGGCGAGGCCGGCTGGCGCATCGGCACGGCGCTGTTCTTTACCATTCTCGGTATGGCGCTCGGCGGCTGGCTGGCCGGATTTCTCTATGACCTGACCGGCTCCTACACCGTTTCCTTCATCAACGCGCTGGCCTTCAACGCGATGAACTTCCTGGTCGTCGCTTTTTTGCTCACCCGCGCCCACCGCCTCGGCGTCGCGACGCGCTAAGCCGGGCGGATCACGCTGGCCTGTCGGGAATGCGAACCGTAAAGACCGTTCCCTCATTGACCGCGCTATCGACGCTGATCTTTCCGCCATGCAATTCGACCGCTGTTTTGACCACGCTCAGGCCGAGCCCGGTGCCGCCAAATCCGGCTGAATTCTCCGCCCGGAAAAAGGTCTCGAATACCCGATCGATATCGGCCTCGGGAATACCGATTCCCTGATCGGCAACATCGAGAATCAAATCACCATTCAGCCGCGCCAAAGTGACGGAGACCGGTTTGCCATCGGGAGAATATTTTATCGCATTGGAGAGCAGATTGTTGACGATATGACGCATCAGGCTGTTGTCGATCATGGCGGTTGAACTGTCGCACTCGATATTCAGACTGACGGATTTGTTCTTGCCGGCAAGATATTGCGAAGCGCGCACGAGGTTGCGCAACAGGGACCCAAGGTCTGACTCTTCCGGGTTGAAGGAGAACATGCCGGCTTCGAGCTTGCGCACCAGCAGGATATCGTCAAGCAACCGGGTCATTTCGCTGACCTCCTGCTTGATCTCTTCGAGATAGGCGCTTTTTTGCGCATCGTCCATGTGTTGGCCGTAGTGATGCAGCAAATCGGCGGCGGAAAAAATCGTCGTCATCGGGGTGCGGAATTCATGCGACGCGGTGGCGACAAAATTCGATTTCATCGAGCTCAACTCGACCTCCTTGTCCAAGGCGATTTCCAGGCGCGTGGAGTTTTGCGCGAGCTCGGCCTCGCGGCTCTTCATGTTTGTCACATCGGTGTAGACCACCGCATTGAACCCATCAGCGGTTTTTCGGCTTCTGACATGAATCCAACGGCCATCATTCAGCCGTTGCTCCTCAAAACTTTCATTCAGGGCAAACAGCCTAAGATGTTCATCAACCCAGTTATCGGCACCATTTTCCCAGAGCTGGCCGCGCAATACCGCTTCGCGCGCCAACTCTTCCACCGAGCGCCCGGGGGTCGCAATATCCGCGACTTTGGGAAAAATCGTCAAATAGCGCGCATTGCAAATTTGCAGCTTTCCGTCCTGATCGAAAAGGGCAAAGCCGTCGGGAAAACTTTCAATCGCAAACATCAGATGGGTGCTGGCATCATTGGCGCGGGCCTCGGCTTCGCCGGCGCGGCCCAACAGTTTTTTGGTTTCGCGGTTCTGCCAAATCAAAAACAAAATCAGAATCGTTCCCGACACCAGGATGCCGACAAAATATCCGATCACTTGCCAAAATATGTCGCTGCGCGCCGAAGCGTTTTCGAGCCGCAATTCGCGCTCGTGATCGGTCGTATTCTGCACCATCGTGTGAATCGGTCCGCTTAGTGCCGACAACGCATCGCGCACCGAGCGATAGACCGGGCCGTCATCGAGCGCCAAATCGGCTATCTCCGGCTCGATCGTCTCCAGTGTCGCGATCGCGCGATCGGCCGTTTGGCTCAGCCCCTCGACGTCGCGCAAATGTTTTGCTTCCTCGCCCTGGCTGAGCACAACAAGGTTGCCCCGGAAAATGTCCATATGGGACAAAAACTTACCCAGTTCGGCCGTTGCTTCGGCGCCAAGATTTGCTTCGATTGCTTCGTGATAGAGATCGAGGGCGCCGATCAGGCGGAGATGTTCAAGCTCGACCTGCGAGACCAGCCATATTTCGAGACGCGGGTCGGTCTGGAATGATTCGCGCTTCTCGAACATTTGATTCAAGCCGAGGACAACGCTGATCGCCAAGCCGATAATGGCTGCGACAAGAATATGTGTCGCTATGCCCCAATTTCGCATGACATCACTGAATAAATTACAGATGAATGGGCGAACTCTACCGATTGGCCGCGCCTGCGCAAAGCACCAAAACCCCGTCTTATTGTCCCGCCCATTATGCTTGGCTGAAAATATTGATTAATATCATGGGAATTCCGTTCAGGCGGCGTAGCATGAAATTGCTATTCAGCCACGCAACATAGGGATGGGGGTCGACATGGCTTATAAAACAATTCTCCAGCTACTCGACGGCAGCGATCGGGACGATATGCGCCTTGAGATCGCGTTCGAATTTGCCGCCATCGATCAATCCCATTTGATTGTGCTGCGCTGCATCGCGCCCCTGGCCTACCCGCCGCTGGGCGTCTTTGCGGTTGGCGCCGCCGGCGCCATCGCCGAGGCCGAGAAGGATTATTTTGCCGACGCCAAACAACAGGCGAAGCGTTTGCGCGCCATGGTCGAGCAGCGCGCCGAGAGCCACGGCGTCTCGCTCGAATGGCGCCTCGAAAAGGGCTTCGCTGACGATATTCTGCCGCTCCAGGCGCGCTATGCCGATTTGGTTCTCATGGGCCAGGCGGACCCCAACGCGGAGGATGCCGCGCAGACGCGCGGATTGCCCGTCCACACCGTCACCGCTTCCGGCCGGCCGCTGTTGGTGATCCCCTATGCCGGCAATTTCACCGCCGCCGCCAAGTACCCGCTGATCGCCTGGAATGGCAGCCGCGAAGCGAGCCGGGCCGTGCATGACGCCATGCCGCTGTTGCGCCGCGCCGACAAGGTTTCGATCCTCAGTATCGATCCACCCGAAGACGCACACATTGCCGGCTTCGACATTTCGGCCCATCTCGCCCGTCACGGCGTCAATGCCGAAGCCATACGGACCGTATCGGGCGATATTTCGGTCGGCGATATTTTGCTCTCGGAATGTGCCGACCTCGGCGTCGACATGATCGTTATGGGTGCTTACGGCCATTCCCGCCTGCGCGAATTCATCCTCGGCGGCGTCTCCCAGCATCTGCTCGAAACCATGACGGTGCCGGTCTTTATGGCCCATTGAACGTGCGCCACCCGGCAGGCGCCCCAGCGCCTGGGGTCTGAGGGAGGAAGGCGATGGACAGGAAAATGAGTTTTCATTTCTGGTACCTGCTCGTCGCCATCGGCGCCTTATTGCTGCTGCAGTATTTTTGGCTCGGGCAGCAAACCGTGGACAAGCTCACCTACAGCGAATTTCTGGCCGAGTTGGATGCCGGCAATGTTGCGGAGTTGACCGTCAGCGAATCCCGCATCCGGGGAAAATACCGGGTTGAATCGGACGAGGAAGTGGAATTTTTCGAAACCTATCGGGTTGATCCCGATATTGCTGAGCGCCTGGAAGCACATGATGTGCGCTTTGGCGGCACCACCGACAAAACAATTCTCGGCACTGTTCTTTCGTGGGTCCTGCCGGCCCTTATATTTGTCGGCATTTGGTTTTTTCTGTTTCGCCGCATCGCCACAAAGGGGGGGCTCGGTGGGTTGGGCGGCAGCTATATGGAAGTCGGCAAGAGCAAGGCGCGTGTCTATATGGAACGCCAGGTGGATGTCACCTTCGACGATGTGGCGGGCGTCGATGAAGCCAAGGAAGAGCTTCAGGAAATCATCGAGTTTCTGCGCCGGCCGGAGAGTTATGGCCGCCTCGGCGCCCGATTGCCGAAAGGCATTTTATTGGTCGGTCCGCCCGGCACCGGAAAGACACTACTCGCGCGTGCCGTTGCGGGTGAGGCGGGGGTTCCGTTTTTCTCGATTAGCGGCTCCGAATTTGTCGAAATGTTCGTTGGCGTCGGTGCATCGCGCGTGCGTGACCTGTTTGAGCAAGCCCGTAAACAGGCGCCGTGCATCATTTTTATCGATGAACTGGACGCGGTCGGCCGGGCGCGTGGCATTGGCCCGATGAGCGGCGGCCATGACGAAAAAGAGCAAACCCTGAATCAACTGCTGGCCGAGTTGGACGGGTTCGATTCGAGTTCCGGAATCGTCCTGCTTGGCGCAACCAATCGCCCGGAAATCCTCGATCCGGCGCTGCTGCGCGCCGGCCGCTTCGACCGGCAAATTCTTGTCGATCGGCCGGATAAGCTGGGGCGCCAGCAAATTCTCAACGTGCATCTGCGCAAGGTACGCCTCGCACCGGATGTGGAGGCGGAAAAGATCGCCGCCCTGACCACGGGTTTTACCGGGGCGGATTTGGCCAATCTGGTCAATGAGGCGGCGCTTCTCGGCACTCGGCGCAAAGCCAAATCGGTGACCATGGAAGATGTCACCCGCGCCATCGAGAGAATTGTCGCCGGGCTGGAGAAACGCAGCCGCCTGCTCGGCCCGGTGGAGCGCAAAGTGGTCGCCTATCACGAAATGGGCCATGCGCTGTCGGCGCTTCACACGCCGGGCTCGGATATTGTCCACAAGGTCTCAATCATTCCGCGCGGCATCGGCGCGCTCGGCTACACCATTCAGCGACCGACCGAGGACCGCTTCCTGATGACGCGCCACGAGCTTGAAAATAAAATGACGGTGCTGCTGGGCGGGCGCGCGGCCGAGCGTCTGGTGTTCGACGAACTCTCCACCGGCGCCCAGGATGACCTCGCCCGGGCCACCGACATTGCCCGCAATATGGTGACCCGATTCGGCATGGACGCCACGCTCGGACAGATGAGCTATGAAAGCGACCCATCGCCCTATCTCGACCAGGTGCCCGGGATGATGCGCCAAAGAGACTTTAGCGAAGAGACCGCGCGGGAAATCGATTGCGCGGTGCGTGATCTGGTGGCGGCCGCCTTCGAACGCGCTGCAACGCTTCTCGCCGCGCACCGCGCCCAATTGGATGCCGGCGCCGCCGCGTTGCTCGAGCAGGAAACCCTGTCGCAGGCCGAATTGCAGGAAATTGCGGACAAACCCGCCTAACGCCCGACCCCCAGCGGCCTATCACGGTTATGGCTCTATGACCGCGCCGACGCGAAGTTTTTGGATCAGCCAAATGGCTTCCGAGCGGGATAAGCTGCCGGCCCAAGCCGGCATCGCCGCCGGCTCGTGGCCATACAGCAATGTCGTCAAGAGCTGGCGGTTGGATTTGGCGCGCAAATAGGACGGCTGAAGCGGTGGCCCGCTGCCGCCTTGCAACTGGGCGCCATGACACATGACACAGAAATTCTTGACAATGTAGTTGAGTTTTCCTTCGGGCGGTCTGGCCGCTGCCGGACTGGCTGCGGCGGACAGAACCACCGCAGCCATCATCCAAACACAGAGGAGGCGCACCACGCCCGTTACCTTGGCCATTTGCCGCGCGCATTGGAATTACGCCTTGCGTACCGGAATTTTACGCGCGCTCTTGTTTGGGGCGGCACTTTTCTCAACTCGGACAATCAGGATACCGTCTTCTAAATCGGCACGAATCTCTTCACCCCGGATATCCGGAGGCAAACGGAATGAGCGGTAAAAATTACCGTACATCCGCTCCGAAAAGAAATAGCTTCGGCCTTGCTGATCATGGTCGCTCCGTTTTTCACCGCGCACCATGATCATATTGTCATGGATACTGACGTCGATATCTTCCGCTTTCACGCCGGGCAATTCGATATGGATAAGATATTCCTTCCCGCTCGCCGACGCATCGGCAAGCGGGGCGAAAAACCCGGTAACACGCGGGCTGAGACCGCGCAATGGTTCGAACATACCGCCGAACGGCTCTTCCGGGTGCCAAGGCGGGCGCGTACTCTCCACCATCACAAATCTCCTTATTGTCCTGCGGCCGCGCTGTCACGCGGCCTCAGGCGCGCCGCTATATGGGTTATGCCGTCTTGACGGAGATTTTCTTCGCCGCTTTCTTCGCCGCCGGCTTCTTTGGCAGCGTTACGGTGAGAACGCCTTTCTTGAAGCTGGCCGAAATTTTCGCTTCATCGATATCCGCGGGCAAGGACATCACCCGTTCAAAGGTGCCGTAAGAGCGCTCGACCCGGTGAAGCTTCGTCTCCTTCGTTTCCTTCTCCGTCCGCCGCTCGCCTTTCAGGGTGAGAACGCCATCGGCAACGGAAACGTCCACATCCTTCTCTTCCACACCGGGCAGGTCAGCCTTAACCGCGAATGCCTTGTCCGTTTCGCTGATGTCGATTTCGGGTGCAAGCACGCCGCTTTCGCCGCCCAGCCGATCAAAATCCATGTCCCGCGCGAACGCATCGAACCAGCGGTCAAATTCCGGATAATGTAGGTGGAACGGGTTGTTCAACAGGGCGCTAGGCAATGTGCGATTGCGCGAGCGCCACGGAGTCAAATCTCGCAAGCTCATCGTCGATCTCCTCAAGGTTGATCCCGCGCTCAGCTGAATTCAACCCGGCGATCGCCGTTTCCAGCTGATAGCGCCACTATGGTTAATTGTAACCATGTCATGGATTCCGGATGTTGAGCTGGATCAACATCCAAAAAAAGGAGCACCATTTCCATGGTGCTCCAGCGATCAGGGGAGGTATTCGCCGCTACATCGGCTCAGAAATATCTTCCAGGCCTTCGGTGCTGAGCAGTTCAAACTCATGCGTCGAGGATTGCCGTATCAAGCCATCGCGCTTGAGCTGGGAGATGGTGCGGCTGACCGTTTCGATGGTGAGGCCGAGATAGTCCGCGATATCTTCCTGCACCATGGGAAGATAGACCGCCCGGTCGCGCCCGCCGCGCAATTCCTCGCGCTCCGACAATTTGAGCAGGAAGGAGGCCATGCGCTCCTTCGCCGTCTTGCGGCCGAGCAACAGCATTTGGTCCTGCGCCACGGCCAGTTCGTCATTGGCAATCTCAAACAGGCGCCGCTCCAAGCCACGATGGCTTTCGAACAAAATTTCGAGTTTGTCGCGCTCAAAGCGGCAGAGCTCGACTTCGGTAATGGCTTCGGCGCCGTAAGCGTAGCCCTGGCGGCTGCCGAGGCCGAGAAAATCACCGGGCAGGAGAAAGCCGGTCACCTGACGGCGCCCGTCGGGCGTTAATTTGAAAAGCCGCACCGCGCCCTTGGTGACGTTGTAAACAACATCGGCAGTGTCGCCTTCCTGAAAAATGATATGGCGTTTGGCGAAATGCATGCGGCGCGAAATGGACGAGAGCGTCGCGACTTCACTTGCGTCCAGGCCGGCGCAAAAGGTCAGACCGCGTATTTCACAGGCGCGGCAGTCATGCGCGGCACAGGGTGTGCTCCATGGTCCGCGTTTTGCCCTTGCTTTGGGAAGCCCTTTCAACTCGACCGTCATGCTATTTTCTCCCAGTCAGTGACCTTACCCGGATTGGTTTGGTCCGTCATTAACCATGGATAGATTTATCCTTCTTGGGGTTTGATACAATCTGCCAAATTGTCGCAAGTACCTGCCAAATTGTCGCACGCAACTGCTCGGTGCAGATGATCTGAATCAAGGCCGCTAATCCTTAAGATTGTCATAATTTGCTCAAGTTGCACGAGGTGCTTCGTGACGCCATTTGAGCAATACACCGTTACCCGCCTTCAGCGGGATCAGATCGCGCAGGCGTTTCCCTTGCTGCAGTCGCAAGCCGGTGGCCTCAGCCTGGAGACATGGCAAGACTATGCCGCGCGCCTGACGGCAACGGAAAACGCGATTTCGAAATGCGGCATCATCGTGGTCGAATCGCCGCGCGGCTATCTGCGCGGCATGTTCAGCTATTTCGTCGGCCCCCATCTCAGCGACGGCGAACGTGTCATCATCGATTCATTCGTTGTCGTCGATACGATTGACCGGCCGCGCGTCGCCATGGCGCTGGTCGATGCAATCCCGTCCCTGGTTAACGAGCTCAATTGCGCCAAGGTGGCGCTCTGCCTCGAAGCGCATGACGCCTGGCTGATGCCGCTGCTTTATGCCGCCGGCTTCGAGCAGCACGGCTCGGAGATGACGCAGATTCTCAGCCGCAAAATGGATTGCTAGAGCAGGGTCGACTGTGCGCCATCCCATGCCGTGAAATAGGCCGTCGCCGGCGCCGCCGCCCGCAGGCAATCCGCCGCACGGTCGCGCGGCAATATGGCCAGTGCGGTGGATAGCGCATCCGCCGTCATGGCATCGCGCGCGCAAACGGAAACGCTGGCGTGTCGCATGGCGCTGGCGCCACTTGCCGGATCGAGCAGATGATGGCGGCCGTGCGCAGCACCGAACCAAAAACCGTGCGTCGCCGAAGTCGCCATGGCGGGGCTGTCCTCTTTAAGATTAATGCGTCGCAGCGGGCTATTGTTCCCGGGCGGATTCTCGAGCCCGACCTGCCACGCCCGCCCGGAGGGATGCCGGCCGAGGCCGCGCACTTCGCCCAAATTCACCAACACCTGATCCATGGCGCGGGCGCGCAGCAGCTCGGCCACGCGGTCGGTGATATAGCCCTGGGCGATGCCGTTCAGGGTGAGCGCCATGCCCGGTCGGGCGAGCGCGATACGGGTGGCGGAAATTTCGACCTGGCGGTAATCGACCAGCGCGCGCGCCGCGTCAATCTCGGCCATGCCGGGCCTTTCGCCGGCGTCGCGGTAACGCGCATGCAGCGCAAACAGGGGCTGCACGGAAACATCAAACGCGCCGCCGCTCAGGCGTGAGAAACGCCGGCTCTCGCCGAGCAGGTGAATGAGGTCAAGCGGCGCCGCGTCGAGGCGGCCCTCGCGGTTGAGACGGGAGAGCGCGGAATCGGCGCGGTAGATACTGAACACCGCCTCGAGCCGGGCAATCTCGCGCACGCACTCATCGAGCAGCGCCTCTGCCCGCGCGCCATCGGGGTGATGCAACAGAATGGAGGCGCGCGCACCGAGCGCCGTACCGCTCCAGCGGTGCAGTGCGCCGCTGCCGGCGTTTGCACCGCCGATCCCAGCGCCAACGGAAAGACCCAAGGCCGCCGCCGAGATGGCGATGAAACGACGCCTGTTCATGGCTGCCGTCATTGCGAATGGCCGTCATGTTGGTGCGCGTCACCGGACTCCATATGCGTCATTTTGCGATCCGGTGTCTCGACAGCGCCAAGGATAAAGTCTTCGGGGACGGCTGCGAAGGCCATCACCTCGCCACCATAGAAGCCGGCGAATTCCCGCGCGGCCTCCTGTTTGGAAAAGGGCACCGCTTCGGGCGCGCCCATGCCGCCCGCTTTCGACGAGCCGACGACATACCAGGCATCGCGCGCCTCGATCCAACTGCCCGGCTCGGGCGAATCCCAATCGGCCACCGCCATGTCGTTGACGTAGATCGCGGCGATGGATTTGACCTCTTCCGGCAGCATGGTGAAGGCGATGGCGTCGCGCACCGAAGAGAACCAGAGCGGCTCGGCCGTGCCTGCAAGATGAATCTGACCCTTCGGCCCCATATGCTCGGCCACCACCATATTGCAGTAATAGCCGATCGCATCCTGCGTCAGCTCCACCGCCGGGGGTGGCGGTTTATCGCCCTCGTCACCACAGGCGGCAAGCGGCAAAACAATGAGGGCAAGCACTAAAACCATCAGGACGCGGTTCATAATTCTCTCCTTCCCAAAAGCGTGCCGGCGGCGGCGAGTGGAATGGCGACCCAGGCCGCCAACACCGCGAGCAACAGGCCGGCGCTGAACGCTGCCTGCTGGCTGAGGCCGGCCATGCCGGACATCAGGGCGACATTGCCGTCACCCGACAGGTTGAACATGCGGTAGGCATCGGCCGGATTGAACAGCATCAGATAGCGGAACAATTGCTGGCCCACCAACTGCCCCTCATCGGCGACCAGCACGCCGAGCAGCGCCATGTCGTAAAGCACGACGAAGACCAGCCACACCGCGACAGCAAGGCCGGCGGCGGTGCCACGGTCGCGCACGGCGGCGCTGATCAGATAGCCGAGCGCGACGAACACCGCACCGAGCAGCACCGACGAGCCAATCAGGGCGCCAAAGGCGCGCCAGCTCTCCGCATTGCCGCCGGCGCCGGTGCCGACGGTCAATCCGGCGACGCCGAAGCCGACCACCGTGGCAAAGCTGAGAATCGCGACATGGCCGATAAACTTGCCGAGCACGACCTGCCAGCGCGCCACCGGATAGGCCAGCAACAGAAACATCGTGCCGCGCTCGATCTCACCGACAATGGCTTCATAGGACAGCAGAAGTGCGATCAACGGCACGAGAAAAATACTCAACGAGGAGAGGCCGACCACGGTCACGTCGAGGCGCGTCGCCGCGACAGAGCCGGCCGGCGCGCTGCCGACCAGCGCCAACGCCAACGCCAGCAAACCCAACAGCAACGTGGCGGCCAAGACCCAGCGATTGCGCATGCCGTCGCGGATTTCCTTGCTTGCGATAATGAGGACCGTGTTCATGGGCGTTTCTCCTGATCGCGGAAATGGGCATAGAGCGCATCGAGCGAGGGCGGGTGAATTTCCATATCCTGAACCACCACCCCGAGCTCGGCGATCTGGCGCACGAGCGCCATTTTTCGGCTTGGCCGGCAATTGAAATCGACCGCATGATTGTTGATGCGGAGCGCAGAGCGATCCATCGCGGCCACCGTCGCCGCATCCTCGCCATTGCCCACCTGAACCTCGATATGGACCGGCAATTCGGCCGCCTGGCGCAGCTCCGCCAACGTGCCGCACGCCACCAAAACGCCATTATTCATGATCGCCACCCGGTCGGTCTGGGCTTCGACCTCGGTCAATGCATGCGACGACAACAACACCGAGACACCCTCTTCGGTGAGGCGGTGCAGGGTGGCATAGAAGCTTTGCCGCGACGCCGGATCGAGGCCGGTGGTGGGCTCGTCGAGCAACAGCAGTTTGGGATCGCCCAATAATGCCTGGGCCAGGCCGAGACGCTGGCGCATGCCTTTGGAATAGGTCTTGATGCGTTTCTTCGCCGCCGCGGTCAGGCCGACGCGCTCCAGGAGATCGTTGCATTGCTTGAGCGGAGCGCGCTTCAACCGGGCGTAATGACGCAGCAATTCGATACCGGTCATCGAGCCCTGAAAGGCAACGCTCTCTGGCAAAAAGCCGATATCACGCCGCGCATCGCGCCCGGCGCGCGTGCCGGGCTCGGCGCCAAGCACGTTCACCGTACCGCCGCTCGGGCGGATCAGCCCGAGCATCAGCTTCATCAAGGTGGTTTTGCCGGCGCCGTTATGGCCGAGCAGCGCCACGCTCTCGCCCGGTGCGAGCGTAAAGGACACAGCCTTCACCACTTCGTCGGCACCATATGTTTTGCTTAAACCATCAAGCGCAATAATGTCCCTGCTCATCGCTCCGCATACCTCCTTGGTATCGACGGCTTGGTATCAGGGGGGTGCATCAAGGGCGCGGAATCGATCACGCCGCCGGGATGCAGCCCGGGAAAGCTCTCCTGCGCCCAACGCAGAATTTGCACCGCCGGACTGGTCAGCAGGAGCTTGGCCACCGGATGGCGCCACATCACCTGATCGACCAGATCGTTGGGTTTGTAGGGCGTATCGGCGATGCCGTCGCCATTGAGATCGAAGGCGGTGTTGTCGCTCCAATAATTGCCTTTACCGGCATGCGACCAATCGAGCCAACGGCTGCCGACATATTTCACCTGGGTCTGGTTGGCGATGAAGGCATTGCCGGAAATGATATTGCGCTCCGAGCCGGCGGTGTAATGAATGCCGATATCGCAGCCTTCGAAATGATTGCCGGTGATTTCGTTCTTGTTGGAATTATAGAGAAAGACGCATTTATCGCCGGCGCCACGGATGACATTGCCGCTGAGCCGCGATTCATTGGCGAAGTTAAACGCCATGCCATGCTCGCGGTCGCCCTCCGAAAGATTATCCTGGATCACCAGGCGGTGGGAATACATCAGGGCGTAGCCGAGGTGATTGCCGTAGCTCACATTGGCGCTGATTTCGGCGTCGTTGGTGTACATGTAATGAATGGCGAAGCGCAGATCCTGGAAGTGATTGGCGCGAAAAATATTGCCCGAGCTGGTGGTGACGAAAATACCGTCGCGGCCCGAGCGGATATCATTATTCTCGATAACCGAGCCCGGCGAATTCCATATATGCACGCCGTTGCCACGGTCATTCATGCGCACGCCGGCACGGCCAAATATTTTGTTGCCGCTAACGATCGCAGCATCTGGGCCATGCAGATAAACACCAAACAGATTATTTTCGATTTTATTGTTCTCGATCAGCGCGGCGTCACCGGGTTTGCCGATAAAAACGCCGGCATCGACAGTGTCGAAATCCTCGCCCGAATTGCGGATCACCAGACCACGCACGACGACATCGGCTGCCATGATGGTGACCACCTGGCCGGTTCCGCCGCCGTCGATAATAGCGCCGGTGCTGCCTTCAAGCCGGATCCCCGGCCGCTCGATGAGCGCCGGCCCGGCATGCACGCCGGGTCCGAGCACGAGAACATCACCGTCGCCGGCTGCGGCGAGCGCCTGTTTGAGACGCCCGCCGCCGGCTTCGATGTTAACGGTTGCCGCATGGGCCTGGGGCAGACAGCCGGCCGCGATAACGAGGCCGGCCGCTGCCGCCAGGCATACGGCTGTGAGCCGAACAGACATCAGCCCTTCGGTTTGACCAGCATGCGACCACGCATCTCCATATGGAGGGCATGGCAGAACCACTGGCAATAGAACCAATGCACGCCTGGACGATCCGCCGTGAAGGTCACGGATGCCGTGGCCTGGGGTGGAATCTCCATGATGATGCCGTGATTGGAGAGGGCGAAGCCATGCGTTAGGTCTTCGATATCATCCATATTGGTGATGAAGACCGTGACTTCATTGCCTTCCGTCACTTCGAACTTCTCAAGGCTGAAGTTCGGCGCCACCGAATGCATGTAGACCCTGACCTTGTTGCCGTCGCGGATGACATTCTCACCCCAGTCAAGATCGACGCCGTCATGCGCGGCCCATTTGCGTGCATCTTCCCAAGTGGGGTCGTTGCGGTCCCAGATATGAACCGGGTTGACCTTGGAGCGATGCACAATGATGCAGTCATGCGGCTCGGCGTAAGTTGAACCGTCATGCACCAGCTCCATCTTGTCACCCGAAATGGAGATGAGCTGTTCGCATTCGGGCTTCAGCGGGCCGACATTGAGGAAGCGGTCCTTCGAGAACTTGTTGAGGGACACGATCCAATTGCCGTCCGCCTCTTTGGTCTCGCCCATGGAGCTGTGAATATGGCCCGGCTGATAATGCACGTCGATCTTCTCGACGATCGGATCGACGTCCTCGCCGGCATATTTGCGAATCGCCTTGTCGATGTCCCACTTCACCACCTGGCTGTCGAGGAACACCGTTGTATAGCCGAAGCCCCTGCCGTCGAACGAGGTGTGCAGCGGCCCAAGGCCGAGCTCCGGTTCGCCGACGACAGCATCGCGCGGCTTGATCTTGTCGTCAAAGAGATCGTCCAGCTTGCGCACATCGATGATCGAGACGGTCGGCGACAATTTGCCGGCGATCATGATGTGATTGCCGTCGGGCGCCGTGTTGACGCCGTGCGGGCTGGTCGGGATCGGAATGTAACGGGTGTATTTCGATCCCTTGCGGCCATCGAGCACCTTGACGCCGTTCATCATGGTGTAGTCGCCGTCGGCGACGCCTTGCTCGATGCGCTTGATGTTGAACACCACCGCCCAGTCGCGCTCGGCCGAGGTCATGTCGGTCAGGTTCATACCCATCTCCGAGTTGTAGCAGGAGGAGATGGCGTATTTGCCCTGATAGTCGGCGTCGACATTGTCGAGATTGCCGTTGACGATGACCTGCCAGGCGACCTCCATGGTGTCGCTGTCGACAGCCGAGAAGATGGCGACATATTTCGACGGATCGTCGAGCACGCTGCCGTCATTGGGGAACGGCACTTCATGCTCGCCATTGCAGAACAGATATCCGGTGCGCGGATATTTCTGCGGCCGCAAGCCGTGGATGTCGTTGGCGTTGGGAATCTCGATGATCTTATCGACCTTCATCACATCGCCGCGAATCCGCGCCACGCGGGTATTCGTCTTGTCGTTGATATAGAGATAGCGGCCGTCATAGGTGCCATCGGTGAACGACATATGGGGATGATGCGCATCGCCGTTGAGATAGGTACCGCCACGGCTCTCGAGGAACGATTTGGTTTCGTCCGTGAGGTCCTGCGTCAAAATCTTGACGCTCTCATTGGTTTGGCCCCAGCCGGTGGCGCAATCGCGGTTGAACACCGGAATGCGCATCAGCTCGCGCATCGACGGCATACCGAGAATGCGTATTTCGCCGGAATGGCCGCCCGACCAGAAACCGTAATATTCATCGAGATCGCCCGGCCCGACATGGGTGACCGGATTGGCTGCATGTGCGGAGCGTGGCGAAATCGCCGCGCCGGTGGCAAAGCCGGCGGCGCCGGCGGTTGCCAGGCCCGGCACCGTCAAACCGGCTACAGTGGCCACTTTGGCCGTGGTTTCGAATAGGTCGCGTCTTGTTAATCCGATTTTTTCCGACCCTTTATTTTTTGACATGAGTTCATGCTCCTTTGGTTAGAACTAACAGGGTGGTCGCTTCGTTCACTCCGATTGCCCTTTCAACATCACTTCCGGGGCAGCCGCGGCCGGCACATTTACCGGTCTTGGCACGGAGATATTCTTGGATGCCATTGCCTGGCGGCGTTCGCGCTTGAGACGGCGCTGGATCATCGCCGGGCATTGGTGGTCGTCGTAATAGAGTTGCTGACAATTGAGGCAGTAGAGGCATTCATTGGAGTTGATGTGGCCTTCCGGATGGATCGCCTGGACCATGCATTCCTGGGCGCAGCGATGGCATGGCGATCCGCATTCCTTGTGCCGGCGCAGCCATTCGAAGATGCGCATCTTGCCGGGAATGGCGAGCGCGCCGCCGAGCGGACAGATATAGCGGCAGAAGAAACGCTCGATAAAGAGGCCGATACTGAGCAGCAATCCGGCATAGAGAATGAACGGCCAATCATGCAGGAAACGCAGGATCACCACGGTTTTGAACGGTTCGATTTCGGCCAGTTCCTCGGCAAAGGCGAGGGAATAAAGCGAGATACCGAAGAGGCCGATGAAGAGCAGATATTTGACCGGCCAGAGGCGCTCATGCAGCGCCCAGGGCAGGCGGTATTGCGGCACCCGGGCGAGCTTGGCCAGGCGGTTGAGCAATTCCTGCAGCGCGCCGAACGGGCACAGCCAGCCGCAATAGGCGCCGCGCCCCCAGAACAGGAGAGACGCCGCCACGCTGACCCAGAGGATGAAGATCAGCGGGTCCATCAGGAAGTAATCCCATTTGAAGCCGCCGCTGACGATCGAACCCGCGAAGGTCAGCACGTTGACGACCGAGAGCTGGGCCTGCATGTAGCCGCCGATCCAGGCAACGGTGAATGTCAGAAAGCCGATGCGCACCCATGTCGCCAGGCGCGGCCGGCGGGTGAACCAGTTTTGGAAGAAGAAGATACCGGTGAGCGCCATGATGGCGGCGCCGAGGACGCACACATCGACCAGCCGGTCCTGCCAAATGCGGCGCCACAATTCGGGCACGGCATCTTCGAGCGCAATTGCGTTCGCGGCATCCTCGGCGGCCACAACCGGCGCCGCTTGGAGATAATATTCCGGCAGCAGATAGTGCAGTTCAAACAGCAGGAATTCTTTTTCCAAGGCGCCGACAGCGCGGTTGGCGAGCAATTCCAGACGCCACGGCAAAGCCGGGTCAAAGGCACCGTCTGGCGGCAGCAAAAACAGCGCGACCTCCTTGAAGGGCTGGGCATGCGCCGCCGCAACCGCGCCCAGGCGCTTGTGCTGGCGATCCTTGAAGCGGAACGATTCGTCGCCCTGGACAAGCTGAATGCGATCGAAAATACCGCCGCGCACATAGCCCGAACCCTTGAAGGAAAAATAGCCATTGGCGGCAATGGCAAGGGCATGCTGGCCGTCTTTCAGGCGCGCCGCCAACAGCCCGTATTCGGCATCGCCGAGGACGTCGCGGCCAATCGCCGGCACGCTCACCAGGGCGGCGTAGAGATCGATAAAGCTTTCCTTGGCATCGTCGCTCTCGGCCCGCGCCGCAGCGATCTTCTGGCCGGCCGCGGCGAAACGCTCGGTCACCTCACCAACGCTTATGTGCAAGCGGCCCACCGAGCCGTCGGCAACCAGTGTGAGCCAATCGCGGCCAGCGGCCTCGGCTGTATCAATCGCCCGGCCACGCCGTGATGCATTGGCATCACCCAGCGCCGGCGCCGGCGCGAGGCCGGCGAGCGCGCGGCTGCGGGCGAATTTTATCGACGCGCGCAGGAGACTGTCGTCGATCACCATCACCGTGACGGTGGCGCCGCTGATGATATCGGGCGTCGAACCCCCGGCGGCGGCGATCTCGGCGAACTCGCGCACATTCTTGCCGATATAGCCGTCGATGAAGCCGCGTATTTCGCGCTCCGGGATGCCGATCAGCACGATCGGCTCGGAATGTTTGACCAGCTTGGCCGAAGCGATGGTGCCATCGGCGGCCATGCCGATCAGGACATGGATCGGCTTGCCGGAATAGCCGGTGGCGGAGACCACATCGGTGTTGAGAAAGGCGTATCCGACGATCTCGTCAGCGCGATAGATTGCCGCACCTGGCGGTGTGCCTTCCACCGTGCCGTAGCGCTCACCGCCCGCCACCACTTCGCCAGCCGGCAGCGCCGCGAGCACTTTGTTCAATTCCAACGCCGCCATCGCCGGCCGCGCCGCGCCGGATGCCGCCAACGCGGCAACCATGATTAAGGCAAAGCAAAGCGATATTTTGAATGGGCGATACATCTAGTAGCCGAGACCCTGCACTATGGTTGGCGTGGCACGGGCTGAGGGGTAACCCCGGAGTCTGGTCACGTCATCTAACGGTGTTAAAACTATGCTTCCCTGCAATTTCGTCCTTGAGCTGGGTCAACGTTTTTACTTGAGCTGAGTCAAGTTACCGAAAGCGCGAATCAGCGTAGAATTCCGCCGAGAGAAGTATTTCTTAGTCACCATCTCCGAGGAGCTCGTATGAAGAGCCTTGGCGCGGACGGTTCCGTTGTGCCGCGGCCACCCAAATCAACCGCCACCCTGCTCGCCATGGCGATCTCGATGGAGCGCGAAGCGGCGGCGCGGTATGACGAGCTGGCGCGCGAGATGGCCGCCTCGGACAATCCCGAACTGGCCGATCTGTTCGACGAGCTCGGCGCCGAAGAGCGCCGCCACGAAGCGCATATTCTCGCCTGGGGCGTTACGCCGGCGGCGCCCTCGAAAGAGGCCGAGATGAAATGGCGCTCGCCGGAAGCGCCCTCGCAAGAAGACAGCGATGCCGCCGGCGGCGTCCATCTGATGACGCCGCACCGCGCGCTTTGCCTGGCGGTGCATAATGAGGAACGCGCCTTCGCCTTCTTTTCCAATATCGCCGCGATGGCGGAATCGCACGAGGTGCGCGAGCGCGCCGAAAGCCTGGCCAAGGAAGAGCTCGCCCATGTGGTGCGCCTCAGGGTCGAGCGCCGCCGCGCCTGGCGGGCACAAACCGAGCGGGCGGTTGCAAGCGCGCCCAAAGAGGGCGTCCTGTCTCTGCGCTCGCTGCCAGCTCTGATTAACCGCACCCTTTCCGTCGAGCGCGAGGCGGCGTTACGCTGCGCCGAGTTTGCCCGGGCACTGGAAGCCGGCGGTGACGAAAAATCTGCCGAGGAACTGCGTAAATTGGCGCAGAAGATTACCGCTATCATTGCCGGGCTGGAAAGCAGCGCCGATGAAAACGCGCAAACACCCACCGCCGAACAAACCACTCAAACCGACCTCGATGTACTGCAAAGCGCCTCGCCCCAGGGCGTGCTCAGCCTGGCGCTTGCGGATGCCGAAGATGCGCTCGATTTTTATCTCGCCGTGGGCGATGCCAGCGCGACGCAGGATATGATGGAAACGGCGCAGCAAATGGCGGAGCACGCGCTCGAGCGCTTCAGCCGGATCAAATCCCTGCTCGGCAATACTTGACTTCAGCTCATTCCCACCAATGATGAAGGGGCTGGTGCTGCCGGGGAGGAGTGTTCAGTCATGCGCAACCAACCACCACTCACGTGGCCGGCCGAGGATTTAAGCCGCGTGCCGTTTGCCGCCTATTGCGACAGCGGCGTCTATGAACAGGAACAGGAGCGGATATTTCGCGGCCCGACCTGGAATTATCTGGCGCTTGAAGCGGAACTGCCGGATGCCGGCGATTTTCTCACCACCAAGGTTGGCGACACGCCGGTTCTGGTAAACCGCGACAGCGATGGGGCGCTGCACGCCTTCGTCAACCGCTGCATGCACCGTGGCATGCTGCTGTGCCGCGAGCGGCAGGGCAATTCGCCCAACTTCATCTGCCCCTATCATCAGTGGACATACGACCAAAAAGGCCAACTGCGCGCCGTGCCGTTCCCGCGCGGCGTGAATGGCCATGGCGGCCTGCCGGAAGATTTCGACCGTAAGAAAATCAAGCTGCACGCGCTCAAGATCGAAAGCTTCAAGGGAGTGATTTTCGGCACATTTTCGGACGATGCCGAGCCGCTGATCGATTATCTCGGCCCGGAAGTTGTCTATGAAATCGAGCGCCTGTTTCATAAGCCGATCCGCGTCCTCGGCCATCAGCGCCAGCGCATCTTCGGCAATTGGAAGCTCTATAACGACAATGTGCGCGACCCCAATCATGGCGGCTTGTTGCACATGTTCCACGCCACCTTCGGGCTTTACCGCCTGAGCCAAAAAGGCGGCGCCAAGCTGGATGCGCGCGGGCGGCATAATATTACCTGGAATTCGCTCGGCACCGATGACGAGAAAACCACCAGCGAAGGCTATGAGGGCACGAAAAAGGTCTACAAACCGAAATTCAGCCTGAAAGACATGTCGATGCTGCAAAACCGCACCGAGCATCCGGACGATGTGACCCTGGTGATCCTGTCGGTTTTCCCCAACGTCGTATTTCAGCAAATCGCCAACAGCCTGTGCACGCGCCAAATCCGCTCCATCGGCACCGACAAGATGGAGCTTTACTGGACCTATTTCGGCTATCAGGACGACGATGAGGAAATGACCCGCCACCGCCTCGACCAGGCCAATCTGGTCGGTCCCGGCGGCCTGATCTCGATGGAGGATGGCGAGGCGGTCGAGCTGGTGCAGGTCGCCATCGAGCGCGAGCAGGACAAGCACGCCGTGGTCGAGATCGGCGGCAAGGGCGAGATCAAAACCCAGCAATCGCTCGTCACCGAAGTGCCGATCAGAGGATTCTATTCCTACTATTGCGAGCTGATGGGCTTTCCCGTCGGCCCGGATGACACCAGCGCGGCCGCCGAATGATAAAGGCGGCGGTGCGCGACGCGATCAACGACCTGATGGCCGATTACTGCCATTTTATCGACGATGACCGTCTCGAGGAATGGCTCGATTTTTTCACCGAGGATTGCGTTTACAAAATTCTCTCACGTGAGAATGAGGAAAGCGGCCTGCCGCTCGAACTGCTGTCGTGCCGCAACAAGAACATGCTACGCGACCGCATCCTCTCCTTGCGCGAAGCCAATATCTACAACATCCATTTCGACAAACATATGCTCGGCGCGGTGCGCATTTTGGGCGAGGAAGATGGCGATTACCGGGTGCAGGCCAATTACAACGTCTATCAAAGCAATCAAGACGGAGAGAGCGAGCTGTTCAGCGTCGGCACCTACCGCGACCTGATTACCTTTGTCGACGGCAAGCCGCTGTTTAAAGAGAAAATCGCCACCGCCGATACATTCGGCATCCCGCGCTTGCTGTCGACGCCAATCTAGACTTACTCGGCCGCTTCGGAAGGTTTTGTGCCGCGCCCGTCCCAGGCGCTGAGAATATCAGCCGAATCCATCACCAGCGCCATATGCAGCGACATCATCTTGAGCGCTGCATCCTCCATCTCCTCATTGGTGCCGCGCACCAGATCGCGCGCGACGGTGACGCGGTAATCGAGATTGGAGGCCTCAAACGCGGCATTGAGCACGCAGCAATCGGTGAAGCCGCCGTTAAACACCACGGCGCGTACGCCCATATTGCGCAGCAGGAAATCGAGATCGGTCGGATAGAAGATCGAGAGGCGCTTTTTTGTTTCAACGATCTCATCTTCGGGCGCGACGCGGGTGCGCAAATTCGTCCATTTGCTGCCCTTTATCGCGTGCTGGTCGGCGCCCGGAATTTCGCCGACATAAAGCGGAAACACCAAGCGCCAGGCGCTTAAACCCCCTTTGACATCGTCGCGCCCCGAGGCGCGCAGCACCGTGCGGACATGAATGATGGGAATATTCCGGGCGCGGCAGGCATCGTGAAAATTATCGATCGGCGCGACGATTTCCCGCGCGCGCGGCGCCGGGCAAGGACAATCGGCATCCTCGCTCAGATGCCCCTCATGCATATCGATGGAAACCACCGCCGTCTTGGCCGGATCGAGAAACGCGGCGAAAGACGGATCCTCGGGCAAGGCGCGCCGCTCGCCATAAACATAGATGTCACTCATGCCGATCCTCCCCAGCTAACTCCTAAGCAAAAGCAGTCTGGCGTTCACCGCGACGGCTGTCCAGTGCCGAGCCAGAGAGGAGATTGGCGTTCCTCGAAAAGCTATCTAAGATATCTTCGCATATGGACTTTCACGCGCTCACCTCCTTGGACGAGACCCTGGAGAAACTGGCGGCCTATGGCAGCGATGCCACCCTGGTCGCCGGCGGCACCAGCGCGCGCTATCAGATCATGAGCGGACAGGTCGAGGCGAAAGCCGTTCTCCATATCGAGCGCCTGAGTGAATTTGCCGGGATGTCGCTGAATGGCGGCGCCCGCCTCGGCGCGCTAACCCATATGCGCGACATTGCAGAAGATCCAGAAATCATCGCCCGCTTCGCCAGCCTCGCCATGGCGGCGGGCAAGTGCGGCGGCTGGCAAACCCAGAACACCGCCACCATCGGCGGCAATGTGTGCGGCGCCTCGCCCTCGGCCGATTTGATCGCACCGCTGCTGGTGCAAGACGCGGAGATTGAACTCTTGAGCCAGGCGCGCGGCAGCCGCCGTGCGGCGCTCACGGATTTTCTCACCGATGCCTACAAAACAGACCGCGCACCGGATGAGATGGCAACCGCCTTCCACCTGCCCGCGCAGCCGGCCGGAAGCGCCGACACCTACATCAAAATCCAACGCCGCAGCGCCATGGAGCGGCCGATCATCGGCCTCGCCCTGCGCCTCGCATTGGATGAGAGCGGCGAGAATATCCGCGAGGTGCGCATCGCCGTTTGCGGCGCCGCGCCGGTGCCGTTCCGCCCATCGGAGGCGGAGGCTTTGCTCTCCGGCCAGGCAGCCAGCGACGAAGCCGTGCGCGCCGCAGCCGAAGCAATCAGCGCGCGCTGCACGTTCAAATCCGATGCCCGCGCCAGCGCATCCTACCGCGCCGCCGTGCTGCCGCGTGCCTTCGCTCATGCGCTCTCGCTCTGCCGCGCAGCGATTGCCGGGCCCTAGGAGAGCCCGATGCAGGAAACCCACCCTGTCACGGCGACGATCAATGGCCGCGAAGAAACCTTCGAAGTCATCGGCCTCGAAAGCCTGATGGACGCGCTGCGCAACCGCCTCCACCTCAGCGGCACCAAAGAGGGCTGCCGCGAGGGCGAGTGCGGCGCCTGCACGGTGCTGCTCGACGGTAAGCCGATCAATGCCTGCACCTTTATCGCGCGTGCCGCCGAGGGACGCGAGGTCGAGACCATCGAAGGGCTCAAGGACGAGCTCTCAAGCCGCATCAAGCAGGCAATTGTCGAGACCAGCGGCGTGCAATGCGGCTATTGCACGCCCGGCATTGTCGTCATGCTCTCGGGCCTGTTGCGCCGCGTCGAGGCACCGGATGAGGCGCTCATCCGCGAGGCGCTGAGCGGCAATATCTGCCGCTGCACCGGCTACGCGCAAATCGTCGATGCCGTCCTCGACGTGGTCGGGCAAAAGGCGGCCACATCATGAGCCATATCGGCAGCGCGGCGATCCGCTCCGATGCCCGGAGCAAGGTGAACGGCGAGACGGTTTACGTCTACGATTATAAGGAAGCCGGCATGCTGTATGGCTACCTGCTGCGCTCGCGCGTTGCCGCCGGCAAACTCAAGCGCCTCGATATCGGCAAGGCGCGCACCATGCCGGGCGTGCGCGCGGTGATATGCGCCGCCGATGTGCCCGAGGTGTTGGCCGGCTGGAGCATGCTCGACACGCCACTCTTCGCGCGCGACCGGGTGCGCTATATCGGCGAGCCGCTCGCCGCCATCGCGGCGGACAGTCTGGCCGAGGCCCATGCCGCTGCCGAGACAATCGAGGTCGAGATCGAAGCGAGCGCACCGGTGCTCGATCTCGAAGCCGCCTGCCGGGCGGATTCACCCCTGGTGCATCCCGAGTGGCAGAATTATGTGCCGGCGGAGGGCAGCGACTTCCCACGCCACGGCAATGTCGCCGCCGAATGCAGCGCCGATCCGGGCGGCATCGATGCGATATTCGAATCCGCCCCGCTCGTGGTCGAGGACGAATTCACCAGCCAGCGCCAATACCAGGCCTATCTCGAGCCCAAGAGCGCCGTGGCGATCTACCGCGACCGGCGCTTCACCATCCATACCGGGCATCAATTCCCGTTCAATGTGCGCGCCCGGGTGGCGCAGTTCATGAATGTGGCGCCGACCGATGTGCGCGTTATCGGCCATCCCATCGGCGGCGGCTTCGGCGGCAAGCTCGATTACAGCGTCGAGCCGCACGCGGCGGCGCTCTCCAAGGCCGCAAACGGCAAACCGGTTAAGATCGCCAATCACCGGGTCGAGGATTTGATCACCGCCAATTGCCGCGAGAACACCATCGTCAAAATGCGCTCGGCCCTCGACAATGACGGCAATATCCTGGCGCGCGACGTCGAAGCCTATATGGATAACGGCGCCTATACCGGCGAGATGTCCTATATGGCGTCGTTCCCGTTCCATTGCGGCGCCATCAATTACCGCGTCGGCAAATTCCGCGCCAACGGCAAGCTGGTCTATACCAACACGCCGCCGACCGGCGCCATGCGCGGCGTCAGCGGCCCGGCGATGTATGCCGCGCTCGAAAGTCACATGGACAATATCGCCGCCAAACTCGGGGCCGACCGGCGCGACTACCGTTTGCGTCATCTGTTTGAGAATGGCGACACGCTGCCCAACGGCCAAGTGCTCGACAACGCCGCGACCCTCAAGCGCGGATTTGACGAGATCGAAAAGATCGTGCCCTGGTCAGGCAAAAAATCAAACCCAAAGCCCTATACCGGACGCGGCCTCGCCGCCGCCGTGTGGCTGGTCAATCCGTTGCCCGGTTCGCTCAGCATGAAGCTGGAAGAAGACGGCACGGTCAGCGTCGTCACCGCCGCCACCGACAATGGCACCGGCGCGCTTGCCGCCGGCGTGCCGCAGATCATCGCCGAAACCCTCGGCATCCGCCCCGAACAGGTGCGCATCTCCGATCCCGACACCGACATGGCTGCCTGGGAGGGCGGCTCGCAGGGCGGGCGGACGACGCAAACCGTCGGCCTTGCCGGAATTGAAGGGGCCAAGGAAATTCGCGCCAAGGCACTCGAAACGGCGGCGCAATTGCTGCAAGTGGATGCCGATACGCTCATCATCGAGGATGGCGGCATCTCCATCAAAGGCGAGAGCAAGAGCCGCATGACGCTGGCGGAAGTCGCCACGGCGGCAACCTTCGGCGGCAAGCCGATACAGGGCTCGGGCGGGGCCGCGCTGCCCGCCGTGCCGTATAACCCTGGCTGCGCCAACGGCCTCTTGTTTCCATTTTTTACTTCGCCGACTTACCACGTGCATTACGCCGAGGTGGAGGTCGACCCGGTCTCGGGCAATGTCCATGTGACGCGCTATGTGGTGGCGCAGGATGTCGGGCGGGTGATCAACAGCGCCTGTGTGCGCGGGCAAATCCAGGGCGCGGTGGCCCAGAGCATCGGCCTCTCGCTCTATGAAAGCATGCGCTTCGCCGGGGACGGCAACATCATCGAGGCCAATTTGCAATTCTACCGCCTGCCGCTCGCCGTCGACATTCCGCGCGTCGAATATGTCACCATGGAGCAGGAAAATACGGAAGGCCCGTACGGCGCCAAGGGTTCCGGCGAGGCGCCTATATTGCTGCCGGCGGCGGTGATCGCCAATGCGGTGGCGGATGCCATCGGCAAACGAATCACCAAGATTCCGATCACGCCGGAAGACGTGCTCGAAGCCCTGGCCGACACTTAAACAATGCCGAGGAAAATCCCATGACCGCGAACACAGAGAAGCCGATTGGCGCCCTGATATTCGGTGACACGCCACCGAACAGGATTTCCGAGATTTGCCGGAACTTGGAAAATAGCGGCTTCTCGGAACTGTGGGTGGCCGAGGATTATTTCATGCTGTCCGGTTTTGCCAGCGCCGCGCTGGCGCTGAACGCAACCAAGAATATCGATGTCGGCATTGGCGCCATTTCAGGCCGCGTGCGCCATCCCGCCGTCACCGCCATGGAAGCGGCGACGCTCGCCGGTGCTTATCCGGGCCGCTTCAGGCTCGGCATCGGCCACGGCGTCCCGGCCTGGACCGAGCAGATGAATCTGAAACCCAAATCCTTCCTCAAATCGTTCCGCGAATGCACCACCGGCGTGAAACGCCTGCTGGCCGGCGAAACGCTCAACGAAAAAGGCGAATATTACGACTTCAGCGAGGTCACGCTCGCCCATCCGGCGCCTGATCTCGATGTGCTCGGCGCCGTGGTCGGCCCCAATTCGACCGATCTTTGCGCCGAGATTTCCGACGGCATCATCCTTTCCGTCCTCTCCGGCCCGAAATATGTCGAGAGCGTGCGCGAAAATGTCGGCAAGATCCGCAGCGCCAAGGGCCTGGCACCTGACTTCGACGTGGTGACCTATGTGCTGGCTTCGGTCGGCGATGACAAGGCCGACGTGCGCGCCGGATTGCGTGGTGTCGCGGCGTTTTATCTCGACGCCATGGGCGCGACCAAAATGACCGGCGTCTACGGCGTCAACGACCAGCTCCAGGAGATGATCGATCAGGGCGGCGCGGCCGCCATCGAGAAAGACATGCCCGATGAGTGGATGGACTGGCTCACCATCGGCGGCACGCCGGAGGATTGCATCAGCTCAATTCGTAACCTGTTCGACGCCGGCACCACATCGATCGTTCTCTGCCTGATGCCAACGAGCGATATCGACACCCAGATCAAACGCTTCAGCGAAACGGTGCTGCCGAATATCTAATCCTACTTGCGGTCCTCGCGCACATAGGGAATGCCGAGCGCGCCCGGCGCTTCCTGGCCGGCGCGGAGCCGCATGGCGGCGTAGATCAAGACCATGAGGGTTACGGCGTAAGGCGTCATTTCGAGGAAATATTGCGGGATCGGGAAGCCGACCGCTTTCAGGCGCGGGATCAGCGCCTCGATGCCGCCAAACAAAAGACCGCCGGCGACCGCGCGCCACGGACTCCAGCGCGAGAAGATCACCAGCGCCACGGCGATCCAGCCGCGCCCCTGGGTCATTTCCTCGACGAAAATCTTGGCCACCACGAGCGAGAGATAGCCACCGGCGAGGCCGATAAAGGCGCCACCGATGGTCGCCGCCAACAGACGGTAACCCTCGACATTGATGCCGCCCGCATCGGCGGCCTGCGGGTTTTCGCCGACCGCGCGCAGGCGCAAACCCATGCGCGTGTGATAGAGGAAGCGCCAAACCAGGATGGCAAGGATCACGGTGACGTAAATGACGATATCCTGGCCGAAAATAAAGCGGCCGATGATCGGGATATCGGTGAGCCAGGGGATATGAATGGGATCGATGGCGGAGAACGCCTTGTTGACCCAGGGCACGCCCAGCAGCCCGGTCAGGCCGACGCCGAGGAAAACGAAGGTAATGCCGGTTAGCACCTGATTGGTTCTGAGCACGACAACGAAGAAGCCGAAACAGAAACCCAAAAATGTGCCGGCAAGGACGGCGAAAATAAAGCCGAGGGCGGGGCTGCCGCCGAACTCCAAAAACGCGACAACGCCGACGAGCGCGCCGCACAGCATGATGCCCTCGGCGCCCAAATTGAGGAGGCCGGCGCGCTCATTGACGATCAGACCAAGCGCCGCGGCAATCAGCGGCATGGCGAAGACGGGCGTGAAGGCAAGCCAATGGGTGAGAAAATCCATGCCCTAATCCTCGCGCTCGTAATGCGCCATGCGCAGGCGATAGCGGACAAAGAATTCGGACGCCGTTACGGAGAGGACGATCACCGCCTGAAACAGGCCGACCAGGGCATCGGGCAGGCTGTAAAAAACTTTCATGCTCTCACCGGCGACATATAGCCCGCCCATCAGGAAAGCGACGATCAGCACCATCACGGGCCGGTTGCCGGCAAGAAAGGCAATGACGATGCCGGAAAAGCCATAGCCCGCCGCCAAGGTGAAGGTGAGGCGGCCCTCGGTCGCCGCCGCGATGGTGAAGCCGGCCAAGCCGGCGAGACTGCCCGAGGCCAGGGCCGAGATCAGCGTGATGGTCGAGAGCGGCAGGCCGATGGCCAGCACCATGCGCGGATTGACGCCGACAAAACGCGATTGAATGCCGAAACGGCTGCGCTCGATCAGCCACCAGATAAAAACCAGCGCCACGGCCACCACGACGATGCCGTAATGCACATCCTCCCAGCCGATCGCCGGCAAGCGCTCGACATCGTCATAGCGCGGGCTGTGCGGGAAATTATCCTTCGGGTCGCGCCACGGGCCGAACACCTGATTGAGAACGAAATAAAAGGCGATGTAGTTGAGCAGCAGGGTCGAAATCACCTCGTTGATATTGAGGCGCAGCTTTAAGAGCGCCGAGGGCAGCGCCCATAGGGCGCCGAACAGAATGCTGAAGACGAACATCAGCGGCAGGCGCAGGAATTCCGGCCCGATATCGAAATAGGCGATGATGGTGCAGCCGATCACGCCCATGAAGAGCTGCCCCTCGATGCCGATATTCCAATAGTTCACACGGAAGGCCATGGCGGCGGCGAGGCCAACCAGCACCAGCGGCGTGCTTTGCACAACCACGGTCGCGATGCCGGCAGAATTGAGAAAGGTGAAGACGATGAATTCGTCATAGATCGAGGCGATATCGACGTTGCGGCTGACCAGAATGGCAAGGCAAATGCCAAGCCCGAAAGCAACCGCGCCAAGCACCGTGGCCACGCGCAAACCGAGGCCGATTTTCTGCCGCACTTCAATCGTCAGTCGGCGGCCACGGAGGAAAGAGAGCGAGAGCGCGTGCATGATTTTTAGCGCCCGGCTTAGGCGTGTCCGACCATCAGGTGGCCGACCGCTTCGCGCGCCACCGGCGCATCGAACTCGCCCACCAAACGGCCCTTATTGATCACCCCGACCCGGTCGGAAACGGCCAGCACTTCATCGAGATCCTCGCTGATCAGCAAAATGGCGACATCGCGCTTGCACGCCTCGCGCAAATATTCATGCACGGCGGCGCACGCCCGGACATCGAGGCCGCGCGTCGGCGAATGGGCCAGAAGCACGCTCGAATTGCCCGACATCTCGCGCGCCAGAACGAGCTTTTGCGCATTGCCGCCCGACAGCAGCCGGGCCCGGGTGCCGGGCACCGCGCCGAGAATGTCATATTCCTGAATCGCCTCCTGGGTGCCGCGAACAATGGCGCGACGGTTGATCCACCCGGCCGACCCGAATTTTCCATTGCCGAGATGGGAGACGGCGAAATTATCCATCACCGAGAGATCGCCGGCGAGGCCGTATATGTAGCGTTCCGCCGGCACGCATCTGAGGCCTTTCGCGTGCAGTTCGCGCGGATTGGGTTTTTTCAGCTGTTCGCCGCCGAGGACGAATTCCCCGGTTTCCAAATGACGAATGCCCATCAGGGTCTCGGCCAATTCCGTCTGGCCGTTGCCGCCGACACCAGCCAGGCCATAAACCTGTCCGGCGCGCAACTGTATTGAGAGATCGTCAAGCGCCGTCGTGCCGTTGGCCCGCCGGGCGCTGACATGCTTGAGCTCAAGCACCGTCTCGCCGCCGGCGCGTGGCTCGAGGCTTTCAGTTTCCGTCGCCTCGCCAACCATCAGGCGGGAGAGATCACTTGGCGTCATATCGCCGGGTTTCCTGCCCGCCTCGACTGTCTTGCCGGCGCGCATGATGGTCACCTTATCGGCATGGCTGAACACTTCACGCAGCTTATGGGTAATCAGGACAACGCTCTTGCCCTGGCCGGCAAATATTCTTAGCTGGTCGAGGAGACGGACCGATTCTTCGTCCGTCAGCACCGCGGTCGGCTCGTCCAGAATCAATATCTCGGCGCCGCCCATCATCACCTTGATGATTTCCGTGCGCTGCTGCTCGGAGACCGAGAGCGTATCGATACGCCGATCGGGGTCGATTTCAAAACCAATCTGGCGGCTTACATCGGTAATGCGCTTGCGCACTGCATTCAGGCTCTCGCGCCGGCCGCCGGCCACGCCGGCCATATGGCAGAAGGCGATATTCTCCGCCACCGTCATATTCTCCACCAGCTTGAAATGCTGATGCACCATGCCGATGCCGAGCGCATTTGCGCTCAGCGGCCCGTCGATCACAACCGATTCGCCGTTCACCTTGACCACGCCATGATCGGGCGTATAGAGGCCGCAGGCGATATTCATCAGGGTCGATTTGCCGGCGCCGTTCTCGCCGAGAAGCGCGTGAACCTCGCCCCGCTCGGCCGAAAAAAAAGCGTCCACAAGAGCCGGATTGCCATCGAAGCTCTTGTGGACGCCGTGGAACTCGAGAGCGGCGGTCATCCGTTCAGCCTGAACATTGTCAAACTATGACAAGACGGACGAATGCGCCGATCCCGGCTTAAAGTGTCTTTGTCGTACCGACAATGCCTTGCAGCAACCAATCCATGCCCCAAAGATCGCCATCGGAGGGCACTTCGCCCTCTTTCACGCGGAGCGTCCCTTCCTGGTCATAGAGCGGACCCTGGAAGACATGCTTGCCATTTGCGAGCGCGGCCTTTTCGGCATTGATCTTGGTCACGATATCGGCCGGCACTTCATCGCCGCAGCAGGCGATATCGTTACCGCCGTCATGGATATGGATGAAATCGCCATAAGGCTGTGCACCCGGATCCCAGGTGCCGTCGACCATTTCCTGAATCTTCGGTATCAGATAGCGGTCCCACACCCAGAGATGCGAGCATTGCGTGGCCTTGGGCGCGAATTCCCGCATGTCGCGGTGATGCCCGGTGCCGTAGATGCCGTTCTCCTGGGCGACGATCTGCGGTGTCGGCGTATCGACATGCTGGCCGATAACATCGACGCCCTGCTCGACAAGCGCCTGCGCCGCCGCGCGTTCCTTGACCGGATCGTTCCAGGCGCCGGTATAGACGACATGCAGCGTCACATCCGGATTAACCTGGCGCGCGCCGATGAGATAGCCATTGACCGTCCAATTGACGACGCCGAAGGGATTGGCCGCAACGAAGCCGATCTTGTTGCTCTTGGTGAGCGCACCCGCCGCCATGCCGCAGAGATAATGCGGCTCGTAGGAACGGCCATAAATGGCCTGCAGATTGCCGGCATTGGTGTTGCCGCCCGGATTGATAAAGGCCACGTCCGGATATTTCTCGGCCAGCTCCTTGAAGGCGTCTGAATAGCCATAGGCACTGCCGAGGATGATGTTGTAGCCGCGCTTGATATAGCGCTCAGCCGCCGGCTTGATCTCCGAGACGACCTCAGGGACTTTTTCGACAAACGGAATGTCCCAGCCGAAATGCTTGTCGATCTTCAGTTTGGATTCGTGAATTGCCTGGGTCCAACCGCCATCGCTCTTCACATCGAAATAGAGCCAAGCCGGCTTCGGATCACCGCTCAATTTGAAAGGTTCCGCCTTCGCGGCCTGCTGGAACGCAAAAGCCACAACCGAAACCATCGCAACTGCCATTGCGAGGCGCATAATCTTCATGACATCTCCCCTTTTGTGTTGCCTCGATTACCTGACCTGCCGCCTCTCTTTAGCTGGAGCGGATTCCTAGTCTGATATCACCCGTCGCGGCCCTGGCGCCAACAGGCGCCGAAAGCCGCAAACTGCTCCCAAAGCGTAGGACAGAAGCCGTCCGTTCGGCAAGGCCTCCAACCATCTCAAAATTTTCGCTGGAACTGCTTTGCCCGCTATGTGGATATTGTATTCGTTTTTATCGAAGGCCGTCAAGAAGCAGATTTTCCATCGGAAAATTTAATCTGCTTGTTGTCCGGCTATGGTTTGCTTATCTCCAGGGGCCACAATTGGGTTATCTCCAGGGGCCACAATTGGCCATGGCCTCGGTATCCTCATAGGCATCCCAAAGGGCGATCTTGTCGCCGCGCACCTGGAACACCCAGCACCATTTGGCGCGGTAATCCTTGCCGCTGACATGCGAAGCCGCAGCCTCAAGCCCGGTGACGGCGACCATATCGCCTTCCGAGATCCAAAACTTGTGCTCATGTTCGAGAATCTTCAGCGCCGCCGGCATGACCTTGAAATATTCATCGATCTTGGCCGCGCCCTGCCAGCGTCCGGCCCACGGCAAATCGCTCGTGCCCGGCATATCGATCACCGCATCGTCGGTGAACATGGCGACAATGGCATCCATATCGCCGGTCGCCAGCAGGCCGACCCATTTTTCGATAACCGCCTTGGCCGATATACTCATTTTCGATCTCCCACTCTGTCGGTTTTTGTTAGTTCGCTTTGTCCAGGGTAGACTTTTACAGCCCCGCACACCAATGCTCTGAGGAGACATAATATGTCCGGCAACAAGCGCCCCGTCGGTATTTTCATTCTCGGCGACGTGCCGCCAGAGAATATCGTGACATTGAGCCGCCAGGTCGAGGCATCGGGCTTTTCCGAGCTCTGGTTCGCCGAGGATTATTTCATGCTGTCGGGCTTTTCCAGCGCCGCCATGGCCTTGCAGGCGACCGATTCGATTCAGGTCGGGGTTGGCGCGGTCTCGGCCGTGGTGCGCCATCCGGCGGTGACGGCGATGGAAGCGGCAACGCTCGCCGGCGCCTTTCCGGGGCGCTTTACCCTCGGCATGGGGCACGGCGTGCCGGCCTGGACGCGGCAGATGAAGCTCTACCCGAAATCCGTTCTCACCGCCATGCGCGAGAGCGTGAGCGCGGTCAAAAGCCTGTTGGCCGGTGAAACCCTGAACGGCGAGGGCGACTATTTCGGCTTTGACGAGGTCACCCTCACCCACCCCGCGCCGTCGCTCGAAGTCCTGACCGCTGTCGTCGGCCCGAAATCGGTCGACCTCACGGCCGAGATCGCCGACGGCATGATGATCTCCGCCCTCGGCGGTCCGGAATATGTCCGTACCGTCTCGGAACGCATCAAGCAGCAGCGCCCCGACGGGGCGATGGATTTCCGCTTCGTCACCTATGCCCTGACCGCCGTTGCCCACCAGCGCGGAGAGGCGCGCGCCAAGGTGCGCGCCGCCACCGCCTTTTATATCGACGCCATGGGGCCAACGCTGCTGACCGGCGCCTACGGCCTCAACGACCAGGTGGCGGCGCTGATCGCCGAGGGCGGCGCAAGCGCGGTCGAGGAAAAAATGCCGGATGAGTGGATCGATTGGCTGGCCATTGCCGGCGAGCCGGGCGAATGCCTTGCTGGCATTCAAAACCAGTTCGCCGCCGGTTCGACCTCGGTGGTGCTGTGTGTCGTGCCGTCCGAGGAATTGCCGGAGCAGCTCGATATTATTTCGCGTGAGATTCTACCGAAGCTCTAAACCACCCCCTTGACCGCGCCTTCGCTTTATCCGATATACGGATACGGTATTTACTATCATCGATGCGGGTCGCCATGGCACCAAAGAAGCAGGATCGCCAAGCAGACAAAGCCCCGGCGCTGAAAGGCGTGCGGCGCTCGCTGCAGGTGCTCGAATATATTGCCCTCAATCCGGGCCGCGCCACCGATGTGGCCGAGGGGCTGAACGTCTCGTGGGCGACGCTGCACCGCACCCTGAGCGAGCTTGAGCAGGGCGGCTTTATCGCCCGCGATGCGGATTCAAACCGCTACAGCATCGGCCCGCGCATGTGGTTTATCGGCACCGCCTATCTCGCCGAGCATAAGGTGCTCGAGGCGGCGCGGCCCTATCTCGATGCCGCCGCCGAGGCCGGCGATTACACGGTGCAGCTTGTCGAGCGCTCGGGCCGCCTCGCGGTGACGCTCTATTCCTACCAGACAGCGGGCGAAGTGATCACCAAATCGACCTATGGCTACCATTTTCCCCTCCATTGCGGCTCCAAGGGCCAGGTCTTGCTGGCCTACTCCGCGCCAGCGGATATGGAAGAATTTCTCGCCGGGCCGTTCGAAAGCCTGACGCCCGAGACCGTCACCCAGCCAAAGGAACTGCGCAAGATTCTGAAGGAGATTAAATCCCAGGGCTACGGCCAAACGATAGGCGATGTGCAGCATTTCACCGGCTCGCTCTCCGCCCCTGTGTTCGACCGTGCCCAGCAGGTTGTCGGCGCCGTCTGCTTTATCACCAAGCGCAGCGCTTTCCGCGACGCCGAGACGGTGGAAAAAATGCTCGAGACCCTTTTGCGCACCGCGCACTCCACTTCGCTCGCCCTCGGCTGGCGCCCCGGCGCGTAGTTCTGTATTCACATATCGGATATAATACCCTATAATTGGATACACCTTGACGCTTTTCCGGACGGTGACCGGCCATGCCTGAAATCACGCAATCCTTCGACATCGCGCAACCGCCCGAGCTGGTCTGGCGTTTTTTTCAGGATGTACCGCGCGTCGTTACCTGCATGCCGGGGCTGGAATATGGCGGCGCCCACCAAGACGACGCAGGCGCGGAAGTCCACGTCGGCAAGGTGCGCATCAAGCTCGGCCCGGTGAGTGCCGCCTTCGAAGGCGAAGCGACAATCCCCGATGTGGATGAGACGGCGCGCACGGCAAGGATCGAAGGCAAGGGCATCGACAAGCGCGGCGGCAGCCGGGCGAGCGCCACCGTTGTTTATAAAATTATCGAGAATGGCGGCGCCAGCCGGGTCGAGATCAACGCCGATATCAAACTCTCGGGCGCGCTGGCGCAGATGGGCCGCACCGGAATCGTCCAGGATGTGGCAGCGCAGATAACCGAACAGTTTGCCGAATCCTTGCGCACCACCTTGGCCGCCGAAGCAGCGGCGGCGCAATCAGACGACAGCGCGGATGCGACCGAACCAGCACCGCCGCCCTCCCCCGCACCTGCTGAGATTCGCGGCGACGCACTGTTGCTCAAAATCATCTGGCGCCGCATCAAGGCGCTGTTCGGCTTCGCCAGCGCTTAAGCAAAACCGTTTCATCGCTCAGCCCACCGGGTTAGGCTCTCGCGCCCGCAACCTTTGTCCGAGTGAATCGAGAGCGTCATGGCCGATATTGAATATTTCTATTCCGCCCATTCCCTCTTCGCCTATCTGGGCTCGGCCCGCTTGAGCGGGATCGCCACTGCCGCCGGACGGCGCATCGCGCACCGCCCGATGGATCTCGCCAAGGTTATGGAAGGTGTCGGTTCGACACCCTTCCGTGAACGCAACAAGGCGCACTACGCCTACTTCTTTGGCCGCGAGGAGGAGCGTTGGTCCGAGTTTCGCGACGCGCCTATCCTGCCGCACCGGCCCAAGCACCACGACAACGACACGACGCTGGCCAACTGCATGCTCATCGCCGGGCTGGAACAGGGCATCGATATTGGCCCGCTGGCGCATGCCATTCTGCAAGCCCATTGGCGCGATGATGCGGATTTCGCCGACGCCGAAACGTTGATCCGCTTGGCAAGCGGCGCCGGCATCGATGCGGCGCCGCTGCTTGAGGCTGCCGGTACGCCGGAGATAAAGGCCCTCTACGACAAGAATACCGATGAAGCGATCGCGCGCTCGGTGTTCGGCTCGCCGACCTATTTTGTCGACGGCGATATGTTTTACGGCCAGGACCGGCTGGAAATGGTCGAGCGCGCCCTCACGCAACCCTTCGCCGGAGCCTGGCCGCGCACCTAGAGATAAGGAGGGAATGGCGTGCTCAAAGGAATCAACCCGCTGCTCAATGCCGACGTGCTGCACGCCTTGCGCGCCATGGGGCACGGCGATGACCTGATCATTGCCGATGCAAACTTTCCCTCCGATTCGATTGCCCGGCAAACCGCGCTCGGCAAACTGCTCAGGATCGACGGCGCCTCGGCGGCCGAGGCGGTTGCGGCGGTGCTGTCCCTGATGCCGCTCGACAGTTTTATCGACGATGCGGCGGTACGCATGAAAATCGTCGGCGCGCCGGATGAAATCCCGCCGGTGCAAAGTGAAGTCCAGGCCGCCATCGATGCCGCCGAAGGCAAGCCGTGGCCGCTTGTTTCGCTCGAACGCCATGCCTTCTACGCCCGCGCCAAATCCGCCTATGGCGTCATCCAAACCGGCGAGCGCCGCTTCTATGGCTGCTTCGCCCTGACCAAGGGCGTGATCCCGCCAGACGTATGAGCACAGCATGAGCGATGTCGTTATCCTCGGTATTTTCGTCGCCGACACCTCCTACCGCGCCACACGCATGCCACGCATGGGAGAGACCATATTGGGCAATGGTTTCGCCCTCGGCCCCGGCGGCAAGGGCTCCAACCAGTCGGTCGCCGCGGCCCGCCTCGGCGCCGATGTCACGTTTATTTCCAAAATCGGTGCGGACCCGTTCGGCGATATGGCGATGGAGATTTGGGCCGAAGCGGGGGTAAAAGCCGAAGTGCAACGCATGGCTGACAGCTATACCGGCGCCGCCTGCATATTTCTTGAACAAGGCACCGGCGACAACGCCATCATCGTCAGCCCCGGCGCGGCAGCAACCATCTCATGCGCCGATGTCGAGGCGGCGGGCGACGCGATCCGGGATGCTGCCGTCTTCATCACCCAGCTCGAACAACCCCTCCCCGCCGCCAGGCGCGCCCTCGAAATCGCCCGCTCAGGCGGCGCGGTGACGATATTGAATCCGGCTCCGGCGACAGACCTGGACCCGGAATTCTTCACGCTGTCGGATTATTTCACGCCCAACGAAACCGAAGCCGAGGATTTAACCGGCATCAAGGTCGGCACCGTTGACGAAGCGCGCCAAGCTGGTGAAGCCCTGTTAAATAAAGGCGTCGGCAACGTCATCATCACCCTCGGCGAACAGGGCGCGCTGCTGCATACGCGGGAAATTTCGGAGATGTGCCCGGCCCATACGTTCGCTCCCGTGGCGGAAACAACAGGCGCGGGCGATGCCTTCAATGGCGCTTTCGCCGTGGCATTGGCGCGCGGCAACACGCCGCTGGAGGCGGTCAAGTTCGGCTGTGCCGTCGCCGGCCTCTCCGTCACCCGCCCCGGCACGGCGCAATCCATGCCAACGCTGGAAGAAGTCGAGCAAGCGCTCGGCGCCTAACCCCCTATTCGTCCTTTTCGCCGCCGAGCGCCTGGAAGATCATGTCGGGCGTGAGCGGGACATGTTCCAAAGGGCCGATGCCGAGGGGTTTGAGCGCGTCCTGAACGCCCGAGGCGAGGACCTGGCCGACCGGGATGCAGCCGGCTTCGCCGACGCCTTTCACACCCAGGGGATTGAGCGGCGAGGGTGTCTCCAAATGGAGGATTTCGACCGGCGGCACTTCGCTGGCATAGGGAATCAGGAAATCCATGAAGTTGGCGTTCCTGGGATTGCCGTCTTCGTCATATTCGATGCGCTCGTAATGGGCACCGCCGACGCCTTGCGCCACACCGCCCATGATCTGGCCCTCGACCAGGGTCGGGTTGATCATGCGGCCGCAATCATGGACGCAGATATAGCGCCTGAACTTGACCGAGCAGAGGCCGGGATCGACCTCGATAATCGCGGCGTGCACGCCGTAAGCCCAGGTGGCGTGTGGCGGGCTGTAATAATCCGTCGCTTCCAGGCCGGGCGCATCGCCCTCGGCCAGGGCCGGTCCGTCATGGTTGAAGGCCGGCGCGAACTGGGTCGAGGTTTTGGCCGCTTCGTTGAAGGCATAGCGCAACGGGTTTGATGCGGTCGCGACCTCGGCCAGCGTCACCGCCATATCGGGCACGCCGTTAACGAACGCCTTGCCGTCTTCGAGGACGATATCCTCCTTCGCCGCTTCAAGCATATTGGCGGCGGCTTCGAGCACCTGCTCGCGCACTTTAAGCGCCGTCTTATGAATGGCGTTGCCGCTGACCACGGCGGCGCGGCTGGCAAAGGTGGCGACGCCCCAATCGAAGACGCCGGTATCGCCCTCGACAACGATCACATCGGAGACATCGACGCCGAGCTGATCGGCGGCGATCTGCGCGAACACCGTCTCATGGCCCTGGCCCTGGCACGAGAGACCCGTGTTGACATAGACCTTGCCGGTGATTGGATGAATGCGGATATGGCTGCCTTCATAGGGGCCGAGGCCGGTGCCTTCAACATAAAAGCCGAGACCGAGACCGATATAGCGCCCCTCGGCGCGCGCCGCTTCTTGTTCCGCCGCGAAGGCCTCAACGCCGATATGATCGAGCACCATGTCGAGCGCCTTCTGATATTGACCGCTGTCATGTTCGAGCGGCAGGCCGTCGGCGAACACCAAACCGTCGCGGCGATAGGGGAAATCCGCGTCGCGGATAAGATTGCGCCGGCGCACCTCGAAGCGGTCGAGGCCAAGCTCGTCGGCGAGCTTGTCCATCGCGCGTTCGATGGCGAAACAGGCTTGCGGCCGGCCGCAGCCGCGATAGGGCGTGATCAGCACGGTCGGCGTATAGACGGCCTTGAACTCGACCCAGATATTCGGCACCCGGTAGGGCCCGGCAATCGAGGTCGAGGCGACCTGGGCGATGGCGATGCCATAGGGGATAAAGGCGCCGGTATCGTGCAGGAAGGAATCGCGCAAACCCAGAACCTCGCCGTCCTTGGTCGCCGCCAGTTCGAGCTCATGGATCTGCGTCCGCTCCTGCGACGAGCCGATGAAATTCTCGTTGCGGTCCTCGATATATTTGACTGGCCGGCCCAATTGCATGGCGGCAAAGGGCACGAGCAATTCGTCGGGGTAGAACAACAGCACCTTCTGGCCGAAACCGCCGCCGACATCGGGCGCGGTGACGCGCACTTTGTCTTCGTCGAGGCCGAGGATCGAGGCGAGACCGCCGCGCACCGATATCGGCGCCTGCGTGCCGTCCCACACCATCAGCTCGCCGGTGATGTCGTCCCAGCGCGCCGCGATGGCACGGCATTCGAGCGGCGCTGCCGTACTGCGGTCGACCTGGACCTTGATCTTGGTGATGTGTTCGGCGCGGGCAAAGGCGCCATCGGGGTCGCCCACGGTCTGGACGAACTGCGCCGCCACATTGTTGGGGACATCGGCGTGGACACGCGGTGCATCGTCTTTCACCGCCGCCTCGAGATCCAATTCCACCTCAAGCGGTTCGTAATCGACATCGATCAGGCGGATCGCGTCTTCCGCCGTGTAGCGGTCGACCGCCACCACCATGGCGACGGTCTGGCCGACATGAAAGACCTCGCCCTTGGCGAGCGGGCGCTGGGTGCGTGGTTCGGTCAGCGAGGGGTGCGGAATGAGGAGCGGCATCTCGAGATCGAGGCGGCCGAGATCGTCGCATGTGTAGACGGCGGCAACGCCTTCCATGTCGCGCGCCATGTCGCAATCGATCGATAGAATTTTGGCGCGCGCGAAGGGGCTCCTGACAAACGCCACATGCAGCGCACCATCGAGCGGGATATCGTCGATATAGCTGCCTTCGCCGCGCACCAGCTTGGCGTCGGCCAGGCGCTGCACCCGTTCTCCGAACATGGCGGTCGCCATCGGCTAGGCCTCCCCGTTCATCAGCGCGTGCGCACGGCGCACGGCGTGCACGATATTCTGATAGCCGGTGCAGCGGCAGAGATTGCCCGAAAGCGCATCGCGGATGGCGTCCTCGCTGAGATCGGGATTTTCGTTCTCCTCGAAATAGCTCACCACCGACATGATGAAACCGGGCGTGCAGAATCCGCATTGCAACGCATGACACTCATGAAAGGCCTGCTGCACCGGATGCAGTTTATCCGCCGCCGGCGCCACGCCCTCAACGGTGCGGATCTCGGCGCCATCGGCCTGCACCGCGAGGGTCAGGCAGGAGCGCGCCGTGGCGCCGTCGATGGTCACCGTGCAGCAGCCGCAAACGCCATGTTCGCAGCCGACATGGGTGCCGGTCAGGCCGAGCTCGTGGCGGAGAAAATCGGCCAGCAGCAGGCGCGTCGAAACGCTGCGCGTCACCGCCTCGCCATTGACGCTGAGCGAGATTTCGCGCCGGGGATCGCTGCTCTCCTTCGGCAGAACCTTACGGACAGTGCGTGTCATGCCGCCCGGCCTTTCGCCTGCGCCACTGTGCGGCGCGTCAAGGTATCAACCAAATGACGGCGGTAAGCGGTGCTCGCCTGGCTGTCATCGGCTGCCGTCACGCCATCGCGCGCCGCCTTGGCCGCGCGCGCGATGGCGTCGTCGTCGAGCGCGCCGCCGGTTAATTCATCCTCTGCCTGGGTGAGACGCACCGCCGTCGAGGCGATACCGCAGGCCGAGAGGCGCGCCTTGGTGCAGCGCCCACCGTCGCCGAGCGTGACCAGCGCACAAATGCCGGCCAGGGCATAATCGCCGCGCCGGCGGGCGAATTCCTTGAACGACCAGCCGGTATTGGGCGCGAGATTTGGGATACGCACGGCGGTGATCATTTCATCGCCGGCAAGGCTGGTGGTGAGGTGAAACTGAAAGAGATCGCCGGCTTCGATCACGCGTGTGCCGCCCGGCCCCTGCACATCGACAACGCCTTCCGTGGCGAGCAGCAGGGCCGGCAGTTCGGCCGCCGCATCGGCATGGGCGATGCTGCCGGCGATGGTGCCGCGGTTGCGCACCACTGTATGCGCCACCCTCTGCAACACTTCGCGCAGCAGCGGATTGGCGCCATGCACCGCGTCGCTGAGCTCGACCTCGCGTTGGCGCGCCATGGCGCGGATGGTGATTTCGTCCGCCCCCACGTCAATCCCCTTGAGCGCGGGAATGCGGCTGATATCGATCAGCAGCGCCGGATTGGCAATGCGGAAATTAAGCGTCGCCAGCAGGCTCTGGCCGCCGGCGAGCAGCACCGAATCCTCTTCCGCCGCGCGCGCCGCGACGGCTTCCTCGACGCTCTCAGGCGTTACGTAATCGAACAGGGGAGGCTTCATCTTGCCAATTCTTCTCGTCGATTTCTGTGGCTTCACAGCCTTCGTCCGGATCGCTCCAGCCGTCCGGCCAATTGATGCCGCTGTCGCGTTTTATTTTGTCGAAATAAGGCCCGCGGTCAAACATTGCGAGCGCGCTGCGTTTCTCCCGCATCCCGGCGCGGCGCTCGGTGGTAGCGGATTCGTCGACGGACAGCAGATGGCCGTCCTTGACCAGCACCACACCATATTTCTCCAGCGCCGCCCGTTCGGAAACCAGGCCCGAGCGCACATCGGCGCACACCAATCCGGCCTCGCGCGCCAGCGGGTCGCCCCAGCCGCCGCCGCCGGTGGTCTTGATATTGACCACCGAGCCGGCCTTGATCTCGATATTGTCCGACATGCCGGCGATCGCCTGCTCCGAGCCGTCGCCATGGCGAACGGTAATGCCGTAGGCATCGCCCGGCCCGCCGCCATTGACGCCATAAGTGTTGAGAAGCGCCCGGTCGGCATTGGAAAGCAGCGTCGCATCGGCGAGCGCGCGGATGCGCTTGTCATAGCCGCAACCGCCGCGCCTATATCCCGCCCCACCCGAATCGGTGGCCAGGCCGAGCTTCTCGACCAGCACCGGATAGCGCGTCTCGGAAAATTCCGCCGGCAAATTGCGTGAATTGGGCACGATATGGACGACGTCGCTGCCGTCGGCCCACGGCCGCCCCGGCCCGCCGCCGCCGAGCACCTCGCGGAAGAGATAGAAATCCTTCTGCGTCTGGCCGCCATGCAGGCCCCAGATGCGGATCGTCTCGTGATCCGCCGGCATGCGCCCGCCGGTCGCCTTGGAGAGGCAGGCGGCGAACACGCCGAGCGAGCGCAGCAGGATAAAAAAGCGCAAACCGGTCGGCTTGCCGAAGGTCGGCGTGACCAGCGTGCCCTTGCCGGGGAAATTGACCTCGATAATGTCGAGCACGCCCTCGTTCATGTCGATTTCCGCCGCGCGCTCCGGCGTTTCGGCGAGCGAGCGCAGCACCGGACCCGCCCATTTGCGGAAAAACTTGCCATCGCTGTAATCGATCGGCCAGTTGATCGGCCCTTTGGCTTCCGGATCGGTGCCGGCGAAATCGAGCACGATCTTGTCCGCCGTCTTGGTCATGGTCATGCGCAGCGCGTGCAGCCTCGGCGCCTCGACGCCGTCGCACTCGATATAGTCTTCCCAGTGATAGACGCCGTCGGCGATCTTGGGCAGCAGCTCCTCGCGGATGGTACGGGTGCAGTTCTCGATAATCGCATCGAAGGCGGCTTCGAGATTGTCGGTGCCATAACGCTCGGCCATGGCGATGATGCGCCCGGCACCCAGTTGCGCCGCGCCGATCTCGGCATCGACATCGCCGCGAAGATGCTCCGAGAGGCGCGAATTGCGCTCGACGATTTTCAGGATCGCTTCGTTCAGGACGCCCCGGTCCTGCAGCTTGACCGGCGGAATGACCAGGCCCTCGGCCCACATATCGGTGGCGTGGACCGGCAGACTGCCCGGCACCGAGCCGCCGACATCGTCATGATGGCCGAATACCTGGCTAAAGCCGATCAGCCGCTCATCGTGAAAAATCGGCACGGTGGTGCAGAGATCGGGAATATGGCCAATGCCGCCCGAGCTGTTATAGGGATCGTTCCAGAAAAACACATCGCCGGGATGGATATCGTCTGCGCCGAAATATTCGAACACCGGCTCGACCAGGGCGGAATAGGAACGCCCGGTCAATTTGCGCCCTTTGGCGTCGAACAGGGCGACACGGTAATCATGCTGGTCGCGGATCATCGGCGAGCGTGAGGTGCGCTCGACCGCCGCCTCGATCTCAAGCTCGGCCGAGCGGATGGTGCCGACGATCACTTCCAGTTCGACCGGGCCGATGGCCGGTTTTGCCGAGGTTCCACTCATGACAGTTTCTCCAATTTGAGATTGCCGTGCGCATCGGCGCCAACCCGCCAGCCATCCGGCACGACCACCGTCGAGCCATATTCCTCGACGATCAGCGGACCGTCGAGCGTATGCCCGGGCGTCAAATTTTCGCGCCGGAAAATATCGCATTCGGCCCAGCCCTGGCCGCGCCAATAGACCTGGCGTCCGGCGCTCGCCGCCGGCGCAGCGCTTGCCACATCCGGTTCGGCGACGGATGGCCGGTGGATGCGGCCAATCGCCTGGATACGCAAATTCACCAGCTCGACATCCTGCTCGCCCTCATATGCAAATCCAAAAGTCTGCATGTGAACATTGTGAAATTCCGACCAGACATGCTCTACGGCAGCGTCGCCCGTGAGCCCCGCCGGTACCGCGACCGGCACTTCGTGCCCCTCACCGACATAGCGCACATCGGCCGAGCGTGCGACCTGAATGGCATCTTCCGCCATGCCCTCGGCGGCGATCTCGCACCTGCCTTGCGCTTCGAGCTCGGCCCAGGCGGCATCGATCTCGGCGCTTTCCGCACTCGACTGCTGGCGCACCAGGGTGCGGATGTAATCGCGCTTGATATCTGAGACATGCAGACCAAAGGCCGAAAGATTGCCCGGATTGGGCGGCGACAGCACCGTCTGAATATTCAAGAAATCCGCAACCTCGGCGGCAAACAGGCCGCCGGCGCCGCCGAACGCGACCAAGGCATAGAGGCCGGGCTCGCGGCCTTTCATCACCGAGACCTGGCGGATGCCGTGCACCTGATTGGCGGCGGCGATTTCCATGACGCCTGCCGCCGCTTCCTCGGCCGACATGTCGAATTGCGCGCCGAGGCGCGTATAGGCCGCCTTGGCGGCATCGCCATCGAGTGCGATTTCACCGCCGACCAAAGCGTGCGGAAGGCGCCCGAGCACCAGGGCAGCGTCGGTCACGGTCGGCTGGGCGCCGCCACGGCCATAGCAGATCGGGCCGGGCTCGGCGCCGGCGCTCCCAGGCCCGACCTTGAGCGCGCCGTAATCATCGACCCAGGCGATCGAGCCGCCGCCGCTCGCCACCGTGGCGATATCGAGCATCGGCGTCTTGACCGGATAATTTTCGACCAGCGAATTGCTGGTCAGTTGCGGCTCGAGATTTTCCACGAGCGAGACATCGGTCGAGGTGCCGCCGACATCGAGGGTCAGGATATCGTCGAAGCCGGCGAGGCCCGACATAAAGGCCGCGCCCAGCACGCCGGCGGCGGGGCCGGACAGGAGCATCGTCACCGGCTTGTCGCCAGCCGCACGGTTGCTCACCACGCCGCCATTCGATTGCATGATGAGGAACGGAATCTCGCCCGCCTCGCGCTGAATTTCCGCCGCCGCGTGGTTGAGATAGGTCTTGCAATAGGGCTTCACCATGACGTCGATCAGGGTCGTCATGGCGCG
>CAYSDJ010000023.1:0-53970 GCA_964429775.1 uncultured Rhizobiaceae bacterium
TGCCAATTCCATTTTGGGCGTCAATGCGTGCTAAGGTAAGCGCTTGCCTAGGTTACCGGATAATTGATCTCACCACCATGATCTCCGGTCCGTTCGCGACCATGATACTGGGCGATCAGGGTGCCGAGGTGATCAAGGTGGAGGCACCGAAGCAGGGCGATCATGTGCGCGCGGGTGCGCATCGCTCGGGCGGGCTCGCCGCCAATTTTCTCAACAACAACCGCAACAAACGCTCCATCGCCCTCGATTTGAAGAGCGCGGAGGGGCGCGATGTTTTATTGCGCCTTGCCGCCGGCGCCGATGTGTTCGTGCAAAATTTCCGCCCCGGCGTGGTCGAGCGTCTTGGCGTCGGCGAGGCCGATATCCGCGCCGTTCGGCCCGATATCGTTTATGTCTCGCTGAACGGCTTTGGCGAGAGCGGGCCCTACGCCGCCAAGCCGACTTACGACCCGATCATCCAGGCGGTCTCCGGCCTCGCTTCCGTGCAAGGCGGCTCGGACGAAAATCCGCCGCGCCTGGTGCGCACCATCGTGCCCGACAAAATGACCGCCGTGACCGCCGCCCAGGCGATTACCGCCGCCCTGTTGGCGCGGGCCAAGAGCGGCGAGGGTCAGCATGTCCGCTTGTCGATGCTCGATGCGGTGTTGGCGTTTCTCTGGTCTTCCGACATGGGCGGACAAACCTTTGTCGACAAGCCGGTCAGTGCCCAGCGCGCGGCCAGCTTCATCGACCTCATTTATGAAACATTGGATGGCCATATCAGCGTTGCAACGATGAGCAATGGCGAATGGCAAGCTCTTACCCGGGCGCTGGAGCGGCCCGAATGGCTCGAAGATCTACGGTTCACTTCGCCGGCACTGCGCGATCAAAACATCAATGAGCGCCTGTCCCTCGTCCAGGAGGTGCTGAAGACGCGCACCAGCGCCGACTGGCTGGCCCGGCTGGAGGCGGAAGGCGTGCCCTGCGCCCCGGCCTTAACGCGCAACGAACTGATCGCGCATGAGCAGGTGGTGGCGAGCGACATTCTCGTCACCAGCGACCACCCTCATGCCGGGCGTCTGCGCCAGGCGCGCCCGGCCGCGCGCTTTGACAAAACGCCGTCCGGTATTCGCCACGGTGCGCCGCTGTTGGGCGAACATTCGGACGAAATTCTGGCTGAGCTTGGGCTGAGCAGGGAGGAGATCGCGGCGTTGCGCAGCGCCGGCGTGATTGCAGGCTAGGCTGTTTGGTGGCTCGCGTCTTCGTCTTGCAGGCCAAGAAAGATTGGTTCATCGTCGCGTAGGAATATATTGACCTTGGCATTAAAGGCGGTGTGTTTCATACCGTGTTTGTCTGTGATGTTTAGCTCGCGCACGGCATAGGAGCCGTCGTTATTTTGCGCGCCCGTGAGGTAGGTTGATATGCGCGAGATGGTGAGTTCGCCCATTTCGATATCCGTGAAACCTTCCAAAATTGCCGCGGCGTGGTCGAAAAATTCCACCATTTTCGTACCGCCGGACTGTTCCGTGTCGCCGTTATTCAGACCTGAAATTAGGATTTGGTTTGGTTGGGCAAAATTGATCAAGCGGGCCAGGTCTATCGTAATTTCGCCGACGATATAATCGCTGCCGACGGCGCTCACCCGGTTGTTTTGGTGGTAGCTGTAATGGCTGCCGGTGCCGAACACGGTGCGGATCGTCGGGACTTGCCGGTGTGTGATCTTACGGTGCTGTAAGGCCTGATGTGCGAGCGCCACCATCAGCACGCAAAACACATTCACATCCGCCTCCTCGCCTTTGATCCGGTTCCAGGCGTAATAGCCGTCGCCCGTGGTTGAGCGCGCGAGATCAACCGCGGTGCCGAAGTCGGCGATTTTTTCCTCGGCGATGTTGAGGGAATATTCGAGCGTGCTCAGCTGTGCCGCCTGTTCTTCCGGCGAAAACAGCGAGAACCCGGCAATATCGTGCAGGAAGACGGCGCGTTTGCGCGTTTGCGTGATGGTGTAGCGGATGAAAACGGTGTTGATATCGGCCGGCGAAACCGGTGCCGGCGCGCCGGGCGGCGCGGCAAAGGAAATATGCCTCGGCTTGGTCTCAAGCAATTGCGCCACTTCGGCAAAAGTGCGCTCGCCCATCATGCGCCCGCCATTGACGATCCGGCGGTGTTTCTGCGCCGAGCTGAATACCGCCAGCGCCGGGGCGGCGATATAGTCGATACCGCCTTCGGCGGGCCGCCAGCCGACCAGTGCGTTGCTGCCGAAATTCCACTGCTCGCGGAATTCCGCGTTCAGCTGCTCAAGCACACGATTACGCTCGGCATGGCTTTCGAGTGAGTTCAGAATATCCCGGCTGTCTGCTTGGTCAATCTGCATTGGGGGAGTGTAGCTCCAAATTCTTAAATTTCGTTAACCTTGTCGGCACTATCTGGCGGGGCGTGAGGGTGCGGAAAACATGCGGATGGCCCGAAGGGCAGTTTCACCGGCGTCGCCGCTGCTGTCGAGACGCTGCCACGCCATCTCGCCAAGATCATATTCAAGTTGCTGGCGGAGTATCACGGGCGTGGCGTCCGAGGCGTCATTGTGGCGCCCGGTGATGCGTTTCCGCATGCATTCCGCCGGCGCTTCCAGCCACAACCCGGTGAAAGGCACAGCTTCTTCGGAGGCCAATTTTTCGATTTCCGCCCGCTCCGACTGTTTGGCGAAAACCGCATCGACGACGACCGCATAACCGCCGGCCAGCCCTGCCTTGGCCTGGCGCGCCAATTCCGCATAGACGCGCCGGTTGGCTTCCGGCGTGTATCCGTCCGGCCCGAGCGGTGTGGTTTCGTGCCAGTCGAAGAGGTGTTTGCGAATCGCGTCGCTGCGTATATGAAGGGCGCCCGGTGCATGTCCGATGGTTGGTGCGAGGCGCCGGGCGAGGGTGGTTTTGCCGCTGCCCGAAAGGCCGCCGACAGCGATCAGATGCGGCTTTTCGATGGCCAGCAGACTGGCCGCGAGACCGAGATAGGCGCGCGCTTCGCTGCGTGCCCCGTCTGCCGCTGTTTGATCCTCGAGCGCTTCGGCCTGCACGGCGCCGGTCTTGGCGCGCACCCCGGCGCGGGCGCTCATAAAGAGCGGCAGCGCGGCGAGACCGGTAAAATCACCGCTTTCGCCGAGATAGCGGTTGAACACACGGTTGGCGGCCGGGCGCATATTGCGGTGCTCGAAATCCATCAGCAGGAAGGCGAGATCGTAGAGGGTATCGATCACCGCCAGTGCGTCGTTGAATTCAATCGCGTCGAACAGGGCCGGTTTGCCGTCGAGCAGGCAGATGTTGCGCAGATGGAGATCGCCATGACAGTGGCGCACATAGCCATCTTGCCGGCGCGCATCAAGCAGATCGGTCAGCGCACTCAGTGCCGAATGTCCGCTTCGGTCGAGCGCGGCGGCGGCTTCCGGCGGGAATAGGCCAGGAAAAAGCTGATGCTCCTGGTAATTTTCCTCGATCACCCAGGCCATGCCGCCGCGCCCGCCAAAGGCCGCATCGTGGGATATCTCGGCGGCGGCGTGAAATTCGGCGATGGCGCCGGCCAATTGATCGAGATGGCTGTCGCTAAGTTCGGATGACTGGGCCATGCGGTCGAACAGGCTGGCCTGTTCGAAGCGCTGCATCTCGACGGCGTATTCGATTTTTTGGCCGTTGCCGCCAAACTGTAACGCGCCGTCATCGCCGCGCGTAACCGTCACCACGCCGAGATAGAGCTCTGGCGCGGTGCGGCGGTTGAGCGTCACCTCACGCTCGCAGGCGCGGTGGCGTAATTCCAGGGTCGAGAAATCCATATAGGGAAAGCGCACCGCGCGTTTCATCTTGTAGACGCGATCGCCGGCGAGGAACACCATGGCGCCGTGCGTATCAATGCGCTCGACCGTCTCGCCGTGGGCAAGGCCGTGGCTCTCCGGCCGCGCCAAAAATTCCGCCACCGCCGCTTGGTCCGCGCTTTCAACCTCAGCCTTCATGCGTCACTCCAGTCGAATCCGGCACTGAAGATATTATGGCAATATATTGCCGTGTAACTCGTTGAGGGAAATCAAGATTCCCGTCCCGCCGCAAGCAGCGCCAGCATATCTTTCGGCGGCTCGCTTTCGAGCTCGATCAACTCGCCGCTCAGCGGATGTGTAAAGCCGAGCCGGTAGGCATGCAGCGCCTGGCGGTGCCAATTTTCCACTGCCTCGGCTGCTTTTTGCGGCAGCGCCTTGGCGGAGCCCCGCCTTGTGCCGCCATAGACCGGATCGCCGATAACCGTATGGCCGCGCGATGACAGATGAATCCGGATTTGATGGGTGCGGCCGGTTTCCAGGCGGCATTCCACCAGGCTCCAGCAGCCATCCGCGAGATGTTCGATGACGCGGTAATGGGTGCGCGCCGGGCGCCCGCCGCGTTTGAGAATGGCCATTTTCTTGCGGTTGCGCGGGCTGCGCCCGATATTGCCCGCGATCTCACCTTGGGGCGGCAGCGGCGAGCCCCACACCAGGGCGAGATAGGCGCGATCGAGGCTGTGCGCCTCGAATTGAGCGCTGAGCCCAGTGTGGGCGGCGTCGTTCTTCGCCGCCACAAGAAGCCCGCTGGTGTCCTTGTCGAGGCGGTGCACGATGCCCGGCCGGCGCACCCCGCCGATGCCGGAGAGGCTTTTGCCGCAATGGGCGACCAGGCCGTTGACCAGGGTGCCTTCGAAATTCCCCGCCGCCGGATGGACCACCAGCCCGGCCGGTTTGTTGACGACGATCAGGTCGTCATCCTCATAGCGCACATCGAGCGCCATGGCCTGGGGTTTGGGCGCCGCGTCCTCGCTCGCCTCGGGCACGCTGAGCACGACCTCGGCACCCGGTTTGACCCGGTATGCCGGCTCGGTTATCGTCTCGCCGCCGACGCGCACCTGGCCGCTCTCAATCAGGCCTTTGAGGCGGTTGCGTGACAAGTCGGGCAGGGCGAGGGCGAGGAATTTGTCGAGCCGCGCACGTTCGTCCCCGGCGCTGAGGCTATATTGTGTTTCTCCCTCGTTCGGCATAATCGATTTCAACATAGCGGATACAGTGGATTCAAATGATTCCCTTTCTCAAGGTCGCAGTCGTTGTCATGGGCATCCTGATCGTCGGGGGCTTGGCGGTGATCGGCGTCAAGATTTATCAGGATTCGATCAAGGTGGCGGAAACCTTCAGCGAAGAGCCGGGTGATAGCGCGGAAGTGCCATCGCCGGAGCCAGCGCGCGCGGCAGAGGCTTTGCCTCAGGCGGTCGAGCACCTTGGCTTGGAACCGGGCGCTCGGGTGCAGGATATGGTGGCGGAGGGTGATCGGCTGATTCTCAATGTGCGCACTTCCGGCGGCGTCGAGCGGGTGGTGATTGTCGATATGAACAGCGGCGCGGTTGTCGGCGACATCGCCCTTGAGGCGCCGCGCTGAACGGTGGTGAGCGGGGCACCATGCTATTGCTCAAGCGAGAGGATATGAAACTGATCGCCGATCAGGCCGAAGCGGCCTATCCGAAGGAGGCGTGCGGCCTTCTGGCTGGGTTTCACAGCGCCGACGGCGATATTGTGGTGACGCAAGTGGCGCCGAGCAAGAACGTCGCCGAGCCGGCGCGGCATGACCGTTTTGAGATCGATCCGGAATTGCGCCTCCGCCTGATGCGCGAGCTGCGCGCCGGCGCACCCGAGGCGCTGCCGGGCGCGGGCCGGAGCATTATTGGCCATTATCACTCGCATCCAGACGGCGCGGCGCGGCCCTCGGCGACCGATCTCTCAATGGTCTGGGAGCCCGATCTGGTGTGGCTGATCACCGCTGTGGTCGATGGCCAGGCGGTGCAATCGACGGCGCATCTGTTGTCCGAGGGCGGCACGCGGTTTAACGATATCGGGCTCGATTGTTTGCCCGGAGACAAAAAGTTTTAAGGAATCGAGACATGGATTTTCGCAGCGATAATGTGGCCAGTGTAGCGCCCGAGATTATGGCGGCGATTGCCGCCGCCAATGTTGGCCCGGCAGCCGGTTACGGCGATGATGAGATCAGCCAGCGCTTGGAGCCGGCCTATTCGGAACTGTTCGAAACCGAAGTACGCGTCTTTCCCGTATTGACCGGCACCATCGCCAATTCGCTGTCAGCCGCCGTCCTCAGCCCGCCCTGGGGCGCGATCTATGCCGAGGTTAATGCGCATATCAATCAGGACGAATGCGGCGGGCCGGAATTTTTCACCGGCGGTGCCAAAATACTTCCGCTGCAAGGCGTCAACGGCAAAATTCAGGCGGAGGATTTGCAGCGCGCTGTTGATGCCGGGCCGAAGGGCTTTGTCCATGCCGCCCAGCCGGCTGCCCTCAGCCTGACCCAATCGAGCGAGGCCGGCTCCGTCTACAGCGTGGCCGAGGTCGCTGAACTCAGCGAAATCGCGCGCGCCGCGAACCTCAAGGTGCATATGGATGGCGCGCGCTTTGCCAATGCGGTGGTGGCACTCAACGACGGCAATCATACGTGCAGCCCGGCCGATATAACCTGGCGCGCCGGCGTCGATGTGCTCTCTTTCGGCGCCACAAAGAATGGCGTGCTCGGCGCCGAAGCAGTCATTTTGTTCCGCACCGAACTGGCCGATGAAATGGCCTTCCGCCACAAGCGGGCGGGGCAGTTGGCTTCCAAGATGCGCTATATCTCGGCCCAGCTCGAAGCCTATATCAAGGACGGCCTGTGGCTGCGTATGGCCGAGCATGCCAACCGCATGTGCTGGTCTCTGGCGGATGGGCTCGGTGCTTTCGCCGGCGTGCGGATCGACTCCTTCGGCGGCGCTAACGAGCTCTTCGTCGAACTGCCGGGCGAGACGGTGATTGCGCTGCGCGAACAGGGTTTCGAATTTTACGATTGGCCGGAAACCACTCCCGCCGGGCCGGACAAGCGCTGCACCATCCGCCTCGTCACCCGCCACGACACCACGCCGCGCGACGTGAACGGCTTTATCGCCGCGGTAAAGAAGCTCGCCGGCTAATCTAAATCCAATTCCAGAACCTTGACGCCGGCTTCCTCGAACATGGTGCGGGCAAGCTCGATCTGCGCCGCCCAGCGTTTCGCCCGGTCTGCATCGGCAGCGGGCGCGATCACCTCGCCGACACCGGCCTGGATCAGGGTTGCGGCGCATTGCGCGCACGGCAACAGCGGCCAGACATAAACGCTCGCCCCATCGACCGGCCCGCTGGCGAACAGCAGCGCATTGCGCTCGGCATGGATGATCATGTCGTATTTGACCTCGCGGTCCTCCAACCGCTCGGCCAGATCGCGCACGCCACGGGCAAAGCCATTGAAGCCGAGCGACAGCACCCGGTGCTTCTCATCGGCGATCACCGCGCCGACCTGGGTCGACGGATCCTTCGACCACTGCGCCACATACTCCGCCAAACCAATCAGCCGTAAATCCCACTTGTCGGGCCGCGCCATATACCAATCCTTATTCGGAGCTATAGAGCGCAGCGACCGGTAAACCGCTCGGCACGCTGGCCGGGACGATTTTGGGCATTAGGTCTGAGAGGTCGTCTTCGAGGGTCTCGAGGAAAGCGACCAGTTGGTTGATCTCGATATCGCTCAGTTTGAGGCCGGCGGCGAGGATGTAGGAGACCGATTTGCGTTTGCCGGTGTTCCAGCTATGTGTGCCATTCTCGAATTCCGCGTCCGCGAGGTTGAGCGGATCGTTGTGGTGATGGATGGCGGCCTCCAGGGTGGTGGCGACACCGTCATGGAAATAGGGCGCGCTTAGCGTCACGTTGCGGAGCGGCGGGGTGCGGAACTTGTAGAGGTCGCGCTCGTCTTCGGTGACGTGATAACGTCCGAGATCGTCCGAGCTGAGATTCTTGCCGGGGCCGATCTGGCGCACCGCCAGCGAGTGGAATTCGAAATCGCTAAACAGCGGGCCGGAATGGCAGACGGCACATTTACCCTTGCCGAAAAAGACCATCGCGCCGGCCTTTGCGTCCTCTGAGATTGCCTTTCTGTCGCCTCTCAGAAAATCGTCCCACGGTGCATTGCGCGTGGCGAAAGCGATTTTTTCGAAATGGCCGATGGCGTTGACGATTTCGATTATCGATAAATCGTGCAGCGAGAGATCGGGAAAGGCATCGAGCGCCATGCGGCGGTATTCCTTTTGCCATTCCTTAAGCTCAAGCTCGCCGTCTTCGTCCACATCCGTCTCTCTGAGATCGGGCGCGAACAGGCGCTCGACCAGAGCCTCATGCACAAGCTGAATTTTTCTCGTGCCCTTGGCGCCTTTTGCCGCCTGGGCCAGTTCATTGGGCAAATTGGCGTGGTCGTCAGGCAGTTCGCTGTCCGAGCGGTCGCTCGGGCGGCCGAGCATTTCATCGACGCCGGTGATGGGAAAGAGCGCTTGCACGGCGAGTAAATTTTCGATGCCGTCGGGAAGACGGTCGTCCATGGGGGATTCGAAATAGAGCGTCGTATCGTCTTCATTGAAATAGCGCGCCTCGCGGATCGCTTCGTCGTCGAGCGCGACGCGGCCGTCCCAGAACATATTCTCTACATCGGGGTGGCCACGGTTCCATACATCGGGTGAGTTGCGCGGCGTTTCATTGCCGCGCCCGCCGGTCAGGCGATCCTCGCCGAGCTTGCGGCCATCGACGCCGACAGCAAGCGCCTGCGCATTCGAAGTGCCGCGGATCGGCAGGTGGCAGGTGGCGCAGGCGACTTCGCGCGCGCCGCTCAGGACCGGATCGAAATAAAGCGCCTGGCCGAGCTTGAATTTGTGGCTGATCATAAAGGGCGGGCTTTGCAGCGGCGTCTGTCCGTGCGCGGCGAGCAGGCTACGCAGCACCTTGTCGTCGACCGATTGCGACAGCGCGATGGCCGGTGCGAGCAGCAGCATGAGGAGTGCGCTGAGCAAGGCGGTGGTTGTTTTCACTGTCCATATCCTTTTGTCATATCCGCGCCAAATCCCTCCGCCCCCAGGATGCCACGGCGTCACCCTTTATTCCAAGCGCTAAGGGGCGAGAAAAACAATGCGCCCGATCAGCGCGCCACCGGCATCCTCGGCCAAGGCATCGATGGCGAAGGTAACGCGCGCACCGCCGGCGCTTGCCGCATAGTAACCTCCGGGTTCGAGGCTGTGCCCGGTCTCTGCCATATCCACAGCTCCGCGCTTGGCCGTCAGGGCAAGGGGAGGCGCGGTTTTGTCGAGACGCTCAACATTTACTTGCGGTGCGTCATTTGAAATGCGGAAAACAGGGGTCAGGCTGAAGAGAATAACCTGGGGCGGGGCGGAGGCATCTTCGCCGGGCGGGGCGCGATAGACCATGGCGCCGCTTTTGTCGGAAACGGCGGCGCTCAATTGCAGGCTGCCGCCATCGCACTCGACCAGTTCGCGGAAGATGCGGCCGAATTTCACACTGCTTTGCTCAGGCCCAATCGTCACATCGCCGCCGGCGATGGTTTCGCGCCAGCATGAGCGTAAGTATCCCAGCACCAGCCGCCCACCCGGGCCGATCTCGATCACCTGCCCGGTCTCAAGCATATCGAACAATTGCACTTTGCCGGTATTGCCCTCTGCTTCCTCGACAATGGCGGCGATTTCGCCGCCGGTAGCGGGGCGAAACGCGGCAATCAACAGCGCCAGCACGAGAATGGGGAGGATGCGTTTCATAGTGACGTTATTCGGCCTCATCGGCACGCAATAGCGCAAGTGGAAAATCAGCCTCGACCGGTTTGCCGATCGCTGGCGTTTGGCGCCCGGCGGTGAGCTTTTTAACGCGCCGCGAAATATAGGCATCGAGGGTGGAGACGGTAACCTCGCCGTCGCCAAAGAGATCGGCGCGCCCGGCAAGACCTTCGAGCATGGCCTCGGTGAAGGCGCCATTCTGCCATTCCGGGTTTTCGACGGAGAGTTGGGCGTGGGTCGAGGAGGCGAAGACGATAACGCCGTTCTCCGCGCTCGAGAGATCGTTGACGACGCGCACCACATCTGTCGAGGGTTCGCCCGGCCGCCCCCACACGCCGCCGGCGCGGCAGGTATCGACGAACAGCAGGCTGCGGGCAGAGAGCGAGGTTAACGCCTGCTTGATTTCGGTGTAGGAAAGCGCGGTTTCGGCCAGACGCTCCGGGTCGCCGTCATGCGGCAGAAAGAAGTAGCGCCCCTCGGCATCGTCGACGCCATGCCCGGCGAGAAAGAGCGCGGCGAAATCGCCGGCGCGTGCTTCCCGCGCCAGCCAGGCCAGGCCGTCGCGCAGCGCATCACGATTGGCCTCGGCGTCTGGCAGAATACGGACATGCACATTGGCGTAGGCGCGGCCATCCTGGAGGCCGAGAATATCGGCGAAGTCGCCGGCATCCTTGTGGGCAAAATTGAGGCGCAGTTCCCGGGCCGCGTAGCGGCTGATGCCTGCGGCGAGAAGGTAAAGGTCGGGGCGCTTGTCCTTGGCACCGCCGGCCCAGCTCAAGCGGAGACGCGCCGCCTCGCTCACCGTGCCGCGCGTGCCCTCCGCCACCACGGTAATTTCACTGTCATGGCGCGGCACGGTGAGCGGCAGATCGAAGCTTGCGCCGCCGGCGAGATCGGTGAGATCGCCTTCCAGCATGGCGATCGGCCGGCCATCGGCACGTATCTGAACGGCGCGGAGTGTGTCGCCCTCTGCCGCGCGCACCGATAGCGCCAAGGTGACGCGTGGTTTGGAAATCTCCGGCCCGCCGGCCACGGCGAGGGAGGTAACGACCGGCGGTAGCAATTGGTCGACGGCTATCGGTATTGTGGGCTCGGCCGCTTTGAGAGCCTGGCTGACCCGTTTGGGCCGGTAATAAGTTTCGCGGAAGCGGCCCACGCTATAGAAATCAGCCGATTTTTCGGCGCCGCGATTGACATGCCAGCCGACCAATGAATCGCCGCCGGGTGAGGCGAGATAATGCCCCGCCGGCGTCCACGCGACCCAGCGCGCGCCGTCTTTGTCGGCGAACAGGGCGAGCAATTCGGCACCGTCCGCCATGCGGTACCAGCGGATCGAGCCATCGCCGAAAGCGCCGACCGCGAGACGGCTGTCAGGCGTGATGTTGAGCGCCCAGGTTTCGCCCGGCGCCTGAAAGCTCCACATTTCAGCACCATCCTTGCCGAAACGGATGACGCGCCAGCGCGTGCCGAGCAGGATGCCGCTCCGGTTCGGCAGGATGGCGTAGCTTTCCGTCCGTTCGTAAGGCTGAAGGGCGAGAGACTCGCCATTCAAGGTTGGCGCGTAGCTGCCTTGCCAATTGGCGACCGTTAACGCAGGTGCGTCCAACAATGTGGCGGTGAATCCATCTTGTGCGGCTGGTGGTGGGTCGAGGGTGAAGGCGCGTGCGCCGAGGGCAAACAGCGCCTTCGACTCGCCGCCGGGGCCAAAGCTAAAATAGACCTCTGCGCCATCGCCGGAGAGCTTGAAATCGGCGCCCATGGCGCGGAAATCGGCGGCGTGCGAGCGCCGTTCAAATAATTTTCCGTGGTTTTCATCAATTGCGCCGAGCGCCGGCTCGGAGCCGGCGAAATAGACGCCTCCTTCGGCTCGCGGCGTGAGATAGGTGACGCCCTTGGCCGATGCCGCCGAGACATCCAGCGCCGCGCCGCGCCCGCCATCGGCCCAGCGCCGTATCGGGTGCGCGCCGGCGCGGGCGAACTCGCCGCCGGCATAGAGGTAGGCGCCGTCCCGCGACCAAGCGGTGCGCCACATGTCGCCATTATCGATGCCTGTCATGTCCGGGCAATATTGCAGTGAGAGATCTTCCGACAAAAACACATCGACGCGCGGGCGCTCGGAATAGCCGACCGCAATATAGGTGCCGTCGGGCGAGAAGCTCGCCGATGTTGGCCATTCGCCGCCCGGTGTGCGGCGTGCGCTCCGTAGATTGAGGTCGGCATCGAACAGCCGGATGGCGCCGTCGAGCGAGACGGTAACGAGGCGGCCCGCCGCATCGAATTCGGCCTAGCCGGAGCTCGGTTCCGTGACACCTTCCGGATTGTCGGGGTCGAGATAGGCAAAGCTGGTTTCGCCGCAATCCGCATCGTTGGTATCGCCGAGCACGAGGCCGCCTGGGTGGTGCACCGGCCGGTCGGCAAGAATAGTGAAATCGCGCGTCCGGTAGACACGCACGCCGTGGCCGTTCTTGAACGTAACGGCGAGGCGCTGGCCATCCGGTGAGAAGGTCAGATGCAGGCCACGATGCGGCAGGTCTGCAACGCGGCGGATCATTTCGCCGCTATCCACGTCGAACAGGTAGAGGCTCCAATGGGGTTTGTCCCATTCGCCGGTCCAGCCCGTGGTGGCGATCGTTTTGCCGTCGGGTGAGATGGCGACGCCATAGAGCGCGCCTTCACGCTCCGGCCCGATGGGGACGCGGAAGGTGCGGATCAAGCGGCCATCGCCGAGCGCCCACAGCCGCACGGTTTTGTCATAGGAGGCCGAGGCCAGGATGTTACGCCCGTTATGCACGGCGATGCGGCCGATTTTGGCGGTGTGCATGCCGGTTTCGATACGCAGCACCGGCGTTTCGGATATTGCGCCGGCCTCGGCGCCGCTCAGTGCACCAAAAAGGCCAAGCGCGAGGCCAAAAAGTGCCAAAATGGGGGCTGAACGCCATCCTGTGATCATGATTACACTATTGTTAATCCGCAGATTCTATAGTCAATTCGTATTCGCAGATGACTGTAACCGAGGAGTGATGGACATGCTGCATTGGCGTCTTTTGATGGCGGCGCTTGTTTTGGCCTTTGTCATGGGCCTGACCGCGCCGCTGACCGGACTAACCTCCGGCATGGCGTTGGCCGACCCCGACGATCCCTATGTCGATGAGGATCCCGACGATCCCTGAGCGGGACTGATATTGCTCTCAGCGGGATGTGAGGCGCCACCCTGTCCGGGATAGCCCTATTGCTGGCGCGGCGATGACATGTGACTGTTGAGAGATGAGTAAGAAGTCATTGCTGGTGGTGGATGACGAGGAGGGCTTCGGCGTCTTTGTGGCTGAAGTCGCAAATGGTCTTGGCTATGACACGCGGGTCACCACAAATGGGCGCGAATTCACCAAATCCTTCACAGAGGAAAAACCCGCCGTTGTGGTGATGGATGTGGTCATGCCGGGCATGGACGGCGTCGAGCTGGCCGGCTGGCTCGCCGAGCAAAAATATGAAGGACATGTCGTGGTTGTTACCGGCTATGCACCGCTCTATGCGGATTTGGTTGCCACGCTGAGCAGCGCCAGCGGCATGAAGTCCGTGACCAAATTGTTCAAGCCGGTGCGCATCCAGGCACTGCGCGACGCTCTTACGTTCGATAACCCGGCGGATTAAAGCGCTAAACCTGGGTAACCGGTTGGAACATGCGGCGGTATTGGCTGGGGGTGAGGCCGGTGCACCGTTTGAACAGGCGGCGGAAAAAAGCCGGGTCTTCATAGCCGACTTCGGCATAAATTCGATCCGCCGCGAGCGCATTGTCTTCGAGCAGCTTTTTGGCTGCCTCAACGCGAAGATGCTGCACCCGCTCGATAAGTGTGACACCTGTGGCTGATTTGAAACGCCGCTTCAACGTGCGCTCAGGCAAGCGCGACAGGGCGACGACCATTTTGATGGCATCGGCACGCAGGTAATTTTCGGCGAGTGCTTTTTCGCAGATGCGCACGGCTGAATCCGCGTGGGGGCTGCGCCGCACCAGACTGCTGTAGGGCAATTGGCCTTCGCCGTGCCACTTCAGGAGATAGGTTTTGGCAATTCTGAGCGCTTCGCCCGGTCCACAATAGCGAGAGATAATATGTATGACGAGATCGTGCCACGATGTAATGCCGGATGAGGTGACAATGCGCCCGTCCGGGTCAGCAAAGCAGAGGTTGGGTGCCGGGCGGAAGCGCACACTGGGATAATGTTTGCGAAACAAATTCTCGTAGGCCCAGTGGGAGGCGGTCTCGCGGCCGTCAAGGAGGCCCGTTTCCGCCAGCAGAATGGCGCCTGAGCAGATTGAGTATATATTGGCGCCGCCGCGATAGACTTGACGCAACCATTCCACCATTTCCGGGTGGCGGCCGGTCATGGGTTCGTCCGGGCCGAGCCATAATTCAGGCAGGATGACGATTTCCGGTTGAGGGGCCGTGTCCACATCGAAATGAGGTGTGACGGGCACGCCATTATGACAGCTGAACGGCTCGTGCAATGGAGAAATGATGCGCGGGCGAATCATTTGGTGACCCGCTTCGTCATCTACCAAGAGTGGCCAGACATTGCCGGCGGCGGAAAGCATGTCGACCAAGCCATAGAGCGTGGAGCCGGTTGCTTCGGGCACGGCAACAATGAGCGCTTCAATGGGAGTCGGCGGATTGTCATCCATTCGAGTGTCCTTTTATGGCATAAATGAACCTATTTATGTACTTTTCGCTCTTACAGAGGCAATTGTCGAGCCCTATCTTTCACCTATCACGTCACCCATAGGACCCAATGAGGAGAAAGAAGATGAGCGGACAACAGACGGCAGACCATCATCAAGAGACGCAACAGGCTCCCACGCCGGCGCCTTCGGCGGCCCCCAAGACCACCAATGGCGTCGATGTGCAGGGTGTCTTCGATACCATCGCGGCGGTGAAGGAAGACAATGAACTGGCCAAGTTCAAGTTTCGCGCCACCAATGAATGGATCGATGGCGGGCACAATCGCTCGACGGTTCAGGGCTTTTACGGCTGCAAACAGGAAGACCACAGCCGAACGGAGCCGTTTATCCTCGAGGCGGATGAGCCGCCGGTACTGCTCGGCGGAGATTACGCAGCAAATCCGGTAGAATTCGTGTTGCACGCTCTCACAGCCTGCATGACCACCTCGATGGTTTATCATGCGGCGGTGCGTGGCATCGAAATCGGCGCGGTGGATTCCGCCTTGGAAGGCGATCTGGATCTCAGGGGCTTCCTCGGCATTTCGGACGAAGTGCGCAAGGGCTACAGCGAGATTCGCGTTCGCATGCGGGTGGAAAGCGAGGCATCGGCTGAAACCCTGCGCGAACTGGTAAAATTCTCGCCGGTTTACGAGATGGTGTCGCGTTCGGTTCCGGTGGATGCGGTCATCGAAACCTATTGAGCGTCAAGCCAAAAGCAGGAAGGCGCGGGCAATTCAGCCGGCGCCTTTTCGTGTATCAGAAGGAGAGTGCCTTGAACTTCCGCGTCTGTTCGGTGAGTGCGATTTCGGTCGGCAGGCGTTCCATGCTGCTGGCGCCGTAGAAGCCATTCACATGCTTGCAGTTCTGTAAAACAAACGCCGCGTCCTCCGGTTCGGCGATCGGCCCGCCATGGCAGAGGATGATGGCGTCATCCTTGACCGCAAGCGCAGCGGCGGCCCAGTCATCGATCAGAGCAACGCAATCCTCGAGCGATTTGGCGGTTTGCGCGCCGATGGCGCCGCTCGTCGTCAGGCCCATATGGCAGACGATCAGATCCGCACCCGCCGCCGCCATGGCGCGCGCATCCTCGGCGCTGAAGACATAGGGCGTGGTCAGCATGTCGAGCTGATTAGCCGTGCGGATCATCTCCACTTCGAGATCATAGCCCATGCCGGTCTCTTCCAGATTGGCGCGGAACACGCCGTCGATCAGACCGACGGTGGGGAAGTTCTGCACCCCGGCGAAGCCCATGGCTTTCAGCTCACTGAGGAAATTCTCCATGACGACGAACGGGTCGGTGCCGTTGACACCGGCGATCACCGGCGTGCGGCAGACCACGGGCAGGACTTCGGCGGCCATTTCCTTGACGATCTCGTTGGCATTGCCATAGGCGAGAAGCCCGGCGAGCGAGCCGCGCCCGGCCATGCGGTAGCGCCCGGAATTATAGATGGCGATGATATCGATGCCGCCGGCCTCCTCGCATTTGGCCGAGAGTCCGGTGCCGGCGCCGCCGCCGACAATCGGCTCGCGCTCTTCAACCATGGCGCGGTATTTTTGCAGCAGGGCTGTACGTTCGAATGTGGGCATTTAGGTTTCCCTCTTATGGCTAAGGCGCAATTTCGCGCCATGCGGTGACCAGGGCGGCGGCGAATTCGGCATCGTTGACATGATGCGGTGAGCGCACCAGCTTGCGTGTCTCGGTTTCGATCACCGTCTTTTCCAGCGCTTCGAACAACGCTGCATTGGCCTCCGGGTCATGAAACGGCATGTCCGGCGCATCAATCAGCGAGACGCCCTTCTCGGGGAGGAGAAAGCGCACCGGCCCAGTGAATTTGTTGAGCTTGGCGCCGATCCATTTGCCCATGGCGGTATTTTCTTCCGCCGTGGTGCGCATCAGGCTGACTTGCGGATTATGGATATAGATATTCCGCTGGCGGTATTTCTCGGGGATCGTTTCCTTGGCGCCGAAATTAACCATATCGAGCGCACCGCACGAGCCGACATAGGGCAGGCCCGCCGCCGCCAGGGCATCGAAGCGGCTTTCGCCGGCGCTGAACACGCCGCCCATCAGATGATCGCAAACTTCCGTCGTGGTGGCGTCGATACAGCCCTCGACGAAGCCGGAAGCGGCGAGTTTTTCCATCGATTGGCCGCCGGTACCGGTGGCGTGAAAGACGAGGCAGTCATAATCGGCTTCGAGATGCGTGCGCACCTGATCGACGCAATCCGTGGTGACGCCGAACATGGTGAGACCAATGGCCGGTTTTTCCTCAGCCGCATCGGGCACGCTGCCATTCATCATGCCGGCCAGGGCGTGCGCCGCATTGCCGAGCACGGCGCGGGTGATGCGGTTGAGACCGGCGACATCGGCAACCGAATAGACCATGGCGATATCGTTCGGCCCGACATAGGGCGCGACATCGCCGGAGGCCACGGTGGAGACCAATATTTTCGGCACGCCCAAGGGCAGTTCGCGCATTCCGGTGGCGGCGAGCACCGTGTTGCCGCTGCCGCCGGCGCCGATCATGCCGCCGATATCGCTGCGCGAGCGGACAAAATGCGAAAAAGCCTCAGTCATGGCGGTCACAGCGCGGCCACGGTCGTCGCCGACCAGTACTGCGCCAGCGCCATCCGGGTGATGCGACGCCACTTCCGCCGCGCTGACATCGACCGTGCCGGCGTCCGTGCCGCTGGTGCCGAAATCAACCAGGCAGGTCTCGATGCCGGCGGTCTCGATCAGCTCTTTCATATAGCGCAGCTCGGCGCCCTTGGTGTCGCAGGTGCCGACCACATAAGCTTTCGCCATCTTGCCCGTCCTTGGTATTTTCTCTGCCATATTGTGTAGCATGTTTGCGCTTGGCATCGCGAGGAGGCAGAAATGGGTGCGACAAAACAACATATGGTTGGCGCGCGGGGCGGCGTGACGCTGCCGGCGCTCGGCCTCGGCACCTGGAAGATGGGCGAGCAGAAAAATCGCCGCAAAGATGAGGTGGCGGCGTTGCAGCTCGGCCTCGATCTCGGCCTCGGCCTGATCGATACGGCGGAGATGTATGGCAGCGGCGGCGCCGAGCAGGTCGTCGGCGAGGCGATACGCGGGCGGCGCGACGAGGTCTATCTGGTATCCAAGGTGCTGCCCAGCAACGCTTCGCTGAAGGGCACGATCAAGGCCGCCGAGCGCAGCCTCAAGCACCTAAAATGCGATCATGTCGATCTCTACCTGCTGCACTGGCCCGGCTCCTATCCCGTCGGCGAAACGTTGGAGGCGTTCGAGCGCCTGGTTGGTCAGGGAAAGATTCGCCATTACGGCGTGAGTAATTTCGATGCCGAAGAGATGGCCGATGCCATGGCCGAACCGCTCGGCGACGCCATTTGCGTCAATCAGATTCTCTATAATCCGGCGCAGCGTGCGATCGAAGCCGAGTTGCTGCCATGGTGCGACAAAGCGGATGTGGCGCTGATGGCCTATTCACCGCTCGACCAGGGCAGCCTGTTGCAGGACGCTGTGTTGGAACAGATCGCCGATCGCCACCAGGTCTCGACCGCAACGGTGGCGGTGGCCTGGACGCTGCGCTTTCCCGGCATGGTCTCGATCCCCAAGGCAACCGCCCCGGCCCATGTGCACGCCGTCGCCGCTGCGCGCGAACTTGAGTTGGACTCAGATGATCTTGAGGCTATTGACCGAGCCTTTCCCCCGCCCGAACCCGGCGCGAGGTTGGCGATTTATTGACCGCCGTGGGTGGCGGCGATCAGGCCGCCATCGACGACGATGTCGGCGGCGGTGACGTATTTGGCCTCGTCGGATGCGAGATAAAGCGCAGCGTAGGCGACGTCCCAGCCTTCGCCCATGCGGCCCATGGGAACCTGCTTGTTGCGCTTTTCGATCAGCTTGGCCGCGTCGCCGGCGCCATATTGTCCGGCCAGGCGCACCTCGACCAGGGGCGTGTGCATCAGGCCGGGCGAGACAGAATTGCAGCGGATGCCGAGCGGTGCGTATTTGACCGCGAGCGCCTTGCCGAACTGCACCAGGCCCGCCTTGGCGGCGGCGTAGGCGACATGGTCGTTGCCGATGTGGCGGAGGCCCGCGATCGATGAAATATTGACGATCGCACCGCTGCCCTGGCGCTCCATATGCGGCAGGGCGAATTTGCAGGCGAGGAAGGCCGAGGTGAGATTGAAATCGAGCTGGCCGCGCCATGCCTCTTCGCTCAGCTCAACCGGCCCGCCCGGCACCGAGCCGCCGACATTGTTGACGAGTATGTCGATGCGCCCGAATTGAGCGACGCAGGCTTCGATCATGCCCTCAATTTGCTCTGTGACCGTCACGTCGCAAGTGTGCGTTTCACACACGCCGCCTTCGGAAGCGATGATCTGTTGCGTTTCCGCTGCCGCTTCCGGCACCAGGTCGGCGGCGAAAATGCTGGCGCCCTCGCGCGCAAAGGCGACCGCTGTCGCCTTGCCGTTGCCCCAGCCGGGACCGACCGATCCGGCGCCGGTGATCAATGCTACTTTGTTTTCCAACCGCATTTTGCCGATAACCCCGCTATTAATCCGCCGCCGCTGAGCGGCCAGGATACATGCTCTTGGCGCGGTTGCCGAGCCAGTGGCCATATTGCACCGGCCAGGCATTATAGTCCGGGTCGGCGCCGAGCGCTTCGGCGGCATGATGGGCCCAGTAGGGATTGCGCAAGGATTCGCGCGCCAGCGAAACCAGATCGGCGGCGCCCGAGGTGAGGATGGTTTCGGCCTGGCTCGCGCCCAACACCATGCCGACCGCCTGGGTCATGATATCGGCTTCGCGCCGGATTTGCGCCGCGTAGCCGACCTGATAGCCCGGTGTCGGCGGCGCCATGGTATTTTCGCCCATGCCGCAAATGCCGCCGGCGGAACAATCGATCACATCCACGCCGCGCGCCTTCAGCTCTTTGGCAAGGGCGACGCTTTCTTCGATTTCACGCCCGCCCTTGATGCCATCGACGCAGGAAATACGGGTAAAGAGCGGTTTGTTGTCGGGCCAGACGGGGCGCACCGCCTCGGCGATCTCAAGCGTAAAACGCATGCGGTTTTCCAGGCTGCCGCCATATTTGTCGCCGCGCCGGTTGCTGAGGGGCGAGAGGAAGGAGTGGCTGAGATAGCCGTGTGCGCTGTGAATTTCGAGCACGTCATAGCCGGCCTGGATCGCGCGCTTGGTCGCCGCCACCCAATTATCGATGATATCGGCAATATCGGTGGTGGAAAGTTCGCGCGGCATCAGCCAGCCATCGGCAAACGGCACGGCGCTTGGCGCAACCACTTCCCAGGCCAGGTCGCCGCGGGCGAAATCCTTCTCCTCGAGCGGGCCATCGCCCTCCCACGGGCGCTGGCAGCTCGCCTTGCGCCCGGCATGGGCGATCTGCACGGCGGCCACGGCGCCGTTTGCCTTGATCAACTCCACCACCCGCTTGTGGGCGTCGATTTGGCCGTCGTCCCACAGGCCGGCGCAGCCGTGGGTGATGCGCCCGCGCGCCTCGACGCCAGTGGCCTCGACGATGATCAGGCCGGTGCCGCCCATGGCGAACTGGCTGTAATGGACAAAGTGATGATCGTTCATCACGCCGTCGATGGCGCTGTATTGGCACATCGGCGAGAGCACTACCCGGTTGGGCAGCTCGATATCTTTTATTTGAAGGGGATCGAAGAGAAGCGGCCTGCTGGTCATAATTTTTGCCTCGGTCAAAGGATTAAATTCAGAAATCGCGGCGAACTTATCTGTCCTGACCGACTTGCGCCAGTATCCACGTGCGCCATACTGCAATTAATGTGGAATCAGCAAAGAATAGGCCGGTTGACGGGTACTCTCAGCTTGGCCGGACTGGTGCAGATGGCGCTTGTGCTCGGCTGCCTGGCCGGCCCGGTGGCGCTCAAGGCACAAGAGGACACCCTGCCGGATTTCTTCGCCGCCTTCGCCGCTTACGAGCACGGCGATTATGAAACAGCGCGTAAAATGTGGCTTGTGTTGGCCAACCACGGCGATGTCGATGCGCAATTCAATCTTGCCGCGCTCTATGACAATGGCCTCGGTGTCGAACGCAATGTGGAAAAGGCGGCGCTCTGGTACGACAAGGCGGCGGCGCGCAATGTCGGGCCAGCAGAGTTGGTTCTGGCGCATATTCTGAGGCGCGGCGAGGTTGGTTTGGCGGATAGCGAGCAAGCGCTGCGCCGCTTGCGTTCCGCCGCGCATCGCGGCTCTGCCCATGCCCAGTTCGAGCTTGGCGTGGCCTATGATTGGGGCGCCGGGGTGACGCAGAATTACGCCACCGCGGCCATTTGGTATGAAAAAGCGGCGGCGCAAGGCGTGGCGGAGGCCAAATACAATCTGGCGACCCTCTATGACGAAGGGCTCGGCGCGCCGAAAGATCACGCTGTCGCCCTCGCCTGGTACCGCGAGGCGGCGCGCGGCGGCAATGCCATGGCGGAAAACAATATCGGCAATCTCTACGAAAAGGGGCTGGGCGTGGCGCAGGATTATGCGCTCGCGATCGAATGGTATGCCCGCGCGGCGAAGCGCGGCCTCGCCATCGGCCAGACCAATCTCGCCATTATGTATCATCTCGGCCACGGCGTGGCGCGCGACTTTAAGGAAGCGGCGCGCTGGTACCGGGCGGCGGCGGTGCAGGGCGAGCAAACGGCACAGAACAGTTTGGGTTTGCTGCTCGCCAACGGCTTGGGCGTGGCACGCGATTTTGTCGAGGCGACGCAGTGGTTCCTGCTCGCCGCCGGCGGGCCCGACAAGGTGCTGGCATTGCGCGCCAGCAACAACAGCCGCGACCTTGCGGCGCAGCTCGAGGGCGACCAGTTGGCGATCGTGCAGACGGCGGTCGACCGCCACAATGCGTCCCTGGCATTGGCGTTAAAACTGGGCGCCAAACGGAGAATTCCCCTGCCTGTCACGACGCAGGCCTTGGGCCACCGAACCGTAACCGCACAACGCCTGCTCGTTGCACTCGGATATTATAACGGCGCCGTGGATAGCCTCATTGGCCCGCTTACACTGGAAGCCATGGAGCTCGCGCGGCGTAAAGAAGGCCTGGAAGTTGCGGCGAAAATATCTGACGAATTTGTTGCGGCGCTTAGCCAAGTCTATCAGGGCCGATCAAACCACTAGCCGGAGGAAACCCGTTAATTCATGGTTAATTTATTGAATGTTAACTTATGCTCTCACGAAATTTGACGACAAAAACTTAACTAAGGAACTCCCAGTTTTTCATAGGAATTGAAAAGGTTTAGCCGGCTTGGCAGACTTATCGTCTAGGCGAAATATTGCGGCGCTGGAAAAGCGTGTTCGAGAGCTTGAGGACAAGTATGAATCGGGCAATTCGCACGCGCAGCTTTTAAACGACTATATTGCAAAAATTGAACGCTATGATTTAGCGCTGCAGGCGACCAAGGAAGGTGTGTGGGACTGGGATATTTCTACCAAGAAATTATGGCAGTCCGTGCCAATGCAGATTCTTTATTGTTTACCAGCGGACGAGTTTATCGGCGATTTCGATTTTAATGATGTAAACGATCCCTGGCTACAGGGTGTTCACCCGGATGACCGGCATGAATTCATCCGGGCGATGAACGACCACCTGCAAAGTGACGCGCCGTACAATGTGATTGCGCGCTATCGCATGCCCGACGGTATTTATCGCTGGATTCGCTCGACCGGTCAGGCGATTCGCAACGAGGATGGAAAGCCCATTCGCATGGTGGGCTCGGATGTCGACATTACCGATCAAGTTCAATCCGAAGAGGCTTTGCGCGCGAGCGAAGCCCGTCTTGAAAAAGCTCAGCAGACAGCGCAAGTCGGGGATTGGGAATTCAATCTGCGGACGAAAAAACTCACTTGGTCGGCGGAAACTTATCGAATATTTGGCACTTCACCTGCCGAATTTCATCCCACTTCAGAAGCGTTCTTCGAATTCGTTCATCCTGAGGACAAAGAACGAATTCGGAAGGCGATCGACAACATTTATCGTGGCGAAGAGCAGGCCAGTTATGAGCATCGAATTATTTTGGCCAATGGCGAAATTCGCTGGGTGGTCCAAGAGATAGTGGCGTTCGATGAAAATTCAGCTGATGCGGATATGCGCTATGGCACAATTCAAAATATCACCGAACGCAAGCTGGTAGAAGAAACTCTAAGAAAAAGCGAAGCGCAGCAACGTCTGCTGATGGATAATATGCCGGCACTGATCGCCTATGTGGATGCGGATCAACGCTACCAAGCCGCCAATCGCGTTTTCGAAGAATGGTACGAGGTGCCGACCTCGTCGATTGTGGGGAAAACGCTAGCGGAGGTTGTCGGCGCTGAGAATTACGAAAAGATTCGCCATGAAGTTGACCGTGCGCTTGCCGGCGAGCATGTCAGTTATGACCGGACCATTACCTACGTTGCGGGTCGAACGCGCGATATCCGCGCTTCCCTGGCACCGGATTTTGGCCCCGAAGGCGAAGTGCGTGGTTATTACGCCTTGATCACCGACATTACGGACCGCAATCGTGCGGAGCGCGAGCTGCGCGAAAGCGAGGAGCGCTACCGCAGCCTGATTGAAGATCAACCGGAGTTCGTCTCGCGCTATAAACCGGACGGTACACTGACCTTTGTCAACGCGGCTTATGCCGCGCAGCACGGTATGAAGCCCGACGAGATGGCGGGCATGAATAATTTCAATTTCGTACCGGAGAGGGACAAAGCCCGGGTGCGGCGCTATGTTGCGCAGCTCGGGGCGGACAAGCTGTCCGACAGTATCGAAAACCGCGTCGTTCTACCCGACGGCACAGTCGCTTGGCAGGAGTGGACCGACAGAGTGTTTGTCGATGATTTGGGCCAGGTCAGCGAGATACAGGCATTTGGCCGTGATGTTACCCAGCGCAAGGAGATGGAAGAAGCGTTGCGCGACCGCGAACAGATGCTGAGCGAAATCTTCGATACGGCCTCCGTGGGCATCGTGGTCGTTGATCGAGAAGGCCGCTTTTTGCAGTTCAACCGCGCCTATCAGGCCATGTTGGGCAGGACTGCCGAAGAGCTGAAATCCATGACATTTTGGGACGTGACGCATCCCGATGACCATGCGGGAGAAGCCATCACATTCGGTAATTTATTGGCTGGTGACGGAGTTTCCTATCAGATTGAAAAGCGCTATATCCATAAAGACGGCTCCATCGTCTGGGTGAGCGTAAACTCCGCCCGGAAAAGTAATGCGGAGGGCGAAATCGTTGGCGATATCGCGATCGTCGAGGATATTACCCAGCGTAAAGAGGTCGAGGCGCAGCTTATCCAATCCCAGAAAATGGAAGTGGTCGGTCAGTTAACCGGCGGTGTCGCGCATGATTTCAATAATCTTCTGACCGTGATCTCCGGCAGTCTTTATTTGCTCGAAGGCCGCACCGGAGAGGGCGAGGCAGACGATCAACTGATCGAGCGCGCCCTGCGGGCGGTCGAGCGTGGCGCTGATTTGACCCAGCGCCTGTTGGCCTTCTCCCGCACCCAAACGCTCCGGCCGGACGCAACGGACGTGGCCGGGCTAGTGTCCGGCATGATTGAAATTCTGCATCGTACACTGGGTGCGAATATCGAGATCGTCACATCCCAGCCCGATATATTGTGGCTGTGCGAAGTCGACCCATCGCAATTGGAAAACGCGATTCTGAATCTGGCGATCAACGCGCGGGACGCCATGCCGGGGGGCGGCTCTCTCGCTTTTGATATCGAGAATGTTGAATTTGGCGGTGAACACAGCCCGCCACCGGCTGATACCACGCCCGGGAAATATGTCGTCCTCTCTGTCTCTGACAGCGGTATCGGCATGCCGGAAGGTGTTTTGAAGCACGTATTCGAACCCTTCTATACGACCAAGGAAGTGGGTAAAGGGTCCGGCCTCGGGCTTAGCATGGTATATGGTTTCGCGCGGCAATCGGGCGGCCATGCGGATATTGAAAGTGATGAAGGTGTGGGAACACGCGTCCGCCTGTATCTGCCGCACGCCATCGCCACAGACGCGTCATCGTCGGAAGATAAGCCGGCGGATGAAATAGCGTTGGCCACGGGCGAAACCATATTGGTTGTTGAGGATAATCCGGATGTCCGCACGCTCGCCGTGGCGCAGTTGTCAAAGGCGGGCTATCAGACCGTCGAGGCGCCGGACGCCGAGGCGGCCATGGCGGTGCTGCGCCACAGCGGCGAGATCGACCTTTTACTCTCTGATGTGGTTTTACCCGGCGGTATGAACGGTGCCAGCCTGGCAATGAAAATGCGTGCCGAGCTACCCGGTATTAAAATTGTTTTTATGTCGGGACATACGGAAAGCGCCTTCGAAAACGAAAGAATTAGCAGTTTGGGTTTTCACTTTATTCAAAAACCGTTCGGTAAGCCGGTTCTCTTAAATACCATTCGAAGGGCATTAGTCACTTAAGGTTATTGTCGCGGCAATATGGAACTAAGCCGCCTTTAACGCTAAATATTCTGTGTACATTATGGTAATTAGGATATTGTGCGGTCATTGTACAATCGCTGAGTAAAAATGAAGTACAGGCCCTGACGAATGCATAATCGCGAAATCGCGGAAGAGGGCCTCGGCGTGCTTGATAAAGCTCAATTGATGGCCGAGGTGAACAAGCTCCGCCACCGCATCGCAGAGCTCGAAAATGAGATCGAGAGAAGGCCGCCGCGCGGCGCTGAGAACGCGCTACGTGCAAGCGAATCCCGTCTCGAACAAGCGCAGCGTACCGCGCAGGTCGGCGATTGGCAGTTCGACACGGAGACGGAAGAACTGGAGTGGTCGGCTGAAATTTATCGAATATTCGGTACCAACCCGGCTGATTTCAAACCATCGGCCGAAAGGTTTTACGAATTTGTGCATCCGGACGACAAGGAACAAATTCGCGGTCTGATCGAGGAGGGATTCCGCTCCGGCCAGCAATTCAGTTTTGAACACCGCATTGTTCTGGCCAACGGGGAGACTCGTTGGGTGGTTCAGGAAAATGTGCCGGTTGAGGATGGCGGCGGAGAAATCGGCAAGCGCCGGGGGACGGTCCAAAACATAACCGAGCGAAAATTGGCCGAAGAGGCGCTCAAGAAAAGCGAAGCGCAGCAGCGCTTGCTGATGAACAGTTTGCCGGCCTTGATCGCCTATGTGGATGCGGAAAAGCGCTACCTTTTGGTCAATCGCGCCTTTGAGGAATGGTTTCAAGTATCGCTCGCCGATGTCTTGGGGCGGACGGTAGAGGATGTTCTCGGCGCGGAGAACTACAGCAGTATTCGCGTATATGTCGAGCGCGCCGTGGCCGGCGAGCAGGTCAGCTATGAACGGACGCTTGCATACCCCGGGGGAAAGAAACGGGTAATCCACGCAACCCTCATTCCGGATTTTGACTCGGAAAGTACCGTTCGCGGGTATTTTGCCCTGGTCACCGACATCACCGAACGCAAGGCGATTGAAGAAGCGTTACGTGCTGGAGAGGAAATGCTGCGCGGCATATTCGAAACGGAGGCCGTCGGTATCGCGATTACGGCATTGGATGGCAGCTTCATTCAAAGCAACGGCGCCTATCAGGAGATAATGGGGTGGAGCGCGGAAGAATTATCCGGCATGACATTTTTCGATCTAACCCATGAAGGGGACCGCGCGGAAACGGAGAGGCGGCATGCGGAATTGCTGTCGGGCGCCGTCGCTTCCTATCAGCAGGACAAGCGCTATCTTCATAAGGATGGGTCTGTTATCTGGGCCAATGTGAACGCCGCGCGTCTGATGAACGCCGAGGGTGAGATCATTGGCGATATCGCGGTGGTCGAGGATATTACCCGCCGGCGGGAAATCGAGGCGCAGCTTCTACAGTCGCAAAAAATGGAGGCCGTGGGCCAGTTGACGGGCGGCGTGGCGCATGATTTCAATAATTTGCTTACCGTCATTTCCGGCAGCCTTCATTTACTTGAAGATAGCAGTGCCTTCGCAAGAAGCGGCAATGATCTGGTACGCCGCGCCCTTGATGCGGTTGAACGCGGCGCCGATTTGACCCAACGGCTGTTGGCATTTTCCCGGACGCAAAAGCTACAGCCCGATGCCATAGATGCGGGCAAGCTGGTTTTGGGTATGACCGAGATATTGCAGCGCACCTTGGGTGCCAATATCGAAATTGTCACCTTACAGCCGGACGATCTTTGGTCCTGTGAGACCGATCAGTCGCAGTTGGAAAATGCTATTTTGAATTTGGCAATCAACGCGCGTGATGCCATGCCGGGCGGTGGCCGGCTTACGATCGAAACGGAGAATATCGAGCTGGATGGTGAGTTTGACAATTTTCCGGCGGATGTGGCTTCAGGCGATTATGTCATGTTGACAGTTTCCGACAATGGCGAGGGTATTCCCAAGGATGTACTCGCACATGTGTTTGAGCCGTTCTATACCACCAAGGGGGTGGGCAAGGGCTCCGGTCTCGGGCTCAGCATGGTTTACGGGTTTGCCCAACAATCCGGCGGCCATGCAACGATAAATAGCGAACAAGGCCTGGGCACGGCGGTGAAGATTTATTTGCCGCGCGCCGCGCGCAAAGCCGCCCCGGCGCCGCCAGAGCAACCATCCGTGTCTGAGCGGGAGGCTAAGGGAGAAACGATTCTGGTGGTGGAGGACGACCCGGATGTACGCACATTGGCGGTCGCTCTGTTGTCAAAGTTGGGATACGGAATTGTCGAAGCGGAGGACGCGAAATCAGCTCTGGCGCTGTTGCCGGAAAGTGGAAGGATCGATCTTCTGCTGAGCGATATTGTTCTGCCCGGCAAGATGAATGGCGTCGAGCTTGCCGTTGAAGTGCGCGCCCTTCAGCCACAGGTCAAAATGGTATTCATGTCGGGCTACACCCAACGCGCCTTTGACGCCGAGGGCATTGATGGCCTGGACTACATCTATATTCAAAAGCCGTTTGGCAAACCGGTATTGGCCAAGGCCATTCGCGAAGCGCTTGATCTCTAAGTCAGTTCGAGAGGTGCCTGAGGAACCTGTTGCCAAAATTCCGGGTCGTGACCGAAAAAAATTCGCGCGCCGGCAGATTGAAGACGGCGCAAGGTTTTTAAGGAGTCCATCATTTGCGCCTTGTCATAGACGATATTTGGCAGGTGCATGTCCTCTAGAGTTTTGCGGAAATAGCAGGCGTCGGCGGCCAATATAATGTCGCCGGATGCCAGTTTGACTTTGAGTGACTGGTGTCCCGGCGTGTGGCCATAGGTCGGAACAGTCATCACGCTGCCGTCGCCGAACAGGTCGTATTCGCCATCGATTTGCTGGATCTGATGGCCGTGATTGTAATCTTCAGGATTGAATATGTTCTGTTCGATCAGCTCCGGCACATGCCCGGCTTCCCATTCCTTTTGCTGAATGATGATCTTGGCGTTGGGAACCAATGCATTGCCGCCGGTGTGATCCCAATGGAGGTGGGAGTTGACGATAAAGTCGATCGAATCGGCGGCAATATCGAGCGCCTCAAGACGCGCCTTGATCTCTTCACCGGGGCGGAATTCGACCTCAAACAAATCCGCCAGCGTGTCGCCGGCGCGGCCGCGCACATCGGTTTGAATTTCCGGGTGGAGGCCGCTATCGAACAGCACCCGTCCTTTCGGGTGGTCGATCAAATAGGCGGGCACGGGAAAGCGGATTCTGCCGGGGGCGTCGGCCATCATTAAATTGAAGGCGCCGCTAATCCAGCCGCACGTCATGGCATAAACTTTAACGGTCATATCGTTTTCCTATCTTGCCGGAATTCACCAAAGGCGCATCGAATTCTTGAATAATTGCCGCACATCCGCGTCCGTTATCTCGCGCGGCGCGATATCGAGCAATCTTCTTTGCGGCAAGGTGCGTGCCGTCAACGCCTCGATATCGGCATCACGATAGCCGACGCCGGAAAGGCCGTTGGGCACGCCGGTGGCGCGCATCAATTGAATGACCTGCTCGGCCAGGACTTCGCCGGCGCGTTCGTCCGGGACATTGCCGATATCGGCGCCAATCGCCTCGGCCGCACGCAAATGGCGTTCCGCGGCGGACGGCCCGATCAGGCGAAAAGCCGCCGGGGCACCCAGGATGACCGAGATGCCGTGCGGTACCATGGCATGATCGTCGGGCCAGCCCTCCGGCTGATAATCGCGCACCAGGCCGGCAACGGCGTAGGACATGGCATGCGGCACATGGCAACCGGAGGCGCCGAAGCCGATGCCGGCCAACATGCCGGCGAACATCAGCGGCTCGCGCGCCGAAATTTCGTCGGGCTGTTGCATGGCGCGCTCAATATTGGCGCCGATCAGGCTAATCGCCTCGCTACAGGCAATGTCGCTGTAGGGGTTGGCGCCCTGATACATCGGCCGCAATCCGGGCTGCTCCGGTGCTTGGCGCTCGGTATAGGGTTTGGCGGTTAGCGATTCGATGGCGTGGCTAAAGACATCGAAAGCGTTCGCCGCCACCACCAGGGCCGGCAGCGTGGTCAGCGCGCCCGGATCGAGAATGCCGAGGCTGGGGCGAATCTCACGCGCCGCGATGCCGGTCTTCATTTCCATTTCCAGCATGTCGAAGATCGCCATGCCGGTACATTCGCTGGCGGTGCCGAATGTGGTCGGGCAGGCGATGTGCGGCATCAGCGGGCCCGGCACCGGCTGGGCTTCGCCGACGGGCTTGTTCACATAGGTCAGTAGATCCGCCGGATGGCTGGCATAGAGATTGGCCGCCTTGGCGGTGTCCATCACCGAACCGCCGCCGACCGAAACGAAACCATCGAATCTTCCGTCGCGCGCGAACGCGGCGCCGGCCATGAAGGAGCGGTCGGTGGGTTCGACTTCGACCTTATCGTATATTTCAACATCCAGCCCGGCGCCCTTAAGCGAGCTTGCCGCGTGGGCGACATGCTCGAGCTTGGCGACGCGCTGGTCGGTAAACAGCGCCACGCGCGTCATGCCGAGCGCCTTGGCGTCGGCGCCGACTTCGTGGATCGCGCCAAGGCCGAACTTCAGTTTGCTTGCTTCAATAGTGTAGGCGTACTCACCGCCCTCGCGGCGGGTGAAATATGTCTCGGCTGTCATGGTGGCCTTTCAATTACGAAATGTTGCCAGCCAATGTCCGATGCTTGGCGGAGTGCGTCAAGAACGCTATCTGTTTAGCCGCGCTTACGGCACAATGTCAGGCCGTCGCCGATCGGGACCATGCTCATACTGACCCGCTCATCGGCTTTGATTTTCGCGTTGAGGGCATCGATCGCCGGCGTGTCTTCGTTCCATTTTTCGCGCGGCGCAACGCAGCCCATATGGAACATATTATCTAGCGCCACCAAGCCGCCTGGACGCAGCAGTTCAAGACAGGCCTCGTAATAGCTGTCATAGCCGGATTTGTCGGCATCGATAAAGGCAAAATCATAGCTGCCGGCGCGGCCTTCATCGAGCAAAGCGGCAAGCGAGGCGCGGGCGTCGCCGAGGCGCAGCTCAATATTTTTCGCCAATCCCGCTTCGCGCCAGTAACGCTCCGCTGTAGCGGAATATTCGGCGTTGCGGTCCAAGGCGGTGACATGGCCGCCCGGCCCCATGGCGAGCGCCAGGTTAAGCGAGCTGTAGCCGGTGAAGACGCCAATTTCTAGATAGCGCGTGCAGCCGATCAGCTCCGCGAGAAGGGCCATAAATGCGCCTTGCTCGGGCGTAATCTGCATGATCGCCCATTTATGGCTTTGCGTTTCCGTGCGCAGACGCTGGAGAATGTCGGCCTCGCGAAAGCCGTGCGTCAGCAGATAATCATGCAGTGCTGGCGTCAGTTCGGTTGGCCTGTTCGCCATCTATTGTCCACGGGTCCTTTCGATCGGGTTATACCGCCCGCTTAGCCACCCTTATTGTGGACGAGGTAAGCTTTTTCACCGATGGCGGGCGTGTTCGTAGTGGCTGAAATCGTTTGCAGAAGCGGTGCGTCCGCCGACTGTACAACCCAATAGGTATGATTGCCATCGAGCAATAGATTGAAGAGTGGCGTTTCCGGGCCGGCCGTAACGGCGCTTACGAAAGTCAGAGTCTGAAGGCCAAGTGCGCCTTCCGCCGTGCCGCGCGGATCCCCGAGTGCCGCCAAGCGCCAGTCTGAACGGCCGATTGTTACCAATGCGTCGCCCGGCTCAAGTGTGCCAACCGTAAGATTACCATTTTCTGCCGCTGTTGCCGCGGGATCGATCGATTTCCAGCCAGCGTCGGTCATGAAGGGATGCTCCGCCGTGACAAAGAGCGGGCCGCCATCGAAGCCATACAGCATGCGCGATCCCAGCGTCACCCGTTCTACGCCGCTCACCACATTGTGCGCGCCGTCCTGCCCGAGCACGATTTCACCGACCCTGATGTCGGCAATCGCCTTCAAACTGCCATCCGCCATGACGACGCGTGTTTCCGGCGTAAAGCAACTACCGCTTCCGCCGCCGCCAGTCGTGCCTGCTGCCGCGGCGCCTTGTCCGGTGGAGAGGCTGGCCGGTGGTGTGGTCGAGCCGCCGGTTGAGACGCTTACCGCCGCGGTGGCATTTGCCACTGCAGCGACTTCCCCCGGATCAACGGATTGTGCGGCGCCGCCGCCACGTGGCGATACCGTCACCCGGCCGGAATATACGGCAACCTCGGTGGCGCCATCGGCGGCAACCGAGACGGAAAAATCGGTTCCGCGAATGCCGATAACCGCGACCGGTGTGAAAATTTCGTAGTTTTCATGGGGTAAATTTCCGGTGACGAAGCGGAATAACCCGGTGCCGAGCTCGGCGACCAATTCCCCAGTGCCACGGTCGGGGTCATATATAAAGGAATCCAGGGTAAGTTGGCTGGACGCACCAAGCCAGAGATCCGTATCGTCAAGAAAACGGATTTGAGCGCTGGATTTCTTGACTGTCTCGATTAGCTCATCGGCGAAAACATGGTCGTTTTCGTAGAGTCGCTCGGAATCGCCGCCTGTCACCGTGCCGTAAAGGGCGAGATTTATTTCTTCGACGTTGCCGATTTCTATGTTTTCGGATTTGGCCTGGGTAATGGCTGTCAGATTAAAAGCGAGGATTAGTGCTGCTGCAAACCAGCGCAATTTGTTCATGCCCGAGTCCTCCGCAATGGATTACATAGGTTAATTCGATTATCCCGACGTATGGTTAATTGTCTGCTAATCCGCCCATAAATTTCGCCTAGTTAATTAATCGTTAAGCGGCTTGAGGCACAGTGCGACCTCATCAAAGAAGAGCTCCCACAGCCAACATGAACGACCGCCAAGAGCAAAGGTTGGACAAGAAGACCAAGGCACAACTCATCGATGAAATCGAGACGTTGCGCCGTCGCTTGGACAAATTGGAATCCGGCAAGGAATTGTCTCTCGGTGCGCGCGCCGAGACCGGCGGATTGGCCGGGCTTGGCACTTGGACGCTCGATCTCGTGAACAATCAATCCTACACATCGAAGGAGCATTACCGCATCCTCGGCATTGAGCCCGTTGGCAAGCTGATCACGCTGGACAGCTTCCTTGAGATCGTGCACCCGGATGACCGGGAAACCGTGGCTGAGGGCCATGCGGAGTCCATTCGAACCGGCAAACCCTATTTCATGGAACATCGAATATTGTGGCCGGGCGGTGAAGAGCGCCTGATCCGCGAGCGCGGAACCATAGAGCTGGATCGTGATGGAAATGCTGCCGCGATGCATGGTGTTACCCAGGACATTACCGAGCAAAGGCGTATGGAAAACGCTTTGCAATCAAGCGAAGCGCGATTTCGTTCGGTTTTCGAAAACACCACGGTTGGCGTTTCGATTACCGACAAAGATTTCAATTATGTGTCGACCAACAAAGCCTATCAGAAAATGTTGGGCTACAGCGCCGAGGAACTCCTTGGTATGCGCTGGGTCGACATTACTCATCCGGATGATCTCGAAGCAAGCAAGCGCAGCGTGGCGGAATGGCCAGAAGGCGGGCACGAAGACCGGGTAATCGTGAAACGCTTCCGTCACAAGGACGGCCGTACGATTTGGGCCCGGTTGAACATGACATATCATTTTAATGAGGGCGCAGATGAGCCGCTTCATGCGGCTATTGTCGAAGATATTACCGAACGGCGGCAGGCTGAGTTGGAAGCCGAAAGATTGCGCGAGGCGATCGACAATGCCTCGCAAGGCTTCGTCTTTTACGATGCCGATGATCGCCTTGTCTTTAGCAACAAAAGAAATGGAGAACTGCACCCCGAAATCGCTCACCTGTTGGTGCCCGGTGTACCGCGTGACGAAATCCGGCACGCCTATTATAGCTCGGGCGCGGTCGCAGAGGCGGTTGGGCGTGTCGATGAATATTTGTCCGAACACAGCCGGAACCAGCTCCTTGGCGGCGAGCCTGTGGAGTTGCGACGTGCCGATGGAAGCTGGCTCAGGGTCGAGGATCATAAATTGGCCGACGGCGGCCTTGTTGCCATGCGCACGGACATTACCGACCTCAAGCAGCGCGAGGCCGATTTGCGCGAAAGCGAAGCGGAACTCCAGAGTATCTATGATACGGCGGCTGTCGGTATTGCCCTGACCGGCGCCGACGGAACATTGCCGCGCACCAATATCGCATTTCAACAAATGTTGGGCAGAAGTGCTCAAGAACTTAGGGAAATTCCCTTCGCCGACATTACCCATGCCGAGGATATCGATAAGGACTTAGAGCAATTCCGCGATGTTCTGGCGGGACGGCTTTCGGGCTATCAGCTCGACAAAAGATTCCTTCACGCTGACGGTTCGGTCGTTTGGACGAGCATGAATGTGACCGGTTTGCGGTCGGAGGATGGTGGCATTGGTGCCACCATCGCCACAGTGGAAAACATCACGGAACGGCGCAAGGTTGAGGAGCAGCTTCACCAAGCGCAAAAAATGGAAGCCGTTGGCCAACTCACCGGTGGGGTCGCACATGATTTCAACAATCTTTTGACGGTGATATCCGGGAATCTGTGGCTGATCGACGATAGGGATGATTTGCCGGAGGGCATATCGGAATTGACCGGTCGCGCCTTGCAGGCGGTTGAGCGTGGCGCCGGGTTGACGCAAAGACTGCTCGCCTTTTCACGCAGCCAAACACTATCGCCTAGTGTTGTCGACCTGAACGATCTTATCGAAGGTATGCGCGACATGCTGAGTCGCACCCTCGAAGAGCATATCGACATTCGCATTAATAAGGGAGCCGATTTGTGGCCCTCGCGGGTGGATGCCAACCAGCTCGAAAACGTCATTCTAAATTTGGCCATCAACGCGCGCGACGCCATGGCGCAAGCCGGCACTGTCACCCTAAGCACCAGCAACGTAAAAATGGGTCGCCAGCGCATCTTGCGGGAGCGCGGCATTGCGCCGGGTGACTATGTTCTTCTGACGGTATCCGACACCGGGGCCGGCATGAGCGCGGAGGTTCTCGAGCGGGCCTTTGAGCCATTCTTTTCCACCAAGGCGGCGGACAGGGGGACGGGCCTCGGTCTGAGTATGATTTATGGCTTTGCCAAACAATCCGGTGGCGATGTAACGATCCACAGCGAACCCGGTGCCGGCACGACCGTCGAGCTCTATTTGCCGCGCTCGCATGGCACCGCTGAACAGATTTTGCATCCCGTCGATGAAAATTATGACAACGCCTATCCGCCAGCGAAGGGCGAGCGCATTCTTGTCGTTGAGGACAATCCGGATGTGCGCTTGCTGACGGTCGCTGTGCTGCAAAATCTAGGCTATGACGTGCTCGAAGCGGAAGATGCCGAGAGCGCTCTCGCACTGTTTGGCGAGAATGCGGCGATCGATCTTTTGCTGAGCGATGTTGTCCTTCCCGGCGAGATGAATGGGCCTGCGCTCGCGCACGAAGTCTTGCGGCTAAATCCGGAGACTAAAATCTTGCATATGACGGGATATGCAGAGGGCGCCTTTGACGATGATCTGAGTTCCGCGCCGCAGGTCACCGTACTCAGCAAGCCCTACAAGAAAAAAGATTTGGCCAATGCGGTGCGCAAAGCGCTCGACGGAGTCGCCATTGATTGAGCGGGCTGGCCTGGCTTAGTCAGAACTGTCTTCATTCACCGCAGCGGCGGAATCGTTCGCGACCAACCGAAGCCGATTTACCTTTCCGCGTGGCAGCAAGCCATCGCCCGGAGTGGCCCGGTTCTCCTCCGGCGGCTCTGCCGAGGCGCCCATATGTTCGATGGCGCTCGTCAGTTGGGTTATTTTTTCCCGCTCCCGTTCAATGCGATGAAGCAGACTGTTGCACTTGCGCTGGATGCCTGGATCAGCCCCACGTAGCGGATTGAGCCGATCCAGCGAGCGCTCCAGGTCGAGCAGGGTTGCCATCCGGCGGCGGCGCGCATTTTCCGGCTCGGCATCGGCGCCCAGGGACGCAACAATGCGGTATTTCGTGCCGGTGCCGTGGTAAATCTCTTCCACGATTTCGTAGCTCGATTGCCCGCCAATCTGCTTTTCACGAATAAGCATGGCCCACCCTAACAAAGGACAAGACAAATTTCATGCGGCAAATTCTAAACCGGTTGAACCTCAACCGAGAAACAGCCGGTAGGCCGGATTGTCCGTTTCCTTGCGGTAACTGTATCCCAGGCCATCGAGAAAAGACTGGAATTCGGCACGCTTCTGCTTCGCCACCTGCATGCCGCACAACACCCGGCCATAGGCAGCGCCATGGTTGCGGTAGTGAAACAAGCTGATATTCCAATCGGCTTTCATATGGTTGAGAAAATTCAGCAGTGCGCCGGGCCGTTCGGGAAATTCGAAACGGTAGAGCAGTTCGTTCTCGATCGCCGTTGAGTGGCCGCCGACCATATAGCGCACATGCAGCTTGGCGGCGTCATTGTCGCTCAAATCAGCGACGGCATAGCCTTTGCGGGCAAGCTGGGCGAACAAGATTTCGCGTTCCGCCGCGCCGCCGGTCTGGACGCCGACGAATATACTGGCTTCCTGACTATCGCCGTATCGGTAGTTGAATTCCGTCACCTGGCGTTTCCCGAGGGCGCGGCAAAAGGCGCGAAAACTACCTGGCCGTTCCGGGATGGTAACGGCAAACACGGCTTCGCGCCGCTCGCCGAGCTCGGCGCGCTCGGCGACATGGCGCAGGCGGTCGAAATTCACATTGGCGCCGCTGTCGATGGCGACCAAAGAACTGTTCTTCAGATCCTCGTGCTGGACATATTTTTTCAGTCCGGCGACCGCCAGCGCGCCGGCGGGCTCGGCGATCGAGCGGGTGTCGTCATAGATGTCCTTGATCGCGGCGCAGATTTCATCGACGCTCACCAGTACCACCTCGTCGACCAGCTTACGCGCCAGGCGGAACGGCTCCTTGCCGATCCGGCGCACGGCGACACCGTCAGCGAATATGCCGACATGATCGAGGCGCACCCGCCGGCCGCGCTGCAATGCCGTGTGCAGCGACGCGGCATCGTCCGGTTCGACGCCGATAATTTTCACTTCCGGGCGGAGCGTTTTGATATAGGCGGCGATACCGGCGACCAGGCCGCCGCCGCCAACCGGCACGAAAACAGCGTCGAGGGCGCCCGAACGCTGGCGCAAAATTTCCATGGCGATGGTGCCCTGGCCGGCGATCACCTCGCCATCGTCATAGGGGTGGATATAGGTCAGGCCGCGATCCTCTGCCAAGGCCAAGGCGTGCGCTTCGGCCTCGTCATAGGTATCGCCGTGCAAAATCGTCCGCGCCCCCCAGCGTTGCACCGCTTTCACCTTTATCTCCGGCGTCGTTTGCGGCATCACGACCTGCGCTTTAATGCCGAGCTTTTGTGCCGAGAGCGCGACGCCTTGTGCGTGATTGCCGGCCGAAGCGGCGATCACGCCGGGCGCGGCTTGGTTTGGCGTGAGGCCGGAGATTTTGTTGTAGGCACCGCGCAACTTGAAGGAAAAACAGGGCTGTAAATCCTCGCGCTTGAGCAGCACCTCGTTGCCGAGGCGGGCCGACAAAAGCCCCGCCGTCTCGAGCGGTGTTTCCACAGCGACATCATAGACGCGGGCATTGAGAATTTTCTTTATGTAGCGTTCGGGCACGGTCTCATCCGTAATTTGGGGCGCGGCGAAGCTATAACGTCCACGCGGAACATACCAACTTTTCGTGATCGGTGCTTTGTGGAGTGGATTGGCGTCGCGGTTTGGTTGATAATCCGGCACGTTTGCTCAGGGAAATTGTCTAATCATAAACAGGGAGTGAAGAAATGGCCGCTTATGTAATTGGAAACGTGACTGTAACCGACCCCTCCTGGCTGGAAGAATATGGCCCGGCCGTTGATGCATTGGTACAAAAAAATGGCGGTAAATATGTCGCCCGCGATTTGGGCCCTGACCATCTGGAGGGCGGCGGCAGTCAACCAACGGTGATCGTGATCCTTGAATTTCCGACCAAGGAACAGGCCCGCGCCTGGTATGATTCAGCCGAATACCAACCCTACATTAAAATGCGCCAGGCCGGCGCGCATGGCGACCTATTCCTGGTTGACGGGCTTTAACCTCTAACTTCTAGCCGCGCACGAGCGTATCGAGGTGCTCGAGACCCTCGTAACGCCCGAAGCGCTCAAGCAGGTGTTCGCCATAGGTGGGGCCGCGCTCATTCCGGCCGACTTTTTCTGCGGTTGCCAGGAGCGGCGATAGGTCCGCGTCCAGATTGGGCTCGTGGAAATATCCGATCGATCCGCGCGCCGCGCCGCTGTCGATAACGCGGTGCGGCGTGGCGGGCCAGCGTCCGCCGGAGAGAAATTCCATCACCGTTCCGAGATGCACCGAGACAGCGCCGGGGCAAAGCGGGATATCGAGCCAGCGTCCGTCCGGTGTTTGCGCCTGCAGGCCGGCTTCGCGCTGCCACAGGAGTGAAAGCGCGGCGGCATCGACATGGCGCCCGGTGACCAGGCGTGTGCCGTCGGCTTCCGGCATCTCTTCGGCAATGGTGGTGCCATCGGGCCTCGGCGGATAGTTGAGCAGGCGGACGGTCGAGCCGGCATTGCGGAAGCGGGATAAAATTTCGCTTTCGGCCAGGCCGAGATAACCGGCCGCCGCGCCGAGGATTGCGGTGCCGGTTTTTTCCATCATCTGATGGTAGCGCAACATCTCGGCGCGCCACTCGGCAAATGGCGGGTGCGCCGGCCAGCAATTGGCCTCGGTAAAAATTTTCGCCGCTTCGATCGCCGGTGCCGGCGTTGGCCGCGCCGGGCCGATATCGAAATATTCATTGTAGGCCCAGCCGTCTTTCAAGCTCGAGACATAGCCGCGGTAGCTGCGCGGGCTATCGGCCTGCATGCGGGTTGTTGCGAGCTGCTGTTTATCGGCGGCGGGAAGGTCGAAGAAAGCCAGCAGGCCCGCGGCGCGGCGCTCTAACTCTTTGCTATCCGGCAGGCCGGCGGCGACGAAAACGCCATCCGCCTCGAGCACTCGGCCGACCGCCGCGCATGTGGCCTGATGCGGAGCGGAATCACTGTCAAAGAGTGATATAATATCAATGGTTTGCGCGAAATTGGTATTGTTTTGTAATCGTGCCATATTTGCACCCCTCGGGCTGCCTCTGACAGCTCCGCATGCTAGCCTAGCCGGCAGTAAAAAACCGCATTAAAGAGCGCGCGCGATGGAACGGCTGCTCGACCTCGACCTCGACCGCTACCCGCTGCATGACCTCGGCGGCGCACCTGGCCGCGCCCTGGTGGCGCAGTGCCGTGGGCTGCTCGAAGCGGACGGCATGTTCAGCCTGACGGGCTTCGTGCGGCCAACGGCGATCGCGCGCTGCCTCGATGCGTTCGAGCCGCTATGGGCGGACGATGCGTTCACCCACCGTCGCGATCACAATATTTACTTCGACGACAATTTTACCGGATTGCCGCCGGCACATCCGGCGCTGAAGCGTTTCCAAACGGTGAACCACACCCTGTGCGCAGATCAAATTCCGGACAGCTTGCCGTGCCGCATTTATGAATGGCCGCCGCTCGCCGCGTTTCTCGCGGCGGTGATGGAAAAGCCGTGCCTTTTTCCGATGGCCGATCCCCTGGCGCGGGTGAATGTCATGACCTACCGAGAAGGCGAAGCGCTCAATTGGCATTTCGACCGCTCTGAGTTCACCACCACGCTGTTGCTCCAGGCGCCGGAAGCAGGCGGTGAGTTTGAATATTGCAGCGATTTGCGTAGTCCGGAGGGCGAAAACTATGACGGCGTCGGCCGGTTTCTCGCCGACCCGTCAGCCGCAGCGCACGGCCTCAGCCTCACCGCTGGCACCCTAAACATATTCAGGGGCAAGTATGCCGCCCACCGCGTCACCCCGGTGGTCGGCGCCAAGACACGCATTATTGCCGTATTTTCATTTTATGAGAGGGCCGGCAAATGCTTCAGCGAAAAGGAACGTCGCGAATTTTATGGCCGCAGTCAGGCTATCGCACTAGACAGCGATGGTTAATATGGTGCACCCTTAGGTAAGTAAACCTAATTCATACAACCTTAAGGACAGGTCATGCCGAGACGGGTCTTACGTGAACATGCCACCGACCCCGTTGACAAACATGTCGGACAGCGCCTGCGAGCGCGGCGTACCGAACTGGGGTTGAGCCAAACGGCTGTCGGTGAAGGTCTGGGAATCACCTTTCAGCAGTTGCAAAAAAACGAATGGGGCATCAACCGCATCGGCGCCAGCCGCCTTTATAAGCTCAGTCAAATACTTGATGTGCCAATTGGGTATTTCTTCGAAGACCTGCCCGATAATATTCGCGATGAGATGGATGCGGCGATAAATGTGGACGATTCGGGCCTGGCGGCGCTGGATGATGCGGAGATTCTCAAAGTGGTGCGCACCTATTACAGGGTCGAGGATCCAAAACTGCGTTCGGCTTTGCTGGAACTGTGTAAATATCTCGGCCGCAGCGAGTCGTAACGCGCGGATTCAGCGATTTTCCCTCATCTACATTTTCCGATTGCGCTTGGCGGCGAATGCTAGCACCCTGATCAAGGTTAATTGATTCGATTCGGGGCTGACGCAGCCATGGGGCGAAACGCCAAACCGGCGGCCCTCTATTGCAAAAGGGAGACGCATCGTGAATCAGGGCGAACTCATCGAAGCCATCGTCAAAAATAGCGGCATGTCCAAGAACAACGCTTCCGCGGCGGTTAAGGCCGCGCTGGAAGAAATGGGCAAGGCGCTCAAGAAAGGCGATTCGGTCCGCACCACGCTCGGTACCTTTTCGGTCTATAAGCGCGGCGCGCGCAAGGGCCGCAATCCGGCGACAGGTGAAGCGATCAAGATCAAGGCGAGCAAGAGCGTCAGGTTTAAAGCCTCCAAGACGCTCAAGGACAAAGTCAACAGACGCCGCTCCTGATTTTTTAACGCGTTGATATGCCAGCCGGCGCGCATTGGCGCGCCGGACCGGTTTGCTGTTCCGCCGATGGCACTGGGCTGATCCGTCCCGCCGATCCTGCCCGCTATTTGATGCCGGCATAACCTGCTCGGCATAAATTTGAACTTCCGTCAAATATATGCGCGGCAGATATGGGATGTTACGTACGGAAACCTACGTATCACGTGTGTTTTAAGTGCGAAATACCATAATTTAGGTAGGAAATTACAATAACTTACCGGTTAACGGTAATAAACACATCTATTCTGCCAAAATTCTTCGCGCAAAAGTTGGTTAGAGTCTATTAACCGCACCAGAATTATATCTTCCCCCGCTATGTCGCATTCATCATTAAGCCTGTGCTGTGTCACAAGCGGGAGAAGTTATCATGAAGTTAGTTACATTTAGCCTTGCCGCCGGATTGATACTCACAAATTTCGCGGGAGATATCTCGGCCAGTGAGCCCAATCATGGCGCTAGCCAGACGGCTTCCGGGCCGGCTGCTCATTGGAGCTATTCCGGTGCCGACGGGCCGGCAAACTGGGGCGATCTTTCGAGCGCGTATGCGCTCTGCAAAACCGGCGCGCAACAGTCGCCGGTCGATATCAGCCACACACAACAGGCCGGACTGGCCGCGATCGATACCGATTACCGCGCGACCGCCCTTAATGTCGTCAACAACGGCCATACCATTCAGGTCAATTACAGTCCCGGCAGCCGCATGATACTCGGCAATGCTGAGTATGAATTGCTGCAATTTCACTTTCACAGCCCGAGCGAAAACACGCTGAATGGCAAGCATTTCGACATGGAGATTCATTTTGTCCACAAGGATGCGCAAGGCGTGCTTGGCGTTCTCGGCGTGTTCGTCGAGGCCGGGGATGAGAATATCGCTCTCCAGGAAATCTGGAATCACATGCCCAAAAGCGCCAACAGCGATGCCAGGCCTGCCGGCGTGGCGATCAATGGCCACGACCTTCTGCCGCGCGAGCAGAATTATTACCGTTTTGTCGGCTCTCTCACCACGCCGCCCTGCTCAGAAGGCGTGCAGTGGCATGTGTTGAAGCAGCCGATCCAGGCATCTTCCTCTCAGATCAGCGATTTCGTCGATGTGGTCGGGCGCAACAACCGCCCGGTTCAAAGTCTCGGCCACCGTCTGTTGGTTGATTCGGCGATTGGCGGCGGCAGCCACTAAATCGCTCTAAACAGAAATAAATGAAAGTCAGTAGCATGTTGGCAAAACTAAAAATCGGCCCGCGGATTTATGTTCTCGTGGCGTTTCTCCTCGGTCTCTCCCTATTGGTATATGCGTTTTCGATTATCCAGATGATGAAAATCGGCGAAGAGATCGAGCAGATCGCCGAGCAGGATATGCCGCTCACCGAAGCGATCACGTCCATTACCTTACATCAGTTGGAACAGGCGGTGATGTTCGAGCGTGCGATTGCGGTCGGCGAAGAGCTTGCCAGCAACCCGGCGCTGTTGCCGCACTTCAAAGAAGTTGCGCATGAATTCACCGAGCTCAGCCACATGGTCGATGAGGAACTGGTCGAGGGTGAGGCCATGTTGAAGGATGCTATCGAAACCACCCACTCGGAGGAAGCGCGGGCGGAATTCGAACATTTGCTGACGGTTCTGGAAACGGTCGAAGCGGAGCATGCGGATTATGAGCAGCTTGCCGTGCAAACCTTTGCCCTGATCGCGGCGGGTCAGTTGCTGCATCCGGGTGAGATCGCGAGCAAGATCGAGGCCGAGCAGGATCACATCGACAAAGAACTCGAAGGCGCACTGTTGGAGATTGAGAAATTCACCGAGAATGCCCTGCTCACGGCCGAGGCGCATGAGAAGTCGGCGGTAATGATTATTGCCATCGCCGCGGTCGCCGCCGTTCTGATCGGACTGGTTTTCGCATTCTTCCTCGGGCGTTCGATCACCAAGCCGGTAAAGGGCATGACCGATGCCATGACAAAGCTGGCTGAGGGCGATACCGATAGCGAAATCACCGGCATTGGGCGGCGTGACGAAGTCGGCGCCATGGCTGAAGCGGTGCAGGTATTCAAGGACAATATGATCGAGAATGCCAGGATGACGGCCGAGCAGGAAAAAGAACGCGCGGCGCGGGAAGAGCGGGCGCGTAACATCGAGAGCCTGACCAGCAGCTTCGACAGCGAAATCGGCGAGGTTCTTGAAGTTGTTGCCTCAGCCTCGAGCGAGTTGGACGCCACCGCTGACACCTTGACAAATGTTGCTGAGAGCACAACGCAACAAGCGACCTCCGTATCGGCGGCCTCCGAGCAGGCCGGCGCCAACGTTCAGGCGGTGGCTTCAGCCTCGGAAGAATTGATGGCTTCGATCGGTGAAATTTCCCGCCAGGTCACTGAATCAACTGGTGTTACCGTCAAGGCAGTGGAGCGCACCGAAGCGTCCAACGAGGCCGTGGTTGGCCTCAATGGAGCGGCGCAGCGCATCGGTGAAGTGGTGAATTTGATCAACGATATCGCCAGTCAGACCAACCTTCTGGCGCTCAACGCCACGATTGAGGCGGCGCGCGCCGGCGAGGCCGGCAAGGGCTTTGCCGTGGTTGCTTCCGAGGTCAAAAACCTGGCCAACCAGACAGCCAAGGCGACCGAAGATATCGGCGCGCAGATCTCCGGCATGCAGAATGAAACCGCCGGTGCGGTCGATGCCTTGCAGGACATTTCGCAGATCATTGGTGAGGTGCAGGAGATTTCGTCTTCGATTTCTTCCGCCGTCGAGGAACAGGGCGCGGCGACCAAGGAGATCGGGCGCAATATTCAGCAGGCCGCAACCGGCACCGAAGAGGTGACGGAAAACATCTCGAACGTTAACAACTCGACCGCCGACACGGCCGCCGCCGCCAAGCAGGTGCAAGCCTCTTCGGGCGAGCTCTCAAAGCAGTCGGAAATTTTGAAGAATACGGTCGAGAAATTTCTCGCCGGCGTGCGCGCCGCTTGACGCTGGTGGGAAGCCCGATATCTGACGCCACCTGTCGCTGAGCCTATTTCAGCGGCAGGTGGTTCTCATTTTCGCGGGAAAACATTCAGGTTCGCGTCAGTTCTTCATCCAAGCTATTTCGAACGGCCTCAGCGAGACTTGCCTTGCCGAACGGTTTGGTGAGTAGAAAAGTATCCCCTTTCAGCTGCGCCGGCTCGGCGAAGGCGCTGTCCGCATATCCCGACATATAGAGAATCTTGATGGCGGGATTGAACTCGCGAACCTTGCCGGCCAGTTCGCGGCCGTTCATGCCGCCGGGCAATACAATATCGGAAAGCAGCAAGTCGACCGGCGGCGATTGTTGCAGAACATCCAGCGCGATCTTGCCGTCGGCGGCCTCGAAGGTTTCGTAGCCCAGGCCATGCAGAAGGTCGAGCGCGAGGGCGCGGACATCCGCATTGTCCTCGACAACCAGTATTTTCTCGCCTTGCCCGTGGGGCTCACACTCCGCGCTTTTGGAATTCTCTATTGCGTTGGGACGCTCGGAAGAGCGCGGCAGAAATACCCTGACAATCGCCCCGCCACCATCGTCGCTCTTGATGTCGGCATGGCCGCCCGACTGTTTGGCGAAGCCGTAGACCATGCTGAGTCCGAGACCCGAGCCTTGGCCGACATCCTTGGTGCTGAAAAACGGATCGAATACGCGATCCAGAACATCGTCGGGAATTCCGGTGCCGGTGTCGGCAACGCTCAGGACGACATAATCTCCGGCCTGCAATTGGAGCTGCGCCGCAACGTCGCCATCGTCCAGGGAAATATTCGTTGTTTTGACTGTGAGGCCGCCGCCGCCGGGCATGGCGTCGCGCGCGTTGATCGCCAGATTGAGAATCGCGTTTTCCAATTGCGACACATCGACCTTACAGACCCAGAGACTTTCGCCGTAAGCCACGTCCAGGGTGATTGCTTCGCCGAGCGTGACGCGCAACATGTCCGTCGTTCCGGCAATCAAATTATTGAGGTCGATAACCTCCGGCTGCAGCATTTGGTTGCGTGAGAAAGACAGCAGGCGATTGGTGAGGGTGGCGCCGCGCTCGGCTGCCTGCACCGCACGGTCGATCATTTGGCCGGGCTTGTCTCCGGCGTCAACGTAATCGCGCAGCAATTCCAAATTGCCCAGCATCACGGCCAGCAGATTGTTGAAATCGTGCGCAATGCCGCCGGTTAGTTGGCCGACGGCTTCCATTTTCTGCGCCTGGCGAAGCTGATCCTCGACCAATCTGCGTTCGCTGATATCGCGCAGGGTGCCGATAAAGGTGCGCTGTTCGCCAACATGCATTTCACTGACGGTAAGTTCGAGCGGGAAAGCTGTGCCGTCCTTGTGCCGGCCGTGAACTTCGCGCGGCCCCTTGCCGAGGATCGCGCCAATCCCGGTCTCGAGATATCTGTCGATATATCCCTGATGGTGGCGGCGGTCTTCGCTGCCCATCAATTCTTCAACCGTTCGGCCGATCATCTCTTCGGCCGTATGGCCAAACATATCTTCGGCGGAGTGGTTGAACGATAGGATCGTTCCCCGCTCGTCGATGGTGATTACGCCATCGGCGACATTCTCCATGATGCCGCGCAGATTTTGTTCACTGCGGCGCAGAGCTTCTTCCGCCTCCAATTGCTCGGTGATGTCGCGAAACGTGCCGGCCGTACGAAGGGGTATATACGCCTCGTCGCGGAACATGTGGCCATGCGAGTTCACCACCCGTTCCGCGCCATCTGCCCGGATGATGCGAAAGACCGTGTCGTATTTCCGGCCGGCCGTGGCGAGATTCGCATTCTCGGATTTAACACGCTCCAAATCGTCCGGGTGAACATGCCCCAGAAAATCCGCGTAAGACGGCTTGAAGGCACCCGGCTCGTGGCCGAGCAGGCGGAAATACTGATCGGACCATCGCTCGTCTCCGCTCTTGATATCGTGTTCCCAACTACCGATTTTGGTGATGCGTTGGGCCTCCGCCAGGCCGGCCTCGCTCTTGCGCAGGGCTTCCTCCGCTGCGCGGCGCTCGCTGACATCCTGGCCCAAGCCGAACAGCCCCTGCACCTGGCCATTTGCGGCGATGTCCGGCATGTAGGTGATTTCCATCGTGCGCTGCCCGAGATTCGGGTAGTCGCGTTCTAAATCGAATTTCACCGCCTCACCGGCGAGTGCGCGGCGAAAATAGGGCTCCCAGATATCGACAGATTTTTCGCCAATCAATTCGAGGACGCTCATGCCGATGAATTCATCGCGCGGTCTGCCGTACCAATCCTCGTATGATTTGTTGACGAAGCGATAGCGCCCGTTCGTATCCAAATAGGAAATCACGGCCGGCAAATTGTCCGTGACGGTGCGCAGCAATTGTTGGCTTTCCTCGAATGCAATTTCTGCCGCCTTGCGTTCGGTTATGTCCTGGAGCGTGCCGCGGTGGCGAATGACCGCGCCGCTTTGATCGAGGTAGGGCTCGGCCTCCTGGCGCACCCATCTAATGGCGCCATCAGCGTGTATGATGCGGTACTCGAAACCATAGGGTTGTTTGACGTGGGTTTTTTCGCGCGTCACCGTTTTCACAAACTCGACATCGTCAGGAAATACGCGGGTAAAAAACGATTCCACGGATGGCGGGAAGTGTTTCTGTTCGACCCCGAAGATGCGGTAGACTTCGTCCGACCAGTAGAGTTCGCCGGTGGTTATGTTGTGGTCCCAATTGCCGATTTTCGCGATGCGCTGGGCTTCGGCAAGCCGTGCCTCGCTATCGCTCAGGGAGTTTACCGCCTGGCGGCGCTCGGTGACATCCTGGCCCAAGCCAAAGAGACCGCGCACCTTGCCATCGGCGCCGATATCCGGAACGTAGGTGACTTCCGTTATACGCCGGCCAAGCGCGGGATAATCGCGCTCCAAATCGATTTTAATCGCTTCACCGGCGAGTGCGCGGCGAAAAAGAGGTTCACGTTGCCGGAAGGATTTCTCGCCGACCAGTTCGGCGATGCTCAAGCCGATGATTTCGCTGCGTGGCCTGCCGTACCAATCCTCGTATGTCTTGTTGACGAAGCGATAGTGTCCGGTTTTGTCGATATAGGAGATGGCGGCCGGCACATTGTCGGTGACTGTGCGCAGCAATTGCTGGCTTTTTTCGAGCGCCATTTCCGCTGCCTTGCGCTCGCTGATATCGCGAACGATTCCCATGAAACGCTGCGGTGGCTCATTCTCCTCGCCGACCGGCCAGGCATGTACCGAGACCGGCAGCACTTCACCGTCGCGGCGGATATATTCTTTTTGGTATTCGCCATAGGGTCCAGTCAGAATTTTCTTGCGAATGCGCTGGTTTTGGCTTCGCCATTCAGGAGCCGTGAGTTCATCGATGTTGCGTCCGCGCAATTGGTCAATGCGGTAACCGAGCATGTCGAGAAAGGCGGCGTTTGCTTCCTGGATATTGCCGTCGATGTCGGTAAACAGAATGCCGTCGAGGCTGGTTTCGAACAGGCTGCGATATTTGTTTTCCGATTCTGACAAAGACTCGGTCGCGCGCTTTTTATCGGTCACGTCCATGGCAAAGGCCGCGACGCCAATCGTCTTGCCAGCCGTGTCCCTGAGCGGGGTGTTATACCAGTCGACAAATATTGAGCGGCCGTCCTTCGTTACGTTCATGTTGGAGTTGTGCTCGCCGCCTTCATGCCGAAGCGCGCGCTGAAACAAGGCCTCCAAATCTTCCTTTTCGGATTCAGGCAGAATAAGTTCCGTGGCCCGGCGGCCCACCGCTTCATCGGCAGTGAAGCCAAAAATTTTCTCGGCCGCCGGATTCCATTCCTTCACGCGAAATTCCGTATCCCACAGGATCGCGGCGACCGGCGTATGGGTAATGTGATTTGCGAACCGCTGTTCTGATTCCCTGAGCGCTTCCTGAACTTCTTTTTGCTCGGTGATGTCTTGCGAAATACACAGAATTGCCGGCTTGCCGGAATCCGCCGTGCGGTATGGAATCTTGATCGCCTGGTGCCATCTCTTGCGGCCGCGCCGGTCGATAAACGGCTCTTCCGCAATGTGTTTGGCTTTGCCTGTATTGACGACCTCGAGATCATCGGCGCGATAGCGTGCGACGAGTTCCTGATGGCTATAGAGTTCGTCCATCGTTCGGCCGGTCATGTTTTCGACCGTTAGTCCGTGTAACGTGGCTGTCGCCTGGTTGACCAAAATAAAGCGGCCGTCCACATCCTTTACGAACAGCGAGTGGGGCACCAGATCGATAATCTGGCGAATGGCCTGATCATGGGTATCTTGAGCCACAGGGCCGCCGAAGCCCTGTTCAAACTCTTCAACGCGGCGCTTCAGATCGGCGACTTCCTGGCTGAGACGCGTGTTTTCGCGGCGCAGTGCGTCACTTTCGGGTCGCTCTGAACGCGACATTATACATCCCCTTAGCGTCCTATCCCGACCATGCTAAGCGGTTAAATATTAATGTGTCATTAACCAAATCGGTGATTACAAGGCGGCGCTGCTGGGGCGCGATTCGACCTCCTCATACCAGCGGTTGAGATTACCGCAGCCGGTCGGGATGGTTACGTCCACCCGCCCGACAAAGCGGATGGTGACGAAGGTGGTGATATCCGCTACCGAGAAGGCATCGCCGGCAACAAAGGCGGACTCGCCCAGACGTTGATCAAAATGATCGAAGAAGCGTCCCATCGCATTGCGGCCGCGCTCGATCAATTCAGCGATTTGCGGCACGCCGCCAGGCACGCCCGGCAGGCCGCGGTCCTCGAATGCGGGCGAAGAGTTGCGCAGCATGTCGGCGGCGTTGAGATAGCCCATGAATTCGGCGCGCCGGCTCCACATCTCGATCAGCGCCTTTTGCTTGGCATCGCTGCCGAACATAACCGGCTCGGGATGAAGCTCTTCGATGTAGCGGCAGATCGCCATGGTCTCGGCGATGCAGGTGCCGTCGTCGAGTTCAAGTACCGGCACTTGCGAGACCGCATTGATCGCCATGTAGGAGTCGCTGAACTGCGCGCGCTCGCGCGTATTGATTTCCACGGTCGGAATTTCCACACCCTTTTCGGCCAGGAACATGTTCACGCGCTGCGGGTTCGGCGCCATCTTGAAGTCGTATAATTTCATTTTCTTATCTCCCGGAGACAGGGGTTGAGGTTGGTTGAAGTGTGCGTCCCCGGCGCGCCAAGTCAAGCATCGTCCAATGCGCCTTCGGCGGAACCGGGAAAGTTTTTCAGGCCGTCGCCAAGGTTGTAGAAATCGCCTTTCTCCGCCGTGTAGATATGGCCGATGGTGGCCAGACCGCTGGGTTGGTCGAGCGTGCCGGCGGCGATTGAGGTGGTTTCAAAGCCGGCCGGTTGCCAAAACAGGCTGGCGCCGCAGTCCCGGCAAAAACCGCGCCGTGCCGCAGCGGAGGATCGATACCAGGCCAGGCCCTTGTCCTCGACCAGGGTGAGGTCGGCATTGCTGACTTTGGTGTAGGCGCCAAACGCGCCGTGCAGACGCCGGCACATTTCACAATGACAATTGACGACGCCGCGCATCGGCCCGTGCACGTTATAGCGTACGGCGCCGCACAGGCAGCCGCCATGTTTGATTTGACTTTCATTCATGTGATTTTCCTACTCGAGCAAGCCCAATGCGCTTCCCATCTTGCGATCGACAAAGCGTTTGGGCAGCAGGCCGGGCAGGGTCCAGTTCATGAATTTTCCGTGCACCGGCGCATAGCGTGTTTTCGGCGATGGTGTGGTGAGAGCGTGGTGGATGGTTTGGGCCATGCGCTGCGGCGGGTCCCCCTTGGGCCCGACATCCATGATATAAGCCATGAAGCGCGCAAGCGCCGGCGCATATTCGGTTTCATCGAAGCGCGCGAGATCAAGCTCTTTGGCTTTGTCCCAAATCGGTGTCGCGACTGCCCCGGGGGCGATGATGATCACGTCGACGCCAAACAATAGCAGTTCGCGCCGGAGGCTTTCCGATAGCGCCTCAAGGGCGTGCTTCGATGCGCTGTAGGGCGCCATGAAAGGCGATGCCCGCTTGCCCGCGACCGAACTTACATTGACGATCCGGCCGGGCGTTCCCCGGCGTTTCCGGTCGCACCCGAGCAGGGGCAGAAAGGCCTGGGTCACGGCGACCACGCCGATCACATTGACTTCAAACTGCTGGCGGAAATCGTCGAGCGGCAGGTGGGCGCACGGACCGCCGAGCGCGATACCGGCATTGTTGACCAGGCCGGCAAGGGTGGCGCCATCGAGCGCCCGTTCGACCTTGGCCGCCGCGGCGCGTATCGCGTCTTGGTCCGTCACATCCATCAAAAGGGGCGTGAACGATTCACCGAGTTGGCTCTGCAAGCGCGTGCCATCGGCTTCATGCCGGACACCGCCGAACACGTGATAGCCGTTGCCGGCAAGATATTCCGCCGTGCTTAAGCCGATGCCGGTCGATGTTCCGGTGATGACGACAGCCTTCGCACCCATCATTGCCCCCCTTTTACTATGCGCTATCAATATAGCCATGGCTGTGCGTGGCGGCTTTAAAAAAACGAAGCTTTGGCGCATCATCGGCATTCATTGGAATCGTTGGGGAATGGTTGGAAAGTGATATGGCGAAATTGCCGCCCGAACATGTGTTGAGCGACGCTGAGCCCTGCGACAGCGCCGAAGTGGCGGTCGAGCGTTTGAAAGCCATTTATGGCGAGGGGCGCAGCCTGTTGCGCGAGCACTTCGAGCGCTTTGTCGGCGGTGCGGCGCACCTGAAAAAAGCCGATGCGCGTTATCCGGCGGTCTGGATCGAGGTTTCGCCGGGCGCCGACAGGCTGAGCGGTGGCCTTTCTTATGGTGCGGTGCCCGAGGCCGGCGCCTATAGCGCTGTCCTGACCAATCCCGAGCTGTTCCAAAGCTACTATCTCGAACAGTTGCAATTGCTGCTCGACAATCATGGCGGGCCGCTTTGGGTCGGCATTTCACAGCGCCAGATTCCGCTCACCTTCGCGCTCGAAAATTTGACCGCCGATTTGCGCCAGGAGCAGGTCGCCGATCTGGCGCGGCGCTTCAATATGCCGGATCTGGCCGAGATCGATGACGATGTCGCCAACGGCACCTACCGTGCCGAGCCGGGCGCGCCCAAGCCGCTCTCTCTTTTTACCGCTGAGCGGGTGGATTATTCACTGTCGCGCCTTAGCCATTATAGCGGTACCTCGCCCGATCATTTTCAGCGCTTCGTCCTGTTCACCAATTATCAGCGCTATGTCGATGAATTCATCGAGTTCGGCATGGGCGAGATTGAAAATGGCGACACTTTCCGCGCCTTTGTCGAACCGGGCAATGCGGTGCATGTCAATCAGCGCCTGAGCGACGAGCCGTCTTCCGGCGAGCGCGCGGCCAAGCCGCCGCAGATGCCGGCCTATCATCTGGTCAAGGACGGCCATATGGGGGTGACGCTGGTCAATATCGGCGTCGGCCCGTCGAACGCCAAAACCATTACCGATCATGTCGCCGTGCTGCGCCCGCATTGCTGGCTGATGGTTGGTCATTGCGGCGGTCTGCGCCGTACCCAGCGTCTCGGCGATTATGTTCTCGCCCATGCCTATGCCCGCCTCGATCATGTGCTCGATCATGATTTGCCGCTCGAAGTGCCGATCCCGGCCATCGCGGAAGTGCAGCTCGCGCTTACCGCCGCCGTCAGCAAGGTCTCCAAGCTCGACGGCCAGGGCCTCAAACAGCATCTCCGCACCGGCACCGTGGTCACCACCGACGACCGTGATTGGGAGTTACGCTATGACGAGCTTTCGACCTTTTTCAATCAGTCGCGCGCCATTGCGGTCGATATGGAATCGGCGACCATCGCGGCCAACGGCTTCCGCCTGCGCGTGCCCTACGGCACGCTGCTCTGCGTTTCCGACAAGCCATTGCACGGCGAGATCAAGCTGCCGGGCATGGCCAATGCCTTTTACGCTGCGCGCGTGAGCCAGCATTTACGCATCTGTCTGGAGGCGGTCGATGCCATGCGCGAGGGCGTCACCCATCTGGCGCTGCATTCGCGCAAACTGCGCAGCTTCGACGAACCACCATTTCGCTAGATCGGAACATAATTAAATGGAACCGCGAGGCGGTTCCATTTAATTATGTGAATCCGATCGCCATCAAATAGTTAGAGCAGATTCACTTGGTTTGTCCGATCGCTGAGGCGATTCCGACAAACCATGTTCTGCTCTAGGGAGAGAACTGCCTGTGGACATGGTCACCATGAACATCATCGATTCCACCCTCACTTCGATTTGCCGCGAGATGGGCCTGACGATGATGAAAACTTCCTATTCGACGATCTTCAACGAAGGCATGGATTTCACCTGCGGCCTCGGCAATACAAACGGCGAGATGATCGGCGTGGCGGAGTTCAATCCGTCGCAGATCGGCGGCCTGCCATTGGTGCTAAAAACCACAGCCGAGGAGATCCCGCACGAAGACATTCAGCAAGGCGATGTGATCGTCACAAACGACCCTTACCGGGGCGGCATGCATACGCCCGAGCACAGCTTTATCAAGCCGGTCTTTGTTGATGGCGTGCTCTATGGCTATGCCGTTGCGATCGGCCATGTCGCCGAGGTTGGCGGCATGGTGCCGGGCGGTTTCGCCGGCGAGGCGACGGAAATTTTCCACGAGGGCCTGCGCGTGCCGCCGGTCAAAATCAAGAAAGCCGGCAAGGATGTCGACGAGGTGTGGAAGCTGCTGCTCGCCAATGTGCGCACGCCGCGCGCCAATTATGGCGATTACCGCGCCATGATCAGTGCCGTCGATGTCGGTGTCGCGCGGCTCGAAAGCCTGATCGAAAAATATGGCGCGGCGGTGTTTCGCCAAACCGTCACCGACCTGATGGATTATTCCGAAGCGCGCATGCGGGCCGAGATCGGCGATATCCAGAATGGCAAATACAGTTTCGAGGATTTCATGGAGGACGACGGCATCGAGGCCAGGCCCTACAAGATCCATGTCGATGTGCATGTTCAGGACGAAGACGTGGTGGTCGATTACAGCGGCACCGACGATCAATCGAAGGGGCCGATTAACGCCGTGCTTTCGGTCGCCTGGTCTTCGGCCTATAACGCCCTCCTGCATTTAACCGATCCATCGATCCCGAAAAACTCCGGCTGTTTCCGCCCGATCAAAATCGTCGCGCCGCGCGGTACCGTGGTCAATGCCGACTATCCCGCCACCTGCGTCGGCGGCAATACGGAGACTCATATCCGTATCGCCTACACCATCATCGGCGCGTTGGCGCAGTGTCTGCCTGAGCGCGCCTTCGCCACCGATGCCGGCACGCACAGCAACTTCCTGTTCGGCGCGCATGATCCGAGGCATGGCGAATATGTCGTCTGCTACGACTTTACCTGCGCTGCCTGGGGCGGGCGTTCCTTTGCCGACGGCAATGAGGCGGTCAATTGCATCAACGGCAATTCGCGCATGGTGCCGATCGAAGTGTTCGAGGTGCGCTATCCGTGGCTGATCGAGGAATTCAAGCTCGAGCCGGACAGTGCCGGGCCAGGCCGCTACCGCGGCGCCCACTCGATCCGCAAGACATACCGCGCCATGGATACGGAGATCACTGTAAGCTCGGTCTCGGATCGCCACACCATCCAACCCTGGGGCCTCCTTGGCGGCGGCGGCGGGGCGACCGGTGGGCTGCACTATCAATCCGCCGATGGCGGCGCGTGGCAATCCTTCACCGAAGCCTTCGATAAAGTCAGCCCCAGCAAATTCTCCAACGCCAAGATCGCGCCCGGCGCGCGCGTGCGCCTCACCGCGCCCGGCGCCGGCGGCTATGGCCCGGTGGCGCAGCGCCCGGCCGATATGATTGCCGAAGATCTGCGCGAGGGCTGGATCACGCCCGAGGGCGCGCGCCGCGATTATGGCTATGACGGGGATAATATATGACTGCCACCCTGCGCGAGATGGTGGCAACGCGGCAGCTCAAGCTCGGCACCTTTGTCGTTGAATTCAATACGCCGGGCATGGGGCAAATCATCAAGGCGGCGGGCGGTGATTTTGTTCTCCTCGATATGGAGCATAGCGGCTTCAACTATGAAACGCTGAAACGCATGCTGCGCTACTACCAATCCGCCGAATTGCCGGTGATCGTCTCAACGGCAGTCGGCGATTATGACGTCATTGCGCGCGCCTGCGATATGGGCGCCGATGCGATCCAGCCGGCCAAGGTCGGCACGGCCGAGGAAGCGAGGCTGATGTTGGCGCATATGCGCTATCCGCCGAGGGGCCATCGCGGCGTGGCCCTCGGCATCGCGCATGACCGTTACCGGCCCGGCGGCACGGCACAAAAACTACGCCGCGCCAACCGCGAGGTGATTTTTTTTCCCAAGATCGAGACGCGCCAGGGGATTGAGAATGTCGAAGCCATCGCCGCGCTCAAGGGCGTCTCCGGTATCTGGATCGGCCATTTCGACCTCAGCGTCGATATGGGCATTCCGGCGCAGTTCGACCATCCGGAGTTCAAAGCCGCCCTGAAGCGCGTGGCGCGCGCCTGCCGGGTTAACAATATCTCGCTTGGGCGCATCGCCGAAAGCGTCGAGATCGGCGTCGCCCTCAACCGCATGGGCTTCGATTTCCTGTGCTATTCGGGCGATATCTGGCTGCTGCGCGATTCTTTGAAAACGGGCCTTGATCGTCTCCGCGCCGGGTGCCGCAAGGCGAAGCGGTGCAACTGACCTATTCCAATCTAATCAACAGTTTTCCCTTATTCGTTCCGGCATAGAGGCGGGCGATGGCGCCGGGCGCTTCTTCCAGGCCGTCGAGTATGTCTTCGCGGTAATTGAGCTTGCCCGCCGCCAGCCATTCGCCGAGCTGGACGCGCGCTTCTTGCCAACGCTCGGAGTAATCAAACAGCAGAAAGCCCTGGATGCGCGCCCGCTTGACCAGCATGTGGCGCTCGATGCGTGGGCCTTGCGGCCAGGGATCCCAACTGGCGAGCGCCGCAGTGCCGCAAACGACGCAGCGTGCGCCGACACTGAGGTGGCGGTAGACGGAATCTGAAATGGCGCCGGAAGTATTGTCGAAATAGACATCGATGCCGTCCGGGCAGGCCTCGGCGATTGCCGCGTCGAGATCATCGCAGTGGTAGTCGATGGCGGCGTCATAGGCGAATTCGCTGCGGCATTGTTCGATTTTTTCAGCGCTGCCGGTGAGGCCAACCGTGCGGCAGCCCTTGATCTTGGCGATCTGGCCGACCGCGCTGCCGACCGAGCCTGCAGCGGTCGAGACCA
>CAYSDJ010000024.1:0-53930 GCA_964429775.1 uncultured Rhizobiaceae bacterium
GCCTCGCCCTTGTTGAGCCGCGCCATGACCTCTGCCGGGCCATGCCGGAAGCCGCCTCGATCAATTACCCAATGGATCATTTCATCGGCGTTTGGTGGTCGGGTACCGAATCCGATGTGGTACCGGCCGGCGATGCGGCGATTGGCTATAAATCCGGCACCTTCCACGGCGCCGGCCCCGGTTTTGCCGTGCATGACGATATCGTCAAGCATGTCTATGGCGGCGACAAATCCCAGGCGATGGGGAATAATTTCGGCGAGGTGCTCTATAACCGCGGCATCATCAATGCGGTTTATGACTCCGAGGCGATCCGCACAGCGATGGGCAAATATGGCGATCAGGTTCTGTCCGGCGAAGAGGTGCGCTGGGGTTTCGAAAATCTCGATCTCACCGCCGCGCGTTTGGGCGAGCTTGGCCTCGAGGGCTTCACCAAGCCGATCAAGCTGAGCTGCTCGGACCATGAAGGCAACGGCCCGGTGCTGATCCAGCAATGGGACGGCAAAGGCTGGAACATGGTCAGCGACTGGATCACGCCGATGCGTGATGTGGTGCGGCCGATGGTCGAAGCCGCGGCGGCCAAATATGCCGAGGAAAACGGCATTACGCCGCGCGATTGTTCGGCGGAGTAGGGCGCCATTAGCGAGCTCTCAAACGCCGCTCCGCAAGTAGCGGAGCGGCACGCGCTGCTCAGCGTCGAGGATATCGAGGTCATCTATGACCGCGTCATTCTGGTGCTGCGTGGCGTGTCGTTACAGGTTCCCGAGGGGGGCATCGTCGCCCTCCTCGGAGCCAACGGCGCCGGCAAGACAACGACGCTGAAAGCAATCTCAAATCTACTCAGGGCCGAACGCGGCGACGTCGCGCGCGGCCAAATTCTCTATCAGGGCGAGCGCGTTGACCGCCTCTCCCCCAACGACCTAGTGCGCCGCGGCATCATCCAGGTGATGGAAGGCCGGCGCTGCTTCGAGCATTTGACGGTCGAGGAAAATCTCATGACCGGCGCCTATACGCGGCGCGACAGCAAGGCCGCGATCCGCGACGATCTCGATCTGGTCTATGGCTATTTCCCCAACCTCAAAGAGCGCCGCACCCTCCAGGCCGGCTATATCTCGGGCGGCGAACAGCAGATGCTGGCGATCGGCCGGTCGCTGATGTCGAAGCCGCGCATGATCCTCCTCGACGAACCGTCGATGGGTCTGGCGCCGCAGCTGGTCGAGCAGATCTTCGAGACCGTGCAGCGCCTCAACCAGGACGAGGGCGTGACCATTTTGCTGGCGGAACAAAATACCAACATTGCGCTCAGATACGCCAGCCATGGCTATGTGCTGGAAAGCGGGCGGATCGTCCTTGACGGTGCCGCCGAAGCGCTCAGGAACAATGCCGACGTGAAGGAATTCTACCTCGGTCTCGGCTCCAAGGGCCGGCGCAGTTTCCGCGACGTAAAACGCCATCGCCAGCGCCGGAGTCTGTTTGCCTGACAGCCGCCGCAGCGCCATGGATTTTGTTCCCTGGCCTTCATTTGCCCCTGAACAATAATCGAACGAACATAATTTTTATATATAATTACAACGGGTTAGAAATTTCTTTTTCGTCTTCCTTGCAACCAGGAACAAATCATGTACATTGGCCGCATTGCATCCCCACTCCAGCTATGAAATAAGGGAGGTTCTGATGGCAGATACGGCTTTGCGGCTCGTTGAGAGGAACGACATGGACAAGCAGAAAGCATTGGACGCAGCTTTGAGCCAGATCGAACGTAACTTCGGTAAAGGCTCGGTGATGAAGCTCGGCCAAAGCGATACGGCGGTCCAGGCCGAGGCTATTTCCACCGGTTCGCTCGGGCTCGATATCGGGCTTGGCATCGGTGGCCTGCCGCGTGGCCGGGTGATTGAGATTTATGGCCCGGAAAGCTCCGGCAAAACGACCATGGCGCTGCATGCCGTGGCCAGTGCGCAAAAGCTCGGTGGCACATGCGCCTTCGTCGATGCCGAGCATGCGCTCGATCCGGCCTATGCCGCCAATCTCGGCGTTGATACCGATGAATTGCTGATCTCCCAGCCCGACGCCGGCGAGCAGGCGCTTGAGATCACCGATACGCTGGTCCGTTCCGGAGCCGTCGATGTGGTGGTGGTCGATAGCGTCGCCGCCCTGGTGCCGCGCGCCGAGCTCGAAGGTGAGATGGGCGATACCCATGTCGGCCTGCAAGCGCGTCTTATGAGCCAGGCGTTGCGTAAGCTGACCTCTTCCATTTCGCGCTCGCGCTGCATGGTCATTTTCATCAATCAGATCCGCATGAAAATCGGTGTCATGTTTGGCAGCCCCGAAACCACATCGGGCGGCAATGCGCTTAAATTCTACGCTTCCGTCCGCCTCGATATCCGCCGCATCGGCGCCATCAAGGACCGTGACGAGATCGTCGGCAACCAGACCCGGGTCAAGGTGGTCAAAAACAAGATGGCGCCGCCATTCAAGGTGATCGAATTCGATATTATGTATGGCCAGGGCATTTCGCGCATGGGCGAGCTGATCGATCACGGGCTGAAGGCCGGTTTGGTCGAGAAATCGGGCTCGTGGTATTCCTATGACAGCCAGCGCATCGGCCAGGGGCGCGAAAACGCCAAGCAGTTCCTGAGCGACAATCCCGAAATGGCGGACGCCATTGAAGCGGCCATCCGCGAGGCGGCGGGCCTCGGCGGCAATGCGCCGGTGGAAGTGGTCGAGGACAGCGATTCAGCCGAGGCGGTCGGCGAGTAACGCCCGGCGCAAACAAACCGGAATAGAGGCCGCGCGGGGTAATAAAACCGCGCGGCCCTTTTACCATTTAGGCGGGTTTTCCGCGTACCATGCTGGACAGGCTCATCCAGGCCCTTTAAATAGCAGGCGCTCCTGCGAAGGGTGCCGGAGCTTTACATCTGAACCCGTGGAATCCGTCATGCAAAGCGTCAACGATATTCGCAGCCATTTTCTTGAGTATTTCCGCACCAACGGCCATGAGGTCGTGAGCTCGAGCCCGCTGGTGCCGCACAATGACCCGACATTGATGTTCACCAATGCCGGCATGGTGCAGTTCAAGAATGTCTTCACCGGCGCCGAGAAGCGCGATTATCAGCGCGCCGCGACGTCGCAAAAATGCGTCCGTGCCGGCGGCAAGCATAATGACCTCGACAATGTCGGCTATACCGCGCGCCACCACACCTTCTTCGAGATGCTCGGTAATTTCTCCTTTGGCGACTATTTCAAGGAACGCGCGATCGAGCTCGCCTGGAATTTGGTGACCAGGGAATTCGGTCTTGATGCGGAGCGCCTGCTGGTGACGGTCTATGCCGAAGATGACGACGCGTTCGATTTGTGGGGCAAAGTCGCCGGTCTGGCGGATGACAAAATCATCCGCATCCCGACCTCGGATAATTTCTGGGCGATGGGTGATACCGGCCCGTGCGGCCCCTGTTCCGAAATTTTCTACGACCATGGCGACCACATTCCCGGCGGCCCGCCCGGCAGTCCGGACGAAGATGGCGACCGTTTCGTCGAAATCTGGAATTTGGTGTTCATGCAGTTTGAGCAGATCACGCTGGAGGAGCGTATCGATCTGCCCAAGCCCTCGATCGATACCGGCATGGGCCTCGAGCGCATCGCCGCCATCCTGCAGGGCGAGCATGACAATTATGACACCGACCTGTTCCGCAGTTTGATCGCTGCCAGCGCCGAATTTTCAAACACCCCAGCGGCCGGCGACCATGCGGTATCGCACCGCGTCGTCGCAGACCATTTGCGCGCCAGTTCGTTCCTGATTGCCGATGGCGTGACGCCGTCCAATGAGGGACGTGGTTACGTGCTGCGCCGGATTATGCGCCGCGCCATGCGCTACGCCCATCAAATGGGCTGCGCCGAGCCCCTGATGTGGCGCCTGGTGCCGACCCTGGTTGGCGAGATGGGCCAGGCCTTCCCCGAATTGACGCGCGCCGAGGCGCTGATCGCCGAAACACTCAAGCTCGAGGAAACACGCTTCAAACAAACCCTGGCGCGCGGTTTGAAATTACTCGGCTCGGCCACCGCCAAGCTTGGCGACGGTGAAGCGCTGCCGGGTGATGTCGCCTTTCAGCTTTACGATACCTACGGCTTTCCGCTCGATCTCACCCAGGATGCACTCAGGCGCGAGGGCCGCGAAGTTGATAATGCCGGTTTTGACGCTGCGATGGAGCGCCAGCGCGAGGAAGCGCGCAAGGCCTGGGCCGGCTCGGGTGATGCCGCGACCGACCGGATATGGTTTGAAGTACGCGAGAAAACCGGCGCCAGCGAATTTCTCGGCTACGAGATGACCAGCGCCGAGGGCGTCGTCACGGCCGTGGTGCAGGACGGCGCCGAGGTTAACGCCATCGAATCCGGCTCCGAAGCCGCCCTGGTCGTCAACCAGACGCCGTTCTATGGCGAATCCGGCGGCCAGATGGGCGATTGCGGCGAAGTCGTCTCGGCCGATGGCGCGCGCTTCACGGTCACGGATACGCAAAAACGCGCCGGCGATGTGATCGTCCATTACGGCACGGTCGAAAGCGGCAGTTTCAATACCGGCGATGCGCTGACACTCACCGTCGATGCCGCGCGCCGCGCTGGCCTGCGCGCCAACCACTCGGTCACCCACTTGCTGCACGCCGCCCTGCGCCGTCACTTGGGAGACCATGTGACACAAAAAGGCTCGCTCGTTGCACCCGACCGCCTGCGCTTCGATATCAGCCACCCCAAACCGATGAGCGACGAAGAGCGCGATGGCGTGGAAGCCGAGGTTAATCAGCGCATTCGCGAGAATTCGGCCCTGGCGACGCGCCTGATGACGCCGGATGAGGCGGTCGAATCGGGCGCCTTGGCTCTATTCGGCGAAAAATATGGCGAGGAAGTGCGCGTCGTCTCAATGGGCGAAGGGGCGGATACGCCCTATTCGGTTGAGCTTTGCGGCGGCACCCATGTCGAGCGCACCGGCGATATCGGCATGTTCACCATCGTCTCCGAGGCCGCTGTGGCCGCCGGCGTGCGCCGCATTGAGGCGCTTAGCGGTGAAGCGGCGCGCAGCCACGCGCAGGAGCAAAACGGATTCCTGGAAGCCGCCAGCGCTGCGATTAAATCGACCTCCGCCGAGCTTGCACCGCGTATCGTGGCGCTTTTGGAAGAACGCCGCCAGCTCGAGCGTGAGTTGCGTGACTTGCGCAAGCAGGTGGCAGTTGGCGGCGGCGGTGGTGAGAGAGTGGAGACACGCGATGCCGGCGGCGTCGCCTATCTGCCGCGCCGTCTCGACGGCACGCCGCCGCGCGAACTGAAACCCATGGTCGATGACTTGAAAAAGAATATGGGCTCCGGCGTTTGCGCTTTGGTCACCGTCAGCGACGGCAAGGCCGCTTTGGTGGTCGGTGTCACGGACGACCTAACCGATCAGGTCAGCGCCGTCGATCTGGTGCGCGCCGGTGCTGCCGTGCTCGGCGGCAAGGGCGGCGGCGGACGGCCCGACATGGCCCAGGCCGGCGGCCCGGATGGGTCCCAGGCCGACGCCGCCTTGGAAGCGATTGAAAAGGCTGTGGCGGAGCGTTAGCTCATTGCGCTTTCGAGTTTTCGCGCGATCGCTTCGAGGAAATCCTTCGAGTTGAGATGCGCCGGCTTGCCCGGCACCAGCAATGCCAAATCCTTGGTCATCTCGCCGCCCTCGACGGTATCGACGCAGGCTTTCTCCAACGTTTCGGCGAAGCGCGCCAGGGCGTCGTTTTCATCCAGCTTGGCGCGGTGGCTGAGGCCGCGCGACCAGGCGAAAATCGAAGCGATCGGGTTGGTCGAGGTTTCCTCACCGCGCTGATAGGCGCGGTAGTGGCGCGTCACCGTGCCGTGCGCCGCCTCCGCCTCGACCGTGTCGCCGTCCGGCGTCATCAGCACCGAGGTCATCAGGCCGAGCGAGCCGAAGCCCTGCGCCACCGTATCGGACTGCACGTCGCCATCATAGTTTTTGCAGGCCCAGACATAGCCGCCTTCCCATTTCATCGCCGCCGCCACCATGTCGTCGATCAGGCGGTGCTCGTAGGTCAGCCCGGCCGCGTCGAAATCGGCTTTATATTCCGCATCAAAGACTTCCTGGAAAAGGTCCTTGAAACGGCCGTCATAGGCCTTGAGGATCGTGTTCTTGGTCGACATGTAGAGCGGCCATTTGCGCCCCAGGGCATAGCTCATACAGGCACGGGCGAAATCGCGGATCGAGGCGTCGAGATTGTACATCGTCATGGCGACGCCGCCGCCGGGGAAATTGAACACCTCGTGCTCGATGGCTTCGCCGCCGCCATCCGGCTCGAAGCGGACCGTCAGCTTGCCCTTACCCGGTACGATGAAATCGGTGGCGCGGTACTGATCGCCGAAAGCATGGCGGCCGATGACGATCGATTGGGTCCAGCCCGGCACCAGGCGCGGAATGTTCGAGCACAGGATCGGCTCGCGGAATACCGTGCCGCCGAGGATGTTGCGAATCGTGCCATTGGGCGAGCGCCACATTTTCTTGAGGCCGAATTCTTCGACCCTTGCTTCGTCCGGTGTGATGGTGGCGCATTTGACGCCGACGCCGTGTTTCTTAATGGCTTCGGCCGCGTCGATGGTGACCTGATCGTCGGTTTCGTCGCGGTATTCCATGCCGAGGTCATAGTAAGCGAGATCGATATCGAGATAGGGCAGGATCAGGCGGTCCTTGATCCAGGCCCAGATGATACGCGTCATCTCGTCGCCATCGAGTTCCACTACGGGGTTCGCAACCTTGATCTTGTCCATTAAAGGCTCTCCGGAAAATTGGGCTAAATAATGCTTGAATGTGCGCCCGAAGGGCGCCGGGGCGGCACCATAACACCGGCGCTTTCCCGGTCAAGGCCCCCGCGTCAAAATCGCTCAGTTGGGGCCGAAAGAGAGGGCTCGGGCGCGGCTTCGAGAATATCGAACAATTGCGCCACACTATCGGCAAATTGGTAAAGATTGTGCGAAGAAGGCGACGCAAAACCTTGTTCGACAACTTGATCCAGCAGCGCTTTCAACGCGCTCCAGTAGCCGGCGCAATCGAGAATGACGACCGGCTTGTCGTGCAGGCCGATCTGGCGCCAGGTCAGGATTTCGAAAAATTCGTCGAGCGTGCCGAGCCCGCCGGGCAGGACGACAAAGCCATCGGCGCGCTCGAACATGATCTGTTTGCGTTGATGCATGCTGTCGACAATGATGGTTTCGCTGAGGCCGCCATGCTGCACCTCGGCGCGCGCCAGATGGTCGGGAATGACGCCGACGACCTCGCCCTTGCCGGCAAGCACGGCATCGGCGACTTCGGTCATCAGGCCGATGCCGCCGGCGCCATAAACCAGGGCGATATCCCGTGCGGCCAATTCCGTGCCAAGCGCGCGGGCAAGATCGGTATAGCGCGAATCCGTGCCTTTGTTGGAGCCGCAATAGACGCAAAGTGCATTTATCTGTTTCATGCGCCGGTCATACAGTGTGCTTGCGCTTCGCACCAGTCCCGCATTTTAATACCCCGATCACGATAAGATGATCGAGCGGAGGGGCGACGCGGCTTTACCCCGGCTTTGGGCGCGGGTAGCGTTTGTAAGTTGCGCAAACAGGGGAGGAAAAAGATGTTTCGCTTATCCGGATTAACATTCGCGCTCGCACTGCTCGGCGCCATTGGTTTTATCTCGATAAACCAACCGGCCGCAGCCGCGGACGATGCGGCCAACGTCATCAAATACCGCAAGCAGGTGATGGTGGCGAACGCATCGCACATCACCAATATTTTCAGCGTCCTCAAGGGCGAAACATCTTACGCCGGACATATCGGCGCGAATGCCCGCGCCATTGCCGATCTGGCCGCGATGATGCCGGATATCTTCCCGGCAGGGAGCGGCGACGGCGATACCGCTGCATTGCCGTCGATCTGGCAGGATTGGGCGAAATTCGAAGCGGCGGCAAAAGCGCTGCAAAGCGCGGCGTTGGATCTCGCCGCCGCCGCCGATTCCGGCGACATGGCCGCCATCGGTGCCGCCGCCGGCGGTGTCGGCAAAGCCTGTGGAGGCTGCCACGAGCCGTTTCGCAAGAAAAAATAACGGGCGTTCGCCCGCCGCGCCTTTTTGCTCGGGTTCGGCCTGAGCGATGAGGTATGAACATTTACCGGGATGGGCGGCGCTGGTGGTCTTCGTTTTATTTGTCTTCGCACCCGGGCGGGCGCACTCGGCCGATGCGGTGCGCGGCGAATATCTCGTGCGCGCCGCCGGCTGCGTCAGTTGCCATACCGATAAGGCGGGCAAGGGACCGTTTTTGGCCGGCGGGCGGGCCATCGCTTCGCCTTACGGCAATTTCTATTCGAGCAATATCACGCCCGACGCGGAGACCGGCATCGGTGCGTGGAGCGATGCGGATTTCATCCATGCGCTGCGGCACGGCGAATCGCCCCGTGGCCGAACCTATTATCCTGCCTTTCCCTATGCCTCCTACAGCGCCATGCGGCGCGGGGATATGCTCGACATCAAGGCCTATCTCTTTGCTCAGCCGCCGGTGCATCTGGAAAACCGCGAACATGAAATTCGCTTTCCCTTTTCCTGGCGCTTCTCGATCTATCCCTGGCGCTGGCTGTTTTTTTCGCCCGCTGAAGACGCACCGGATATTGAGGCCGGGCGCGGCAGCTATCTCGTTGAGGTGCTCGGACATTGCGCCGAATGTCACACGCCGCGCAATATGGTTGGCGGCCTGAAAAGGGGGAAGCACCTGGCCGGTACGCGCTACGGTCCCGACGGCCATTCTGTGCCCAATATCACGCCCGATTCGCAGACCGGTATCGGCGCCTGGTCGGAGGCCGATCTTGTGTTCTTTTTTAAAACCGGCCTGAAACCGGACGGCGACGATGTGCAGGGCCATATGCGTGAGACCATAGAGGATGGTTTGAGTCATCTACATGAGGAAGATTTGGCGTCTATTGCGGCTTATCTGAAAGCTCAGCCGGCGATCCGCCACCCGGTGTACGGGCTCAAGCCCAAGGCAGCCGAGTCCAGCTATGATGAATGGTAAGCCAGCGGGCGGCGCCCCTCTTTGATGCCTTGTTGCCTCTGGCGCTGATGGTATAGTCGGATTTTCGCGCGACGAATCGCGAGGCCCCGTGAAGCGTAATTTAAAAGCTCTGTTACTGATCGTTTTGGTCGCGGTCATTGTTGCCGTTGTGCTCGGCGTTTTCCTGCCGGGTGGCGATGATGAGAAAGATGCGCCGGCCACGGTGGCATCGGTTGAAAAGAAGGCCGTGCCGGCCAAGGAAAGCGCGCCGGCCAAGGAGAAGGAAAGTGCGCCGGCCAAGAAGGATGCGCCTCCGCAGGAACCCGCATCGGCACTAACAGACCAGCCCGTACGCGTGCAGGAAGAGCCTTCCGTGGCGCGCGCTCAGCCTGAAGAGACTGTACCGGAGGCGACCCCGCCCGCCGCAACGGCGCCCGAAACGGTGCGTCCGAGTTTCGATGTGGTGCGAATTTCACCGAGCGGCCGTGCCGTCATCGCCGGGCGCGCCGAGCCCGGCGCCGAGGTGACGGTATTGGATGACGGCATTTCGCTCGGCTCGGTCTTTGCCGATGAGCGCGGCGAATGGGTGCTGCTGCCGGAGGATAGCCTGGAAGGCGGCGACCGCGAATTGTCACTGGTGCAGGACTCCGCCGACGGAGAGCGGGTGGCGTCCGAACAGGTTGTCGTGCTGTCGGTGCCCAGACCGCGCGACAAACCGGCCGTGGTGGCCACGGCCTCGGACCAGGCGGATATCACGGCCGCGCCGGTCGAGGCGGCAGAGGCAAGCGCACGAGAAGCGACGGAACAGGCCAGCAAAGAACCTGGCCATGAGGCCAGCAAAGAACCGAGCGAAGAGGCTAGCGAAGAACCTCGCGAAGAGGCTACCCAGGAAGCCGTAATCGCGGTGTTGGTGGAGCGCGATGGCGACGGCCCGAGCCGCGTGCTGCAGGGCCCGGATATGGCCGAGGACGGCATCGGCGAGGAATCGGAAGTGACGATTCGTAGCGTCGATTATGATTCGGAGGGCGATGTTACCTTGGCCGGGCGTACCGAGCCCGAGGCCACCGTCAATGTCTATGTCGATGAGGAATATGTCGGCAGCGCCAAGGCGAGTGAAGAGGGCGAGTGGCAATTAAGCCCGGAAGAAGAAGTTGCCCCCGGCCAGCACAAGCTGCGCATCGACAAGGTGGATGATCAAGGGGTCGTATTGGCGCGTATCGAAACGCCTATCAGCCGGGCGCGGCCGGAGGAATTATTGCTCGGTGATGCGCTGGTCGTGGTCCAGCCGGGTAACAGCCTGTGGCGCATTGCCCGGCGCGCCTATGGCGGCGGCATTTACTATAGCGAGATTTATGGTGCCAACCGGGCGCAAATCCTCGACCCGAACATGATCTTTCCGGGGCAAATCCTGGCTTTGCCGGTGCTCAATTAGGTTTGGGTCTAGGCGTCGGCACTTGGCGCATGCGCGCCGCTATGCTCGGCCAACAAGTCGAGATAGGGCGCCAGTGAGAGCACCATCATCGCCATATTGGTGATAAAGCCATCCGCCGTGAAGCCGTTCAACTCCGGCAGGTCAACTGTTTTCGACAGCACCGCTGTGCTGTCATGCATGATCTTCAACTCGCCGCCGGTCGGTGCATCCGTGTCGGAAACGATGGCCGACCAATTGCCGCGCTGTGTCGCGTCTTCGGCGGTATAGGGCAATTCGGCAAGCTTCAGGCTCAGCTCAAGCTTCAAGCGGCCATCCACCTGGTCGACGGTGCCTTCGAAATCGCTGTCGCGCCAGGAGAAATTAAAAGTCAGCGGATATTGCGGCTCGCGTTGCAATATGGCGCCGGATTGGTCGACCTCAAGAGAGTTCAACTCAATGGGAGTGCTTGGTTCTCCGATGACGTCGATCGCGCGTAACATGTTGCCGGTCCTTTCCACTCACACCAAATTATGTCCCGATATTGGGCAATCGCCAGTGGCGGCGGCCCAAGTGAACATAGTCAAGCGCCATTAGACCCGGATTATTCTAAATAATTGGTAAATATAACAAAATTATTACAGTCGGGATTAGTCGAGGCGCGCGATCATATAGGTCAGCAGGGAGTTGATTTTGGCCTTGTCCTGGGCCGAAAGGCCGTGTGTCGCCAGCGCGTTGACCTCCTGCGCATAGGGCACCAGTTCCTCACGTAAATGCTGGCCGCGCTCGGTTAAAAAAACGTTGATGCGGCGGCGGTCATTTTCGTCGCGCACCCGGCGCACCAGCCCGTCGCGTTCCATGCGGTCGAGGGTTCGCGTCGTTGTCGGTTCCTCGATTTGAACGCGGCGCGCCAGCTGCTTTTGGCTGAGGCCGTCCTGTTCCCAGAGATAGAGCAGCAGCGGCCATTGCCCGGCGCTCACGTCATGCTCGGCGAAGCGCGCCTGCAGGGCGCGGGAAAAGAGCCGGGCCGCGACGCTCACCAGTTGGGATGTGCTGTCCTCAATGACAAATGTCGAGCCGACGTCTTCTTCGCCGCCGCCGCCAGGATTTCTGCGAGATATTTGATACGCCACAAGATGCCTTTGCCGTGCGTCACGAGGATCAGGGGGCAAAACTTAACGCCGCTTTATCGGCAAGACAATAAGGCGTCACTGGAAAGGCATCGCCGGGCTTTAGGCAGCCTGTGGCGCGTGTTAGGGTCCGGCCAAATCTGGCTAAATCTAACTGTGGAGACCAATTTCGATGGCAATAATCAACACCTGTAAGAAGAAGCTGCTCAAGGGCGAGCCGGCGATCGGGGCGTGGCTTTCGATGGGCAGCCCGATCGCGGCTGAAATCGTCGCCAATGCCGGCTATGACGCCGTCATCATGGATCACGAGCATGGTCCGGGCGATTTTCTCAATGCGATTTCGCTGATGCAGGCGGCGGCCGAAGCCGGCCCGACGCCAATGATGCGTGTGCCGTGGAACGATACCGTCTATATCAAGCGCGCCCTCGATATTGGTGTGATGGGTATAATTGTGCCTTACGTGCAAAATGCCGACGAGGCGCGCGCCGCCGTTGATGCGTGCCATTATCCGACCGCCGGCATCCGCGGCGTGGCGCCCCATGCCGCGCGCTGCTCGCGCTGGGGTGCGCGTATTGATGAATATCGCCAGGCCGTGCCCAAGCAAATACTTCTCATGTGCCAAATCGAAACCGCGGAAGCGGTCGAAAATATCGAGGAGATCGCGGCGGTCGACGGCGTCGATATGCTCTTCATGGGGCCGGGCGATATCGCCGCCAGCCTTGGTCATACGATGGATCCGACCCACCCCGAGGTGGTCGAGTTCCTCGACTACACCGAGAAAAAATTGCGTAAAACCAACAAATTGCTCGGCACTGTCACGCGCCCCGGGCAGAGTCTGGAATGGACCTATGGGCGTGGCTATGATTTCGTTATTGCCGCCAGCGATGCCAAGCTCGTTGGCGCCGGCGCCCAGGCGCAAGTGGACGGATTCCGGAAAAAACTGCCGAAACGGCCGAAACGGGCTAATGCGCCCCATCGTAAAGGCCGCTAAAACCGAAAAATCGTTAATTTAACGAAGGCTTAAGCGCCCAGCGCTAACTTTGCGGGGAAACCACGCCCCGGCTTCCCTGCAAAGAGGCGGGCCTGTCATGGTCCAAAATGCGCCCGAAAAGATTAGCGTCGCCGTCCCGCGTATGCCGGATGCGGATATGGTCTTGCCCTATCTCAGGCGTATTGATGAGGCGCGCTATTACAGCAATTTTGGTCCCCTGGTACAGGAGTTCGAAGCCCGCATCGCCGCCGGATTCGGCCTTGAAGCGGATTGTGTGACCACGGTCGCGAGCGGCACGGCCGCGTTGATCTTGGCCTTGCGGGCGAATAATCCGCCGCCGGGAAGTCTCTGCATGATGCCGTCCTGGACTTTCTCCGCCACGGCGCATGCGGCGCGCGAAGCGGGGCTGACGCCGTTCTTCGTTGATGTGGCGCCTGACAATTGGGCGTTGACACCGGAAATAGCCGGTGCGGCGCTGGCCAACGCGCCGGGCACTGTGGCGGCCGTGTTACCTGTCGCACCGTTCGGTGCGCCGATCGGTTATGACCGCTGGGACGAATTTTCCGAGGCGACCGGTATCCCTGTCGTGATCGATGCCGCTGCCGCATTCGATACGGCCCAGCCCGGCCGGGCGCCGGTGGTGATCAGCCTGCATGCGACCAAGGCGGTCGGTATCGGCGAAGGGGGGCTCATCATGTCGCGCGATCCCGAGTTGGTTGCCAAGGCACGCAGCCTGTCCAATTTCGGCTTTCAGCAGAGCCGCGCCGCGGCGCTGCCCGGGTTCAACGCCAAACTCAGCGAATATGCCGCCGCCGTCGGCTTGGCGGCGCTTGATGCCTGGCCGTTCGTCCGTACCGGCTATGTGCGCCTCGCCCAGACATATGCCGCAGCGCTCTCGGCGATTCCCGGCCTCTCCGTCATGCCGGGCTTTGGCCAGGGATGGGCCGGCACCACCTGCAATGTTGAATTGACCCGCCCGGCCACCGGTGCTGTCGCCCGGGAGCTCGCGCGTGCCGGCATTGAGAGCCGGCAATGGTGGGGGCGGGGCTGCCACCAACAATCGGCATTCGCCTATTATCCGAGCGCATCGCTCGCGGTAACGCGCCATCTCGCCAACCATACGCTGGCCCTGCCATTTCATTTGGGCCTTGGCCCGGGCGAAATGAACCGCATCGTCACCACCGTGGCGGATGGCTTGGCGGAGAGTGCCGAGGCGCCCGTCTCGGCTCCGCTCGATCAAAGGGCCGCAGCGCAGGCAAGCTGAGGTATCCGGCTCACCGATTGGCAGCCTTGCCGGCAGCGCATAGACTGACGTTTCCGAGATAGAAATTTATGGAAAACCGATGCCGAAATGGGCGAGCGGACCGACCGGGCACCCCTCCTTTTGGAAGCGCGCCAAGAAAGAGCTGAGCGCCGCTGATCCGGTTCTGGCCGAAGTTATCAGGAGCTGTGGGCGCGGCGGGTTGACCGGGCAGGGCGATCCGTTCGTCACCCTTGTGCGCTCGATCGTCGCCCAGCAGATTTCGGTACGCGCGGCGGATTCCATATGGAACCGGCTCGACGAGACTGTTGGCGGCATCTCGCCGGATCATGTCGCGGCGCGCGATGAGGCAGAATTGCACGGCGCCGGACTGACGCGGCGCAAGGCCTCTTACATTCGCGATATGGCGCTGGCCTTCAAGGATGGCAGCGTGGCGCCGGCGCTCTGGCATGAGAAAGAGGATGAGGAAATCATCGCCGAACTGCTCAAGCTGCGCGGCATTGGCCGCTGGACGGCGGAAATGTTTTTGATTTTCCATCTCCTCAGGCCAAACGTGCTGCCGCTCGACGATATCGGCCTGATCCGCGCCTGCGAGCGCCATTATGCCGGTGGTGACGCGCTGGAACGCGAAGATATCGAAATCCTGGCCCAGCCCTGGCAGCCCTGGCGTTCGGTCGCAACCTGGTATCTGTGGCGTAGCCTCGATCCAACCGCGGTTGCTTATTAGTTTGGTCCCTCAGACGCCGGGCGGTCGCGTCCGCTCCCTTGGCTACCTCGATAACTCGGACGCACTCATTATTTAGACCCTCAATCGCCGGGCGCGCGCATCCTCGCGCTTGGCTTGGCACGCTTACCGGAATGCATGATGCATTCCGGAAGGTGGCTCCGCTTGTAAAATTAAGCTTGAGGCGTTGCTTAATCGTCCTTAGCGTCCTCTGCCTTGTCGCTTTTGTTGCTGCGGGCGAAGGCGCGGCGTTGGTCGGCTAGTTTGTGGAGTCGGGCTTCGACCATGCCGTTGATGGATTTAGCTGGGAAGGCGCCATTTTTGTCGCGTGTGCCGGCAGCTGTGCCGGTGAGGATTTCAATGCCTTCGTCGATGGTGGCGACGGCATAGATATGGAATTGGCCGTCACTGACGGCGGCCAGAACATCGCGCCGCAGCATGAGGTTTTTGACGTTCGACTGAGGAATAAGGACGCCCTGCTTGCCGTTCAGTCCGCGTGCGCTACAAACATCGAAAAAGCCCTCGATTTTTTCATTGGCGCCGCCGATCGCCTGAACTTCGCCGTTCTGATTGACCGCGCCGGTAACCGCCAGATTTTGCTGGATTGGCACCTCCGCAAGGGCCGAGAGCAGGGCGTAGAGTTCAGTCGATGAGGCGCTGTCGCCATCGACGCCGCCATAGGATTGTTCGAAGACAATACTGGCCGAGAGCGATAGCGGGCGGTCGGTCGCGTAGCGCGTCGCCAAGTAGCTGCTGAGGATCAGTACGCCCTTGCTATGGAGCGGCCCGCCAAGCTCGACTTCGCGCTCGATATCGATCACTTTGCCGGTGCCGACACGCAGCCGCACCGTAATGCGCGACGGCTTGCCGAAGGCGAAGCGGCCTGTTTGCAGGACAGCGAGGCCGTTTATCTGGCCTATTTTTGCGCCCTCGGTATCGATCAGCACGGAGCCGCGCAGAATTTGTTCCTGCATCGATTCGCGGATACGGCTGACGCGGCCGAGCGCGCCCTCGATTGCCAGTTCCACATGCGCTGCATCGATGGTGTCAAAGCCCTGTTCGGTGGCGAAATAATCGGCCTCGCGCACCAGGTCGCTGACGCGCCGCATCTGGGTCGACAGGCGCTCGGCATCCGCCGCGAGGCGCGCACTGTAATCGCACAGGCGCGCCACGGCGGCGCTGCTGAGCGGGTGCAGTCCATCGCGCTGCGCCAGCGCGCCCAACAGGCGCGCATAGGTCATATTGTTTTCGTCGTTGCGTTCGATTTTGTCCTCGAAATCGCCGGTGACCTTGAACAATTCGGCAAAATCCGGGTCGCGCTGATCGAGAAGATAGTAAAGCTGGCGCTCGCCGATCAGAACCACCTTTACGTCGAGCGGGACCGGTTCGGGGCTGAGCGTCTGCGTACTGATCACGCCGGCGGTCTGGGCCGGGTGCTCGACCCGGATTTCACGTGAACGCAGCGCCCGTTTAAGGCCCTCCCAGGCGAACGGCTCCATCAGTACCTTGCGCGCGTCCAACATCAGATAGCCACCGTTGGCGCGGTGCAGGGCGCCAGATTTGATGCGTGTGAAATCGGTCGTCAGCGTGCCCATCTCCGCGACATGCTCGATACTGCCGATCAATTCCTGATACGTCGGATGGTCGGCATAGATGACCGGGCTGCCCTCGAGGTGCGAGCGATCAACAAACAGATTGACCCGATAGCGCCGGAACGGCGCGCTCGCATCGCTCGCATCTGGCCTCGGGGGAGCGGCCTGCAACGCGCCGGGCGGCATCATTTGCGCCGGATTGGCGGCCTCCTGCGGCCCGCGGAAAAGATTGACGTTATTAATCACGTCCTGCTCCATCGCCAGCAAATATTCGACCACGCGCGGCAAATCCTTGAACTGTGCTTTGGTATCGTCCATCAGGGATTTGACGGCGACACTGGTGACGCCGCGGTCGAGCGCGAGAAATTTTTCGCGTGCTTCGCGCGCCCATTGCGGCACCATCATCATGGTATCGTGCAGGCGCTTTTGCAGCTCGCCGACATTTTTCTGAATTGCTTCCCGCTCCGCCTGCGACATGGCGTTTAGTTTCTCGGGCGGCAACATCTCGCCATCTTCAGTTGGCGCGAAGGCGATGCCGTTTTCGGTCTGCATGATGGCGATATTGACTGCGTTCGCTTCCTTTTGAATTTGCGCGAAGGCGTCGTCCTGGCGCTGCTTGACCTCTTCCCCGGCCGCCTTGCGCTGGTTGCGGTATTCGTCGGATTCGAATATCGCCGGGATGGCGATTTTTAAATCCTCGACCAGCTTGTTGACGGTGTCGCGCAGGCGCGCGCCGTCACCGGCCGGCAGCTCCAGCGCGTGGGGCTTGTGGCGCCGTTTGAAATTATAGACGTAGCACCAGTCAGACGGCGTTTTGTTGAGCCGGGCCTGGTGTTTTAACAGGCGCCGCGTAATGGCATGTTTGCCGCTGCCCGATGGGCCCAGCACAAAGACGTTATAGCCTTCCTGCTTGACGCCAAGCGCAAAGCGGATGGCTTCGACAGCGCGGTCCTGGCCGGCGATTTCGGCCTGACCGTCAAGCTCTGCCGTGGTGGCGAAAGGAAATTGGCTGGGATCGCAAAACCGGCACAATTGATCGGCCGAGAGCGGCGCGGGCGCCGTGCCTTTCGGGGGTTGTTTTGCCATCTGGTGCCTTCCCTTTCTCTGCATCGCCCGGCTGCGGCAATAGAGGTTGCGTGCCGCCTATCCTGCGGATATCGCGGCCGGCTGGCAATAATGATATATAGATTCGATGCGGCACGTAACTCGCGCCAGATTGCGATTATTCTCCATCATGTGGGCGTTTTGTCTTTGCCTGAGCGCGCCTGTCATGGCCGATTTCGATGGCGGCCTAAGCGCCTTTCTCAATGGCGATTACCGCCGCGCGCGGGAGATTTGGCAGCCCTTGGCCGAAAGTGGCGATGCGCAATCCCAGTTCGGCCTCGGCATGATGATCGAAGGCGGGCATGGCATCCCGCCCGATGCGGAAAAAGCATCCGTCTGGTATCTCCGCGCCGCCGAGCAGGGCATGACCGAGGCCGAGCTTAGTCTCGGCAGCCTTTATGAGCATGGCCGGGGCGTCGCGCGAAATCCCGGGCGGGCGGCCGAGCTCTATCGAAGCGCGGCTAAAAAAGGCAATGCACAGGCGCAATATAATTTGGCCAAACTTTATCTCGGCGGTGCCGGCATCACGCCAAATCGCGAGCTGGGTATCGCCTGGATGCAGAGATCGGCGGCGCAGCGTTATGGCCGTGCCGTGCAGCATCTGGATATGATGGGTGTGGCCCTGGAGGCAACGGACGGCGAATTTCCCGCCGATGAATCATTGTTTGTCGATTCAATCACCGCGCCGGCGACGCCACCGCCCGAAGCGCCCGAGGCCGACGGTGGTGAACGCCTCAATATATTAGCCGAGGAAAATCAGTTCGAGTTGCCACTGGAGACTGTTGATGCGGAAACTGCTGATGCCGTGGAAACGGAACCCGCGTCGGTGCTGGAGGTCGAGGTGCCTGAAGGAGAATATGCCGTTCTTCTTGCGACTTTTGACCGCGAGGAAGCGGCCGGCAGGATTTGGCAGAAAATGAGGATGCGCTATCCAAAGCTGTTGAACGGCTTGCAGCCTAAGATTATCGCCTTGGAACTCGGCGATAGCGGCGCGCATTTGTGGCGTCTCGAAGCGGGAATGCTGGCGAGCGAGCCCGACGCGGTCGCCTTGTGCCAGGCTCTGCGGCGGGCGGGCGAATATTGCTTTCCATTGCGCGCCGCCGAAGCCGGCGAAAATTAATTCCGGCTGGTTCTGAACAGGCAAATATTGCGCTAATTCGGCGAATCGACTACCATATTTTGATAGTTCCGAAATTAAACATACAAGAAATTGGGGATAGGGTGAGGCGTATCATTCAAGTAGCGGCGGTTTTATGTCTCGCCTTGATCGTTGCGGCATGTGTGGATACGCCGCGTGATATTTCCCTTGCCGAGCGTGGTGCGGATGCGCTTGAGGCGGGAGATTACACCGCGGCGGAGCAGTTTCTTGGCGATGCGTTGGAATATAATCCCAGCAATGAATACGCTCTTTTGAATTTGGGCGTGGTTTATCAGGATACCGGGCGGCCCGAACTGGCGCGGCGCACCTATGCGGAAATCATTCGCATCAACCGGCTGGAGCGCGCCGCCCTGATCGTGGCGCGCAAAAATGGCGGCCTGTCGCCAATGACTCTGGCGCGCGAGAATCTGGCAGATCTCAATTTAAGCCCGGTGCTGGTCGATAACAGCGCGCCGCCGCCGAGCTGGTTCGGCAACAATGCGCCGATCGACAGCCGCAATTTCTCCGCTCTCTACAGCGATATGAGCGCGGTGTTCGACAATTTGCAGGCGTTGGCGGAATCCATGCGTCTGATGTCGGATACCTTGCGCGCGGCGGCCAAGGAAGCGGAGAAACGGGAGGCTCTGGCCAGCACGAATAGCACGATGACCGACGCTTCAGACTCAGCGTCAAACGACGGCGCCGGCATGGAATCGGACGCAAATGACAAGCCCGCTAAACAGGTCGCTTCACGCGACATGGAGGCCACCGATGGGTCTTCGAAAGCTGATGACCAGCAGGCGGCAGATAAGGGTGACAAAAAGACAGGCGGTGCGGCAGGTGACGGGAATGGCGCTGAGCAGGCCGTTGCCCGGGCGGAAGCGGTTGACGGAGACGGCCCGAGCGTGCGTGTCCACATCGCCTCCTTCCGCAGTGAGGATGGCGCCGAGCGTGGCTGGCAGATTTTGCAAAAAAGCCATCCCGATTTGCTCAGCGATTATGACGCACAGATCCGGGAAATTGATTTCGGCGCCGGTATGGGTGTGTTTTTCCGTGTCCAGGCCGGCCCCTTGGCGAGCGAACAAAATGCCAAAGAACTCTGTGAGCGCCTGAAATCACGCGGCCTCTATTGCGCCGTGGCTTTCTTCTGAAAGGCATTTTTCCGAACCACTAATCCTTATAGTCCGGTTGTTCGCGATCAAGCACACGCTTGAGCGCGTTGAAATGATCGTTGGCAAAGCGGTGCATATTGTCCGACATCATTTGCCGTGCCGTTTCCTTACACACCTCTTCGGGAATAAGTTTGAGCGGACGGCCGGTGCTCATGGCAAGGATTTGTGCCGCCGCGGTGCGCTCCAAATAATAAATTTCGTCATAGGCGCGGGCGACCGAAGAGGCGCCGATCAGGACGCCGTGATTGGCCATCATGAGGATATTTTTACCCTGCATGGATTTGGCGAGGCGCTCGCCCTCCAGATCATCGAAGGCGAGGCCGTTATAATTATCGTCGCGTGCAATGCGGCCATAGTAGCGCAAGGCATTTTGATTGATCGGCTCGATGGCGCCATCCTCGATCATCGCCAGGGCAAGAGTTTGGGTCTGGTGGGTGTGCATGATGCACTGCAAATCCGGCCGTGCGCGGTGGATCGGCGCATGAATATAGAAGGCTGTGTCCTCGACCACGCCCTCGCCCTCAATCACCTCGCCATCGAGGCTGACCATCAGCAGGTTGCTGGCCGTCACATGACTCCAATGGGTGCCGTGCGCAATGAGAAGAAATTTATCCGGCTGGCCGGGAACGGTGAGGGTGAGATGGTTGCATATGCCCTCGCTGAGGCCATGCATATAGGCCAGCCGGTAGGCGGCGGCCAGGTCGATGCGGGCTTGGCGAATTTCGTCGCTCATTCGTATTCTTCCGTGCGGTGGTTGGGGGGATAATTTCAGGCGCGGCGGCAGGAATCTGTCAGCGCTCGCGAAAGGCTTCCGATTTCACTTTGACCACCGGCTTCAGCAGATATTGCATCACCGTCTTGGAGCCGGTGTGGATATCAAGCGTGGCTTCCATGCCCGGCGCGATCGGCAGCTCGCCGGGATTGTCGCCGAGGTAATTTCTGTCGGTTTCCGCGATCACGCGAAAATAGCTTTTGCCGGTGTTCGAATCGACATGCGAATCCGGCGAAATCGAAACAATGTGGCCGTCGAGGCCACCATAGCGCGAGAAATCATAGGTCGTGACTTTGACGACGGAATTTTGGCCGACGCGAACATATCCGATATCGGTGGGGTTGAGTTTTGCCTCAACCACCATCCGTTCCTGGGTTGGCACGATCTCCATCAACGGCTCGCCCGGCCGGGCGACGCCGCCGATGGTGTGGTGGCGCATGGTCTGCACCACGCCGGCAATGGGGCTGGAGATTTCGGTTCGCACCACCTGATCGGTGGCGCGGTTGAGCTTCTCCCGCGCCCCGGCGATGCGGCGCTGAACATCGCTCAATTCCTCCAGCGCGACCCGGGTGGCGCGCAGTTTTTCTTCCTTCAGGCGCGCCCTGGCCTCAGTGATGCTCGCTTCGGCACGCGGAATGGCGGATTTCAACTCCTCCATTTCACCCTGCAGTTTCTCGACTTCCTGCTTGATCTGCACATGCTCAATTTTTGGCGTCAGGCCCTCGGCCAGCAGGTCTTCGGACATGACAAAACGCTCGAGAGTTAAGGCGAGATTATTCTTGGTTGAATTGAGCTGGGAGCGGATTTGGCGGACGTCGAGTTCGCGCTGGCGCACTTGTTCACGCAAAACGTCGACGGTGCTTTGAAGTTCGAGCTTGTGGCCTTCATAGGTATGGCGTTCCGCCTGCACCAGTTCGGGCCGGCGCTCGGCTTCTCTCTCGGGAAATATCAGTTCGGTGCCTTGGGATTCGGCGACCAGCCGCGCCCGCGCCAATATCAGGCTATCCAGTTCGATTTGCACTTCGTCGCGGTTCGATCCTGAAATTCCGCGGTCGAGTTGCAGCAACAGGTCGCCGGCTTCCACGCTATCGCCTTCGGCGACGAATATTTGGCTGATAATGCCGCCTTCGAGATGCTGAATGACTTTAACCTGCCCCTGCGGCACAACTTCGCCGCTGGCGACCGCGACTTCCTCCAGTTCGGCGAAATTGGCCCAGGCAACCAGAGCGGCGATCGCCAGGGTGACGAGCAAAGCGGTGCGGCGCCAGCCTCTGGCGCGGGCCTTTTTTTCGAGCCCATCCAGCCGGTTCATGGGGATGTCTCCAACTGTGCCGCTTCAGGTGCTGCTTCCGCCGGCCTGGGCGCGCCGCCGAACAGGCGCGGCAATATCTCCTGAGCCGGCCCGCCCATGGCGATGCGGCCTTTGTCGAGCGCCATGATGTTATTGCAGGCGCGCAGCAGCACAGGCGTGTGGGTGACGACGACGATGGTGTGATCGCGCGCCAATTCGCTCAATGTGTTGCGCAGCGCGATTTCCGCCTGCATGTCGAGATTGCCCGATACCTCGTCGAGCAACAGGATTGGCGGATCGGGCAGGAGCGCCCGCGCGATGGCGATGCGCTGTCGTTGTCCGCCCGATAGACGCGAGCCGGCCTCGCCAATCTCGGTGTCGTAGCCATCCGGCAGATCGATGACATAGTCGTGCACGCCGGCCAGCGTCGCCGCCTCGACAATTTCCTCGTCACTGGCTTCAGGGTTTGTGATGGCGATATTTTCGCGGATCGTACCGGCGAACAGAAAACACTCCTGCGGCACATAGCCGACCCAATTGGCGAGATCCTGGCGCGAGAACTGGCTGATGTCGCCGCCATCGAGCAACACCCGCCCGCTGGTCGGCGCATAGAGGCCCTGCATGATCTTCAGAAGGGTCGTCTTGCCGCAGCCATTGCGTCCCACGACGCCGAGCATGCCCGGCGGTTTGACTTCCATGGAGAGATTGTCGATCACCGGCGGGCGGCCCTTTTCATAGCCGAAAATCACCGCCTCGAAGGCGAGGCGGCCCTCGGGGCGCTTCATGCGTACGCTGCGTTCGGTGCGGTCTTCTTCAAGCGCGAATACCGCATCAAGACGCTTCAGCGCCTGGCGGCAATTGGCATAGTTGCGCCAATTGCCGACCAACTGGTTGAACGGGCCGATAACCCGGTTGCCGAGCATGGTCGAGGCGATCAGCGCGCCGATGGTGAGTTCGAGATCGATAATGGCCAGCGCGCCGGTCGTCACCATGGCGACGGTGGTCAACATGGTCAGCGTCGTGCCGAGATTGCTGAACATGTCCGTCCGCCCGCCGCGTACCAAAGCGCGCTCGATGGTGTCGGCGTGCTTGTCCTCCCAGGCTGGCCTGATGGTCTTCTCGAGCGCCAAAGCCTTGATGGTGGCGCGCCCTTGCAGCATTTCCGTCAGGAACGCATCACGGCCGATGCCGGCCTGGCGCTCGCCCTGGGTGGCGTTCTGCATCATTTTACCTGAGATAATCGAGACTAAGACGAATACCGGTAGCGCAATAAGCAACACCCATACCACCGGCGGGGCGATAATGTAGATGATCGCGACAAAAATGACGGCGAAGGGAAGGTCGGTTATCAGCACGGCGGTTGAGCCGGAAAACGTATTGCGTACCATCTCCGCGTCGCGGAACAGGGTTTGCCAAAAGCCCGACGGGCGGCCTTCCAGGGTGCGCAGCGGCAGGGCGGATATTTTATTGTAGAGCGAGCGGCCGAGCGAGACGTCGATGCGGAGCGCGACGCGCTGCAGCATGCGGCTCCGCGCCTGGCGAATGATGAAATCGAAAAAGAGCGCCGCCAAAACACCGATCAACAGGGCATAAAGGGTGCTGATACCGTGGCTGAAGACGACGCGGGTATAGACCTGCAAAACGAAGATCGGCACCGCAAGCGCCAACAAATTGATAAAGAGCGAAACGAACAATGCCTCGCGCAAACCACCACGCGCCGGCTTCATTACCTCGCGCAGCCATTTTCGGCTGGCGGGTTTTTCCGTGTCGAGAGATAGAGGGTCTGGCGCCGACATATCAATATTTGGCCAATTTTATCGGGTTGTGGCAATCCAATTTGGCGCGGCCAAATATTTCACGGCTTGGCCGGTGCCTTAAACCAGCACGATATCGGTAATAGCCGGGGCATCCCCAGCGCTCTCGGCGAGAACGGTATAACCGGCCCCGGAGGCACCATTGCCGTCGTAATAGAGGGTCTTTGTTGAATCAACGACAAGATAGGGAGAACTGCCGCTGGCGGCAGTGTTGGTGCCGTCGAATTGCGATCCAATGGTGAAAAAATTGCTGCCGGCGGACAAGCTGCTCAGGCTGAAAGCGCTATCGGTCAGCAGAAAACAATCCGTCCCCGAGGTGAAGTCGGATATGCGGTTGTGAAAGCCGCCATTGATCGTGGCTGTTGTATTGCTGGCATTCGGTTGGCCTTCGGACGGCGCGGTAAAGCTGAAATTGTCCGAATTGCCTCCGCCCGACATGGTATCGATACCAGTGCCGCCGGTAATATTGTCACTGCCCGTGCCGCCGCTGATGAGGTCATTGCCGTCACCGCCCTCCAGGACGTCGTTGCCGGCGCCACCGCGCAGAATGTCGTTGCCGTTATTGCCTTGCAGGGTATCGTTGCCGTTATCGCCACTCAGTATGTCGTTGCCGGTGCCTCCTTGGATAAGGTCGTTGCCGTCGTCACCAATCAGCGTATCGTCGTTGGCGCCGCCCAGGACGGTGTCGTTGCCAAAGCCGCCCTCCAGGGTGTCGTTGCCGGCACCGCCGCTTAAGGTATCATCACCGGGTCCGCCGTCGAGCGTGTCATTGTCATTATTGCCGTTGACCGTATCGTTGCCGGATCCGCCGTCGAGCGAATCATTGCCGTCGCCGCCGGAGAGCGTGTCGTTGCCGGCGGCACCGAATACAGCGTCATTCCCTGTGCTGGCATTGACGGAATCGGGGCTGGTCGTGCCGGCGAGAATATCGTCTCCGGAGCTGGCGTTGCTAAACTGCTCGCCAAGCCCGAAGGCGGAGAGGAAGAGGCCGCTATCGCCGGCCAAATCGCTGGTATCGGAGACGGCAATCTTGAGGGTATGTGTGCCGCCTCCGCTGATCAGGCCGACGATGGTATCGGGCGCCGAAATGCCGTCATATTCAATGTTCAGACCGCCACCGGTGTTGTCAGCAAAACGCTCCTCGTTGAGGCCGTTATCAAAATGCAGAATGGTTTCGTCGGGGAACAAAGCAAAATTGGTGCCGTCGATAAAGACCGCGGCGACATCGTTGACGCTTTGCTCATTGAATTCATCCGTACCGTACATGAAATCGAAGATGATGGCGGTGGTACCGGCCGGAACGGTGAAGCTAAAACTGAGAACCGTCGAATCCTGCGTCGTTTGAACATGGCTGGTGTTGGATAGAAGCGTATCGAGGTCGCTGTCACTGCTGCCACTGGCCAATTCCGAAAACAGGATGGCGGTATTCTGGTTATTGGGCGTGCCGTCGCCGCTGGTCAAGACGATTCCTGCATCCAGCGAGAACGACGTGCCGTTCGACGTGCCGAAATTCAGGCTGCTGAAGGTGCCGGCGGAGCCGAAGCCCACATTGGTGTTACCGACGAAATTAGGGCTCGGGCTCGATTCTATGGTGAAGCCGGAGAGGCCGCCAACGAGCGAATTCGCCAACACCCCGGCGCCGCCGCTGGTGCTGTTGAATTCAGTGACATCGCTTGCGGTCTGCGTGCCGAAGAATTCTTCGTCGGAAACGAAGAAGAAATCATCTTCGTTGAAGAATTCATCATTGAAGAAGGGATCATCGAAGAATTCATCGCCGGCGAAAAACTCACCGCCAAAAAACGGATCAATAAATTCGCCTGTAAAGGGGTCAATGAATTCACCGGTAAACGGATCGAAAACAGGGCCGCCAAATGGATCGACAATTCCGCCCTCAAACCCGAATCCCGGGCCACCGAAAAAATCACCGCCAAATGGATCGACAAAATCACCACCGAAGCCAAATTCAGGGCCACCGAACGGATCCGGGCCAAGGTCGCCAAATTCGCCGGCAAATTGCGCCGCCACTCCGGCCAATTCTTCTGGAGACAGTTCGCCGAACTCGCCGCCAAATTCCTCGCCAAATGCATCAGCAAAGGCCTCGGGGTCTAGTGGTCCGTCGCCCGGTCCAAACTCTCCTGGCCCAAATTCGCCGCCGAAATCACCCTCAAATCCAGCAAATTCATCAGAAAATTGAGCCGGGTCGAGGTCGAAGCCTTCGGGTGGTTCGATGCCGTCGGCGAAATTCGGGTCGCCAAAAGCCGCTTCCGGGCCGAATTCCATCAGCGTCTCGAATATTTCCTGCCCAGCCGCGCCGAGATAGGTTGTCAAAGCGGCTTGACCCGCCACAACGGCGGCCTCAACCGCCGCTTCCAGATCACCACCTGCATTAAACGCGGCCTCAAAGGCGTCAAATGCGTCGCCCGCCGCGGCAAATCCGGCGGAGGCGATTTCTTCTTCATTTGGCGCGCCGTCTCCAGACTGGAAACCTTCTTCGCCGGGTGCCGGGCCGTCAGCAAAGGGTCCGTCCGCCAGCGGGTCATCCGGCCCGGGACCATCGGTAAATTCGCCATCCACCGGGCCATCCGGTCCCAGGTCACCTGCTCCCAAGTCGTCGGGGCCCAGGTCATCGGGGCCGCCTTCAACGTCTCCTTCGCCATCGCCCGGTCCATCGCCACCTGCTGCCAGACCGCCGTCGCCACCGCCTTCGCCGTCGCCACCGGCGCCGCCCTCATCGCCGGCCGCGCCTTGGCCATCATCGCCACCGCCGCCACCGCCACCTTCATCGCCGCCGCCACCGCCGTCATCATTGCCGGTCGGACCGCCTAAGTTGGGGCCGGCGCCGGTTGACAACAAACTCCCCACCGCACCATAGAGACCGCCGGCCTGGGCGGCCGAGAGGACAATTGTCTGCGCGATTGCCTCGAAGACGGAGGAAACAGCCGTTGTTTGAAAGGCTGTGTCGAGGGTGACCGTACTGGTTTGCGTACTCACGGTAATTGAACCGGTCACTTCATTGTTTGGGCCGTCGGGAATAATGGTAACGGTATTGAGATTTCCCTCCGAGGCGGCATTTCCGCCGACCGTGGTGCCGCGGATGCCGAGCGTCGCCACCGGCGTGCGAACCACCATTTCATCCGGATTGTTGGCCGCGATCTCGCCACTGACAAAGACGAACACGCCCTGTACCACGGAGAAGCTGGACGAGCCCTCGAGCGATGTCGGGTCGAATATCAGTTCGTCGAGCACCATGCGGCCGTCTTCGCCGAGCGAGAATTCGGTCTCATCGATAAACACCACGGCGACCGCGCCACCGGCGCCAGTTTCCAGAATATCACCCTGAAAGACCGGTGAATCCTTGGCTAAGGTTACGGTGGTGCCGTCGACCCGTGTGGCGGTTGCCTCGCCAACGGTTTCATCGACGCGGCCGATTGGGGCGGAATCCAGTCCGTCGCCCTCTTGCGCATATTGGCCGGGCGCCACCGGTCCGGCCAGAATCGAGACCAGGTCAAACGGCAGCAGTGCGCCGCTCTCAGTCATCAGGCCGGCTTCGCTTTCGCCGTTAAAATAATCGACGATAATAAATTGGCTGCCATCGGGGGCCGTAATCAGCAGATCGGCGCCGGCGCGGGAAAAATCGGCATGGAGCAGCATGTTGCCGCCGGGGATGACAATCTCAGCCGCGCCACCGCCAAAAATCGGCGTGGGCGCGCTGCCTGAAACACCGGAAATTTCCGCTGTCGCGGCGGCAAACACTATTTTTCCCTGCTCAATGCTCACACGTTACTCCCCGCGCGCCAGCCTTCGACCACAAACTGATGGTCTGAAAAAGGTGGGCAACACCTTTGCCAAACTAACCAACAATAACATATTTAGTCAAAATTTGAAGGAAATTTAGTCAAAATTTGAAGGAAATTTAGGTTGCGATTGCAACGATTTAGGCGTTCCCGATATCGAATCCGGTGCGGCTCCGCAGATTAGGATCCGCCGTCTTCTCCGAGAAATTTTTTCACTTCGGCGAGGAATTTGGCGACTGAGATTGGCTTGGAGATATAGGCGTTGCAGCCGGCCTCCAGGACCCGCTCTTCATCGCCGCGCAATGCCAGCGCCGTGACGGCAATGATCGGAATATCGCGCAGCTCGGTATCGGCCTTGAGCTGACGCGTGACATCGAGACCTGAAACATCGGGCAGTTGGATATCCATGAGAATAATATCCGGGCGGTGTTCGCGCACCATCTCAAGCGCCCGCGAACCATCCTTGGTTTGCAAGGTAGCGATGTCGGAGGCCTCAAGGAGGTCGCGCATCAATTTCAAATTGAGGGCGTTGTCCTCGACGATCAGCGCCGTCTTCTTCATTCGCTTCACCATCTATCCGAAAATTTACGATTCGGGATTACGTTAGAAAGAACAATATGGCCAACAAGAACAACAAAATTATTAACGCGACGATAAGCCGTCCCGTCAGGCGGCGCAAATTTCCCCAAAAGCCCCACTTGCCCGCTCTTTTTCCGCCGCGGTGATCCTGACCGGAGATAGCAACCAAATAAAGCCGCTTCTTGCGGCGCAGCGACAGCGGCATTTCCAGACGGATATCGACCAAATGTCCGGCGCGGGTGGATTCGCCGAACACCATCTTCAGTGCCGCCAATTGCCGCGGCGTAAATGTTTCCCGCATATGCGCAGGAATCCGCTCAAAAAACTGGCGAATAAACGGATCGCGCGCGACTCTTTCGTCGATAGTCATAACTTTTAGACTCGCAACAAATGCAGGCCAGCCAAATTAGCATTAACCATGATTGCCGGCCATCATTTTGCAGTGGCCACAGTGAAATCAAGCGTGAAATCAAGTGTGATGATTGACTGATCGTATGGCCGCTCTCAAGTAACGGCGTGTGGCGCGCGATCCTCGCCATTTCCGCTCACATCGACGCTATCCGTTTCGTCACTCTCAATGGTCAGGGTTTCCGTGCTGTGCGACAGGCGATCACACAGGATGACCGACAAATTAAATAGCACCTGACAGGCCGCTTCCGGCATGGTTTTGGTCATTTTTTTCAGCATCGACTGGGTGACGACGAGAATTTCGATAGCGGTCAGGGCGACCACCGTCGCACTGCGCTCGACTTCGCTCACATAAGCAACTTCGCCAAAAATATCACCGCGGCCAAAATTGGCGATCGGTCGCCCATCCACGCCGCCGGCCCGCACCTCCACTTCGCCGGAGAGAATGACAAACATCTCATTTCCGAGCTCGCCCTGATTGATGACGGTTTCCTCGGCCTCGCAACTGATCACCGTCGACGCGGAGATGAACTTCTTGGCATCATTGTCACTCATGCCTTTCAGCAGCGGAATGCTGGCGCTTGGGTCTTCGTGCAATTGTTGCGTCAGATAGACCCAAAACTCATCTTCGCTCATGCTGGCGATGGCGGTGGCGCGGTTTGATTCAGGGAAGCGGCGGCTGAACCAGACGGCGGTGTCCGAGCTCGATTCGAATTTGCAAGCAATGCGAAAGAGGGGAGATTTCACCAGCCTGAGATGGCGAATATCGTTGAGCAACATGACCAGCGGCACTCTCAAGCCGGAATCATCCGAGAAATTTGGTCCATAGCGGCGATAGCCGAGGCGTTGGAACAGATTGAGCTGGGCCGGCGCGCAATGGCTGAAATCGAAGAGAATATTGCGCTCGAGACACATCTTGAAAGCAGCACCCAGAAGAATCGCCAGCACCGGAGAATTGCGCCAGCGTTCCGCGACCGCCCAGGCCGAGGTCATCGAGAGGTCGGAATCAGCATAATCATCGAATGATTTAAGCTGGTAGGCTTCATAGAGGTTGGGTGGAATCGGGGTCACCAGCGCGTAGCTCAGGCGCACCGTCCCCATGATCTCGTTTTCACTGCCCAAATAGAGAATTGTCGAGGTGTCATCGAGGGCCTCACGCACCACCAGATTGGTGTCATCGCGCCCCGGCGGATTGCCGTGCAACTCGTCGACCAGTACCGCATGGCGGAACCGAAACACCCGCAACCGGCTGGCATCATTTTGAGCGACACGGACGCTCATGTTTTTGGGCAATGACGGGGCGGCGCACATGGTGTTTCCATCCGATAGCGCGAAGCGAAATTGGGACCGCGCCAGTTTAGCCCGGCAGACGTGAATTCCGGGTTAACGTCCGATTAATCTATGTCCGGCAACCGTTTACGCGGCAGTGGCCGATTCGCCCGCGAATTCTTCCTTGGCGACACCATGCTCGATCGACAGCGTATCCGTGCTTGAGGCCAGGCGTTCGCACAGAACAAGAGACAGGTTGAACTGCACTTTGCAGGCGATCTCGGGCATGGTTTTGATCAGTTTGCGCAGCATGCTTTGGGTGACGACGAGGACTTTGATGTCGCTCAGCGCCACCACCGTCGCGCTGCGCTCGACCGCACTCAAAAACGCCACTTCACCGAATACATCGCCGCAATCGAATTGAGCGACCGGGCGGCCTTTTTCATCGCCTGCCCGCACTTCAACGGCGCCGGAAAGGAGAATAAACATTTCATTGCCAAGCTCGCCCTGGCGGATCAGCGCCTCGCCGGCGCTACAGGTGAGCACGGTGCCGACCGCGATAACCTTCTTGGCTTCCTCGTTGGTCAAACCGTTGAGGAGCGGAATGCTGGAATGCGGCGGCTCGTGTAATTGCTGCGTCAGGTAGATCCAGAAACTGTCTTCGTCCATTTCCACCAGCGCGGTTGCCTGGTTGGCCTCCGGGTATTTGCGTGAAAACCACACGGCGGTGGCGGAACTCGCCTCATATTTGCAGGCGATGCGAAACAGCGGCGAACGCACGCGTTTGAGGTGCCGGACATCGTCCATCAGCATCACCATCGGCACCCGGAGACCATGCTCATCCGAGAAATTCGAGGTATAGCGGCGGTATCCGAGGCGCTGGTAGGGCGCCAGTTGGGCCGGAGCGCAGTGGCAAAAATCAAAGCGGATGTTGCGCTCCTTGCTCATTTTGTAGGCGGCGGCGAACAGAACCGAGAGTGCCGGCGTTCCGCGCCAACGGGCCGAGACGGCCCAGGCCGAGGTAAGCGACAAGTCCGAATCGGCAAAATCGTCAAAATTCTTGAGGTCGTAGCCTTTGTACAATGCCGGCGGGATCGGCGTTGCCATGCCATAGGTGAGGCGCAGCGTGCCCATGATTTCATCGTCCGTGGCGAGGTAGAGAAGGGTGGAGGTATCATCGACCGGCTCGCGCACGGTCATGCTTTCATCGTCGCGCCCGGGCGGATCGTCATCCAATTCATCGACCAGAACCGAATAACGAAAGCGGTAGATGCGCAAACGGTCGATATCGTTTTGCGCAATCCGAACCGAGGTGCCTTTCGGCATTTTCGAAACTTTTGCCATAGGAATGCGTCCGCTTGGTCGCCATCGGTAATGGGCAGCGGGCAATTATGCCGGTGAAGGCATAAATTCCTGGTTAACGCGAAAGACGGGCGGCCTTAAAGAGCCTTGCGCGCGGCCCCAATAACGGCTTCAGCGGTAATGCCGAAATGTTCGTACAGTTCGCCGGCCGGTGCCGAGGCGCCAAAGCCATGCATGCCGATCATCACGCCGTTTGAGCCAAGATAGCGTTCCCAGCCGAGCGAAACCGCGGCTTCAATGCCGATGCGCACGGCGTCGCCACCAAGCACGCCGTCGCGATAGGCCTGATCCTGAGCGTCGAACAGTTCCCAGCATGGCAGGGAAACGACCCGCGTCGGCTGGCCCTCGCCCTGCAAAACATCGCGCGCCTCCATGGCGATGGAGACTTCCGAGCCGGTGGCAATCAGAACGACGCTGGCTGCACCGCCCTCCGCCTCGCGCAAAATATAGCCGCCACGACCGGAGAGATTTTCATCCGTATGCTCTATGCGCTGGGCCGGCAGGCCTTGGCGGCTCAAGGCAAGCACCGAAGGGCCGTCTTGATTTTCGATCGCCAATTGCCAGCATTCGACGGTTTCCACCGCATCGGCCGGGCGGAACATTTTGAGATTGGGAATGGCACGCAACGCCGCCATCTGCTCGACCGGCTGATGGGTTGGGCCATCTTCGCCGAGGCCGATCGAATCATGCGTCATGACGTAAACAACGCGTTGTTTCATCAGCGCCGAGAGGCGGATCGCCGGGCGGCAATAGTCGGAGAAAATCAGAAATGTGCCGCCGTAAGGAATGCAGCCGCCATGCAGCGCCATACCGTTCATCGCCGCCGCCATGGCGTGCTCGCGCACCCCGTAATGGACGTAATTACCGGCGAAACTATCGCGCCCGACAGATGTCATGCCGGGCGCGCGGGTGCCGTTCGAGCCGCTTAGATCGGCCGAGCCGCCGACCAGTTCGGGTAGCGCCCGGCTCAAAATCTCAAGCGTTTTCTGGCTCGCCACCCGGCTCGCGAGTTTGGTCTGATCCTCGGCCAGACTGCGCCGGAAATCGCTCAGCTTGGCGGCCCAGTCCGGCGGTAATTCGCCGCTTGCAACGCGCTCGAATTCGCTCCGGAGCGACGCATCACTGGCTTCCAGCCGTTGCCGCCATTGGGCGTTCGCTTTGGCCCGTGCCGCACCGGCCTCGCGCCAATCGGCCAAAATCTCCGAAGGGACGGTAAACGGTGCATGCGGCCAGTTCAGCCGTTCGCGGGTCGCGGCAATTTCCTCATCGCCGAGCGGCGCGCCGTGGCTCGCCTCCGAGCCTTCTTTGTTGGGCGAGCCGAAGCCGATTTTGGTGCGGCACACGATGAGCGACGGCGCGTCTGTCCGGCGCGCCTCCTGGATGGCGATGGAAATCGCTTGCGGTGCATGGCCATCGACGCTGAACGCTTCCCAGCCGGAGGCACGGAAGCGCTTCATGGCATCGTCGGAGAGCGTGAGGTTGGTGTTGCCGTCGATCGATATCTCGTTGCTGTCGTAAAGAACGATCAATTTACCGAGCTGCAAATGGCCGGCGAGCGAGATCGCCTCGTGGCTGATGCCTTCCATCAAATCGCCATCGCCGGCGAGAACGTAGGTGTGATGATCGACAATCTCTTTACCGAAGCGCGCGGCCAATATCTGCTCCGCAAGCGCCATGCCGACGGCGGTTGCCAAGCCCTGGCCAAGCGGCCCGGTGGTGGTCTCGATGCCGGCCGCATGGCCGTATTCCGGGTGGCCGGCGGTGCGGCTGCCCATCTGGCGGAAACCCCGAATTTGCTCCATATCGATATCCGGATAGCCGGTCAGATAGAGCAGCGAATAAAGCAGCATTGAGCCGTGCCCGGCCGAGAGCACGAAGCGGTCGCGGTCGGGCCAGTCGGGATGGGCCGGGTCATGTTTGAGGTGATCGGCGAACAGCACCGTGGCCATATCGGCGGCGCCGAGCGGCATGCCCGGATGGCCCGAATTGGCGGCCTGTACGGCATCCATGGATAAAGCGCGGATGGCGTTGGCCATTTCGCGGTGCGCCGCGTTGGCGGGTGAGGGCGGTGTGGCTGAATCCGTCATGTGCTTCCGCTATAAAGTTGCTGTGGCGAAACATGACGAGGCACGCCGGGAGCGTCAACAACTAGCGCCGAGGGAACCTCTCTCTACCTCTCGTAGTTGACGGCTGAGCCGGCCTAGTCTAAGTGTTTCAGGATGAGAAGTCAGTTTCAGGTTTTGGGACAACATCCTGATAATACTAAATTATGCCAAATTTAGACGAAGCTGTGGCTCATCTCGGTAGGGCCGTCGAGCAATTAACCCGGGCGCTTGAGAACGGCGCCGGAAACGGAGGCGCGGAACAGACCGGCGGGCTCGCCGAGTCGTTGCGCGTTGTGCAAAAAGACCGCGACGAACTGCATGCCGAACTTGAATCATTGCGCGCCGAGCAACGCAAGTCCGGCGCCGCCCTGCGTGATGCGCAGGAACATTACGCCGCCATGCAAGTTGTCAGTGAGGCCGTTGCCGGCCGGCTCGACGGCGCCATCGGCGAGCTTAAAATTCTTCTGAACGAATAGGCTCGGCAGGCATGGCTCAAGTATCGGTCACTATCAATGGGCGCAAATATTCCATCGTTTGCGACGATGGCCAGGAAGAGCATGTGACCCGTCTCGCTTCCTATATCGACAAGCGCGCCTCTGAAATAGCCGAAACCGTGGGCCAGGTCGGCGAGGCGCGCCTCGTGGTGATGACCAGCCTGTTGATCGCCGATGAGCTTTCCGAGGCCTATGACGAGATGGAACGGCTCCAGGTCGAGGCCAAGAATTCAGAAGAATCGATCCGCGCCGAGACGCGCGAGACGATGGAAGCGAAAATCGCTCCGGTCGTTGAATCCCTGGCGGTCCGCATCGAGAATATTGCCGACGGCCTGGAGAGCGACTAAGTTCCACTCGGACGGTTGCTGCGGGGCATGACACGCCCTAGTTTCTCGGGGCCAATAAGAACCTCTAGGGAGCTGTCCCTGCCGAGGCCGTGGCTTCGGTATACGGCGCCCACCTGCACTGCGGGCCTAGAGGAAGCTTGTCGCGTGACGGTCGCCGCGGCGCCGTCCACCTCTTCTTTTACCCAACTGAAATTTTAATCTGTGAATAGCTCGGACGATGTGTGGAAAGCCAAGAACGCGCTTAGGGAGTATGCCGGCGCCCGGCGTCGGTTGGCCCATCGCATGACAGGCCCCGGCGCGGGCGTCCGTGCCGCCGATCATTTTCTCGCCAACATTCCGGTCGCGCCCGGCGCTATTATTTCCGGCTATTGGCCGATCCGCGATGAATTCGACGACATGGCGATCCTGCGCCGCATGTCACTCGCCGGTTATTGCTGCGCCCTGCCCTATGTCGATAAGAAACGCCACGTTTTGGTGTTTCGCGAGTGGCGGCCCGGTACGGCGATGATCGCCGGGCCGTTTCAAATCCCCGAGCCCACGGAGGCTGCGCCCGAGGTGACGCCGACCATTTTGCTGACGCCCTTGCTCGCTTATGATTCCGCCGGTTTCCGCCTTGGCTATGGCGGCGGTTATTATGATGGTGCATTGGCGGCGCTGAGGGCGGCGGGTGGGCGGGTGCTGGCGGTTGGCACGGCATTCACCGAGCAGATGGTCGAGCGCGTGCCGCACACCGCCAAGGATGAACAACTCGATTGGATCGTTACCGAGCGCGGTGCAATGCCGTTTGAGAGAGAAAATAGTCAGGAAAGCGAATGAAGATTTTGATGTTGGGCGATGTGATGGGGCGCGCCGGGCGCGATATATTGAACGGTGAGCTGCCGGGTTTGCGCGAAAAACTCGGTATCGATTTCGTCCTCGTCAACGGCGAGAATTCGGCCGGCGGTTTTGGCATCACCGGAGAGATTTGCCGCAGCTTCTATCAATCCGGCGCCGATGCCATCACACTCGGCAATCACGCCTGGGACCAGCGCGAGACGGCTTCCTATATCGAGGGCGACGCCAAACTGCTGCGCCCGGCCAACTATCCGCCGGGCACGCCGGGGCGCGGCCACGGTCTCTTTCAGATTGCCGATGGGCGCAAGGTTTTGGTCATCCAGGTGATGTGCCGGCTTTTTATGGACGCCATCGACGACCCCTTCGCCAGCGTTAAAACATTGTTGGAGCCCTACAGGCTGGGCGCCAGCGTCGACGCCATCATTGTCGATATTCACGGCGAGGCGAGCAGCGAAAAGCAGGCTCTGGCGCGCTTTATCGATGGCCGGGTATCGCTCGCCGCCGGCACCCATACCCATGTGCCGACCGCCGATCACATGATTCTGCCCGGCGGCACCGCCTTTATGACCGATGTCGGCATGTGCGGTGCCTACAACTCCATCATCGGCATGGAAATTGCGCCGATTGTCGAGCGTTTCACCCGCAAAATGCGCGGCGAAAGATTTACTCCCGTACTTGATGACGCCACCTTGGCGGCGATCTACGTCGAAACCGATGATGCAACAGGTTTGGCGAAAAGCGTCTCGCCGGTGCGGATCGGCGGTGTTTTAGAGGACGTGATGCCGGCTTAGCCGCTACTTTTGCTTGCCGCTAAGGGCGGCTCCGGTCAATCCCGGAACGCCTTCCACCGGCGCCAGGGGCGCTGGCGATTTATCGGGCTGGGCGGTTTCGTCAATCGTCGCGACGGCGCTTGCCATGTCGATTTCGACGACGCGGTTGATCGCGCTCACGGTGGCGAGCAGTCGGGAGGCATCGTCGCCGCAATGCTCGATCGCCAGTTCGACCAGCATTTTCAGCACATGGCCATAGGCGCCGAGATACCAGCGCGGCTCAAGTCCGGCTTTTTCGTGCGCCTGGCCCATGCGGCTGACGCGGGCGAAATAGCCGGCGTCGAATTGACAGGAAAAGAGATTGAGCAGATGGCGGCCCTGTTCGCGGCGCAGACAGGCAATACCCTCGGCGCTTTGCGTGAGCCGGCGCATTTCCGGCCAGGCCGATACATATTGCAGGAATTCGGCGATAACGTCATCGATGCGCTGTTCGACGACGGGGCGGAATTCGGCGAGCAGCTGGCGCGTTCCGGCATCCAGTTCGGGGTGCGCGGGTGCCGGCGCTTCAGCCAAATTCTCCGGCGCCTCAGCCGTCTCGAAGGTCTTTATTCGCGCCGCCATGTATCCTCCAGCGGATGGTTCGTCGCACTCTATTGTCACATCACATAATGACAGAATAACAGTTTGCGATTATTTAACACCAAACTGGGCCATTCTAACAGATTCTCGTGCATAGGGGGCGGGGCGAGTGACGGAAGAAAGCGCTGGAAGCGGACAAGCCTGGGACGCGGATCTCTACGATAAATCATTCGGATTTATTGCCGAGTTCGGCGCCGGGTTGATTGAACTGTTGGCGGCGCGGCCGGGCGAGCGCATCATCGACCTTGGCTGCGGCGTTGGCCAGCTCAGCGCCGAGATCGCCGCCGCTGGGGCCGAGGTCATCGGTGTTGATGGCGATCCGGAAATGATCGCCCGCGCCAAGCAGAAATACCCCGATATCGAGTTCATCTGCGCCCGGGCTGAGGATTTCTCCGTCGTCGGACCGGTTGATGCGGTATTCTCCAACGCGGTGCTGCATTGGGTCAAAGAGCCCACGCCGGTGATCGCCAACGTTGCCCGTGCGCTCCGCCCGGGCGGCCGGTTCGTTGCCGAAATGGGCGCCCACCGTAATGTGGTGACCATTACCGAAGCGCTCTATCAGGCCTTGGCCGAACAGTCGGTGGCGCGCGATCAAGTTGATTTTCCATGGTATTTTCCGCGCACGGGCGCCTATGTCACCTTGTTGGAGGCGGGTGGATTCGATGTCACCCATCTGCACTATTTCGCCCGCCCGACGCCGCTCGACAATTGCCCGAACGGGCTCAGTGATTGGATCCGCATGTTCGGCGGTAATTTTCTTGCTGCGGCGCCGGTTGGCGGCGAAGCGCGGCTGATGGCGCGCGCCGAGGAATTATGCCGCGACCGTCTATGCCCGGAGGGACGCTGGATAACGGATTATACGCGCCTTAGATTTCGTGCCGAACTCTATGACGGAGGTGGATAATGCACCTGAATTTTAAATCTTTGCACCTTGCGGTTTTGATGGCTGCGCTGGCGCTGGTTCCGCTCGGCTCGGCCAAGGCTTATACCGCGACCACTGGCCAGGCGTTGTACGAGGCTTGCGGCGGTGCTGCGCCGCATGTCTGCCTCTCTTACATCGCCGGCATCGTCGACATGCATGAAGCCGGCTTGTCGCCGTCTTCCGTTGCCCTATTCTGCCCAGTCGACGCGCCGCCGGAAAAAGTCGGGCGCGGTATTTGGCTCTATTTTGATCAGCATCCGGAAGCGCTCGATCAACCCGCCGCCTATGGCGCGGTTCAGGCGTTGGCATTGATGTTTCCGTGCGATTAAGCGATGAGGCAATTAGGCGCTGCCGCCGCAATTCGGCCATATTGCCGAGCTATTGCTAAGGCTGTGAAACACCACAGGATTTGGTATGCTGGCAGGGCGGCGCAACTACATAGCGTATCCACTAGATAGCATATCGAGGAAAGAATGGCAGGACACTCAAAATGGGCGAATATTCAGCACCGCAAGGGCGCCCAGGATGCCAAGCGCGCCAAGCGCTTTGCCAAGCTGGTGCGCGAGGTTATCGTCGCAGCACGGTCGGGCCAACCCGACCCGGATCATAATGCCCGTCTCAGAACCGCGATTGCCGCTGCCAAGGCGCAAAGCGTGCCGAAGGAGAATATCGAGCGCGTTCTCAAAAAAGCGCAGGGCGGCGAGGACGATGTCAATTACGACGAGCTGCGCTATGAGGGCTTCGGCCCCGGCGGCATCGCGCTGATGGTCGACGCCATGACCGACAACCGTAACCGCACCGCCGCCGAGGTGCGCTCTATTTTCAACAAGCATGGCGGCGCACTCGGCGAATCCGGCAGCGTCAATTACATGTTCGAGCGCTTCGGCGCGATCCGCTACGAGAGCAAGGCGGCGAGCGCCGATGATATGTTTGAAGCGGCACTCGAGGCCGGCGCCAGCGATTGCGAATCCGACGATGATGGGCACGAGGTGTTCTGCGCGCCGGATGATTTCGGCGATGTCAGCGAGGCGTTGACCGAGCAGTTCGGCGCGCCCGAGGATGCCGGTCTGATCTGGAAGGCGCAGACCACCGTTCCGATCGACGAGAAGGCGGCGGAATCATTGTTTAAGCTGATGGAGGCGCTGGACGATTGCGACGATGTGCAGAATGTCGCCGCCAATTTCGATGTCAGCGATGATGTCATGCAAAAGCTCTCGGCATGACCACTGCCAGGCGCTATATCGGTCTCGACCCCGGCTTGCGCAAGACCGGCTGGGGCGTGATCGAAGCCGAGGACAATCATTTGCGCCATATTGCCAACGGTTCCGTGGCAACGGATAGTCGCCTGGCGACGGCGCAACGTTTGTGCCAGCTGCATGACGGGCTGGCTGAAGTGCTGGCCCGCTGGTCGCCGCTTGAGGCCGCCGTCGAGGAGACTTTCGTCAACCGCAACGCGCGCTCGACTCTGCAATTGGGCCTGGCGCGTGGCGTTGTCCTGCTCGCCCCGGCGTTGGTCGGCCTGAGCGTGGTCGAATACTCGCCCAACAAGATCAAAAAATCCGTCGTCGGCGCTGGCCATGCCGGCAAGACCCAGGTCGGCGTCATGGTGCGTCACCTGCTGCCGGGGTGTGAACCGGCCGATGCGGATGCCACCGACGCGCTCGCGGTGGCGATTTGCCATGCCCACCATTCTCCGGTCAATCAGCTCGCACCGGCGTTGCGCGCGGCGGCGGTCTGAGGCGGCGTAACGGATGGCAAGACGCCGATGATAGCAAAACTAAGCGGCAGGCTGGATTCCACGGGCGAAGACTGGGCCGTGATCGATGTCGGCGGCGTCGGCTATCTGGTCTTTTGCGCCGGGCGCACACTGGCGGCGCTGCCGGGCGAGGGCGGGGCAGTGTCGTTGCAGATCGAAACCGTTGTGCGCGAGGATCAATTCAATCTCTATGGCTTCCTGGATGCGCGCGAGCGCGAATGGTTCCGCCTGCTGCGGACGGTGCAGAGCGTTGGCGCCAAAATGGCGCTCGCCATCCTTGGCCTGCTGTCGCCGGATGAATTGGCGCTCGCCATCGCGGCGCGCGACAAGGCGGCGTTGACGCGGGTCTCCGGTGTCGGCCCCAAACTGGCCGAGCGCATGTTGACCGAGTTGAAAGACAAGGCGCCGGTCGGCGCCGTGCCGGTGTCTGTCCCCGGGGCTGTCGGCGAATCGCAATCTAACGCCGATGCGGTTTCGGCATTGGTCAATCTTGGCTACGGCCAGAGCGAGGCGTTTGGCGTGGTGTCCGATGCGGCGCGCCGTCTCGGCGATGAGGCGACGCTTGAGAGTTTGATACAGGCCGGTCTGAAAGAGCTGAGCGCATGAACGAAGAGCGCATCATTTCGCCCGAAGCCAACGGTGAAGACGGCGCGGAAGTCAGTTTGCGGCCGCAAACTCTGGCTGAGTTTATCGGTCAGCCCAATCTATGTGAGAATTTACAGGTCTTTGTCGAAGCCGCGCGTAGCCGCAGCGAGGCGCTTGATCATGTTCTCTTTTACGGCCCGCCCGGCCTTGGCAAAACCACGCTGGCGCAGATCGTGGCGCGCGAACTGGGCGTCGGCTTTCGCGCCACTTCCGGCCCGGTGATCGCGCGTGCCGGCGATCTGGCGGCGATCCTGACGAATTTAAATGCCCGTGATGTGCTGTTTATTGACGAGATTCACCGCCTCAATCCAGCGGTCGAGGAGATATTGTATCCGGCGCTCGAAGATCGTCAGCTTGACCTGATCATCGGCGAGGGACCGGCGGCGCGTTCGGTGCGCATCGATCTGGCGCCTTTCACCCTGGTTGCGGCAACCACCCGTACCGGATTGATTACGACGCCGCTCAGGGAGCGCTTTGGCATTCCGCTCAGGCTCAATTTTTACGGACCCGACGATTTGCAGGAGATTGTGCGGCGCAACGCCGAGAAACTGGATTTTGATTTGACCCTGGAAGGGGCGCGCGAAATTGGCGGCCGCTCGCGCGGCACGCCGCGTATCGCTGTGCGTCTGCTGCGCCGGGTGCGCGATTTTGCCTCGGTCGAAGGCACCACGCGCGTCGATGCGGAACTCGCCGATAAGGCGCTTAGCCGCCTTGAAGTCGATCAGCGCGGCCTTGACGCGCTCGACCGGCGTTATCTTCAGTGCATCGGCGAGAATTACGGCGGCGGCCCGGTTGGCGTCGAGACCATCGCGGCGGCGCTCTCCGAGCAGCGCGATGCGCTTGAAGAGGTGATCGAGCCGTTTCTCATCCAGCAGGGCCTGTTGCAGCGCACGCCGCGCGGCCGCGCCTTGACCGCACATGGCTTCCGCCACCTTGGCCTTGCCATTCCCAAGCCGGAAAGTTCGCAGTTCGAATTGATGGAGGAGGGCGGCGATGAATAGTTTCACTGCCATCCAGGGGGCGGCTCAGGGTCATATGGCCGGCGATACCTTCATCTTTCCTTTACGTGTGTTCTATGAGGATACCGATGCGGCAGGAATCGTTTACTACGCCAACTATTTGAAATTCATCGAGCGCGCGCGCACCGAGATGCTGCGCGCCGCCGGCATCGACCATAGCGCCATCCGCGAGACGCATGGTGTTTTGTTTATTGTCCGGCGCTGTGCCCTCGACTATCGCCTGCCGGCGCGGCTCGATGATGTGCTCGACGTTCATACCCGCATTGTCGCGGTCAAGGGCGCCAGTCTGGAGGCTGAACAAATCGTTATGCGCGATGGAAAAACGCTGGTGCACGCCGATTTGCTGCTCGCCTGTATGAATGAGAAAGGCGCGCCGGCGCGCTTCCCGCCAAACCTCCGCACGGCCCTCGAAGCCTTGCGGCAAGGATCACAGCAAGCAGGAACAGGTTCTTAGAATATGGACACCACTCTCGTCACCGCCGTGGAATTGGGCACCGGCGCCGTCACCGACAGCCTCTCTCCCTGGCAATTGTTTTTGCAGGCCGATCTGATCGTCAAGGCGGTGATCCTGCTGTTGATCGTCTGTTCGTTTTGGAGCTGGGCGATTATTTTTGAAAAGGTGACGCGCTATCGCCGCATCACCCGCCAAGCGGCCGATTTCGAGAACGCCTTTTGGTCCGGCGGTTCGCTGCAGCAGCTCTTCGATCAAGTACAGGAGCAAGCCAATCATCCGATGTCGCGCCTGTTCGAATCCGCCATGCGTGAATGGCAGCGCTTTTCCGAAAGCGGCAATCAGCAGCTCGATACGTCCCGCCTCGAAGGTCTGCAACGGCGTATTGCCCACGCCATGGACGTCACCCTCGACCGCGAACTTGACCAGCTGCAGAAATATCTCGGCTTCCTTGCCACCGTCGGCTCGACCGCGCCCTTCGTCGGTCTGTTCGGCACGGTGTGGGGTATCATGAACAGCTTCCAATCGATTGCCGCCAGCAAGGACACGTCATTGGCCGTGGTGGCGCCGGGCATTGCCGAGGCGCTGTTCGCTACCGCGCTTGGCCTGGTCGCGGCCATCCCCTCCGTCGTCGCCTACAACAAATTGAGCGGCGACCTTGACCGCTACACCGGCCGCCTCGAATCCTTCGGCACCGAGTTCCGCTCGCTGATGTCGCGTCAACTTGAAGAGCGGGCGACTTAGTGGGCGCCGAACTACAACATGGTGTGAGCCGGCGGCGGCGGCGCGGCCGGGCGCCGATGAGTCAGATCAACGTGACGCCTTTTGTCGATGTGATGCTGGTATTGCTGGTGATCTTTATGATTACCGCGCCGCTCTTGACCGTGGGCGTGCAGGTTGATTTGCCGGAAACCGAAGCCGGACCGATCAGCGGCGATGACGAGCCGCTTTCCATATTGATTACCAGGGACAATGTCATATTCCTGCAGGAAACAGAGGTCGAGCTCGGCGATTTGGTCCCCAAATTAATGGCGATCTCGGATCGCCGCACCGATATGCGCATTTTCCTGCGCGCCGACGAGGCCATTCCCTACGGCCAGGTGATGCAGGTGATGGGCACGGTGAACCGGGCCGGTTTCAAGAAAGTGGCACTTGTGACCAAGCTTGAAAAGGAGGCGAAGTAGCAGCTCATGGGCCGGCGCGGTTGGGTATTTTCTGGCGTGCTGCATGCGGGGGTAATTGCCGCCGCGGTGCTGGGCCTGCCGTCTTTGTTCGAGGGCGATTCAGAGATTGTCGAGGAATCGATCGTAGTGGCGATGATCTCGGAAGAGGATTTGGCCGGGGTCAACCGGCAAGAGCCGGAGCCCGAACCGGAGCCTGAGCCTGAGCCGCAACCGGTGGCCGCTGTTGAACCCGAGCCTGAGCCCGAACCGGAACCCGAGCCCGAGCCGGTTGAGGTGAAGGCGCCGGAGCCGCCACCGCCGCCGCCGCCGGATAAGGTCGAGCCGGTTTTTGCCGCGATAGCGCCCGAGCCGGAACCACCCGCGCCGGAGCCAGAAATAATTCCCGAGCCTGAGCCGGAGCCCGAACCGGTTGTTGAAATCACGCCGCCGGAGCCGCCCGAGGTCGAACCGGAGCCGCCGGAGGTCAAGCCCGAACCGAAACCCGAGCCGGTGCGCCAGGCAAGCATCCCGAAACCGCGCGCCAAGCCGGCGCCGGCACAGCCGAGTTTTGATTCGCTGCTGAAAAGCGTGGTCGAAGAGGCGCCCGAAGAGCCGCCCGCACCTGCGCCCGAGCCCGAGCCGGAATTCAGCGACCTTCTGGCCAATGTCGCCGATACGCCGCCGGAGGCGCCCGAGGTCGAGCCGCCGCCGCCGGTGCAGACGCGCACCATGAACATGGCCATGTCCAATCAGATCGCGGCCTTGATCAAATCCAGGGTGGAGACCAATTGGAGCGTGCCGGCGGGGGTGCGCGATGCGGGCGAGCTGATCGTTACCATCCGCATTCGTTTGGGGCGTGACGGGGCGGTGCAAAGCGCTGAGATTCTGGACAAGAATTACGCCGAAGATTCGAATTTCCGCACCATGGCGGAAAGCGCGCGCCGCGCCGTTTTGAAGGCCAGCCCGATCGTGGCGCTCAGGCGCTTTAGCGATGACTATAATCAGTGGCGCGATGTTACGATGACATTTCGCCCGCCGGTATAAAGTGCGATCATGGCAGTTGTGGACAGGAAAAATGCAGACGGGACGGAGATTTTTCGCATGAGTTCAAGGACGGGAAAACGCGCTCGCGGATTGTGGGTCTTTGCTCTGCTTTTTGCCATCACCGTCGCCATTGCCGTGCCGCTAGTCCCGGCGCATGCGGATTTGCGGGTCGATATCACGCGCGGCCAGGTCGAGCCTATGCCGGTCGCCATTTCCGATCTCTATGGCGAAAACGAAGAAGCCGCCAAGCTGGGCAAGAAAATTTCCCAGGTCGTAGCGCGCAATCTCGAGCGCTCGGGCCTGTTTCGCCCGATCGACCAGCTCGCCTATATTCAGCGTCCAGAGGCAATGCTGAGCGGCCCGCGTTTTGCCGATTGGCGCCAGATCAATGCCCAGGCATTGGTGACCGGGCGCGTTCAGACCGTTGCCGGTGACCGCTTGGAAGTCGAGTTCCGTCTGTGGGACGTGTTTGCCGAGCAATATATGGTCGGTTTGCGCCTTGGCAGCGTTACTTCGCAATGGCGCCGTATCGCGCATAAAGTGACGGACGAGATCTATAAGCGCCTAACCGGTGAAGTGGGCTATTTCGACACGCGGATTGTTTATGTCGCCGAAACCGGGCCGCTCGATCAGCGCATCAAGCGCCTCGCGATCATGGATCAAGACGGCGAAAATCTGCGTTTCCTGTCGGATGGTAGGCAACTGGTTTTGACGCCGCGCTTCTCGCCGACGGCGCAGGAAATTACATATCTTTCTTATGATGATGGCATTCCGAGAGTCTATTTGCGCAAGGTCGATTCGGGCCAGCAGGAAGTGCTCGGCAATTTTCCCGGCATGACATTCGCGCCGCGCTTTTCGCCCGACGGCAACAGCGTGATTCTGACATATGCGGCAGACGGCAACTCAGAAATATTCGAGATGGACCTGCTCAGCCATAAAGTGCGCCGCCTGACAAATAACAGTGCCATCGATACGGCGCCGTCTTATTCGCCGGACGGCAAGTTTGTCGTATTTGAATCCGATCGCGGCGGCTCGCAGCAAATCTACGTCATGGAACGCCAAGGATCCGAACCGCGCCGCATCTCCTTCGGCAAGGGGCGTTACGGCACGCCGGTGTGGTCACCTCGCGGAGATTTGATTGCCTTCACGAAAAGCTATAGGGGCCGTTTCTCGATTGGCGTGATAAAACCGGATGGCAGCGGGGAGCGAATTTTGTCACAGGATTATCTGGTCGAAGGGCCGACATGGGCACCGAATGGGCGGGTTCTGATGTTTTTCAGACAAAGCGAGCGCAATCCGGACAGCGCCGAGTTGGTCACCGTCGACATCACCGGCCACCATGAGCGGATATTATTCACCACCACGGCAGCCTCCGACCCGGCGTGGTCGCCCTTGATCCCATGAACAACCAGAGTTATAGTTTTTCACTTTTTTTTGGCCGATTCTTGCGCATTTGCAGGAATAACGTGGCGGCAATCTTTAAACGAATCCACTTAAACTTGTTTTTATCTAAAGGCTCGAGAAATTCGGCCCGGCACCACTGTTATGGTCTTCGCGCTTTATTCGAGCCTCTTAACAAACCGGACTTTACCTGAGGGAGTGACCCGATGCGGATGAGACTATTTGGAATGAAATGGCTGGTGCCGTTGGCCGCCGTAATGATGATCGTGGCGGCGTGTGAGAGCACGCCCGACGATGCCGCGGCGACGAGCGATGATGGCGGTGCGTCGCAAAGCGCTTCTTCTTCGTCGAGCGATAGTTCAAGCGCCGCCGTTGATTCATCTTCGGTGGATAGCGATGTTTCCACGGCTGATGCGTCCGCGCCTATTCCTGGAACCCAGGAAGATTTGGTGCAGAATGTCGGTGACCGCGTGTTTTTCGATTACGACAGCGCCGTCCTGTCGCCCGAGGGCCGGCGTACGTTGGAGCGTCAGGCCGAGTGGCTGCGGCTTTTTCCGGAGCTGAGCATCACCATCGAAGGCCATTGCGACGAGCGCGGCACGCGCGAATATAATTTGGCATTGGGCGAACGCCGGGCCACGGCGGCGCGCGATTATCTGATCGCCTTCGGCCTCAACCCGTCGCGTCTGCGCACCACCAGTTACGGCAAGGAACGCCCCTATGCGCTCGGTCATAACGAGGAATCTTGGGGCCTCAACCGGCGCTCGGTCACGGTGGTGAACTGATTCGGTAGTGCGTATTGGCGATCGGAGGCAGGTCGATGATTAAGTTATCGGTGGTCCTGTTGGGGGGTGTCTTGGCGGCATTCCTCGCCATGCCACCGGTCGCCAGCGCGCAATCCGAGACTGCGGTGCTGCGAAGTCAGATCGAAATCCTGCGCACGGAATTCGGGTCGCTGCACACCCAGTTCCAGGAACTGCAACGGCGCGTCTATACCGGCAGTGCCGGTGAGGAGGCGGCGCGCGCGGGGGCATCGCCGGCACCGGCCAACGATAATACCGGGCGGCGCTTGGCGATCTTAGAATCGCGCCTCGAGCAACTCGAGCAGAACAAACTACGCCAGATCGAGGGCCGGTTCGACGAAATGCGGAATCTGATCAGCCGCATGGATGCGCGGCTCGAAAAGCTCGTGGCGGATGTGGATTTTCGCCTCACCGCGCTTGAAGCAGCGCCACGCGCCACGGCTGCGCAGAGCGCCCAGAGTGCGGAAGTTGCCAGTGCGGCAGATGGCGGTCTGACAAGTACTGGCGGCGCCAGCGCGCAAGTCGAAGGGGGTGGCGGATACAAGCCCTCCGGTGCGCCCCGTATTCTTGGCACCATCCCGCTGGAGGATGGCGCAATGGAGCCGGTTCAGACCGAGCCGCAGCAGACGGCACGGGCCAGCATTTTGCCTGATGGCACGGCGGAGGAGCGTTACAAATACGCCTTCGGCCTGTTGCGCAAAGCGCAATATGACGAAGCAGACCGCGTTCTTGAGGCTTTCATCGGCGTGCATGGCGATCACCCATTGGCGGAAAACGCGTCCTATTGGCGCGGCGAATCCTTTTACGCACGCAAGATGTTCGGCGATGCGGCGCGTATCTATGCGACCAACCTTCAGATCTATCCGGAGGGCGTCAAAGCGCCGGACAATATGGTGAAACTGGGCATGGCCCTGGCCAATTTGGAACGCACCAAGGAAGCCTGTCAGGCATTCGCCGAATTGGACCGTAAGTTTCCCAACATGCCGGCCAATGTGCGTCAGGCGGCGGATCGTGGCCGTAATGCGGCGCGCTGCCCCTAAGCGGGACACGCCGGCGCGCCCTTTGTCCAAAGATATTGCATGACCAGGCCGCGGATCGTTCACCCGGCCGGCGCCGAAATTGGCGAGGTGTTGGGCGCGGCTGAATTCGCCCGCCTGATGGTGCCGGCGGGGCCGTTTGAGCCGGCGTCGCATCTCGCCATTGCCGTCTCCGGCGGCGCCGACAGCATGGCCCTCACTTTGCTGGCGGCAGCCTGGGCGCGGCGCCGCAAGGGCCGCGTCACGGCACTCACCGTCGATCATCGTCTGCGTCCGGAATCGGACGCCGAGGCGCGGCAGGTTGGGCGCTGGCTGAGCGGGCGCGGCATCGCGCACAAGATTTTGCCGTGGCGCGGCGACAAACCGGCAAGTGGCGTACAGGCGGCGGCGCGGGCAGCACGCATGCGGCTTTTGGCCGAATGGTGCACCCGCCACAATATTCTCCATCTCCTGAGCGGACATCAATTAGAGGATCAGGCCGGCACCCTGATGCTCAGACTCTCCGCCGGCAGCGGCGGCGACGGCTTGGCGGCGATGCCGCTGGTACAAGACCTGGCCGGCCCAGAGGGCACCAGCCTGCGCCTCATCCGCCCGCTTCTTTCGGTACCGGCAGCGCGCCTGAGGGCGGTATTGCATCGCCATGACCAGGCCTGGGCGGATGATCCGTCAAACCGTAAACCGGCCTATGCCCGCACGCGTCTGGTGACAGCGCTTGAGGAAATGGCGCCCGACGGCTCGGCGGCGGCGCGTCTGGCCCGCACCGCTCGGCGCGCCGGGCAGGACAGGGCGGCGCTCGAGAACGCCTGCGGCGAGGCGATGGCGCGCTTTATTGCGCCCCATCCGGCGGGCTATTTCGAGCTTGAGTGGGCGCCGTGGCGGGATTTGCCGCAGGCGATTTCGCGCCGCGTGCTTAGTCGGTTGCTGGCGAGCGCCGGGGCGCGCGATTTCGGCCCGCGCCTGGCCCGTCTCGAGCGCCTGTGGCAGGAATTACTCGGCGCCTACCCTAAGCGCGCCGCCACCCTTGCCGGCTGCCGCATCGTACCCTACCGGGGCAGCGTGCTGGTTTGCCGCGAGCCGGCGGCGGCGTGCGAGCGTGTCGCGCTCCAGCCCGGCCACACTCGGCATTGGGACCGGCGCTTCACGGTCGCGCTCGGGCGCGGTGCTGAATTTAGCGGCAAATGTACGGTCGGCCGGCTGGGCTCAGAGGGCATTTCCGTGCTGCGCCGGCACTTGGCGGGCGAAGGTAAGGCTTTGGCGCGCATCCCGGCCCCGGTGCGCCCCTCCCTGCCGGCCCTTAGAGACCTTGACGGGGTGCTCGCGGTACCCCATCTAAACTATACGAGATCGGACGCCGGGCGCCGGTTTCGAGCGGTATTTTACCCAGCTGGAAGTGTCGGAGGGGGCGCATACGGACCGGTGGTTTGAAGAAACGTTTACTTCAAATATTCATGATTTGGTGTAAAACCGGTATATAATTGGACATTAAGTGATAAAACGCGTGCCTCATCTGCGCATTTGGCCGGTTCGGGCGCCGATTGTGACGTCGTTTTTTTAGCTATTTTATTGTTGTGAGGATGTTGGCTTGGGCAGTTTCGGGAAAAATATAGCGCTTTGGATCATCATCGGTCTGTTGTTGGTTGCGCTATTTCAGTTGTTTCAAGGCGGTTCGTCGAAAAATCCGAGCCATGAATTGGCCTTTTCCGAATTTATGGCGGAGGTCGAAGATGGCCAGGTGTCCGATGTCACCATTCAAGGGCAAAACCTTACCGGCCATTATATGGACGGGCGCGAATTCAATACCTATACGCCGAACGATCCCAATTTGGTCGGGACTTTGCGCGATCATCAGGTGCAGATCACGGCGGCGCCGGTCGAAAGCGGCGTGCCGTTCTTCAATATTCTCCTCTCTTGGTTCCCGATGCTGCTGCTCGTCGGTGTGTGGATCTTTTTCATGCGTCAGATGCAATCTGGCGGCGGTAAGGCGATGGGCTTCGGCAAATCCCGCGCCAGGCTTCTGACCGAGCGCCAGGGACGGGTAACGTTCGATGACGTTGCCGGCATTGACGAGGCCAAGAACGAGCTTGAAGAAATCGTCGAATATCTGCGTGACCCGCAGAAATTCCAAAAGCTCGGCGGCAAAATTCCCAAAGGCGTGTTGCTCGTCGGCCCGCCCGGCACTGGTAAAACATTGTTGGCGCGCGCCATTGCTGGCGAGGCCAATGTGCCGTTTTTCACCATCTCGGGCTCTGATTTCGTCGAGATGTTTGTCGGCGTTGGCGCCAGCCGGGTACGCGACATGTTCGAGCAGGGCAAGAAGAACGCGCCGTGCTTGATCTTCATTGATGAAATTGATGCTGTCGGCAGGCACCGCGGCGCTGGGCTCGGCGGTGGCAATGACGAGCGCGAGCAGACCCTCAACCAGCTGTTGGTCGAGATGGACGGTTTCGAGGCCAATGAAGGCGTCATTCTGATCGCCGCCACCAACCGCCCGGATGTGCTCGATCCGGCACTGTTGCGGCCCGGCCGTTTTGACCGCCAGGTCGTGGTGCCCAATCCGGATGTGCTCGGGCGCGAAAAGATTCTCAAAGTTCATATGCGCAAAGTTCCGCTCGCGCCTGACGTCAATCCGCGCACCATTGCGCGCGGCACGCCGGGCTTCTCGGGCGCCGATCTCGCCAATCTGGTGAATGAAGCGGCGCTGTTGGCGGCGCGGCGCAGTAAGCGTGTCGTTACCATGGCCGAGTTCGAGGATGCCAAGGACAAGGTGATGATGGGCGCCGAGCGCCGCTCGATGGTGATGACCGATGAGGAAAAGAAACTCACCGCCTATCACGAAGGCGGCCATGCCATCGTCGCCATCAATCTGCCGGCCTCCGATCCGATTCACAAGGCGACCATCATCCCGCGCGGCCGCGCGCTTGGCATGGTCGTGCGCCTGCCGGAAGGCGATCGTATTTCGCTCAGCCGCGAGAAGCTGGAGACCGATATCGCGGTTGCCATGGGCGGGCGCATCGCCGAGGAAATGATCTTCGGCTATGACAAAGTGACCAGCGGCGCTTCCTCCGACATTAAAATGGCGACCTCCATCGCACGCAGCATGGTGACGCAGTTCGGCATGTCCGACCAATTGGGGCCACTCAGTTACGGCGAGAATGAACAGGAAGTTTTCCTCGGGCATTCGGTAACGCAAACCAAGAGTATTTCAGAAGATACCTCCAACAGCATCGACCGGGAAGTGCGCCGCATCGTTGATGAAGGCTATAAGCGGGCGCAGGATATCCTCACCGCCAACGAAAAACAGCTGCATAGCCTGGCTAACGCGCTGCTCGAATATGAAGCGCTCAATGGTGACGAGATCAATTCGATCCTGCGCGGTGAGACCTTCTCGCGTCCCGATGATGACGATCCGCCAGTGCGCCGTGGCAAGCGCGGCACCGTGCCGAGCTCTGGAGAAGCCGCAGGTCCGACCGATCTCGAACCCGAACCGCAGTCGGGCTCTTAGCCCAAGCGCGCCGCGGCGCTGAATTTCCGCAACACAATGACAGATTCGCCCGCAGACGCGGCGCGCCTTTATCTCAGGCCAATTCACGCGCCCGATTTAGACGGGCACATCGAACTCATCGCCGGTGAAGGTTCAGCGTTTACAAGAACGCTTCTTGCGCGCAACGAAATTGTGACATGGGCGGGCAAATGCGGCGGCGCAAGAGAAGCGCGCATAACGTCTCTATTGAGAAATATCGATTCCGGACATGGCCCGATTGCGGGTGTGGACCTGGAACAGCCGCGCATCATGGCGGTCGTCAACGTGACGCCCGATAGCTTCTCCGATGGTGGCAAGAATTATGATCCGGATGTGGCCATCCGCACAGGGCGGGATATGGCCAAGGCGGGTGCGGACATAATCGATGTCGGCGGCGTATCGACGCGGCCCGGTTCCAGCCCGCCCTCCGAGGCGGAGGAATTGGCGCGCGTATTGCCGGTCATCCGCGCCTTGACCGAGGATGGTCTGACCGTCTCCATCGATACGCGCCGCACCGCGGTGATGGTCGCTGCGATGGAGGCGGGCGCCAAGATTATCAATGATATTTCGGCCCTGTTGGCGGACCCGGAAAGTCTCGGTTTTGCAGCCCAGTGCAATGCGCCAATTATTCTCATGCACATGCAGGGCGAGCCCGAAACCATGCAACAGGCACCTCACTATGACCACGTCTCGCTCGACATATTCGATTTTCTGGAAGCGCGTATCGAAACCTGTCTTGCGGCGGGTATTTCGCGCGATCGCCTGATCGTCGATCCCGGTATCGGCTTCGGCAAGACAATCGAGCACAATCTGCAAATTTTGCGCGACCTGGCGCTCTTCCACGGGCTCGGCTGTCCGCTCCTGGTTGGCCTGTCGCGCAAATATTTCATTGCCGCGCTCAGCGCCGGCGAGCCGGCGCCGGCGCGACTGGCCGGTTCCATCGCCGGCGCGCTGCACGCTATTTCCCAGGGCGCGCAAATCGTGCGTGTCCATGATGCCGGCGAAACATCGCAGGCGATCAAGGTCTGGCAGGCGATTCGCGGCGATAATGCGGGTAATTAAACAAATTGATGTGTTATTAGTTAGGCACGGATTCGCGTTCGGCGGCAGCAATCGCTGGAGCAGGTGAAAGGTAATGACAAAGAAATTATTTGGCACAGACGGTATCCGGGGCACGGCGAACAAACCGCCCATGACAGCCGAAATTGCGCTCAGTGTGGGCGAGGCGACGGGTGCCTATTTCCTGCGTGGCGATCACCGCCATCGCGTTGTTATCGCCAAGGACACGCGCCTTTCCGGCTATATGCTCGAGCCCGCTTTGACTGCTGGATTTATTTCCGTCGGCATGGACGTCATTCTCGTCGGCCCGCTGCCGACGCCGGCGGTCGCGATGCTGACGCGTTCGCTGCGCGCCGATGTCGGTGTGATGATTTCGGCCTCGCACAATTCCTTCGAAGACAATGGCATTAAGCTGTTCGGCCCGGATGGTTACAAGCTGTCGGACGAGGCCGAGGCGGAGATTGAAGCCCGCATGAGCGATGATGATGTTGCCCACCGCGCCGCGCCGGCGCATCTCGGGCGGGCCAAACGGCTCGACGATGCGGAGGGCCGCTATATCGAATTCGCCAAGAACACGTTTCCGCGCAATCTCCGCCTCGATGATCTCAAAATCGTCGTCGATTGCGCCAATGGTGCTGCCTACAAGGTGGCGCCGACCGTGCTCTGGGAGCTGGGCGCCGAAGTTGTGTCGGTCGGTGTCGAGCCGAATGGCTTGAATATCAACAAAGGCTGCGGCTCGACCGATTGCGCTGTGATGCAGGCCGCCGTGGTGTCGCATGGCGCCGATCTCGGCATTGCCCTTGACGGTGACGCGGATCGCGTTTTGATGTGCGACGAGAACGGCGAAATGCTCGACGGTGATCAGATCATGGCGCTGGTCGCGGAATATTGGGCCCGCACAGACCGTTTGCACGGCGGCGGCGTTGTCGCCACCGTCATGTCGAATCTCGGTCTGGAGCGCTATCTGGAAAATATCGGCTTGACGCTCGAGCGCACCAAAGTGGGCGATAGATATGTGGTCGAGCATATGCGCCAGCACGGCTTCAATATTGGCGGCGAGCAATCCGGGCATATAATTCTAAGCGATTACAGCACCACCGGGGATGGCTTGATCGCTTCACTGCAGACGCTCGCGGTTCTGGCTGCATCCGGCCGGCGCGCCAGCGAAGCGGCGCGGGTGTTTTCGCCGATACCGCAGACTCTTCAGAACGTCACCTATGGCAACCGTGACCCGCTCGGCGAGAGCCAGGTCAAGAACGCCATCGCCGAGGCCGAGACCCGATTGGGACAGGACGGCCGCCTGGTGATCCGCAAATCCGGCACCGAGCCGGTGGTTCGGGTCATGGCGGAGGGCGATGATGAAGGCTTGGTTGCCGAGGTTGTAAGCGATATTGTCAGCGCCATGCACGAGGCGGCGCAATGGTAGTTGGGGTAGATGGGGTGGCACGAAGCATGAAGGTGACGGCGCCATGAAGGGCCGGGTTTTAATAATTGCTGGATCTGATTCAGGCGGTGGCGCCGGCATTCAGGCCGATTTGAAGACCGTGACGGCATTGGGCGGCTATGGCGGCACCGCGATCACCGTCCTTACCGCCCAAGACACCAAAACAGTCGCCAAGATCGAGCCTGTCTCGCCCGATATGGTGGCCCAGCAGATGCGTATGATGATCGATGATATCGGCGTCGATTGCATCAAAACGGGCATGCTCTACAGCCACGAAATAATCTCCGCCGTTGCCGACGTCATCGACGAACATGCGATGGAAATTCCGCTGGTGTGCGATCCGGTTCTGGTCGCCAAGAGCGGCGCGTCGCTGTTGGAAGAGAACGCCATGCAGGCCTTCAAGGCACGCCTGATCCTGCGCGCCTCACTGATCACACCGAATATTCCCGAGGCCGAGGTGCTCACTGGATTTTCCATTGAGAACCGCGAAGGCATGATTCACGCGGCTGAAATGATGCACACGCTGGGCGTGCCCGCCGTTCTTCTTAAGGGCGGCCACATGACCGATAACGTCGTGACCGATGTGCTGCAAACCGACGATGGCATGGAGCTGTTCGACGCCGAGCGCATTGTTAGCAAGCACACCCATGGCACCGGCTGTACCCTGGCTTCCGCGATTGCCACCGGCATCGCCCAGGGCATGGAATTGCGCGATGCGGTACGGCGCGGGCGCGAATATGTGCGCCGCGCCATTACCGGTGCACCCGGCTATGGCGGCGGCAATGGCCCGCTAAACCACACGGTGACGGTTGGGCCGCTCGAAAATTATTAGAGCGCAGTTATCGGGTGGGCCGGGTTCCTTGATTGTCCTAAGCTGATCTCACAACTGGATTTGAGGGAAGCGGATAGCACCATGGTTGAAAATATCGAACTCGTGGAACAATCACGCGATTACGCGCGCATCGAACGTGCCATATCCTATCTTGAGGAGAATTATCTCGATCAGCCCGAGCTCGGCGCCGTGGCCGAGGCGGCCGGCCTGAGCACCGCCCATTTCCAGCGCATGTTCAAGCGCTGGGCCGGAATATCGCCCAAGCGGTTCGTCCAATATCTGACGCTCGATCATGCCCGTCAGCGCCTGGCTGATTCGGCGTCAGTGCTCGACACGACCTATGATTCGGGACTCTCCGGCCCAGGGCGTTTACATGATCTATTCGTTACTTACGAGGCCATGACGCCGGGCGATTACAGGCAGGGCGGCACTGGGGTCGAGGTCGTCTATGGCATTCACCCGAGCCCCTTTGGCCCCTGTTTTATCGGCCAGACCGAGCGCGGTGTGTGCGCCCTCGGCTTTGCCGAAGATGACGTCTCACCGGAGCCGCTGCAGGATTTTCAGCGGCGCTGGCAGAACGCCACCTTCATCCATGATAAGGCGCGGACGGGTGCCACAGCGGCACTCATATTTGGCGCTTCAGGCGGTCGTCTTGCGCTCGACCTGCGCGGCACCAATTTCCAACTCAAAGTGTGGGAGGCGCTGCTGCGCATCCCACCGGGCGCGGTGGTATCCTATGGCGGCCTCGCCAATGCCCTGGACAAATCCGGTGCGGCGCGCGCCGTCGGCAGCGCCGTCGC
>CAYSDJ010000025.1:0-53589 GCA_964429775.1 uncultured Rhizobiaceae bacterium
CTGTGACCCTCTGATTAAAAGTCAGATGCTCTGCCAACTGAGCTACGCGCCCCCGGGAAGGTGCGCCACCATATGGATAGACCCGGATTTGGTCAAGATTGGGCTGCTCTCTATAGTCGCTCGATATCACCCTCATCCGCCCGGGCGAGGAATTGCGCTGCAAATATAGCCATGGTGCCATCGGCAATCGCAGCACGGAGGCCGGCCATTAGGGTCTGATAGAAGTTGAGGTTGTGCAGGGTCAACAGAATCGGGCCGAGCATTTCCTGGCAGCGGAACAGATGGTGGAGATAGGCGCGGCTGTATTGGGCGCAGCTGTTGCAGCCGCAATCGGCGTCGAGCGGGCGCGGATCGGCGGCATGGCGGGCATTGCGGATATTGATCGGCCCGCGCGCGGTATAACCCCGCCCTGTCCGTCCCGAACGGGTCGGCAGCACGCAATCGAACATATCGACACCGCGCAACACGGATTTGACGATATCCTCCGGCGTGCCGACGCCCATCAGATAGCGCGGACGATCCTCCGGCAGCGCGCCGTCAAGGCCGTCCAGAATGGCAAGCATTTGCTCCTGGCCTTCGCCCACCGCGAGGCCGCCAATGGCATAGCCGTCAAAGCCGATATCGCGTAAGGACGCCGCCGATTCCTGGCGGAGAACCGGAAACACACTGCCCTGGACAATACCAAAGAGGGCATGGCCGGGGCGTTCCTCGAAGCGCTCACGGCATAGCTGGGCCCAGCGCATGGAGCGGCGCATGGAGCTTGCCGCTTCCTCTTCCGCCACCGGATAAGGCGTGCATTCGTCGAGCACCATGGAGATGTCGCTGCCCAACTGGTGCTGGATTTCAATCGAATCCGCTGGCGTGAGGCGGTGGCGCGAACCGTCGGTGTGGGCGCGGAAGTTGACGCCCTCTTCATCGATCTCACGAATCTTCGACAGCGACATGACTTGAAAGCCGCCAGAATCAGTCAGGATCGGACCCGGCCAATTCATGAATTTATGCAAGCCGCCAAGCTCATTGATGCGCGCCGCACCGGGGCGCAGCATTAGGTGATAGACATTGCCAAGCAGAATTTCCGCGCCCGTCGCGGCGACCGCTTCGGGTAGCACGCCCTTGACCGTCGCGGCCGTACCGACCGGCATGAAAGCGGGCGTCTGCACGACACCATGGGCAAGCTCCAAGCGGCCTGCGCGCGCGGCGCCGTCATGCGCCGAAATGTTGAACGAAATGGCGCTCATGGATCCGGCATTTCGGCGCGGGTGAGCAGGCAAGCGTCGCCGTAGGAATAGAAGCGGTAGTTTTGCGCTATGGCATGGGCATAGGCCGCCTGCATGCGCGCCAGGCCGGCAAAGGCGGAAACCAGCATGAACAGGGTCGAGCGCGGCAGGTGGAAATTGGTCATCATCAAATCGACAATCTTGAAGCGGTAGCCGGGCACGATAAAGAGATCGATATCGCCTGAAAAGGGCGAAAGACGCCCCTTCCCATCCGCCGCGCGCTCGAGGATACGAAGACTGGTGCTGCCGAGGGCGACTACCCGCCCGCCGCTCTCGCGCGCGGCATTTATGGCGGCTGCTGTCTCGGCGCTGAGTTGGCCCCACTCGCTATGCATGACATGATCCGCCGTATCCTCCGTGCGCACCGGCAAAAACGTGCCGGCGCCGACATGGAGGGTAACGAAGGCTGAGGCAACGCCGCGTTCCGCCAATGCCGCGTTGAGCTCGGCCGTCATATGCAGCCCGGCGGTCGGCGCGGCGACGGCACCGTCATGGACGGCATGGATGGTCTGGTAATCCGTCCGGTCTTGCGCATCCGGGCCATCCTCGCGCGGTATATAAGGCGGCAAGGGCGGGCTGCCATGGCGCTCCAGGGCAGCGCGCAGATCCTCGCCTTGAACGGCAAAGCGGAGGCGCACCTCACCACCCTCGCGGGCTTCCACCCGGGCGCTAAAACCATCGGCGAACACAATCTCCTGGCCGGGCTTGAGGCGTTTGGCCGGGCGGGCAAAGGCGGACCAAAGACCGTCTCCCAGCACCCGGTGCAGGGTGATCTCAATGCGCGCTTCGCCGCGCCGACCGCTGAGACGGGCCGGCACGACACGGGTATCGTTCAGCACCAATATATCACCCGGCATCAGCAGCGCCGGCAGGTCGCGCACCCTACGGTCGTGCAATTTGCCGGCTTCCACCTGCAACAGCCGGGCCGAATCCCTAGGGCTTAGCGGGCGCGCGGCGATGCGCTCCGGCGGCAGCGTAAAATCGAAAAGATCGACCCGCATGGTTTGACCAAGGCGTGCGTGCCGGGCGCCCTCAGCCCTTGGCGTAACGCTCGGCCAGGCGCTCGGCAACGGCAGGCGAGACGAAGCTGGTAATATCGCCGCCGAGCCCGCCGATTTCCTTGACGAAGCGCGATGAAATAAACTGGTGGCTCTCCGACGCCATCAGGAAGACGGTTTCGATCTCCGGGTTGAGGCGCGCATTCATGCCGGTCATCTGGAATTCGAAATCGAAATCGGATACAGCGCGCAAGCCGCGCACAATAATTCCGGCATTCATTTGTTCGGCGAAGTGCATCAGCAAGATATCGAAAGAACGGACCTCGATGCGATCGCCGCCGGGATCGAACTGGGCGAGGTCGTTGCGCGCCATCTCGATGCGCTCGTCGAGCCCAAATAGCGGCCCCTTGCCGGCATTGCTGGCGACGCCAATGACGAGCTTGTCGACCAGGCGCAGCGCCCGGCGCACAATATCGCAGTGCCCCGAGGTAATGGGATCGAAGGTGCCGGGATAAATTCCGATGCGTTGCTTGCTCATGCCTGGCCTTCTTCTCCGCTATCTGCTGGCGCGTCGCCGTCTGCTTCCGCGTCACCGTTGGCGCCTTCGCCGAGATGGGCGACCGAGACGACGCGGCCGTCCTTGGCTAGGCGGAAAATGCGCACGCCGCGCGCCGCCCGCCCCACCTTGCTGATATCGTGCACCGCGCAACGGATCAGCTGGCCGCCATCGGTGACCAGCATGATTTCGTCGTCATCGGCGACCGGCAACGCCGCCACCACCTTGCCGGACTTGCCGACATCGATATTGATCACGCCCTTGCCGCCGCGCCGGGTCACGCGGTAATCGTGCGCCGAGGTGCGCTTGCCATAGCCGTCGTCGCGCACGGTGAGGAGAAACTGCTCGTCCGCCTCCAGGGTGGCGCGGCGCCCGGGCGCCAGGTCGGGTATCGCATCTTCGCGCTTGCGGCCGAAATAGCCGTCGCGCTCCTCCGGTGTCACGCCGGTATGATGCAGGATGGTCATGGAGATCAGCTTGTCTCCCTTATCCAAATTCATACCGCGCACACCCTGCGAGCTGCGCCCTTTAAAGAGCCGCACCTCGGGTACCGGAAAGCGGATGCATTTGCCGCCCGACGCGGCGAGCAGGACATCGTCATCTTCGCCACAGAACTTCACGCCAACGATGGCATCGCCCTCATCGAGCTTCATGGCGATCTTGCCATTGGCCATGACGCTGCGGAAATCATCGGCGCTGTTGCGCCGCACATTGCCCGACACGGTGGCGAACATGAGCTGACTATCGGCCCAGCTCTCCTCATCCTCGGGCATCGGCAGCAATGTCGAGATGGTCTCGCCCTCGGCCAGCGGTAAGAGATTGATCAACGCCTTGCCGCGCGCCTGCGGCTCGGCCAGCGGCAGGCGGTAGACCTTCAGCTTGTAGACCTTGCCGGCACTGGAGAAAAACAGAACCGGGGTGTGGGTGTTGAGAACGAAGACGCGGTCGACGAAATCCTCGTCGCGCACCCGCATGCCGGCCCGGCCCTTGCCGCCGCGCCGCTGCGCGCGGTAGGTCGAGAGCGGCACGCGCTTGATATAGCCGCCGTGGCTCAGGGTAACGACCATCTCCTCGCGCTGGATCAGATCTTCGACATCATGTTCGAATTCCTGCTCGACCAGCGCCGTTCGACGATCATCGGCGAAATCGTCTCGTGCCTTCTCAAGGCCTTCACGCAGCACACCGCGCAACGTCTCCGGGTCATGCAGAATTTCGATATAGCGTTTGATATCGCCGACAATCGCGTGCAACTCCTCGCCCAACTTGTCGCGCTCCATGGCGGTCAGCCGTTGCAGGCGCAATTCCAAAATAGCCTTGGCCTGCTCGTCGGTAAGGCGGCAATTGCCATTCTCATCGACCGTTTGGCGCGGATCGGCAATCAGCTCTATCAGCGCACGGGCATCCTTGGCCGGCCATTCGCGCGCCGTCATTTCCTCGCGCGCGCTGGCCGGGTCCTTGGCCCCGCGGATAAGCTCGATCATCGGATCTATATTGGCGATCGCAATGGCCAGGCCAACCAGCATATGCGCCCGGTCGCGCGCCTTGCCGAGGAGATAGACGGTGCGCCGGGTGATAACCTCCTGGCGGAAGGCAACGAAGGCGGCAATCACCTCTTTCAGGTTCATGATGCCGGGTTTGCCGCCGTTCAACGCCAGCATATTGACACCGAAGCTGGTCTGCAGCGAGGAGTAACGATAGAGCTGGTTGAGCACGACCTCGCCAATCGCGTCGCGCTTCAACTCGATCACCACGCGCACGCCGTCGCGATCGGATTCATCCCTAAGATCGCTGATACCCTCGATCTTCTTCTCCTGCACCAGCTCGGCAATGCGCTCCAACATGCGCGACTTGTTTACCTGATAGGGAATCTCGGTGACGATGATGGCTTCGCGGTCCTTGCGGATTTCCTCAATGGCGGCGCGCGCACGCACAATCACCGAGCCGCGCCCGGTGTGATAGGCCTGGCGGATGCCGGAACGGCCGAGAATGAGGCCACCGGTGGGGAAATCCGGGCCTTCGATATGCGCCATCAGCCCGTTCACGTCGATTTCCGGATTGTCGACATAGGCGAGACAGGCGTTGACCACTTCGCCGAGATTGTGCGGCGGAATATTTGTCGCCATGCCGACTGCAATACCGCTCGCGCCATTGACCAGAAGGTTGGGATATTCGGCCGGCAGGACGGTCGGCTCATGCGCCGATTCATCATAGTTGGCCTGAAAATCGACCGTGTCTTTATCAAGGTCGGCAAGGAGGGCATGGGCCGAGGCCGCCATGCGCACTTCTGTGTAGCGCATTGCCGCCGGCGGATCGCCGTCCATCGAGCCGTAATTGCCCTGGCCGTCGAGGAGCGGCAGACGCATGGAAAAATCCTGCGCCATGCGCACCATGGCATCGTAAATCGCCGAATCGCCATGCGGATGATATTTACCCATGACATCGCCGACGACGCGGGCCGATTTGCGGTACGGCTTATCGGCGGTATAGCCGCCTTCGTTCATCGCATGCAGGATGCGGCGGTGCACCGGCTTCAGACCATCGCGCACATCCGGCAGCGCCCGCGAGACGATCACGCTCATGGCGTAATCGAGATAGGAGCGCTTCATTTCCTCTTCGATGGAGACCGGCTCGCCACCCTGCCCCGGACCGTCAGGCGGCGGTTCGCCAGGCGGCAAATCAGCCGGCGGAATTGAAGGTGGCGTTGTGCTCAAAGGCTTATCATAATCTATTGATTCAAAAGAAAACGTCCGGGCAAATTTGGTCCGAATCGCCGACTGGAATAATAGACTATTTCGCACTTGCGAACAACGCCTCAGGCGCTGCTCACAAGCCCAAGAATGAGTGTGAAATCAGGCGTTAAAACGGGATGTCGTCATCAAGGCCGCCGCCCGATGGCGCGCCGCCGCCGGAGCCCCCACCCGGGGCGCCGCCGCTATCCTGATTAAAGCCGCCACCGCCGCCGTCGCCCCTGCTATCGAGCATTTGCAACTCGCCCCGGAAGCGCTGCAATACGACTTCAGTGGAATATTTCTCGACACCCGATTGGTCGGTCCATTTACGCGTCTGCAACTGGCCCTCGATATATATTTTCGAGCCCTTGTGGAGAAATTTCTGCGCCACGTCAGCCAAGCGTTCGTTAAAGATCACCACCCGGTGCCATTCGGTCTTTTCGCGCCGCTCGCCGGTATTCTTGTCTTTCCAGCTTTCCGACGTCGCGAGCGAGAGATTGACCACCGGATTGCCGTCCTGCATCTGGCGCGCCTCCGGATCCCGCCCGAGATTACCCACCAAAATCACCTTGTTTACGCTGCCCGCCATGATCTTCTCCCATTCGCTCGCCGACTCTTCAGAAGGCATCATTTTGGCGCATCGGCCACGCCGCCGCAATCATCGGTATCCCGCCCAGCGGCATTAACGGATTGTTAATAATATTCATTTAAAGTATAATTAATCAGTGTGCAATAATGCACAAAACAGCGTATCCGAGTTCGACCATTTGGAGCCGATGCCATGATCAGTGCAGTTAGAATAGCCAATACCGGCCTGCTGAATGCCAGTAAGCGCGTTGACAAGGCTGTGCAAAAAATTACCAAAGCGACGGCGACCAAACCCAGTGGCCCCGAGGTCGAGGATGTAATTGAATTCAAATCCGCCGGGCACGCCTTCAAAGCAAGCGCCAAAGTGTCGAAGATGGCCAACGAGATGCAACGCACCATGCTCGATATCGTGACCTAGAGCTTCGCCCCCTCAATTCTCTTCATTTGATTCGCCATCGGGCTCGCATTCATGGGCCGGGCTGCCTATATTGCCTGTTCGCCAATCCTGAATGCCGATATCGCCCTAAGCCGGTCAAATGCACAAAAACATCAGCATACGCGGCGCCCGGGAGCATAATCTCAAGGGCGTCGATGTCGAACTGCCGCGCGACAAGCTGGTGGTGATCACCGGTCTCTCGGGCTCGGGCAAATCATCGCTCGCCTTCGATACCATCTATGCCGAAGGCCAGCGCCGCTACGTCGAGAGCCTCTCGGCCTATGCCAGGCAATTCCTGCAATTGATGCAAAAGCCCGATGTCGATTCGATCGACGGCTTGTCGCCGGCGATTTCCATCGAGCAAAAAACCACCTCCAAAAATCCACGCTCGACCGTCGGCACGGTGACCGAGATATATGATTATCTCCGTCTGCTGTTTGCCCGCATCGGCATCCCCTACTCGCCCGCCACGGGCCTGCCGATCGAGAGCCAGACGATCAGCCAGATGGTCGACCGTATCCTCGAGATGAAGTCCGGCACCCGGCTCTTATTGCTGGCGCCGATTATCCGCGGGCGCAAGGGCGAATACCGCAAGGAACTGGCCGAGCTGATGAAGCGCGGTTTCACCCGGGTCAAGATCGATGGCGAGATGCACGATATCGATAACGCGCCGGAGCTCGACAAGAAAAAGAAACACGATATCGAAATCGTCATCGACCGCATCGTCGTCAAAGCCGATCTCGGCAACCGCCTGGCCGACAGTTTGGAAACGGCGCTCTCGCTGACCGATGGCCTTGCCATTGCCGAGGATGCGGATAGTGGCGAACGGACGATTTTCTCGGCCAAATTCGCCTGCCCAGTCTCGGGTTTCACCATTGAAGAAATCGAACCGCGCCTGTTTTCCTTCAACAATCCGTTCGGCGCCTGCCCGTCCTGCGACGGCCTCGGCGTGCGCATGTATTTCGATGCCGAGCTGGTAGTGCCGGATCCCAGCCTGAGTTTACGCGAAGGGGCGATTGCGCCCTGGGCCAACTCCTCCTCGCCCTATTACGGTCAGACCCTGGACAGCATCGCGCGCCACTATAAGGAGAGCACGCAAACCGCCTGGAGCGAACTGCCCAGGAATATACGCGAGGCGATTCTCAATGGCTCCGGCAAGGAGCGCATCAAATTCCGCTATGATGACGGCACGCGCGAATACAGCACCACAAAGCCGTTCGAAGGCGTGCTGCCCAATCTCGACCGCCGTTGGAGCGAATCAGACAGCGCCTGGCTACGCGACGAACTGGCCAAATTCCAGAGCACCGCGCCGTGCGAAGCCTGCGCCGGCAACCGCCTCAAAGCGGAAGCATTGGCGGTCAAAGTCGGCGGGCGCCATATCGGCGAGATCACCGAGCTCAGTATCCTCCAGGCCGCCGACTGGTTCACGGCGTTGGATAATGAGCTCAGCGCCAAACACAAAGAGATCGCCCAACGCATATTGAAAGAGATCAATGAGCGGCTGCGCTTCCTTGTCGATGTCGGCCTGGAATATCTCACCCTGGCGCGCTCGGCCGGCACCCTTTCGGGCGGCGAGAGCCAGCGCATCCGCCTTGCCTCGCAAATCGGCTCGGGCCTGACCGGCGTGCTCTATGTGCTCGACGAGCCCTCCATCGGCCTGCACCAGCGCGACAATGCGCGCCTCTTGGGTACGCTGAAGAATTTACGCGACCTCGGCAATTCGGTGCTCGTCGTCGAGCATGACGAAGACGCCATCCTGACCGCCGATCATGTCATCGATATGGGCCCCGCCGCCGGCATTCATGGCGGCGAAATTGTCGCCGAAGGCACGCCACAAACGATCATGGCCGCACCCGGCAGCCTGACCGGACAGTACCTCACCGGCATGGAACAGATCGCCGTGCCGGAAAAGCGCCGCGCCGGCAAAAAGAAACAGGCGGTAAAGGTAATCGGCGCCCGGGCCAACAATCTGCGCGATATCGATGTCAAGATTCCGCTCGGCACCTTCACTTGCGTCACCGGCGTTTCGGGCAGCGGCAAATCGACGCTCATTGTCGACACGCTCTACAAGGCGGTGGCCAAACGCATGAACGGCGCCCGGGCGCAACCCGGCGCGCATGGCAATATCGAGGGCCTGGAGTTTATCGACAAGATCGTCGACATCGATCAATCGCCGATCGGCCGCACGCCGCGCTCCAACCCGGCGACCTATACCGGTGCCTTCGGCCCGATCCGCGACTGGTTCGCCGGCCTGCCGGAAGCCAAGACGCGCGGCTACAAGCCGGGGCGCTTCTCGTTCAACGTCAAGGGCGGGCGTTGCGAAGCGTGCCAGGGCGACGGCCTGATCAAGATCGAGATGCATTTTCTGCCCGATATCTATGTTCAGTGCGAGGAATGCAGCGGCCATCGCTACAACCGCGAGACCCTGGAGATCCGCTACAAGGGCAAATCAATTGCCGATGTGCTCGAACTCACGGTCGAGGCCGCTCATGAATTCTTCAAGGCAGTGCCGGCGATCCGCAACAAGCTCGAAACCTTGGAGCGCGTCGGCCTCGGCTACATCAAGGTCGGCCAGCAGGCGACAACGCTCTCGGGCGGCGAAGCGCAGCGGGTGAAGCTGGCCAAGGAACTGTCGCGCCGCGCCACCGGGCGCACGCTTTACATTTTGGACGAACCGACCACAGGCCTCCATTTCCACGATGTGCACAAGCTCCTGGAAGTGCTGCACACCCTGGTGGAAACCGGCAATACGGTATTGGTCATCGAGCACAATCTCGAAGTCATCAAGACCGCGGATTGGGTGATCGACCTCGGCCCCGACGGCGGCGATGGCGGCGGCCGCCTGGTGGCCGAAGGTAGCCCGGAAGATATATCCCAACATGCAGAGAGCTATACCGGGCAATATCTCGTAAAAGCGCTGACGCCCAAGCAGGTCAAGCCGAAACGAAGGCGCGCTTCCGCGAAGCGCTCAGCCGCCTAAATTAATACAATAGTTTAACCATTGCTTAATGGACGAAACGTTATTCTCGCCCAATGGCTTATGTTGAGCGCATAGAGGATACCGGATACCAGTCCGGTCAAACGGCAGCCGAGCAAACACAGGATCGCGGCGAGCTGCTCAATATGGCCGTGCAGCATCATCAGGCCGGGCGCCTGGACGAGGCGGACGGGCTCTATCGCTTGCTGCTCGATGTCGAGCCTGACCTTCCCGATGCACTGCACCTTTCCGGCCTGATCCGCCTGGCGCGCAACCAGCCGGGCGAGGCGATCGAGCTGATTGAGCGGGCGATTTCGGGCGAAGCCGGCAATGCCGCCTATCATGGCAATTTGGGGCGCGCCTATGCAGCGCTCGACCAAGCTGAGAAAGCGCTGGAATGCTTCCGCCACGCCGTCGAGATTGATGCGCATTCCGCCGAGAGCCTGGCCAGCATGGGCCAATTGCTGCGCAAGCTGGAGCGCTATGACGAGGCGATTGAAAGCCTCAAGCAAGCGCGCCAGATTCAACCTGGTTCGGCCGATATCGAAAGCACATTGGGCAGCGCCTATCATGCTGCCAACCGGCTGGAAGATGCTGTCACCTGCTATCAGCGCGCCATCGAAATAAATGCCGACCATGCCGCGGCGCATGCCAATCTTGGCTTGGCGCAGTTCGACCTTGGCAATTTGCAGGAAGCCATCAGCCATAACCGCCGCGCGGTTGAGCTACAGCCTGATTCGGCGAGCGCCCATTTGAATCTCGGCTGGGCCATGTTCGGCTCGGCCGATAATTCAGCCGCACGCAAACATTTTGAAACCGCCATCACACTTGCGCCCGAGCTGGGCGAAGGTCATTTGAAGTTGGCGCTGTGCTTCCTGGCCGAAGGCGAGATCGAAGACGCCTACGACCATTTCAAGCGCGCCAGCCAGCTCGCCACCAAACCTAAGCGCATCTCGGCGCCGTTCAAACTGAGCCATGATATCGATCAGATGCGCCACCTCTATGCGCGCGGCGTGGCCGGCGACGATATCCAGAAAATTATTGCCGGCTACGAATCGGTGCGCGATGCCATGCCGCGCCACACGCCGCACGACCATCTGTTTACGCTCAACCAAGAGCAGCGCGATAAGTTGACGCCGAGCTACGATACGGCTTATTACATTCCCGCTTGCCCGCTCAGCGCAAACTCGTCGCTCGGCAAGGGCGTCAACCGTAAGCAAGTCGAAAGCGCCTATTTCGGCTCCAATCCGAACCTTGCCGTGGTCGACGATCTCCTGAGTCGGGATGTTCTGTCGCGCCTGCGCGCCTTCTGCCGCGAGGCGACGATTTGGAAGGACGTCAAGTCGGGCTATCTCGGCACCTATCTGCTCGATGGATTTTGCGAGCCGCTATTGCTGCAAATCGCACATGAACTGCGCCAGGCGTTGCCGGCGATCCTCAAAGATCACCCGCTGATCGAGATGTGGGCCTACAAGTGCGATCAGGAACTGAGCGGGCTCAACAAACATGCCGATTGCGCCGCCGTGAATATCAATTTCTGGATTTCGCCGGACGACGCCAATTGCGATCCCGATTCCGGTGGCCTCGAAGTGTTCAAGGCGGAAGCGCCGATGACATGGGATTTCCGCCGCTACAACAATGAGCAGGACGCGATCGACAAATATCTTGAGGCTGAGGGCGGCGAAAGCCTCATCATTCCGCACCGCGCCAACCGGGCCCTGATTTTCAACTCGAACCTGTTTCACAAGACCGACGATTGTCATTTCCGCGCCGGTTACAGCAACCGCCGTACCAACGTCACCATGCTGTTCGGCCACCGCTACAATCGTTAGAGCAGCCTATCCAGGCTTCCCCCCGACAATCCCTCCCACGTTTGGCACTGCGCAAAATTTGAATTTCCGGTTGCGCGGTGCAGGTTGATTTTCGATCAACCACGAGGAGAGGAATCGCCATGCTGGCAGCAATCATTCTTTGGCTCATGCGTCATTCGCCGCGCTTTCGCCGCTTTGCCTGGCGCGCCATTCACCAATTTCTCGGGCGCAAATATGCCGGCGCCGAATGGTGGACTTTCATGAATTACGGCTATGCGGCGGATGAGGGTGACGAAACGGCGCCGCTCGCTCTCAAGTCGGAAGACGAGCTCGGCCGGATGTGCGCCCAGCTCTATCACCATGTCACCAGCGCTATCGATATCGCCGGGTGCGAGGTGCTGGAAGTGGGCTGCGGGCGCGGCGGCGGCAGCTCCTACATCTCGCGCTACCTGGCGCCGAAACATGTCACCGGCCTCGATGTCGCCACCAGCCAGGTCGAATTCTGCCACCGCGTACACGGCAATACGGTGATTGAATTCATCGCCGGCAGCGCCGAAAGCCTGCCGTTTGACGATGACAGTTTCGATGTCGTGGTCAATGTCGAATCGTCATTTTGCTACGGCGATATGTCGAAGTTTCTCAGCCAGGTCGATCGCGTGCTAAGGCCGGGTGGCTATTTCCTCTTTGCCGATATCAGGCTGGTCAGCGAAATGGAGCAATTGCTTAGGGAACTGGACCAATGTCCTCTCGCCCTGATCAGGCGCGAGGATATTTCGCAGAACGTGCTGCGCGCGCTGGAGCTCGACAGCGACCGGCGCGCCGCCGCCGCCGAAGGCATGATTCCGATGCTGCTACGCCACGCCATGCACACCTTCATGGGCGTCAAAGGCACCCGGATCCCCAACCTGCTCGGCTCGGGCGAGCTGCTCTATTATAATTTCGTCATGCGCCAGGGGGAAATTGTACCGCACATTGATGTCAAGCCCGGCCACCAAGTTGATCGAAAGCCACCCGCCCCTCCTCTATACTGAACCGCATGAACAAAATTTCTCTGGTGCGCGCGCGCGTCATCGGCGGCGGCCTGGCGGGCTGCGAGGCCGCCTGGCAGATGGCTGAACACGGCATCAACGTGATATTGCATGAAATGCGCCCGAGCCAACCAACCGAAGCGCATATCAGCGAGCAATTGGCCGAGCTGGTGTGCTCCAACTCGTTTCGTTCGGATAATGCCGAGAACAATGCGGTCGGTGTCCTGCATGAGGAAATGCGGCGTGCCGGATCGCTGATCCTGCGTTCCGCCGATGCTCACAAAGTGCCGGCCGGCGGCGCTCTCGCGGTCGACCGGAAGGGTTTTGCCGGCGCGGTTGAGAGGGCTCTTGAGGCTCACGAAAAGATTGAGATCCGGCGCGAGGAAGTGCGCGAACTGCCGGATGTTGATGCCGGGCCGGTTTTGGTGGCGAGCGGCCCGCTGACCTCGGCCAGCCTCGGCGCTTCCATATTGGAGCGCAGCGGCACGCAAGCGCTGGCTTTTTTCGATGCCATTGCGCCGGTGATTTACAAAGACAGTATCGATTTCAATATCGCCTGGATGCAGTCGCGCTACGACAAGGAAGGCCCGGGCGGCGATGCCGCCGCCTATATCAACTGCCCGCTCGATGGCGCGCAATATGAGGCCTTTATCGATGCGTTGGTCAGCGCCGAATATGGCGAGTTCAAGGAGTGGGAAAAGGACACGCCTTATTTCGAGGGCTGCCTGCCGATAGAGGTAATGGCCGGGCGTGGGCGCGAAACGCTGCGCTATGGCCCGCTCAAGCCGGTCGGCCTCACCAACCCGCGTTCGCCGGAAGTCAAATCCCATGCCATCGTGCAGCTACGCCAGGACAATGCGCTGGGCACGCTCTACAACATGGTCGGCTTCCAGACAAAAATGAAACATGGCGAGCAGAAGCGTGTTTTCAGGGCCATTCCCGGCCTCGAAAATGCCCGCTTCGCCCGTCTCGGCGGCATGCACCGCAATACCTTCCTCAACAGCCCGCAAATCCTCGATGGCGCGCTGCGCCTCAAGGCACAACCCAATATCCGCTTTGCCGGCCAGATCACCGGCGTCGAGGGTTATGTCGAAAGCGCGGCCATCGGCCTCATTGCCGGGCGTTTCATGGCCGATGAATTGGCCGGCGGCGAGATCAACCCGCCGCCACCGACAACGGCGCTCGGCGCACTGTTAAATCATATCACCGGCGGGCACCTCAGCGAGGGTGCGAGCTTTCAGCCGATGAATGTCAATTTCGGCCTGTTTCCGCCGCTCGAAGGCAAGGTGCATAAGCGCGAGCGCAAACCAGCCATGGCCAGGCGCGCGCTCGATCAATTGGCGCTGTGGCTGGCGGCTTAGGACAGCCCGAAAAAGGCCGCGCGGCTGAGCAATAGCTGGCGGCGCAAGGGTCCAATGGCGGTGCGCGAATTGTAGGGGTCGTGACCGCATGCCGCCAGGCGGCTGAGATAGACGTCGGCCAGAACAGCGAGCAATGTGATGCGCTTGACGGCACGCGGAGCGCCACGGCGGAGCTTACGGGCCTTATCTACATGCCGGCGCGCGATTTCGCCGACCGCCCGGACGTCTCGGCCCTCTTTGTCCGGCAACAGAATGCGCCCTTGCGCCGCATGATGCGGCAAGGCGCGCATGAGACCGGTCAACGCCCAGCCAACACCTGTATGGCGCGCCAAATCTTCCAACGCGCCCGCATCGGCGCCAACAATTTCAAGCCCGAGCGAGACCAGTGGCGCAGCACTTTCCTCGGCGTAAATTTCGAGCGCCGCCATGGTTGCGGGCGGCACCTCATCGAGATCGCTCTCACGCGCCTCGATCAAACGGTCAAAATAGCTGCGCGTGAGGCCGTGCGCGCCGATCGCCTCGGCCAGTGGCTCGACGACCTCATGCCGGCGCACCCGGCCCTGGTAAATTTCATCAATTGCCTCACGCCACCATTGCAGGCGAATCCGGCCAAGCATCGGCTCGCTCACCGCCTCGCGCGTGCGCGCAATCTCGGCATTGAACAGGATCAGCGCGAACAGAGCGGCGCGCGCCGGCGGCGGCGCAAATAGCGCGCAAAGATAGCGGTCATGATCCGCGGCACGGGCGGCCGCAGCCAGCGTGTGAAAAGAATCGGTCCCAGTCATGCTGTCCTACAATGGCCCCGCCGGCGGCGGTTTGCCAGAGCTGGGAGGGCTATGCCATATAAACCTTGTAACCAATAGCCGAGCGGAGCTTCCACATATGGCGATGATTCATGTCATCGGCGCCGGCATGGCCGGGCTCGCCTGTGCCACCGAGATCGCCCGCACGGGCCGCGCGGTGACGCTTTATGAGGCGGCGGGCCAAGCCGGCGGGCGCTGCCGCTCGTTCCACGACGAATCCCTCGACCGCGTCATCGACAATGGCAATCACTTGATTCTCGGCGCCAATCCGGCTGTGTTTTCCTATCTCGATATTATCGGCGGGCGCGACGGGCTGGCCGGCCAAAGCCGCGCCGAATTCCCGTTCTTTGATGTGAGAAGCGGCGCGCGCTGGACGTTGCGGCCAAATGGCGGCCGCTTGCCGTGGTGGATATTCTCTCGTGCCAGGCGCGTACCGGGCACCAAGTGGACGGATTATCTCGCCGGCCTGAAATTTGCATTCGCGGCAAAAAAGGCGAGCGTCGCCGATTGTGTCGGCGCATCGGGACCGCTTACCGAGCGCCTATGGGAACCGCTCACCGTGGCGGTGCTCAACGCCTCGACAGAGGAAGGTGCGGCGCGCCTGTTGTGGCCGGTCCTGCGCCTCACCTTCGGCCAGGGCGAGGCGGCGTGCCGGGCTTTTGTGGCGCGAAATGGCCTCGGCCCGGACCTCGTCGAGCCTGGGGTAAAATACATTCTCGCCAATGGCGGCGAGATTCTCTTCAGCCAGCGCTTGCGTGCGCTCAACGCTTCGGGCGGACGAATCGAAGCGCTTGAATTCGCCGCCGAGTCGGTCGCCCTTGGTCCCGATGATCGCGTTGTCCTCGCCTTGCCGCCCTCGGGAATGGGGCAAATTCTACCGGAAATATCGGCGCCGCCCGAGACCCGCGCGATCGTGAATGGGCATTTCCGTCTCGACGACAGGATCGAATTGCCGGGCGGCAACCGCCTGCTCGGCATCATCGGCGGCACCGCGCATTGGTTGTTTGCACGTGAGGACATTGCCTCGGTCACAGTCAGCGCGGCCGACGAATTGGCCACCAAGGATGCCGATGAGATTGCCCGGCTGCTCTGGCAGGATGTCTCCCGGGCGCTCGGAAAGCCGCGCTCAGAGCCGCCTCCATACAGAATAGTCAAGGAAAAGCGGGCGACGTTTGCGCAAATACCGGCGATGCTGGCCATGCGGCCACCGCCCCGCACCGCCTATGAAAACCTGTTCCTCGCCGGCGATTGGACCGATACCGGCCTGCCGGCGACGATCGAGGGCGCGGTGCTCTCCGGTCAGCGCGCGGCTCGCCTGGCGCTCGGCCCAGGGCGGCCTTAACCCCCCGGGCTGTCACCTGCCGGCTTCAAATATCCAGCAAAGCAATTGAAACACCCAAGCAATGCACTATGCTTTTCACCGAGTACGACAACAAAAGGGGGGAAAGGTGCAATGAGTAACCCGCTTGAAAAATTATCCAGCACTGTGGTGATGGGGATTGTCCTCACCGTCATCATGGTTGCCGTCCTCGCTGCAATCGCTTGATGAAAGGGAGGAACGCATAATGGATTTATTTAACGAAGTCTGGGGCCTTTTTATGATGCGCTGGCTGCATGTGCTAAGCGGCGTCATGTGGATCGGCCTGTTATGGTATTTTAACTTTGTCCAGATCCCCAACATGCCTAAGATTCCGGATGATCAAAAGCCGGCCATCGGCAAGGTGATCGCGCCGGCGGCGCTGTTCTGGTTCCGCTGGGCGGCACTCGCCACCCTGGTGACCGGGCTGATCCTAGCCGCTTGGCAAGGCTACATCGTGGATGCCATCACTCTCGGTATTGTCGGCGCGGCGGATGACGCATTCGTCATAAAACATTGTGCCATCGGTATCGGCATGTGGATGGGCATTATCATGGCCTTCAATGTTTGGGGTGTTATCTGGCCCAATCAAAAGAAGGCGCTCGGCATCGTCCAAGTGGATGCCGACGCCAAGAAGAAAGCGGCGCGAACGGCGATGCTGTTCTCCCGCACCAATACCATGCTCTCGATCCCAATGCTTTACGCCATGGTCTCGGCGCAAAACATCTACTGATCCGAGAGCGCATATTAATCAAATGCCGGGTCCCCTCGCGGGGCCCGGTTTTTGTTTGGGTGTTAGATGGCAATCAAAGCCACGGCGACGCGGCGCTCTTCCGCCATCAGCACATTGTAGGTCCGGCACGCGGCGCCGGTTTCCATTCCATCGACGGTAATGGCGCCCGACCGTAGCGTCTCGCGCACATGGTTCGGAATTCGCGCCACCCGCGCACCGCAGCCGATCAGCAATAGCTCGATCGCCGGCTCGGCGCTAAGCACCGGAGCAACACTCTCCGAGGTAAGCTCGGCAAAGCTGGAAACCGGCCATGGCCAGACCTGTTCCGGCGTGACAATGACCGAGCCCTCATAGCGCTCGCCGCCGACGCGAAATCCGCCGTCGCCATAATGATCAATATATTTTCGCTCGGCCGGAATTTCTGGCGTGATATCCATCGGCCCGCGCCCGCCTAGCGTTTTCTACGCCGGCGCTTATTGCGTCTGGCACGCGACGACGAGGCGCGCCGGCTGGCACGCGAGCCACCGGCATCCGGTGTCGGTTCCGGGTCCGGCTCATCGTCATCGTCTTCATCATCCGGTGCCGGCAGATTGGCGAAACGCTGCAGCGCTTCGTCATCTTCGACGCTGTCCTTGGATTTCGTCCGCTCGGCAGAGCCGAAACCGGATGGGGCGACATTCGTCCCGGTGCCGGGCTTGACCGTCATCAGGGTCGCGGCGGCAATGAAGACGGAGGAGTAGGTGCCGACGACAACGCCCCAGATCATGGCGATGGTGAAATCGCGGATCACTTCACCACCAAAGATCAGCAACGCCGCCAGGGCGAGCAAGGTGGTGAGCGAGGTCATGACGGTGCGCGCCAGCGTATCGTTGACGCTTACGTTGAGCAGTTCAACCAGCGGCATCTTTTTGTATTTGCGCAAATTCTCGCGCACCCGGTCATAGACCACGACCGTGTCGTTCATCGAATAGCCGACGATCAGAAGAATCGCCGCAACAATCGCCAAATTAAACTCGAGGCCGAAGAGGGCGAACATGCCGAGGGTTAGGACCACGTCATGCACAAGCGCGACAATGGCGCCGATAGCAAACGGCAATTCAAAGCGGAACCAAATATAAACCAGCATCAGCGCGATCGAGAGGGCCATGGCGATGATGCCCGCCTGGATCAGTTCGGCACCAACCTTGGGGCCGACAAATTCGGTCCGCCGATAGGTCATGCCGCTGCCGAAATTTTTCTCCAGGGCATTGCGGACGACCGTAATCGCTGCCTGTTGCGCCTCGGCATCACCCGGCTGGCGTTCGATACGAATCAGCACATCGGTGTCGGAGCCGAACTCCTGCAGACTGACCTCACCCAGGCCCAAATCACCCAGCGTTGCGCGCATACCGGCGATATCGGCGGTCTGCTCGGTGCCGACTTCAATCAGAATTCCGCCTTCGAAATCGATGCCGAAATTCAGACCTTTGACAAATAACAGCACAATGGAAAGAACGATAAGGATGGCGGAAAAAACGAAAAAGCCGCGCCGAAGCCGCAGAAACGGGATGTCCGTTTTATCGGGGATGATACGAATATGCTTCATAATCTATACCCGGCCTAGAGCGGCAACGTTTTGGGACGGGTGCGCTTCAACCACCAGACCAGGATGTAACGGCTCACCAGCATCGCTGTGAACATCGATGTGACGATGCCGATGCCAAGCGTCACGGCAAAACCCTGCACCGGCCCCGAGCCGAAAATATAGAGAATGAAAGCGGCGATCAGGGTGGTCAAATTCGAATCGAAAATCGTTGTGAAGGCGCGCTTATAGCCCGCCTCCATGGCCGAGAAAGGCGATCTGCCGCCTTTTACTTCCTCGCGTATGCGCTCGAAGATGAGCACATTGGCATCCACCGCCATGCCGATGGTGAGCACGATCCCGGCGATACCCGGCAGCGTCAGGGTTGCCTGCAGGATTGAGAGCACGCCGAGAATGATGACCAAATTCAGGATCAGCGCGAAATCGGCGACGATGCCAAAGAGGCCGTAATAGAGCAGCATAAAGACGATCACGGCGGCGAGGCCGATCAGGCTGGCGATCTTGCCGGCATCGATCGAATCGGCGCCGAGGTCGGGGCCGACGGTGCGCTCCTCGAGAATTTTCATCGGTGCCGGAAGCGCGCCGGCACGCAACAAGAGCGCCAGGTCGCGCGCGCTCTGGGTGTTGAAATTGCCGCTGATGACACCGCTGCCGCCGAGGATTGCCTCGCGGATCACCGGCGCGCTGATGACCTTGCCGTCGAGCACGATGGCGAACGGCCGGCCGACATTTTCCTGCGTCACGCGGCCGAATTTCTTGGCCCCGCTGGTATCGAAGCGGAAACTGACCACCGCCTGGTTGTCTTGAAATGTCGGCTGGGAATCGACCAGCGAATCACCGCTCACCATGACGCGCTTACGAATCGGGTAGTAGCGCGGATTGCCTTGATCATCCACTTCGTCATCGGCGGGCAGCTTCATGGTGCCTGGCGGCAGGCGGCCGCGCGCCAAATCCGCATCGGTCACGGTTTGGTCGACCAAATGAAACGACATTTTTGCCGTCTTGCCGAGCAACCGTTTGAGCCGTTCCGGGTCGTCAAGGCCGGGAAGCTGCACCAGGATGCGATCTTCGCCCTGGCGCTGGATCGTCGGCTCGGCCACGCCGGTCTCATCGATGCGGCGGCGGATAATCTCAATCGATTGGCCGAGGGCAGAGACCTTCCGCGCCGTGATGGCTGATTCGGTCAGGGACAGCACAAAGGCGCCATCGTCACCGCTTTGAACCTGCAATTCGCGATCCAAATCAAACAGAACTTCGTGCGCGGCTTCGAGGTTTTCGAGATTGGTCAGTTGAAACACGACGGTGAGCCCGCGCCGCTTCAGGCCGGTGTAGCCGATGCGCTCACCTCTCAGCGCACTGCGCGCATCATCGACCAACGCATCAATGCGCTCGATCAACACGTTCTCGATCTGCACCTCAAGCAACAGATGAGAACCGCCCTGCAGATCGAGGCCGAGATTGACCTGCTGGCTTGGCAACCAATCGGGATAGGTTTCGCTGAGCGAATCCTTGTTAAACAGGTTCGGCACCGCAAACAGGATCGATGCCGCGCAGACCAGCACAACAACGATTACCTGCCAGAGACGGATTCGCAGCATGGGCGAGCGTTACGGTTCAGACGGCGATGAGCCCAAAATCTTACTTTTTGGGTTCTTCCTCGGATGTTTCCTCATCCTCGAACTCGCCATCATCCTCATATTCCTCCTCTTCCTCGTAGCTCCCCTCCTCAAAATCCTCATCTTCGTCTTCATCGTCGAACTCGGGATCGGGGCGGCGGATTACTTCGGAAATCATATTACGCATGACGCGAACGCGGACATTGGGCGCAATCTCAACAAGTAGATTGTCGTCCCGCCCGACCTTGACCACATGGCCGACAATGCCGCCATTGGTCACGATATCGTCGCCGCGGCGCACTTCATTAAGCATGGCGCGGTGCGCTTTCTGCTTTTTCTGTTGCGGGCGGATCAGGAGAAAATAGAAAACGACGAAAATCAGCACCAGAGGCAGGATCGCTTCGATGCCACCCAGGCCGCCTTCGCCTTCGCCACCGCCCGCTCCCGGCTGGGGACACGCGGTTAAGCCAATCAGGACCAATCCCAGCAGGCTGACTTTTCCCGCCACCGCGAGATTTCCCGCCTTGGCAAACAATCGAGGCATATTCCTTCCTCTCCTCTAATTCGGGCCCTTTGGGCCCCCAAAAAACGCTCCGCAAGATAGGCAATAATAGCCGTGCGGGCAAATAGTAATGCGCGCCCCGGCGTTGACCGTGGATGTGCTTATGAATAGGTTGCGCGGGCTTTTACAAATAATCCCGGTTCAGGTTCTCGCATGTCCGACCCAAATACTGAAGCGCTATTACTCCGTATAGCAGAAGCGCTCGAACGCTTGGCGCCGCCTGAACGGGTGGACGCGCCACTCGATTCCGCCGATGCCTTCGTTTGGCACGCCGAAGGCGAGTATTTAGAGCCCGTTCGTCATATTAATCGGGTCGATTTGGGTCTTTTGCAAGGCATTGAGCAGGTGCGCGACCTGTTACACGAAAACACCTTACGTTTCGTCGCCGGCCTATCCGCCAACAATGCTCTTCTTTGGGGTGCGCGCGGCATGGGCAAGAGCTCGCTGATCAAGGCGGTGCACGGCGCTATCAACAAAGAGCAGCCCGGCAGCCTGGCTCTGATAGAGATTCACCGCGAGGAAATTCCCTCCCTGCCCCAGCTTTTGGTGAAATTGCGCGGGCATTCGCGTCGCGCCATCCTGTTCTGCGACGATTTATCCTTCGATTCGGACGATACCACATACAAATCCCTCAAAGCCGTTCTCGAAGGCGGCATTGAGGGCCGGCCAGCCAACACGATCTTCTACGCGACCTCGAACCGGCGCCATTTGATGGCTCGGGATATGATCGAAAACGAGCAATCGACCGCCATCCACCCGAGCGAAGCGGTGGAGGAAGCGGTGTCACTGTCGGACCGGTTCGGTCTTTGGCTGGGATTCCACACCTGCGACCAGCAAACCTATTTCGACATGATCCAAGGCTATGTGGATTATCACGGCATCGACGTCTCGCCGGAGGAATTAAAGGCCGCCGCCATCGAATGGACCATGACACGCGGCGCCCGCTCCGGCCGCGTCGCCTGGCAATTCGTTCAGGATTTAGCTGGACGCAAGGGAACGGTGCTGAAGAGCGAATAAAGTTTATATTTTCGCCAGATATTTCACCGGATTGACCGGCTTGCCGTTGCGCCGCAACTCGAAATGTGCCTGCGGCGAAGAGACATTCCCCGTGCTTCCGGCGTGTGAGATGATCTGCCCGCGCTTCACCTGATCGCCGCGCGCAACCAGCAGGGTCTCGTTATGCGCATAAGCGCTGATCCAGCCGCCGGCGTGACGGATGAGGAGAAGATTGCCGTAGCCCGGCAGTTCGTTTCCCGCATAAGCGACGACGCCATTCTCGGTCGCGCGCAGCGGTGCGCCCGAGGGTACGGCAAAATTGATACCGTCATTATGTAGACCACCCTCCTTGGGGCCGAAACTCGACAACATGCGGCCCTCGGCCGGCCACAGGAAATATTTACTGGCGCGCGGCGGCGGCTTGGCCGGCAGACCTTTCGATACCCGCTTAGCAACCGGCACGGCGGGCTTGGTTTCCGCCACATCCACGCTTTTGCTGGCTTCGGGCGCGGTGCCCGGCAAACGCAGGCGCTGGCCGACAACCAGGCGATAGGGCGACGGAATGGCATTGGCCCGCACCATCGCACTCATATCGACGCCATAATGCTGCGATAGCCCATAGAGGGTTTCGCCCGGGCGCACGGTGTGGAATCGCGCGACCGGCAAACGGATGATCTGGCCGATGAGTAGCTTGTAGGGCGGTTTCAGCCGGTTGGCGTGAATAATATCGCGCACGCCGACATTGTGGCGGCGCGACAGGGCGTAGACCGTATCCCCTGCCCGCACCCGCACCGAGCCTTCTGCCGAGACTGATTCCGCCGTGGCCTGTTTGGTTTGAACCGGTTTTGCCCGGGGTAGAGGTACTGCATGATCGGCGACTTCGGCGCGTGCCTGGGTTTGCGGCTTATCCTGGGGTTTGGGTGGCGCCGAGGATTGCCCGGACGATGCGCCGCCCCGCACCACCGGCGCCGGCGCCTGGTAACAGGCCGCCAACAGAAATACCGAAGCGGCGAGCACCAACACGCCGTCCGACATCCCGCCGCTCCACACCACACGCCGTTTCAAGAGCATTGTAAAAGTGTAGTCGAGCGGCCCGGCGTGTATCAACGGCCGTCGCTCTGAATACGCGCCAAGCCCTTGCTCAGCCGCCTTCTACCGCTGCCGGCATGCCGACCAACAAAGGCACGAAGCGGGCGTCCATGAGCGCTTCGCGTTCGACTCCATCGGCCGTGCGGCGCAGGCGGACGACCTTTTGCTCGCGCCCGTTTTCGGCGATCGGCAGAATCATCACCCCGCCCTCGCGCAATTGCGCCAATAACACATCGGGCATCATCGCCGCCTGAGCGGTGACGATGATGCGGTCGAACGGCGCCTGCTGAGGCCAACCCTGGCTGCCGTCGCCGACTTGCAACACAATATTGCTGAGACGCATTTCGGCGAATCGCGCTTCGGCTTCCTTGGCCAGCGTGCGGTGCCGTTCAATGGTGTATAGACGGCGGCACAGGTGAGACAAAATCGCCGCCTGATAGCCCGAGCCGGTGCCTATTTCGAGCACTTTCATGCGCGGCCCGAGCTCAAGTGCAGCCGTCATTTCGGCAACGATTTGCGGCTGGCTTATGGTCTGGCCGGCGTCGATGGGCAGCGTAATATTTTCGTAGGCTTGGTCCTGAAACGCCTCGGGCACAAACAGTTCGCGCGGCACGCGCTCCATAGCGGATAGAACGCCGGTATCGGAGACGCCCTGTTTGCGCAACTCCATCAGCAGGCGGATTTTGCGGACGTCGCCGTTCAAGGAAATGCCTTACGGAGTGCCTTGAGGCTGGGCCGGTGAGTCAGATCGAGATGCAGTGGCGTGATTGCGACATAACCATCATCGACGGCGCGCAAATCGGTGCCACGCGCGCCATGCACCTCGCCGAATTCGTCCTGGCCAATCCAGTAATAGGTTCTCCCACGTGGATCGATACGCTCCTCATAGGCGTCGCCGACTTCATGCTCGCCCTGTTTGCTGGCGCGGATGCCACGCACCTGGGCGGCCGGCAAATCGGGAAAATTGACATTGATCAGAACGTTCTTGGGCCAACCTTGTTTAATAAGCGCGCGCACCGTCTTGACGCCCCAATGCTCGGCCGTCTTCCAGCGAACGCGTCCGCCCTCTTCGTGAACCTGGCTGAGCGCGATCGAAGGCACACCCAGGAGCGTCGCTTCCATGGCCGCGGCGATGGTGCCGGAATAGGTGACGTCCTCGCCGATATTGCCACCGCGATTGACGCCCGAAAGCACCAAGTCCGGCCGCTTGCCAGCCATGACTTTGTGCAGGGCAAGATAAACGCTATCGGTCGGCGTGCCGTTCACCGCCCAACGGCGCGCCGAAATGCGGCGCAGGCTCAACGGGCGGTGCAGCGTGAGCGAATGGGACGCGGCGCTTTGCTCGGTCTCGGGCGCCACCACCCAAACATCCTTGGTGAGCTTGTGCGCGATGCGCTCGAGCGCCTTCAGGCCTGGCGCCAGAATACCGTCGTCATTGGATATGAGAATGCGCATTTTTAGACAATACGCCCCAGCCCGCCCATGCGGTCGCGCAAAATTTCCGGTACGGTTATCGAGCCGTCGGCGTTTTGATAATTTTCCAGAACGGCGACGAGAGTGCGGCCGACGGCAAGACCGGAACCATTCAACGTGTGGAGGAATTCGGTGCCCTTGGCGCCGCTCGGGCGGAAGCGCCCGCTCATGCGCCGCGCCTGGAAGTCTCCGCAATTCGAGCAACTCGAGATCTCGCGATAGGTATCTTGGCCGGGCAGCCAAACCTCGATATCGTATGTCTTACGCGCCGAAAAGCCCATGTCGCCGGTTGACAGCACCACCGTGCGGTAGGAGAGATCGAGGCGGCGCAGAATCTCCTCGGCGCAATTGGTCATGCGCTCATGTTCTTCGTCCGATTGGGTGGGGTGGGCAATGCTGACCAGTTCCACTTTGCCGAACTGATGCTGGCGGATCATGCCGCGCGTGTCCTTGCCGGCGGCTCCCGCCTCGGCGCGGAAACAGGGCGTATAGGCAGTGAATCGGAGCGGCAAATCCGCTTCCTCCAGAATCTCGCCGGCGACCAGATTGGTTAGCGGCATCTCGGCCGTGGGGATGAGCCAATAGTCATCTGTTGTTTTGAACAGGTCCTCGGCGAATTTCGGCAAATTACCCGTGCCGAAAGCGGCCTGTTCGCGCACCAGAATGGGCGGCGCCACTTCGGTATAGCCATATTCGCCGGTATGAAGATCGAGCATGAATCCGGCCAGGGCACGCTCGAGCCGGGCCAAGGCGCCGGACAGCACAACGAAGCGCGCGCCCGAAATTTTCGCCGCGCGCTCAAAATCCATTAAGGCAAGGGCCTCACCGAGATCAAAATGCTGCTTCGCCTCGCCCTCCAGCACGGGCCGCTCACCCCAGCGCCTGATCTCGATATTGTCTTCCTCATCGGTGCCCTCGGGCACCCCCTCGGCCGGCATGTTGGGATAGGCGGCGAGCGCCGTTTTCAGCGCCTCGGCATGGCCGCGCTCATCCTGCTCGAGTTTTTGGAAGGCCTCTTTCAGGCCTTGCACCGCTGCCATCTCTTCGGCCGCATCCTCGCCGCGCGATTTTGCCGCGCCGATCGCTTTCGACGCTTCGTTGCGCTGGCGCTGCAAGTCCTGAAGTTCGGTCTGTGCGGCGCGGCGGTTTGCGTCGAGCGCAATCAATTGCGCCGATGCCGGCTCCATACCGCGCAGCTTCAGACCGCCGTCAAAAGCCTCGGGGTTTTCGCGAATCCATTTGATGTCGAACATTGTTCAACCATTTGTCGATTAAAGAGTAGATGATGAATGCGCTCCTTTTAACCGAAGCGCACGCTTGACGAAAGCCCGGCGGATCAATCGCGGCCGTAATTGAAGTCCGTTTCCTCGGAATCGTCATCCTGAGCAAGGATGGCATCAAGCTCGGCCATTTCTGCTTCTTCTTCGGCACGTTTTTGCGCGCGCTTCTTCTCCACGCCCTTGACCAGGAAAATCGAGACTTCATAGAGGAGAAGCATTGGCACGCCGAGACCGACCTGGCTGATCAGATCCGGCGGCGTTAAGGCGGCGGCGGCGATAAAAACGATAATAATAGCGTATTTGCGCTTTGCCTTCAGTCCCTCGGAAGAGACGATTCCGACGCGGCCCATCAGAGTCAGCATCACCGGTAGCTGGAAACAGATACCGAAGGCAAAGATCAGCTTGATAACGAGCGAAAGATACTCGTTCATCTTGGGCAGGAGTTCGGTCGGAATTTCACCGTCCGCGCCGGCGGTCTGGAAGCCGACGAAGAAAGTCCACGCCTGGGGAAAGATGAAGTAATAGACCAGCGACGCGCCGGCAAAGAACAGAATTGGCGTGACGATCAGGAACGGCGCCAGCGCGCCCTTCTCATTCTTATAAAGTCCGGGCGCGACAAACAGCCAAAACTGGATAGCGATAAAGGGAAAGGTGATGAACAAGGCGCCGTAGAAGGCAATCTTAAGCTCGGTGAAGAACGCCTCGAGCAGGCTGGTATAGACCACCTTGGCGTCGTAGCCGGCGTCCTCCATGGCTGTTCTCAAGGGCTCAACGAGGAAATTAAAAATGTCGTTGGCAACGAAAAAGCAGCCGATAAAGGCGACGATAACGACGATAACGATATAGAGCAGACGCTGACGCACCTCGCTCAGATGCGATACCAACGGCGCCCGGCTTTGCTCGATATTCTCTGCTTGGTCTGCCACGGCTTAAGCGTTCGCGCTATTCTCTTGGCCGTCGCTCGGTTTTGGCGTACCGCCATCCGATGACCCATCTGCGGGCTCGCTGACAGCGCCGTCTGAATCGACCTTCAAGACAGTAGTGTCCTTGGTCGCCGCGTCCATATCACTCTTAACCGCTGCCGCTTGATCGCCCAAATCGCGCTTGGCATCGTTTAGTTCGCGGTTGGCTTCTTCGATCTCTTTCTTGACCGCATCCATTTCACTGTAATCAGCGGCATCTTCGATCGAACGCTGGAAATCGCGCGCATAGGCGCTGGCCTTGCCACGCCATTTGCCGACCGTGCGCAGAACCTTGGGCAGCTCTTTCGGGCCAACCACCACAATGGCGATGCCCATGACGATCAATATCTCTGTCCAGCCAATATCTAACATGATGCTCGCCGCAATAAATGCGGCCGTCGATCTCCCTTAATCGCTGAGCTTCGTGGCGCCAGGGTTGCGCTGTTAACCCTTTGCGGCTTCGTCTTTTTTCGCGCTGCCGGCATCCACTGAGGCATCTACTGTAGCACTTTCAGAGTTGATCGCCTTGGCGTCCCCTTCACCACTTTCAGCCGGCTTCTCACTAGCGCTCGGCTTGGCCGGCTCACCGGTCTCACCGTCTTTCATGCCCGCCTTGAAGCTTTTGATTCCCTTGGCAAAATCGCCCATGACCCGGGGGATTTTACCCGCTCCGAACACCAACACGACTACCAGAACGATCAGCACAATTTGCCAAATTCCAAACGTCATTCAGGTACACTCCCAATCCTAGATTCTAATTTCCCGAGGGCCGTAATTAACCAAAGTTTTCGTGTGGCGCCGTAACGCCAGTGGCTAAGTGCGGCCATTGGCTACATTTCCTGACTTGCAGGGAACACAAAACTACGCGCTGGGTCAAGCCGAATGCGCACCCTTTTCCCGGCTTTCCACAGAGCGCCGTTATCGCTTCTGGCCGTCAAGGGCTGATCGGCGCCATTAACTTTCAATCGCAACAGGCTGACCGGGCCCAGCAGGTGACTTTCGATAATTTCAGCCGCGACGCCATCTCCCTCCGGACCGGAGGCCGATGCCAGCTCAAGACCCTCAGGCCGAACGAAGACGCGCACCTGGCAGCCATCCTGAAGCGGCGCTTCAAGCGGCCCGAGCAGCGTTTTGACCAAGCCCCCCTGCATCGTGCCTTCGATGATGTTCACTTCGCCGAAAAATGAAGCGGCAAAGGCGCTTTCCGGCCGGTCATAGAGTTCGGCAGCAGTGCCCGACTGGACGATCGCGCCGGTGCGCATGAGGGCGATGCGATCGGCCATCAGCATGGCTTCCTCGGCATCATGGGTGACGAGCAGGGTGGCGACTGACAACTCGCGCAGCACGTCAAGCGTGTCGCCCCGCACGCGGTCGCGCAGGCGCCGGTCGAGGCCGGAAAAGGGCTCATCAAGCAGCATCACCACCGGGCGCGGCGCCAACGCTCGCGCAAGAGCAACGCGTTGTTGCTCGCCGCCCGATAATACATGGGGAAAATCCTGGGCATAGCCGTCAACACCAAGACGCGTAAGCAGTTCCATCGCCGTCCGGCGCTTGGCTGCTTTGTCGCCTTCGCGCACGCCGAAGGCGACATTGTCGACCACACGCAAATGCGGAAACAGGGCGTAATCCTGGAACATCAGGCCGACGCGGCGGTGCTCGGGTGGTACCGAGAAGCCGGGCCGGGCAACCTCCTTGCCGGCAATTTCGACGCGCCCTTCCTGGATCGGCTCAAGCCCGGCGGCAACGCGAAGCGTGGTGGATTTGCCGCAGCCCGAAGGCCCCAACAGGCAGACGATTTCGCCGCGCGCGATATCGAGGCTGAGACCGCACAGCACCGGCTCGCGGCCGTAGCGGTGGCTCACCGCCTCAACCCTGAGGCCGGGCGTGGTGCTGTTTGTGTTCTTTGGGCTCACACCCGCACCTCCCCCTGCGCGCGGCCCGGCCGGGCGCGCGAAATGGCGAGGCTGAGGAGCGCCACCGGAATAAGACCGGCAGCGACAATCGCCAGGGCCGGTGCCGCGGCGGCGCGCAATTGCTCATCCGACGCAAGCTCGAACGCTCTTACCGCCAGAGTGTTGAAATCGAATGGCCGCAGTATCAGGGTCGCCGGCAGTTCTTTCATCACATCGACAAAGACCAGCAAACCCGCCGTCAGCAGGCTGGGCGAGATGATCGGCACGTGGACGCGCGCCACCGTTGCCGCCGGCCCCATGCCGAGCGTACGCGCAACGCCATCCATCGCCGGCGTTACCTTGGCCAGGCTGGCGTCCACCGTGTTGAGGGATACCGCGAGAAATCGAACCACATAGGCGAACATAAGGGCCGTGATCGTGCCGCTCAAGAGAAGGCCGCTGGAAACGCCGAACGAAGTGCGCAACCAACTATCGAGCGTATTGTCTATCCATGCCAACGGCACCAACACGCCAACGGCGATCACCGAGCCGGGCACCGCATAGCCGAGCCCGGCGATACGCGCCGCCCCTCTGGCAACCGGATGAGGATTGAGACGCACGCCATAAGCCAACAGAAGCGCGACGAAGACCGCAATCGCCGCCGCACCGGCGGCCAGCATCAAACTATTGGCGGTGTGCCACCAAAGCCGCCCGCCTGAACTCTCGCCGGTCGTTTCTCCCACGGTTTCGAAGAGCCACACCAGCAATTGGCCGCCGGGTAGCAGGAAGCCGAGAATGATGGGCAGCGCGCAGGCCAGGATTGCCAAAGCCGCCCAGCCGCCGCGCAAGGAATAGCGCGGCAATTCGCGGTAGCGCCTGGAGGTATGGTGGAATTGCGCCCGGCCGCGCGTCAAACGCTCGCCGACCAGCAGGATAAAGACGAAGGCGAGCAGGATTGCCGCCAATTGCGCCGCCGCCGCCGCATCGCCGAGGCCGAACCAGGTGCGGTAGATACCGGTGGTAAAGGTCGCCACGCCAAAATGCTGCACCGCGCCGAAATCGCTCAAGGTTTCCATTAGCGCCAACGCGATGCCGGTGGCGATTGCCGGCCGGGCCAGGGGCAAGGCGATCGAGGTAAAACTGCGCCACGGGCCACGCCCGAGAGTGCGGCCGATTTCGATCACGCACACCGATTGCTCGAGAAAAGCGGCGCGCGCCAGCATGTAAACGTAAGGGTATAGGACAAAGGCGAGAACGCCCGCCGCGCCGCCGACCGAGCGAATATTGGGAAACCAATAATCGGCGCGCGACCAGCCGAACCAACCGCGCAGGCCCGTCTGCACCGGGCCGGCATAATCGAGCATGCCGGCATAGCTGTAGGCGATGGCGTAGGCCGGCACGGCGAGCGGCAGCAACAATCCCCATTCGAGCAACGCGCGACCCGGAAAGCGGCACATGGTGACGAGCCAAGCCGTGCCAACACCGAGCACAAACACGCCAAGACCGACGCCAAACACGAGCCACAGGGTGTTGATCACATAGGTGGCGAGGACCGTGTCGGCCAGATGGCGCCAGACTTCACCGGCGGGCACGAAGACATGGCCGAACACCACCAAAATCGGTACCGCCACCAGTAGCGCTACAAATATCGCCAGCGCACTCCAACCACGCATATTTTGCCCGCGCGAACGGGAGACCCACGAAAATCGGCGCAGCGCGGCGGCACCGGCGCTCAGATTTATTTCGGACATGCCGGTTTCAAGCGCCGAGCAGGCCAATAAATGGAGACTGAACTCATGATGTGCTGGATCGCGGGTTAAATGGTTCCGTCAGACAATAATGCAATTGCAAATCATTATCATTTAAAGCAGATTAACTTCAGCTTAGCGCCCTGTCCACACATTAAACCATAAGAATATGATGGTTTTGTGCCGGCGCCAATTGCTGGGCAAGACTCAGCGCAGGCAGCATTACCGGGCGCCGCTCTGATGCCGGTCGGCGAAATCAATAATTTTCTTGTGAATTTATTTCGCTGCGGATTATTCGGTTTGGGAATCGTTCAGCTCGGCGTCTTCCTCATCAACCGCCTGTTCCACCCCGTCATTGCCCTGTGGCTCGCCGAACGGGTCATCCTCCGCTTGGCCAACAGCGTCATCATTTTCGTCTTCTAAGGATTCGCCGAGCGGATCGTCGAGCGGCAACTCTCCGGCGCCACCGATGGCAACGGGATTGGCCTGCAACAGCCCGGCCGCTTTCAACTCGTCAACGCCGGGCAAATCAGCCAGGCTTTCGATACCGAAATGTTCAAGAAAATCATCGGTGGTCACCCAGGTGAGCGGCCGGCCAGGCACCCGCCGCCGGCCCTTGGGCTTGATCCAGCCGGCTTCGAGCAATAGATCGAGCGTGCCACGGCTGAGGCCAACGCCCCTGATTTCCTCGACTTCGGCCCGCGTCACCGGTTGGTGATAGGCGATAATGGCGAGTGTCTCCATGGCAGCACGCGAGAGGCGGCGTTTGACGGTGCGGTAAACGGTCAAATGCGGCGCCAGGTCCGGCGCGGTGCGGAATGCCCAGCCACCACCGACATTGACAAGATTGACACCGCGATTGGCATAGCGCTCGGCGAGGCTGGCGATCAAGGCGCCAACATCAGCGCCATCCGGCAGTTTGTCGTTCAGGGTCTCGCCGTCAAGCGGCCCGTCGGAGGCGAACAGCAAGGCTTCCAAAATCCTTAAATGCTGACCCGATTGATTGGCAAAACCCTCTTCAGGTGTTTCTGTCGGTGGGTTCTTCTCTTCGCCGGTCATATGCTCTCCGGATTCCCCTAAATCTGTGTTCATGTTTCCTCCGGCGGGCGGCGCACATAAATTTTCCCGAACGGCTCGAATTGGCGCAATTGCATTTTTCCCTGGCGCGCAAGCTCCAGGCTGGCGGCAAAGGTGATCGCCACCGCCGAGCGCATGGTGATGTTGCCACCGGCCTCTGGCGGCAGAAAACGGGCCATCGTTTCCCATTCCGGCATAACCGGCAGCATCTCACCGAGACGGCGGTATGCCGCCTCGAGGGAATAGCTCTGGCTGGCGAGAATTTGCAACGTTTCGCCGCGCTCCTGATCGAGCTTGTGCTCGGCATAGGATTTCAACAGTTCGTAGAGGCTGGCCTCATATTGCGAAACGCGAATGATCTGAATGCCTTCCGGCGCGCCGCCGGCAAACACATCGATGCCGAGGCGCGGACGGCGCATTAATTTGCCCGCCGCTTCGCGCATCGCTTCCAGGCGACGCAGACGAAACGCCAGGGCATCCGCCATTTCCTGCCCACTCGGCTCTTCATCGCCCTCCGGCTCCGGCAGCAATAGGCGCGACTTCATATAAGCCAGCCAAGCGGCCATGACGAGATAATCGGCAGCGATTTCGAGCTTGAGTTCGCGCGCCCGGGCGATAAAAGCGAGATATTGTTCGGCCAGTTCGAGGATCGAAATTTTGCTCAGATCGACTTTTTGGTTGCGCGTCAGCGTGAGCAGGACGTCGAGCGGTCCCTCGAAGCCGTCGAGATCAAGAATCAGCGCATATTCACGCTCGCCGCTCTCAAAATCCGGCTCCGGCGTAACGGGCGGCGCCTTTTCAGGCGCCACTTCCTGGCCGTTCTCAGTTGGTTCGGTCATTCAATTCCTATTACAGGCCAAGAACTGCGGCGAGCAGCCCAATAATCCAATCGACGATGGGCAAGAGAATCCATGCCAGCGGGTTAAAGAATACGCCAAATTGCTGGGCAATTAAGGGCAAAATGAAAATAAGCGCGATCAACACCAAAAAGCCGTAGCGCTCGGTCTTGGCATAGAGCATGGCGTAGGTGCGCGGCAACACACCGACCAGCATGCGTCCGCCGTCGAGCGGCAATACCGGCAGCATGTTGAACACCGCAAGCATGATGTTGAGTTGAACGGCAACACTCAGCATTTTCTGCCACCAAACATCGAATCCCTCGGGCATGATCGGCGTGAGATAAAGCAGTGCGCCTGAAATCAGCGCCATAACGATATTTGCCGCCGGCCCGGCGAGGGCGACCCAGAACATGTCCCGCTTGGGCTTGCGCAGCTTGGCAAAATTGACCGGCACCGGCTTGGCATAGCCAAATATGAACGATGTTGTAAAAATCAGCACAGCCGGCAACAGGATGGTGCCAAAAAGATCAATATGCTTGATCGGATTGAGCGTCACGCGGCCCATGCGATAGGCCGTATCATCGCCCAACAGACGTGCCGCCAGGCCATGCGCCGCCTCGTGCATGGTGATCGCCACAAGCACCGGAATGACCCAGACAGATAGCTGGAATACAATACTTGATTCCGGGTTCATGGCCGGGAAATTACCTCAATTAAATTATTAAATTCTTCTGTTAATGTATTAAAATCACTCATATTATCTTTTTTTACTTTTTCTTTCGCGCCGCCCCAACGGCGCACCGCTTCGACGCTCATCTCAGCCACCGAAGCGGCTACATCTGCCATCTCCTCGAGCTTGCCATTGCAATGGAGCGCGACATCACAGCCGGCGGCCAATGCGCCGGCAGCGCGCTCGCCCTGCGTGCCCGACAGCGCCTCCATCGAGAGATCATCGCTCAACAGCAGGCCATCGAAGCCGATGGCGCCACGTATCGCCTCGTCAATAACCGTGCGCGAAAGGGTTCCCGGTGTCGCGCCGTCGAGAGCGCTATAACAGACATGGGCGCTGATACCGAGCGGCATGTCGCTCAGCGCCTGAAACGGGCGAAAATCGCTCTCTTTCAGTTCATCCAGCGACGCTTCGACACGCGGCATCTCAAAATGGCTGTCACTCATCGCCCGGCCATGGCCAGGCATGTGCTTGATCGCCGGCAGCACCCCACCCGCCATCAGGCCGCGGCACGCGGCCCGGCCAAGCTCTGCAACAATCTCAGCATCCATCGAATAGGCGCGGTCGCCTACCACCGAGCTGGCGCCCTCGAATTGCAGGTCGAGCACCGGCAGGCAGCAAACATCGATGCCGGCCTGATCCAACTCGGCGGCAATCAGGCGGGCGTTCAGCCATGCAGCACCTCGCGCCGTTGCAAGGTCGTGTTCGGCCAATGCACCAATGATTGCGGCGGCGGGCGGCGCGCGCCAGTGCGGCGGTCCCATGCGGACCACCCTGCCACCTTCCTGATCGATCAATACAGGCGCGTCAGCCCGCCCAACCGAAGCGCGTAAATCGGCCACCAATCGCGTCAATTGCTCGGGCGTCTCGCAATTTCTGGCAAAGAGGATAAAGCCAAGCGGATCGGCATCGCGGAAAAAATCATGCTCCGCCGCCGCCAGCCGCAGCCCGGCGCAGCCGAATATTACGGCGCGCGGAGTCTTGCGTTGGCTCGCAATAGTGGCTTCAGTTGGCGACAACGTAGCAACCGACGTCGACGGCTTTTAACTGCCCGCAAACGTCATCGGCCTCGCCGCGCGTCGCCAGCGGACCAACGCGCATACGATACCAAACGCCCTTGTCACCAAGGTCGGCGCGCACCACAACAGCGTCGAGCGTACCCAAAATTGCTTCGTGTTTCTTGGCCAGACGCTCAAGCCCCTCACCCGCCGCTGCTTCATTTTGTGTCGCGCCAACCTGCACCATAAAACCGGGGCCATCGACAATTGCTGTGACGGTCTCTGTAGCGGCTGGTGCGACCTTTGCCTCCGGTTCCAGCGCGGGTTCTGGTTCTGGTTCTGGTTCTGGTTCTGGTTCTGGTTCTGGTTCTGGTTCTGGTTCCAGTGCCGGTTCCGGTTCGGGCACGGGCTCGGGTTCCGGCGCGGGGACAGGCTCCGGTTCCGGCGCTGGCACGGGTTCGGGTTCGGGCGCCGGTACCGGCTCCGCTTCGACAATTTCCGGCTCCGGCGCCACGGCATCGAGGAGTTCTTCTGCCTCTGGTGTGGCTGGCTCGGGCAACTCGGCGGGCTGGGTTTCAACACGCGGCTCCGCCGCCTCATCCATTTCCTGTTCGGTTTCCTGTTGTTGCATTTCCGGCGGTTCAAGCGCGGCAACGTCAAGTTCCTCCGGGCGAACCGGTTCCGGCGCTGCCTCGATTACCTCCGCCACACTTTCCTCGACCGGTTCGATCGGCTCGACCGACTGCGCAGGATCCGCGAGCGCTTCAGCCTCACTAACTTCCGCGCTGGGGCGCTGCATCGGCTCTTCGGGCGGCGGCAGCACACTCTCGGCATCGGGCTCATCGTCGGTCAGGCTTTTATAAACGTATTTATCCCGGTCCAGCACTTCGACGCCGCCGGGATCGGCGGGCCGAACCTTGACCGGCGTGTCCTCTGCCGTGATCAAAGGCACACTCTCGACCCCGCCGTTTTCACCGAAATAGCGGTCGCTCACGGCCCAGGCGACACCGACCAGAACCACTGCAGCCAACAAAATCCACATGGGGAGGAGACGAGCGCGCGGACGCGCGGGCTCGGCAACGGCTGCCTCCTGTTCGGCCCCGGCCTCGACGAAGAAGTCCGTCGTATCGTCAGGCACCGGTTCGGGCGCCGCCTCAGGTAGCGCTACAGTTTCTTCCCCGTCCTCATATTCCGGCCCGCGTGTATCGGACATTCAGCGCATCTCCTCAACCGGCTGCACGGCGAAGATACCGAGCCCCAATGAGATCACCTGGGCCACAGCGCCGATCAGCGCCAGGCGCGCGGCGGTCACTTGGTCATTTTCGGCTATGATAAAGCGCAAACCGTGATCCTCATTGCCCTTGTTCCAGAGCAGGTGAAAAGCCGCCGCCAATTCCTGCAGATAAAATGCGAGGCGGTGCGGCTCATGCGACGACACAGCGGAATCCACGGCACGCGGCCAGCCGCACATGGATTTGATCAAATCAAGCTCAGCCGCATCGGTCAACACACTCAAATCCGCATTGGCCGGAAAGTCGCCGCCAACGAGATTGGGCATTTCCGCATCGGCGCGGCGCAGCACCGAGCGAATACGCGCATGGGCGTATTGCACATAGAACACAGGATTGTCCTTCGACTGCTCGACAACCCGCGCCAGGTCAAACTCAAGCGGCGCATCATTCTTGCGCGTCAACATGATGAAACGCACAACATCCTTGCCGACTTCATCGACCACATCACGCAATGTGACGAACTGGCCGGAGCGCTTTGACATGGTCACCGGCTTGCCGCCCTCGGTCAGCTTGACCATATTGCAAAGTTTGACATCGAGCCGGGCCTTATCGCCAGAAACCGCACTCACCGCGGCTTTCATGCGTTTTACGTAACCGCCGTGATCTGCTCCCCAGACATCGATCATATCGTGAAAGCCACGTTCGAACTTGTCGCGGTGATAGGCGATATCGGTGGCGAAATAGGTCCAGCTGCCATCTGATTTTTTGAGCGGGCGGTCGACCTCATCACCGAACGAGGTTGCGCGGAACAGATTTTGCGGGCGCGGCTCCCAATCGTCCGGCGGCGGCTTGCCCTTGGGCGGCTCGAGCACGCCTTCATAAATTAGATCGCGTGACTGAAAATCGGCGAATGTGTTCTGCACCTGTCCGTCTTCGACCAGTTTTTTCTCCGAGCTGAAGAGATCATGGCGCACACCGAGGGCATCGAGATCGTCACGAATGAGCGAAAGCATCGACTCGACGGCGAAAGCGCGGAAGGTTTCGAACCATTCGGCTTCCGGCGCATCGGCGAATTTGTCGCCATGCTCACGCGCCAATGCCTGGCCGGCCGGGACGAGATAATCGCCGGGATAACCCTCGTCGAAGGCGTCCGGGCCAAGTTCGCGCCCAAGCGCCTCAAGATAGCGCTGATAGACCGAACGCGCCAAGGTATCGACCTGGGCGCCGGCATCGTTGACGTAATATTCGCGCGTTACCGCATAGCCCATACGCTCCAACAGCGCCGCCAAAACATCGCCGAACACAGTGCCACGCGCATGTCCGACATGGAGCGGGCCGGTCGGGTTGGCCGAGACATACTCGACATTGACCTTCTCGCCCTTGCCGAGGTCAAAAGCGCCGTAGCCTTCGCCCGAGGCGATGATGCGTGCCAGCGCGTCCTGCCAATATGCTGGGCTGAGGCGTAGATTGATAAATCCGGGCCCGGCCACATCGACCGCCTCGATGCCGTCCCGCGCACCGAGACGCCCGGCCAAGAGGGTGGCAATATCACGCGGCGCCTTGCCGGCGCGCTTGGCCAGAACCATGGCCGCGTTGGTTGCCATATCGCCATGACCGGGATCGCGCGGCGGCTCCACCATGACACCTGCCAGGTCGAGCCCGCCCGGTAATTCCCCGGCGCCGGAGAGATGCTCAATTTCTTCTTTAACTATATTAAATAAATCTTTGAATATATTCATTTTTATGATGGTACGTCGAATAAACGCTGATACTCCAAAAAAGCAAAACGGTCGGTCATGCCGGCAATGTAATCGGCGACGGCGCGGGCCGTCTTATCACTGCGCACGCCGTTACAGCGGGCACGCCAATCATCGGGCAGACACTCCGGTTCGGCGACGAACAAATTGAACAGATCGCGCACCACACGGCGCGCCTTGCTGGCCATGCGGTTGACCTTGTAGTGGCGGTACATGCGGCGGTAAAGGAAATCCTTCAAGGTGCGGTCGTTTGCCGCCATGGCCTCGGAGAATGCGATCACCGGATGGCCGAGCGCGCGCACTTCAGCCGCGCTGGAAGGGTTCGCCGCCGCGAGCCGGCTCCGGCTCTCGGCCAAAATGTCATCAACCATGACGCCGATCATGCGGCGCACCGCCTCATGCACCAGGCGGCTTTGATCAAGATCGGGATAAGTGCTGCGCACATCCGCGAAAACCGGCCCAACGAGCGGCACATCGGCCATATCCTCGAAACTGAACAGGCCGGCCCGGAGGCCGTCATCGACGTCATGATTATTGTAAGCGATGTCATCTGCAATCGCCGCCACCTGCGCTTCCGGTCCGGGGTAGCTGGCCAGTTCGAGGTCGTGGCTTTCATTGTACTTCGCTATTGCCGGCGGCAGGCCGTCCGACGCGGGCAACAGCGGGCCATTATGTTTGACCGTCCCTTCGAGCGCCTCCCAAGTGAGGTTGAGGCCGTCAAACTCGGCATAGCGTTCCTCAAGCTGGGTGAGAATTCGCAAAGTCTGGGTGTTGTGGTCGAAGCCGCCATAATCGGCCATCACCTCCTTCAACGCATCCTCGCCGGCATGGCCGAACGGCGTGTGGCCAAGGTCGTGTGCCAGCGCCAATGCCTCGGCGAGGTCTTCGTTGAGGCCGAGCACACGGCATATCGAGCGGGCGATTTGCGCCGTTTCCAGGCTGTGCGTCAGGCGCGTGCGGTAATAATCGCCCTCATGATAAACAAATACCTGGGTCTTATATTCAAGCCGGCGAAAGGCGGCGCAATGGATGATACGATCGCGGTCGCGCTGAAAAGCGGTGCGCGTGGCGCTTTCCGGCTCAGGATGGAGACGGCCACGGCTTTGTGCCGGATTGCTGGCACAGGACGCAGTATATGGTGGGGCGCTGATCATCGCCGGAGAGTAACTTGCTGAAGGCAGGGGCACAATTGGCGGCAGGCGTTGAATTGCCTCGTTGAAATTCCGGGGGTGATGCCTAATTAATAGATCAGTGTTAAACTGGAATGAGTTTAAGAAGCGGATACCCGATATGGCCCAACCAATAGAAAGCGCAGTGACGGCCGCAAGCGGCCCGATTACCGTCTCGGCAAGCGCGGCACGGCAGGTGGCGCGGCTGCTGCGCAACGAGGAAAATCCGAATCAGGCGCTGCGCGTCAGTGTTTCGGGTGGCGGCTGCTCGGGCTTCCAGTATGGCTTTGCTTTCGATGCGGACCCCCAGGAAGACGATCTGGTGATCGAGAAAGAGGGCGTTAAAATCTTGGTCGATAGCGTTTCGGCCGGATATATGGCCGGCTCGGAGATCGACTTCAAAGATGATCTGGTCGGTGCCGCATTCCAGGTAAACAACCCCAACGCGGTCTCGTCATGCGGCTGCGGTACGTCTTTTTCGCTGGTCTGAACCTCTCCACCGCTTAAGATGGTGGCAGCCCACTAGAACGGAAGACCGTGCTTAAGATCGCCACCTGGAACGTCAATTCGATCAAGGCGCGCCTGCCCAACGTGCTCGAATGGCTGGCCGACGCCAAACCGGATATCGTTCTCCTGCAGGAAACCAAAACGGTCGAAGAGAATTTTCCCGAGCTCGAAATCGGCGATCTCGGCTATAACGTCGCGGTACTCGGGCAAAAGAGCTATAACGGCGTTGCCATTCTCAGCAAGCGCCCAATCGAAGATGTGACGCGCGGCCTGCCGGGCAATGAAAGCGACGAACAGGCGCGCTATATCGAGGCGGTGATCTCGGGCGTGCGCGTCGCCTCAATTTATCTCCCCAACGGCAACCCGGTCGAAAGCGAGAAATTTCCCTACAAGCTCGATTGGATGCGCCATCTCGCGGCGCACGCCAAGAGCCTGCTGGCGCAGGAACAAACGGTGGTGCTGGGCGGCGATTACAACATTATCCCGGCCGATGGCGATGTCTATGATGCGGAAGGCTGGCGCGACGATGCGCTCTGCCAACCCGAGGCACGCGCCCGTTTTCGCGAAATTCTGAATGCCGGATACACCGAAGCCTTCCGCGCGCTGCACAGCGAAACAGGGCTCTATTCATTCTGGGATTATCAGAAGGGCCGCTGGCCGCGCGACGAGGGCCTCAGGATCGACCACCTGCTGCTCTCACCCGAAGCCGCCGACCGCCTGGAGGCGTGCGAAATCGACCGCGGCCCGCGCGACAAAGCGAAAGCCTCCGACCACACGCCGGTATGGTGCACGCTTAGCGAATAGAATTTTTATTCGAACGGCCGCCCGGGGTTGAATTGATTGCGCCCGTTGGGGCCTTTGCTGCCGCGCGGTTCTTTGGTGGCATCGTAATTCAGCTCGATAATCACACCGCTCGGATCCTCCAAAAAAAGCTGCCATAGCTTGAAATCACTTACGTCATTCTGCCGCCACTTACAGCGGTGCTTCTTGAAGGATTCTTTCATCTTGTCGAAGCCTTTGGCGCTGAGCGCGATATGATCGACCGGCGAATCTTTCGGGCTGTATTTGAAGTTTCCGGCGTGCGTCTTGGCGGCGCTGCCGCCATAGATGTGAAACATGGTTTCGCCCATTTGCAGCCAAATTCCGGGAAACGGAAATTCCGGCCGCGCCACCTTCTTCATCCCGAGAACCTTGGTGTAGAACTTCTCGGTCGCTTTCAGATCTTTGCTCTTGATTGCCACATGGTGCAAGTCAAGTAACGGCATCGCTGAACCCCCTTGGAATCGTAAATTTCCTGCTACCGCATCTTACCCCATCTCGCCATAGGTACAATATCCCCCGCCCGCGCCGGCGTCCGGCGCAAGCACACGCGGGCCGTTAGGCTGAATTCGCAGGCCCGGGCGGAGATTGCGATAGGGAAATTTACGCGTGTCGGCAAGGTTGGGGCCGGGCGCGATAGCCGTAATAATTGCCGCAGCAATGGGCTGGAAGTCGGCGCGGAAATGGACCGAGCTTTTGAGCACCAGAACTTTCTGCTCGGCCGGCTCAAGGCCAAGGTGACGGAATACCGACTGATCCGCCGCCTGAAATTTTCGACTAGAGACGATAACGCGCACGTCGCTGCCCTTGTCTTCAATCTTGAGCAACGCCATCGGGCCAAGCTCCATTCGGGCACCTCGCCACATCGGGCCAGTGGCGGTGAAATGGCCGTCGCCCAGACGCTCGACGAGGAATTTTCCGTCGAACGGGCGCTGGCCGGGCTGGCCGGATTTGGCCCCAAGTGCAGCTTCGAAGCGCCGCCCCTCCCCTGCCCGATGCGCCGCTTCCGCCACCTCGGGATCATAGAGAATCGCCAGCACCGCGCCCTTCGCACCGCAACGCAAAAGAGATTCGAGCATGCCGACAGTATCGGAATTGCCGCCAGCGCCTGGATTGTCCTGGGTATCGGCGATGATGAAAGGCCGCGTATCCTCGTTCGCCATGGCTTGGCGCACAGCCTCTTCCGGCTGGAAAAGCTGTTCGGTAAAATCGCCTTCCTGAGCAGTAATTTCGCTCGCCAGGGTTTCGACCGCACGCCTTACCGCCGCCCCATCGGGGCCGCAGCCATAAACACTTGGGCCGCAAATGGCGATGTCGGCGGGCGGGAAACCCATGGCGAAAGAAAGACTCCAGACGCCGGGCATCTGTTCCAAATCGCCAAGCCGGCGATAAATACCGCCGGCCGGTTCTTCCATGGTGCATTGCGCGTTTATCGGGATGAGAAAATCGGTCGGACGAAAATAGTTGGATGCGGCACCGCCGGCGGCCACAATCATGTCCAAGACATTGGCCGCGCGCGCGCCCGTCTCCGCCATATCGATATGGGGGTAGCTGCGATAGGCGACCAAGGCAGTCGCGGCATCGCACATTTCGCTGCTGATATTGGCATGCAAATCGAGGCTGGCGACAATCGGCACTTCGGGGCCGAGCGCCGCGCGCAACCGGCTCAGCAACATACCTTCGCCGTCCTCGGAATGTTCTGTCACCATGGCGCCATGCAAATCGAGATAGACCGCATCGGGCCGCGCTAGCGCGACATCGTCGAGCAACATGGCGACGACGCGCTCAAAGGCATCTTCCGTGACGTGGGCCGAGGGCGAAGCGGAGCACCAGGAAAGCGGCACCAGCGTATGGCCGGCCGCTTCAGCCGCCGCAACAAATCCGGCGAGCGGCAGATTGATGCCGGCGACAGCATCGAACAGGCCGTCGCCGCGCGTTAGCGCCGGCCAGGCATCGGCCTGTTCAAAGGCGGCAAAATCCGCCTGCACCGGCGCGAAAGTATTGGTCTCGTGCTGAAACCCGCCAACCGCGATGCGCGCCATGAGTTACGACGCGCGACTAGATATCGGCGAAAGTGGTGCTATCGACCGCGCCGCCGGGATGGGTCAAGGCACCCTTAAATGCCGGGCCGACGGTGGCGGCATATTTCCACAACACGCCGGAGCGGTAATTGCTGTCGCGCGGCTGCCACGCCTTGCGCCGCGCCGCGAGCTCATCGTCGCTGAGCGCCACGCTCATTTCGCCGGTTGTTGCATCGATGGTGATTTCATCGCCGTTTTGCAGCAACGCGATCGGACCGCCGACGGCAGCCTCCGGGCCGACGTGGCCGATACAAAAGCCGCGCGTCGCGCCGGAAAAGCGGCCATCGGTAATGAGCGCCACTTCGTCGCCCTTGCCTTGGCCGTAAATCTGCGAGGTCACGGCGAGCATTTCGCGCATGCCGGGGCCGCCCTTCGGGCCCTCATAACGGATGACGAGGACATCGCCGGATTGATATTCGCGCGCAACCACCGCCTTCATCGCGTCCTCTTCCGTATCGAAGCAACGCGCCGGGCCGACATGGCGCAAATTCTTCATGCCGGCGACCTTCACGATAGCGCCCTCGGGAGCCAGATTACCCTTCAGGCTGACCACGCCACCGGTCGGCGAGAGCGGCGCCGCTGTCGTCAGCACCACATCCTGATCGCTCGGGAATGTCACATCGGCCAAATTCTCGGCAATCGTCTTGCCGGTGACGGTGAGGCAATCGCCGTGCAGATAGCCACCGTCCAACAGCGCCTTCATGACAATCGGCACACCGCCGACATCGAACAAATCCTTGGCGACGTAACGCCCGCCCGGCTTGAGGTCGGCGATATAGGGCGTGCGCGCAAAAATCTCTCCGACCGCGGCGAGATCAAAATCGATACCGGCCTCGCTGGCAATGGCCGGCAGATGCAGGCCGGCATTGGTCGAGCCGCCAGTGGCGGCAACAACGGCGGCGGCATTTTCGAGCGCTTTGCGGGTGATGATATCGCGCGGGCGGATGCCCTTCTCGATCAGTTCCATCACCTGCACGCCAGACGCGACGGCGAACTCGTCGCGCGAATCATAGACCGCCGGCGCGCCGGCCGAATGGGGCAGCGCCAAACCAATGGCCTCGGAAACACAGGCCATGGTGTTGGCCGTGAACTGGCCGCCGCACGAGCCGCCTGACGGGCAGGCCACGGCTTCGATTTCATCGAGGTCCGCCTCCGACACCTGGCCGCTCGAATATTTACCGTAATATTCATAGACATCCATCACGGTCACATCCTTGCCGCGGAAGCGGCCCGGCAGAATCGAGCCGCCATAGAGAAACACCGACGGCACATTGAGCCGTGCCATCGACATCATCATGCCGGGCAGAGATTTGTCGCAGCCGGCAATGCCGACCAGGGCATCATAGGAGTGCCCGCGCATGGTGAGCTCGACCGAATCGGCGATGACATCGCGCGACACCAGCGAGGATTTCATGCCCTGATGGCCCATGGCGATACCATCGGTCACGGTAATGGTGGTGAATTCGCGCGGCGTGCCGCCGGCTTCTTCCACCCCAGCCTTGGACGCCGCCGCCTGACGCCTGAGCGTGATATTGCACGGCGCGGTTTCGTTCCAAGTTGTCGCCACGCCGATGATCGGCCGGTTCATCGCCTCGCGCGACACACCCATGGCATAGAAAAAGGCGCGGTGCGCGGCGCTCTTGGGCCCCTCCGTAATGTGGCGGCTGGGCAGCTTGGATTTGTCGAACTTGGAACTCATTTTCTGTATCCCCAATGAAAAACGGTATTGAATTGGCCGCGATCTTAGCCGTCCGGCCCGGTGGATTAAAGCGCGGCGACGCGGGCCAATGCTTGTTTTAATTTATCGCGCGCCGCCTCCGCTTCGGATTTCCGGCGCTGCTGCTCGGCAACAACATGTTCGGGCGCCTTGGCGAGGAATTTCTCATTGCCGAGCTTGGCCTCAATCTTGCCGATCTCCTGGGCAATGCGGCCAAGCTCTTTCTCGAGGCGGGCACTTTCCTGCGCCACATCGATTATGCCGGAGAGCGGCAGCGCCACCGATGCGCCGTCAATGACCAGTTGGATCGAGCCCTTGGGTGGATCGCCGTCGAGCTCAGCCATGCTCTCCAGCCGCGCCAATTGCATGATCTGCTCGCGCTGACTTTCGGCCCAGTCGGGCAGGCCGCTGTCGTCGCGCAACAGGAGCTGGATTTTCGCCCCGGCCGGCACGTTCATTTCCGCCCGCGCCGCGCGCACACCGGAAACCAGCGCAACTACCTGGGCGATCTCGGCCGAAGCGTCTTCATACTGCAATGCCGGATCGCCGGTCTCGGGCCACGGCGTGGAAATCAGCGGCAGCGGCCTTTCGTCGTCAAGCCGGGTCCACAATTCTTCCGTGACAAACGGCATGAAGGGGTGCAGCAGGCCCAGAATCTGTTCCAGAACCCAAGCGGTGGTGGCGCGGGCCTCGTTCTTTTCGGCGCCGTCGGGACCGTTCAAAACCGGCTTTGAGAATTCCAAAAACCAATCGCAGAAAACGCCCCAGGCAAACTGATAGACCGCATTGGCGGCCTCGTTGAAGCGATAGGCTTCCAGCGCCTTGGCGGTGGTTGCTGCGGCGCGTGCCGTTTCGCCGATGATCCAGCGATTGACCGTGTTGGTGCAACCGGTCGGATCGAATTTGGCGTCACGCGCGCAGCCATTGGCTTCACAGAAGCGCGCCGCGTTCCACAGCTTGGTGGCGAAATTGCGATAGCCTTCGACCCGGCTCTCGGACATTTTGATATCGCGGCCCTGGGCTTCCATCGCGGCCAGGGTAAAGCGCAGGGCATCGGCGCCGTATTTATCGATCAGTTCGAGGGGATCGATCACATTGCCCTTGCTCTTCGACATTTTCTGGCCCTGCTCATCGCGCACCAGAGCGTGGATATAGACCGTGCTGAACGGCACATCGCCCATGAAATGCATGCCAAGCATGATCATCCTGGCGACCCAGAAGAAAATGATGTCGAACCCGGTGATAAGGTCGTTATTGGGATAATAGGTTTCGAGGGCGTCCGTTTTTTCCGGCCAGCCAAGGGTGGAAAACGGCCACAGGCCGGACGAGAACCAAGTGTCGAGAACATCCGAATCCTGGGTCAGCGCTACCGCCTCGCCATAATGCGCCTTCGCCTTTTCGTGCGCCGCCGCTTCGTCCATGGCGACAAAGATGGTTTGGTCCGGACCGTACCAGGCCGGAATGCGGTGGCCCCACCACAGCTGGCGCGAAATGCACCAGGGCTGGATGTTGCGCATCCACTCGAAATAAGTGTTTTCCCACTGTTTTGGCACGAACTTAATGCGCCCCGTTTCAACCGCATCGATCGCCGGCTTGGCCAGGGTCGCGGCATCGGCAAACCATTGATCGGTGAGCCAGGGCTCAACCACCACGCCGGAGCGGTCACCGTAAGGCAGGGCATGACGATGCGGCTCGATCTTCTCGATCAGGCCGAGCGCCTCCATATCGGCGATGACCTTCTTGCGCGCCGCGTAACGGTCGAGGCCGCGATAGGCCTCGGGAACATTGTCATTGAGACATGCATCGGCATCAAAAATATTGACCAACTCAAGATCGTGCCGGCGGCCAACCTCGAAATCGTTGAAATCATGCGCCGGGGTGATTTTTACCGCGCCCGAGCCTTGTTCTGGATCGGCATGCTCATCGCCAACGACGATGATGCGGCGGCCGACCAGCGGCAGAACGGCATGACCGCCGATCAGATCTTGCCAGCGCTCATCCTCAGGATGCACGGCAACAGCGGTATCGCCGAGCATGGTTTCCGGCCGCGTCGTCGCGACGGTGATGAACTCACCTTCGCGGCCCTCGATGGGATAACGGAAATGCCACAAACTTCCGTCGCTCTCGCGCGGCTCGACCTCAAGGTCGGAGATCGCGGTGTGCAGTTTGGGATCCCAATTGACGAGGCGCTTGTCGCGGTAGATCAGACCGTCTTCATAGAGCGCGACGAACACCGTGCGCACTGCATGGGACAGCCCCTCATCCATGGTGAAGCGATCGCGCGCCCAATCGGGCGAGGCCCCGAGACGGCGCAACTGATTGGCGATGGCGCCGCCCGATTCATCTTTCCATTGCCACACGCGCTCGACAAAGGCGTCACGACCGAGGTCGCGGCGATGCACATTCTGTTCGCCAAGCTGGCGCTCGACCACCATTTGCGTGGCAATGCCGGCATGGTCCATGCCGGGCTGCCAGAGGGCATCGCGGCCCAATTTGCGGCGATAGCGGGTGAGCACATCCTGGAGGGTGGAATTGAGTGCATGGCCCATATGCAGGCTGCCCGTCACATTGGGCGGCGGCATCATCACGCAATAGGGCTCGTCCCCCGATTTAGGGTGCGCGGCAAATCGCCCCGTCTCTTCCCAGGCGCGGTAAATCTTGCTCTCGATATCAGCAGGCAGATAGGTCTTGTCCAGCATTGCTGAACTCTCTCAAAATTATTTACAGGGGTGGGCCGCGCGGGTCTCCACGAGAGACTGCCACGGCAAGTCGCGGGCCAAGCCCAGCCGATAATTATACCGGATCGGAGCGATGGATGATGCGGTCAATTTCCCGTTGTACAAGGCGCTGCACCATTTGCGGCAGGTGTTTGTCGAGCCACTCGCGCAGCATCGGGCGCAGCATTTCCAGAACATGGTCCTCGATCGTGCGCCCACCGGGCGTGACCTGCTGGGCATTCGGGTCCGCCCGGCCCGGGCCGACCTGTGAGGCGAGCGCGGCAAACGCGCCTGCGGCGGCACCTTCCGCGACATTCTCCATCAGTGCCGCATTGGGTTCTTCGGCGTCAGGTCCGGCCATGGCTGCCGGCGCCGGTTCGGGAGCAGCTTCGCTCGTTTCAAACGCCGCTTCGGGTTCGGCTGCGGGCTCTGGCTCGGATTCGGATGCGGGAGCAGGCTCTTGAGCCGCCTCGTCCGCGACGACATTGCCTTGGTCGTCAACTTCCTCGGTCAGCTCAAGCACTTCTTCACTCCCCGCGTCTTGGTCGGGCGCCTCGGCCGCAGCCACATCCTCAGCTGCGGCAGGAGCCGCTTCCTCCACCGCTTCTTCAGCCTCCGTGGCTTCCGCCGCTGGAGCACCCTCTTCCTCTCCGTCTTCCGAAATAATCCGGCGAATGGAGGCAAGAATTTCCTCCATAGACGGTTCTTCTTGTGACGTTTCGTCCGCCATTTGATACCTGTCTCAAGTCAAACAATCATGTGATTCGAGGACTTTACGGCAAGGTGAATCAGAATGCCAGCACCTATACCCGCAATATGCCAACAGTTTTACACGCTAATCCGCAGAAATTCCGAACCATTTTCCGCCGACATCGCGGTAATGGGCGTCCGCATCGTAGCTTTCAACCGCTAAACCAAGCGTCGCAGCCGTTAATTCGCCAACCGTTGATTTGACCCAATAGCTTGAAACAACGGCGTCACTCTCCGCGCCGACAAGATTGACCCGGGCGGTGAACAACTCCTGCTCGGCGTCGAGCACATCAAGCGTGGTACGCAATCCGACAAGGACCTCTTGTTCCACTCCTTCGAGCGCCAATTCGGCGGCGCGCACTTGCGATTCAAATGCGGCGATCTTTGCCTGCGCGGTAATCAACGCCTCCCAGGCGCGTGTGACTTCCTCCAACACGGCGCGGCGCGCTTCCTCGAATTCGAGCCGGCGCTGGCTGGCGATTTGTTTGCTGCGCCTGACCGACGAATGTTCCGCGCCCGACTGATAGAGCGGTACCGAGACAATCGCCGAGAGCGAGAGCGAATCGGCCCGCTCGGTCACGGAAGAAACATCATATTGCCGGTCATAGCCTCCGCGTAGCGACACTTGCGGCAACAACCCTGAGAGCGCGACATCGATATCATCGCGCGCCGACAGTTCGGCGTAATCCGCACCGATAATGGTCGGATTGGCTACATTGGCGATTTGCAGAGCCTCGCGCTCACTCTGCGGAACGCCGGCAAGCGCCGCCGGCCAAGCCAGTCTGCCCGGCAGATTGCCGATAACCTGGCGATATGTCGCGCGCGCGGAAATGAGATCGCCCTCGGCGCTAATACGGTCAGCCTTGGCCTGGGCGACGCGCGCTTCGGCTTGCGCAACATCGGTACGCGTCACTTCGCCGACCTCGAAACGATCCTGTGCCGCCTGATGCTGGCGCGCCACGACACGCTCATTGTGGCGATTGAGTTCGACCACGGATTGGGTGCGCAATACATCCATATAGGCGGTAACGCCATCCAGGAGAACGCTCTGTTCGGCGACCGCCAATGTGGCGCGCCCGGCATCGACAAGATTCTTAGCCGAACTCGTTTCGGCGATGGTGCGCCCGCCACGGTAAAGCGGCTCGGTAATGCTAAAGGAAAAGGAGCGCGGCCGTAGCGAGGCTTCGGTCTTGCTGGTGAGGCCGCCGCTGACCGTTGTCGTTTCGGTTTCAGAGAATCCCGCATCGCCATCGATTTGCACTGTCGGGCGCCAACCGGAAAGCGCGCTGGCAACGCCTTCGTCGGTGGCGCGCAGCGCCGCCCGCTCGGCCAGAAGCGTGGGGTTGTTTTGATAGGCGCTGATCAGCGCTTCTTCGAGGCTCTCGGCCAATACAGTGCCGGATGACAGCGCCACAGCGAAGCCCGCAGCAATGACCACTGTGCCGCCAAATATAGTGCGTCGCCGCTTTGTCAGCTTATTTAAAATTGGAACGCCGCCTCGGATTGAATACCGGGAAGAGCTGGGACCGAAGCATCGCACACCACCCGGTGTGAAAGCTTACCGCGAATTTTTACCCAAAGCGTGACACGGCCAATTGCCTCGCCAGGGCCGCGCAGCACGGCAACCATGCGTCCGCCTTCAGCCAATTGGTCGCTCACCGCCGGCGGCACGAAGGGAATACCTCCACTGAAAAGAATTACGTCATACGGCCCTTGGCGCGAGTAGCCCGCCGCCAGGTCGCCGGTCACCACGATGACATTGTCGGCGCCGACAGCGCTCAAGGTTTGACCTGCCGCTTCGGCCAGCGCGCTATCGGCTTCCAGGCCAACGACGGTACCGGCGAGCCGGCCCAGCACGGCGGAGGAATAGCCTGTGGCGCAGCCAATATCCAAGGCAACATCCTCTTCCGTCACGGATGCCGCCTGTAAGAGGCGGGCAAGCACCAGCGGTTCCATCAAATAACGCCCGGGTGCCACCAAGAGGTCTTCATCGACATAGGCGATGCTGGAGAGTTGTTGGGGCACGAATCTTTCGCGCGGAACATCGTCCATGGCATCGATCAGGGCCCAATTCGTCACCTTGTTGGTGCGCAGTTGGCTTTCCACCATATTGTGCCGAACGGCAGTGTAATCCATCATTCGATCTCTATCCGCGCCGCCAAGGGACCGTGAAGGGCGGTCAACCGGCGGCTTCCTGAATTGAAGTCGGGCGCATCATATATCCGTGCCAAGGCGCTTGACAACGCCATGGCGAGACAGTGGCGCGGTGGCTTGGTTGACCGTCACCCGCGCCATACCGTATATGGGCACCCATAAAGCGTTTGGCGCCCAAAGACCGCGTCATCGGCCGGGTGGCAGAGTGGCTCATGCGGAGGACTGCAAATCCTTTTATGCCGGTTCGATTCCGGCCCCGGCCTCCAACCGCTTTTGTTGACCGAGCACGCCCTTGGCCTTGCTCCTCAGCCAAACTTTCCTTGCAATCGGACTCTGACGGCGCGACATTTTGTCGGCTAACGCGTGCAGGGGTGGTAATTCACGTGATATCCAAGATTCGTCGGCGGGTCCACGACCTGCTTGAGATCAGCCAGAGTGACGCGCCTGAGAGCGATAAACTTTTATCGCGAATTATCGATTTCAGCCTGATCGGCCTGATCTCGCTCAACGTGCTCGCCATTATTGTCGAATCGATCGATTCGATCGCGCTCTCCTACCGGCCGCATTTCGACATGTTCGAATTGGTCTCGGTAGCGATATTCACGGCCGAGTATCTATTGCGCGTGTGGGTTGCCATAGACGATTCGGACGGAAAATATAGCGGCCGTTTTCTCGGCCGCCTGCGTTATATGGCGAGCCCGCTGGCTCTGGTCGACCTGATCGTCATTCTGCCATTCTATTTGAGTTTCATCGTCGGCATCGATTTGCGTGTTTTACGAATTCTGAGGCTGCTCAGAATTTTGAAGCTGACGCGCTATTCGGGCGCTTGGGCGACATTCGCCGCAGTGCTCTATGGCCAGCGTCGCACACTTTATATGTCGGGCTTTCTGATGTTCATCATGCTCGTCCTCTCGGCCAGCCTGATGTACCTGATCGAGCACGACGCCCAACCCGAAGCCTTCGCCAATATCCCGTCCGCCATGTGGTGGTCACTGGTCACGCTGACCACGGTCGGTTACGGCGATGTTACTCCGGTTACCGTGCTGGGTAAGATTTTGGGCGGCTTTGTGACCGTCCTCGGACTCGGTATGTATGCGCTGCCCGCCGCCATCCTGGCGTCCGGCTTTATGCAGGAATTGAGCAAGCGGCAATTCGTCGTGACCTGGGGCATGGTCGCCAAGGTGCCGTTTTTTGCCCGACTCGATGCCGAGAAAATCGCCGAGATTGCCGGCCTCCTGAAACCTTGGGCAGTGCCACCACGCTACACCATCATTCGTCGTGGCGAGGCCGCTGACTGCATGTATTTCATCGTCTCGGGAGATGTCGAAGTGGATTTGCCGCCCAACTCATTTCACCTGACAACGGGCGAATATTTCGGCGAATTGGGCATCCTTAGCCGCACCGCGCGGGTCGCCAATGTCATTTCGATTACCGAATGCCAATTGCTGGTTCTTGAGGCGCGCGATCTTAACCGTCTGCTGGAAGACAATCCTGTGCTCGCCGGCGAACTCAAGGAACTTGCCAGCAAGCGCCTGGCAGAAGGCGAAAACGCGGCCCCGCCTGAAGTAGATTCATAGCTCAGACAGTTGCGCGCGCATGAAATAGGGTGTGGAGCTTGCGCCAACGTTCGAATTCGGGCGCCAATTGCGCCATGCTTGAGACACCGACCTCACTGACATAGGCGGTGATCAGGCGCGCCGGCACAGGCTCGAAATAAACATTGCGGCACATTTCGGGGCGCTCAGACCAGACTTCTTCCGCCGCCATTTCTTCCAGCGGGATTGTGGCCGCAGTGTGCCGCGGATCGAGCTTGTAGCTATCTGCGACGATCAGGCACGGCACGCCTGCCGCCTTTGCACCAAGAGCGGTGGCCAAACTGCCGGTCTTATTGACAGCAGAACCATCGGCGCAGATGCTGTCCGCGCCCAAAATAACGTGATCGACCCGCGCGGCAAAATGGGCCAGCCCGCCATCGGTGATCAATTCCACTTCGGGGACATTGCCCTCTATCGCCAGCGCCAGACGGCGGCCTTCAAGGCGCGGCCGGCCCTCACCGATCACCACCCTCTGCAATCCAGGCACACGGGCAAGGACAGCTTCAACAGCAGAGGAATAGCTCAGGCTGAGCACCGAGCGCGCACCTTCCAGCGCGTGCACGGCGGATTCCGCCAACGCCGCCATATTTGCCTGACGGCGTTGTTCGAAGTCATCTATCAAGGCCGCCGCCGCATCGGGCCGGGCGCTCAATTCGTGCCACCATAACAACGACCAATTGCTAATCGCCGCCATTGAAGGACGAAGCACCGTCAGGCGGGCCACCAGACTGTGCGCCTCAGCCACAATGTCGCCCGGATCGCGCCCCGGCACGGCCAAAGCCGCCGCACCAAGCAGGGCCACCGCGTCGCCGGCAAGTTGATTTGCGCCCCGCGCCCGGTCGTCCCGGATCGCCAACAGGCAATTTTCAATATCGAGCTTGGCCATATCCGTTAAGCAATTGCATTTTCCAATGTTTTAACCATATATGCCCCATAATAGAGGGCAATGAATGGCTGGCTGAGTTAGAAAATGAGTTTAGATGATTCGGCTCTTGACCGGCAGGGGCGTATCCCATAGGACGGCGCGACCGTATCAAGAGAGCCATTCCTCGGTAGCTCAGTGGTAGAGCAAGCGGCTGTTAACCGCTAGGTCGTTGGTTCGAATCCGACCCGGGGAGCCAATTTAAACAAGGGGTTGTGCCAAAGCGGCGCAGCCCCTTGTTGCTTTTAGGTACTGCATAGGTACTATCGTGACACGTTTCGCGCCCCTTGAGAGGCCCGTATCCTGCCCAGAATTCGCGATAGGTGGTTTTGAAGTGTTTTGAGTGTCGGAAGGCCATCAAGGTTCTCAGCACCGCTCTTTTGGGATTGACCCGGACTCGCCGACAAACGCGGCAGCCTTGTCGCGGCTGTTGCCCTGTTCTTGCTCTGGAAATTTTCCGGGGCTGGCGTGAGCGTCAACCATGCGCGCCTTCGCCGCTTGCTTCTGCTCCGGCTCAATCGCTTGCCAGATAACAACTTTCCCGGTGGGAGGTCATGTTTTTGCGTCTTTAATTAGTGATTTGAGAATCAATTCGGCTTCCCAACTTCTCTTCACAAACAAGCAGAAAGACCAAAGCAAATTTCGAGAGTCACTCGTGGTGGCCCCGTTGCTATCTGCGAATTCCAACGCTTGCCTATAATGATTCTTTAGTTCTTTTTCATAGCTGTATAAGTAGACGACCAAGTATGCGCCGTCCGAGCCAAGCAGCCCAATTTGACCGGCGCTTGCCTCGAAAACTGTCCGACTTACTTCTGGGAAATCGTTTAGAATCCATGTCGGTATTCGATTGATTTGGATGTTATTGGCATTCCCGACTTTATCCACATATTCATGGTATTCAGAAGTTTTCTTTGGAATCCCAATTATGCAAGTCTCAAGGCGCACTCTAAATAAATCGCGCATGCTGATGAGTTCTGCACGCAGGGAAGCGGCCAATGCGGCCACTTCTTGAGCGTGCTCTTTTTGCGCGGCTTTTGCGTCCGCATTCCTCCGATCTTGATCGGCAGTAATCGCGTTCTGTCGATCATCATGTGCACGCTCGCGAGCGTAGTAGGCCGCGATAAGAGCGGCGAGAGTAAGAGCGAGGAAGCCAAGAAATGCGCCGATTCCCGTCTGCCAGTCTTTGAGCAAATTATAGAAGTCAGGCGAATCGATTTTCAGGAAGGCCAAATAGAAAAGCGCGGCGACAATTAGCGCGCCGCCCGCAAGATTGATGAAAATTCCACCACGCATGGCCCCTATGCTGCCCCAACCGTAATGGTGGCGCAACGCCAAGTAGTGCCGTGTCGAGGAAACTATGGCCGTCTGATGGTGGAACGCCCTGCATCTCGCTTGTGCGTATGAAAGCCGGTCTGTAATGCGATAATAGGTTCAAGCATCGATTCGCCGAAGGTCGGAGAGGCCCATGGACGAACATATAGTCAGTTACCCGTGCTTCATGTGCGGCGCCCAGTTTCAGATGGGGCCGGGCCGATATGGAAAATACATTCCGCTCTATAAAATCAACGTTTGCAGCAATTGCTATGGCAGCAATTTGGCCGGTTGGGCGCGTTCATGCGATGACGAGCGCCTTGTTGCTCGCTTGAGCGATGGCGGCTTACCGATACCCGAGCGTAACGAGGAAGGGCTGTTGCCACGCGAGTAGTTCAATGACTTAGCCGGCCAGAAGCGCGGTGAGAAACCATTGTTGCCGTGCACAAAGCGAACAGCGAGAGCCAAAACGTTCTAGGCAGGAGATAATGATGGTTAAGCCTACAACAATCGACCCTGAGATAATTGCTGCGGTGAATAATGCGGCCGACTATAGCCGGGGCGTCAACAAATTGCTCTTTCACCTCACGCTGACGCTGATAAAAAACCGCGTGATCGATCCTGATTCCTATCTCGGTTCGGTGCGCGAACTTGTCTCTGATTGTGATCAGGAAAGCCACGAGACCGTACCGCTCAAAGTGTTTATCGAAATCCTCGAGAAAGCCATCGCGCACGTGGAATCCGGTCAGCCTGATTGGCTGCACGGAGTTATTGACGGTGGGCGCGACGAAGACTCGGAGTAAGCTGACCCAACCCCCAGGGCTGCCGCAACCGGGGTCCGGGGTGGTCACAACGCCTGACCCGGAAGGACAGCCAAGCGCTCAGCAGCGCTTATTTCGGATAGCCTTCGAATCGCGGCATGGGCGGGGTCACCTGCTTTTCAGCTCGTTCACCGCACACCGAGCAGCGAGGCTTGAAGTCCATTACCGAGCGGTTGCCGTGCTTCTCTACCAACTCCGCTAAGTCGAAGTCGTGCCACCTGCTACAGCGCCAGCAATGCGCAGCCAGGCCATAGCGGGCGTTTGCCAAGTCTGAGAGCGTTTCGAGGGAGAGGAGTTGCATATCTTGATCATATTGCAGAAGACACCGGGGCGGAGACATTTGGTCCCTTAATGAGCGACAACACTACAATGCAATATGAAGGAATTCTGCTCAAAAAATTTCCAGAATTTTTCACAAATACGATTCACCTCACAAAATCAGACCAGAGACGCTAGTTCCTCTTTTGAACCGGCAATGGTGGTGATTGACCTGCCCCCCTATAACTGTTCCACGGATTTTTCGATATTCTAAGAATATG
>CAYSDJ010000026.1:0-49946 GCA_964429775.1 uncultured Rhizobiaceae bacterium
GCGGCCCTTGCCGATGCCTTCGGAATAGAGCATCGGCATGACGGTTTCCAGATTCGACATGCCGGGCTGTAAGGTATCGACGGCCGATTCCTCGAGCTTCTGCTCCATCGACCAGCCGACATGGTCGGTGGCGACGGTTTGCAATACGTCGCTATCGAGCGCCTGCCACAGCACTTCCATTTGGTCGGCTTCGCGCAACGGCGGCCAGCCGACATAGCGCTCGGGGTCGACCTTGGAGTTGAAGCGCTCGCGGTCCAAGTGGAGATAGATCGGGCGGGTTTCGCCGTAGACGGTTTGACCCTTGGCGCGCGCGTCATTGAGCTCGTCCATGCTTTCCTCGCAACTGAGGTGGACGAGATAGACCGGCGCATCGGCAACCCGCGCCAGTGCGATGGCGCGGTGCGCGGCCAGGCCTTCGGCAATGCGCGGGCGTGAATCGGGAAAGTGTTTGACGTCTGATTTGCCGGCCTGCTCCAACTGCTTGGTGATGTAGGAGATGCAGCACTGATCTTCGCAGTGGACATTGGTCAGCGCGCCGAGCTTGCCGGCCATGTTCATGGCCTCGACATATTGCGGCGCGAACTGATCGAACTCGCCAAGCTCGGTCATGAAAATCTTGAAGCTGGTATGGCCCTCGGCCACCAGATCGCCCATTTCCTGGATCATCTGGTCGTCGGGCTTGAACAGGGTGGGGTGGAGGCCGTAATCGATGATGGTTTTGTCTTTTGCCTTGGCTTTCCAGCTTTCCACCCCCTGCATCAGGGTTTCGCCGGGTGCGGGGAAAACATAATCGATCACGGTGGTGACGCCGCCACAGGCCGCCTGCACGGTCGAGGAATGAAAATCGTCGATGGTGCGCTTGCCCATCAATTCAAAATCGACATGGGTGTGGGCATCGACACCGCCGGGGAAAAGATATTTGCCGCCGACATCGATTTCCTTGGCCGCCGGGCCGAGCTCCTGGCCGATCTGCTTGATGCGGCCGCCCTCGATGCCGATATCGGCGATGAATTCCTCGGCATGGGTGACGACGGTGCCGTTGCGCAAGATGAGATCCATTTTTTAGTTCCTTTTCCTGTGCTACGTATGATCAAAGCCGAATCGGTTATTGTTCAAATTATGGACCAGTTACCTTCAGCTATCCAACTCCTCGCGCATGATCTCAAGCGCCATTTGCAACAGGCGGGCCGAGGCCTCGCGGGTCATGAAACCGGCGTGCGAGGTGAGTGTTACATTGGCCATCTCGAGCAGCGGGTGGCCCTCGGCGAGCGGTTCCTCGGCGAAGACGTCGAGCCCGGCATGAGCGATTTTCGCTTCCTTGAGCGCCGTGATCAACGCCGCCTCATCGACAATGCCGCCGCGCGCGGTATTGATCAGAATTGCCTGCGAACGCATCAGCGCGATGCGCCGGGAGTCGATGATTTTTTCGGTCCCGTCATTGAGCGAGAGATGGAGCGAGACCACGTCCGAGCCCGCCATCAGATCGTCGAGCGCGCATGATTCGCACGGCAAATCCTCCGCCACGCCGCTCCGGTTCCAGGCCAGCACCTTCATGCCGAGGCCATAGCCGAGACGCACCATTTCCTTGCCGATGCCGCCGGTGCCGACAACGCCGAGCGTTTTATGTTCAAGCTCGATGCCATCCAGCGTTTCCCACACGCCGCTCCTGATGGCGGCGTCCATGGCGGCGAGGCGGCGCGCACTGGCGAACATCAACGCCACGGCGTGCTCGGCCACGGTGCGGTTGCCATAGTCGCGGATGGTGCGCACGCGGATGCCGATTTTTTCCGCTGCTTCGACATCGATATAGCTCGAAGCACCGGTGCCCATGAAGACGATCACCTTGAGGCCGTCGCAGGCGCGCAATAACTTTTCGTCCATATATGTGTGGTCGTTGATCGCACCGAACGCGCCCTCGAGCAGGGCCGGCGTATCGCCGCCCGGCGGATCGCCGATATTCATCACCAAATCGGGCACGATGGCGCGCAGTTCCTCGCTATAGAGCTGACCGAGGAATTCCGGGCAATCGATGAAGACGGCCTTGCCGCTCATATGCTTTCGAGCGCCTCCTTGAGCGGAATTCTGCCGTCAATGATATCGAAACTCTTGCCGATGGTATTGTCGTGCGCCATGCATTCGACCATCACCTTGGCGACATCCTCGCGGCTGATGCGGGTGTTATCGTCGATCGGCCCGAGGCTGGGGGCGATGTCGAGCAGCTCGTGGCTCGGCTCATCGTTGAGATAGCCGGGGCGGACAATGGTCCAGTTCATCAGGCTTTGGCGGAGACGCGCATCGGCACCGGCCTTGGCATTGAGGTAATGGCGCAGCTTTTCCGGCCCGGTCTCGGGATCGTCGGTATTCATCGAGCTCAGCATGATAAAGCGCGTGACATTCATCCTCTCGCAAGTCTCGATCAGGCTGAGGGCGCCGTGGAAATCGACCTCGACGGTTTTTTCCGGCCCGGTCTTGGAGCCAGAACCGGCGGCAAAAATGACGGCCCGGTTGCCGTTCACGGCGTAGCCGAGCGGCTTTTCCAGATCGCCGGCAACGCATTCGGCGCCCAGCGCTTCCATATCGCCGCGCTGATCAAAGTTGCGGATCATGGCGCGCGGCGTATGCCCGGCCGCCTTTAGAAGCGGTATGATATGGCGTCCGGTTTTACCGTTGGCGCCGACCACGAGTACATTCATTGATATCTCCCTTATCTCTCGGCTTTTCGAATCCCTTACTTTATGCCATGAAACAGCCGGACATAAGGGAGATCAAGATGACGGCGATCATAGACATCCACGGGCGCGAGATTTTGGACAGCCGCGGCAACCCCACGGTTGAGGTGGATGTGCTGCTGGAATCGGGCGCGTTGGGCCGCGCGGCGGTTCCGTCTGGCGCCTCGACCGGCGCGCATGAAGCGGTCGAGCGGCGCGACGGCGGCGCGGCGCGTTATGGCGGCAAGGGCGTCCTTGCCGCGGTGGCGGCGGTCGATGATGAAATATTTCCCGCCATCGGCGGCATGCCGGCGGATGCGCAAAATCTGATCGACGCCGCGTTGATCGCGCTTGACGGCACGGCGCATAAATCGCGCCTCGGCGCGAATGCCATGCTGGCGGTCAGTCTCGCCATTGCCAAGGCGGCAGCGATCGACCTCGATCAGCCGCTCTACCGCTATCTCGGTGGCGTCCAGGCGCACACCCTGCCGGTGCCGATGATGAATATCCTCAATGGCGGCGCGCATGCCGACAATCCGATCGATTTCCAGGAATTCATGATCATGCCGGTCTCCGCCCCGAGCCTTGCCGATGCGGTGCGCACCGGCGCCGAAATCTTCCACGCCCTGAAGGGCCGGCTCTCGGACGCCGGTCTCAGCACCAATGTCGGCGACGAAGGCGGCTTCGCGCCCAATCTCGGCAGCACCACCGAAGCCCTTGACCTGATCATGAAATCGGTTGAGGCGGCGGGCTACCGGGTTGGCGAGGATGTCGTGCTCGCCCTCGATGTGGCGGCGAGCGAGTTCTATAAGGATGGTGTCTATGATCTGCAGGGCGAAGGACGCAAGCTCGGCTCGGACGAGATGATCTCGCTCTATAGCGACCTCACCGCCAAATACCCGATTGTTTCCATCGAAGACGGCCTCGATGAGGATGATTGGGAGGGCTGGGCGGCGTTGACGGCGGCGCTCGGCGAAAATGTGCGCCTGGTCGGCGACGATCTCTTCGTTACCAATGTCGCGCGCCTGTCACGCGGCATAGAAGAGGGCGTGGCCAACGCCATTCTGGTCAAGGTCAATCAAATTGGCACGCTTACGGAGACCCTGGAGGCGGTCGAGATGGCGCAGCGCGCCGGCTATGCGGCGGTGATGTCGCACCGCTCGGGCGAAACCGAGGATGTCACCATCGCCGACCTCGCCGTCGCCACCAATTGCGGCCAGATCAAAACCGGCTCGCTGGCGCGCTCCGACCGCACGGCGAAATATAACCAGCTGATGCGCATCGAAGAGGATCTCGGCCCGAGCGGCGTTTATGCCGGGCGAGGTGTGTTGTTGAAACAGCCGGGCTAGGCGGCGCTCTCCACCACTTCGAAATCATGCGTGATATCCGCCGTGCTCGATAGCATGGCCGAGGCCGAGCAGTATTTATCGGCCGAGAGGCTGATGGCGCGTGCCACCTTGTCCGGGTTGAGGCCGTGCCCGGTGACGATGAAATGCATGTGGATCTTGGTGAATACCATCGGGTCCGTATCGGCGCGCTCAGCCTCCAGTTCGCAGACGCAATCCTCGATATTCTGCCGCCCCTTTTCGAGTATTTGCACCACATCCCAGGCCGAGCAGCCGCCGGTGCCGATCAGCACCAGCTCCATGGCGGTCGGGCCGGGTCGGCCGTCTTCGCCTGAGGCGGTGCCGAAGGGCAGGGTAAAACCGCTGCCCGATTTACCGAGAAAAGTGCGTTTCTCGACCCATTTGATTTCCGCTTTCATTCGTTTGTTCCTTGGATTTCATCTGAGAGTTGCTGGTATTCTATTGATTAGATTGAGGGAGGCGACAGAAATTGAAAATCACGCGCGTCGAGACCATCCGCCTGGATGAATTTTCCAACCTCTTATGGCTGCGCCTCCACACCGACGAGGACGTAATTGGCCTCGGCGAGACCTTCTTCGGCGCGCGCGCGGCGGAAGCCTATATTCACGAAACCGCCGCGCCGGTTCTGCTCGGGCGCGATCCGTTGCAGATCGAGCGCCTCCACCGCGACCTCACGCCCTATATCGGCTTCATCGGCACCGGCGCCGAGACGCGCGGCCGCTCCGCCATCGATCTCGCCCTATGGGACCTCTGGGGCAGGGTCGCCGATCAGCCGGTCTATCAACTGCTCGGCGGACTTTGCCACGACAAGGTGCGCATCTACAACACTTGCGCCGGCTACCGCTATGTCCGCTCACGCCCCAACTGGTCGCTCGAGGATTGGGGCACCGGCGGCAATGCGGAAGGCCCCTACGAAGACCTCGAAGCCTTCTTGAGTGACGCCGGCGCGCTCGCCGAAAGCCTCTTGGACCAGGGCATTACCGGCATGAAAATCTGGCCGTTCGATTTCGCCGCCAAAGAGTCAGGCGGCTATTACATCTCGAATGAAGACTTGAAAACCGCGCTCGAGCCGTTCGCCAAAATTCGCAAAGCCGTCGGCGACAAAATGGATGTGATGGTTGAGCTGCATTCCCTCTGGCGCTTCCCCGCCGCGATCAAGATCGCCGAGGCGCTCGAGGATTTCGACCCGTTCTGGTTCGAAGACCCGATCCGCATGGACAGCATCGACGCCGTGGCCGAATTCGCCGCCGCTACCAGCGTGCCCGTCTGCGCCAGCGAGACTCTCGGCGCGCGCTATGAGCACAAGCAAATCCTCGAAGCCGGCGCCGCCGGCATCATCATGCCCGACATCACCTGGTGCGGCGGCATCACAGAAGCCAAAAAAATCGCCAGCCTCGCCGACACCTACCACCGCCCCATCGCCCCGCACGATTGCTCCGGCCCGGTCGCCCTGATGGCCTGCATCCACGTCTCCCTCAACGCACCCAACACGCTAGTTCAGGAAACCGTGCGTGCCTTCTACACCGGCTGGTACAAGGAACTCGTCACAATACTACCGGATATCAGGGAGGGCCACGTCTACCCGCCCGAAGGGCCGGGAATGGGGACGGATATTCTGCCCGAGGTGTTCGAGCGCAAAGATATCCAAGTGACGGTGACGGAAGCGGATTGAATCGCCGACTATTTTTCAACGACCCGCTCATCCATTATTTTGCTCTAAGATGGATCGTCCAGCCTGGGTTTAATATTGCGGCCCACGGTATAGCAATAGAGGGCGCTCGGAATGATTTGTAATTCTCTACCCGCGACTTCTCGAGTCCCATGCCAAGTTTTTGAAGTGATAAAACAGTTGCTGATCGTTTTATGTTTTTCCAATAGCGCCCGCACCGAGCGGGTTTCACGGTCAAAATTATTTCGCGAACGGTCTGACCATTTTATCTCACCTATCCAGTCGGGGCGGTCCGACGCACTGTCTAAATATACAATGTCTACCTCGCCCTCATTCCGCCACCTTGCGTAACGGAGCTGCCGTGATGTCACCGCGTGTTGCCACTGAGAAAAGACAGCGGATTCCGCTAAGTGGCCTATGCGTTCGGTGTCGTCTTTTTCGACAGGCGCAAATAATGCGGCACGCATCGAGGGGTTGTTTAGGTAAACTTTAAAATGGCGCTCCCGCTTCATTGTTCTGCAATTATCATTCACTGTTTTCAATTTGATAATCAGGAACGCACTTTCAAGATATTCGATATAACGTTTAATCGTCGGTTTTGTCAGACCGCATTCCCGGGATATGTTTTCAAGACTTGCCTCGTTGCCGGCATTGTATGCCAGAAACGAGAACAATCTGTTCAGCTCCGGAATATCGACGATTCCGTACAGGCTGGGAAGGTCCTTCAAAAGCACCTTGTCGATTATGTCATTCCTGATGAATTGATCCGTATTACGTTGGATGGCCGGGTTCAATACGACCTCCGGATAGCCCCCATAGTTGAGGTAGTCGATAAACCGGTCATTCAGCGCCTCAATATTCTTGGGTGAAAAAACCATTTTTTTCCGTGGTTTATTCCGCTCTCCAATCGGGGGCTCTCGCACTTCTATGAGGTCATCATCGTCTCCGCTAAATAAAAGAAATTCGTGAAATGTCAGGGGAGGAAGCATGAACTCGGAGAATCGGCCCGCTCCAGATTCACGGCTTTTTAGCTTGAGCGCGGCGGCTGCCGATCCGCTCGCAATAAATTTGATCTTGGGGTAACTGTCGACGAGGTCTTTTAAATGCACCTCCCAGTCTTTCAGGTACTGCACTTCATCGAAAATGACGATGCGTTGGCGTTTATTATCCTTATCGGGAAACAGGTTGAGAAATTGTTCCAACGACAGGCCAAGATAAATTGGCGCGTCGATACTTGCATATAGAATGCATTTCGGATCGAACCCCTCCGATATCGCTTCCAAAATTAGTTGGCGGATCATCACGGTCTTCCCCACGCGCCGGGGACCAAGCAATATGGTTGCCCTACGAACATCGAAATTGAGGGCAAGCTCCTTTAGAGACGCGAAGTATGCACGTCGCGGGAAGTCTCTTTCTTCCAGCGGTGCATTCGGGTCGGCCCACCAAGGATTATCCCTGGCGATTCGGGCTTCTATGTCGCTTCGGGTAATTTGCTCCATTGTGGGGCCTTGCAGTTAAGGACTATGCTCTTTCACTAATTGGAATATAACTCATAACACATTGAATAACAATGTTAATAACCAGTCGACTATTAAATTACGGAGCCAATTATACGATCGCTATTCGTCGTAGTGGTAAATCACCTCGTCGAAGCTGTCGCACGGAAAGGTGAAGATGAATTCGAGCGGCGCGTCGCTATCACAACTGGCCGAATGCTGGGCATCGGGCGGGATGTAGATTGCGCTGCCGGGGCCGATCCTGCTTTCGACGCCGTTTATGGTCATGCGCCCGGTACCGGCGGTGATGTAATAGGTCTCTGCCTGGGCGTGGTGGTGGAGGCCGAGCGTCGCGCCCGGGGCGATTTCGGCAATGCCCATGGTGAGGGCCGCTGAAGGAGTTCGTTCGCCGCTGACCAACAGTTTCCAGCGCACACCGCTGGATGCCTCGGCGTCCGGGTCGTCCCTGCTTTCCCAAACCTGATCGGCTGCGCGGCGGATAGCTGCTTCAAGCATTGTTGCTCCCTCCCTTTCAGTTAAGATTAAGCCAGAAAAATACATGTGAGGGAATTGCATGACCGGCAGGATGGAGACGATTGAACTGCCCTGGTACGAGACGCGGATCGAGAATTGTTCCTATTGCGGCAAGATGATTGCGCGCGACTATTGGGCCGATGACGATTATCCGGACGATAAATTTTGCGAACCGGAATGTGCCGATGTGAAGCGGCGCGCATTGCGCAAAGCGGAGTAGGGGGCTGTTGTGATCAAGGTTGGCATCGATACCGGCGGCACCTTCACCGACCTCGTTGTGCTTGATGATGCGAGCGGCGAAATCCGCACGGTCAAAGTTCCCTCGACGCCGGACGAGCCGGCTCTGGCACCGCTCGAAGCGCTTAAGCAATCGGGCGTGCCCGCCGGTGAGATCGACCGCATTGTGCTCGGCACCACGATTGCCACCAACGCCGGGCTGCAGAAGAAGGGCGCGACCGTTCTTTATGTCGGCACAAAGGGCGTAGAGGATGTGCCGATCATTGGCCGTATCGACCGCAAGGAAGCCTATAACCCGGCCTGGCCGAAGCCGGACTCCGGCGTGCGGCGGCGGCACGTGTTTGGTATCGAGGAGCGTGCCGATCATAAGGGCAATGTTCTGACGGCGCTTGTAGAGAGCGAGCTTGTCCGTCTTGGCGATTGGATCGACACCTGGCTGGCCAGCGATGCGGACGGCGATTGGGCGGTGGCGGTCAATCTGCTGTTTGCTTATGTGCATACCCGGCATGAGGAGCGCATCGGCGCTTACCTTGCCGAACGTTTTCCCGATCTGCCGGTTTCGCTCTCGAGCCGGGTGTCGCCGATCTGGCGCGAATATGAGCGCGGCACGACCTGCATCGCCGATGCCTCGATCAAACGCCTGATGCAGCGCTTCGTCGCCCGTCTGTCGGGTGATTTAGAGGCCGAGGGCGTCTCGGCGCCGCTCACGCTGATGAAATCCAATGGCGGCCATGCCGATGCCGTTTCCGCCGCCGATGTGCCGGTGCAGATATTTCTCTCCGGCCTCGCCGGCGGTGTGATTGCCGGGCGGCGCTTTGCGCGCGATCACCTCGGCGGCAAGGGCGTCACCCTCGATATGGGCGGCACCAGCGCGGATGTCGGCCTGATCATCGACGGCGATTTCGGCTCGACCACCGAATATGAAATCGAATGGGGCGTGCCGGTGAGTGCGCTCTTTATCGATTACACCACCATCGGCGCCGGCGGCGGCTCAATTGCCTACATGGACAGCGGCGGTTTCCTGCGCGTCGGGCCGAAGAGCGCCGGCGCCGAGCCGGGCCCGGCCTGTTATGGCCGCGGCGGCACGGAGCCGACCATCACCGACGCCAATATCGTGCTCGGCCGGCTCGATCCGGATTTCTTCCTCGGCGGGCGGATGAAGCTGAAGCCGGACCTGGCCGAGGCGGCGGTTGCCGCGCTGGCGGAAGAATTGGGTTTGGGCGTCGAGGAAGCGGCGGTCGCCGTGCTCGATACGGCGGCAGAAAATATGGCCGATGCGATTCGCCTGATGACGGTCGAGCGCGGCCTTGATCACCGCGAATTCGGCCTCGCCGCGTTTGGCGGGGCCGGTTCGCTGCATGCCTCCGACGTGGCGGCCAGACTCGATATGGAGCGCGTCGTGGTGCCGCCCCATCCCGGACTTTGTTCCGCTCTGGGCACGCTTCTCACCAACCAACGCGTCGACAAGGCGCGCACCGTGCTGCACCGCTCGGACCGGCTGGATTACGCCGCGCTCAATGCGCAGATTGGCGAGATCGCTGCGGAAGCGGAAGCGGAACTTCGCCGCGAAGGGCTCGAAGGCGAGGCCGAAAGCCGCGTGCTTCTCAACATGCGCTATCTCGGCCAGAGTTTCGGTGAACTGATCGAACTGACGAGTCACAAGGTCGATGCGGATGTGTTCGAGCAGGCGATCCAGGATCTCCATGTCCGCCATGAAGAGCTTTACGGCTATTCAATGCGCGACAAGGTGGTGGAGGTTACGGAAGTGCGCGTGGTGGCGCTCGGCGAGGAAGCCGCCGAGGCGGTGTTCAGCGCGCCGGCGGGCAGCGACGGCGGGGCAGGGAAGAGCCGCCCGGTTTATTTCTCATCTGCCGGGTTTGTCGAAACGCCGATTTACCGGCGTGACGAATTGCGCGCCGCAAGCCGTATCGAGGGGCCGGCCATCATCGAGGAGATGGATTCGACCAGCCTGGTTCATCCCGGCGATGTGGTCGAGGTCATGGCGGACGGCAGCCTGCTGATCGAAGTGCGGCGCGCCGCCGACAGCCTCGCGGTTTCGGAAGCGCCCGAACGCGACCCGGTGACGCTGACCATCGTCAATAATGCGCTGAGAAACATTTGCGACGAGATGGCGAGCACCATGGTGCGCACCGCCTATTCGCCGATCTTCAGCGAAAGCCGCGATTTCTCCTGCATGATATTCGACAAGGACCGCCGCCTCGTTGGCCAGGCCGAGATGAATCCGGCGATCATCTGCGCCGGCCTTCATACCGTACCGCATTGCGTCGATGAGCTCGGCCTCGAGAATTTCCGGCCTGGCGATGTGATCGTCCATAACGATCCCTACCGCGGCCAGTGCCATATGCCGGAACATCTCTTGATGAAGCCGGTGTTTCTCGATGGCGAGCTGATCGGCTTTGCCGCCAATATCGCCCATGTCGCCGAAATCGGCGGCATGGCGCCGGGCTCGTTCGCCACCACCGCGACCGAAGTGTTCCAGGAGGGTCTGCGTCTGCCGCCGGTCAAGCTTATGGCCGAGGGCGAGTATGTCAAAGACGTGTGGCGCATCGTCATGGCCAATCACCGCACGCCGAATACCACCTGGGGCGATTTTCACGCCATCATGGGCTCGCTGACAACGGCCGAGCGCCGGCTTCAGGCGCTGGTCGCGAGGCTCGGCGCCGATGCCTTCGGGCGTATCGGCGATGCCCTGATCGAACATGCCGAGCAGTGGACACGCAACGAAATCGGCAAGCTGCCCAATGGCACTTACGAGTTTGAAGATTTCTTCGAGGATGATGGCGTCGTCGCCTCGCCCTATTACATCCGCTCGAAGGTCGAGATCATGGACGATGAAATCGTCGTCGACCTGTCCGGCTCCGATGCCCAGGCGCTCGGGCCGATCAACGTCACTTATGTCGCCACCGCGGCGGCCGGCTGCACCGCCGTGTTGCAAAGCATCAATGCGCGCGATGTGCCGCTCAACAAGGGGTGTTTTCAGCCGATCAAGGTGGTGGCGCCGCCTGGCACCGTGGTCAATCCGGTCTTTCCCGCGCCGAGCGTCGCCGGCAACACGGAAGGCCAGCCGCGCGTCATCACCGCCGTGCAGGGCGCGCTGGCCCAGGCGATTCCGGATCGGGTGAGCGCGGCGGAGGGCGGCTCGGCCTGCAATCTACTGCTTGGTGGCGTCCATCCCGACACCGGTGAATTCTACACCCACTATCAGCTTGATGTCGGCGGCTGGGGCGGGCGCCGCTCGATGGACGGCAACCGGGCGCAATGCCCGGCCCACGCCAGCACCATCCGCGCCACGCCAATTGAAGTGTTTGAAAGCCGCTTCCCGTTGCGCACGCTGGAATACAGCCTGCGCCCCGATTCCGGCGGCCCCGGCACCTGGCGCGGCGGTCTCGGCATCCGCCGGGTATTTGAGGTGGCCAGCGAGGAAGTGACGGTTAGTGCCTTGTTTGACCGTATGAAGGACGGCCCTTGGGGGCTTTGGGGCGGGGAAGAAGGTATCCCGGGCGGCGTATTTGTCCGCCTTAACGGGACAGAGGATTTTGTCACGCTGACGCAAGCCTTCGGCACGGTCAGCCCGACCAAATTCGTCAATATCATCCTCAAGCGCGGTGATTTGATCCTGCTTCTCTCGCCCGGCGGCGGCGGTTACGGCGCGCCGGACCAGCGCGCGGAGGAGGCCGTGCGTGAGGATTTTGCCGACGGATTTATCAGCGCCGCGGGCGTCCAGGCGTATGGCCGGAATGTGGAGAGCTATTGACAGGGCGGAATCGCCTGTGATTCGTTAACGTCATGGATCCTTTGATTCGCGAGTTCAAGAAAAGGGGGCGTTACCTGATTGCGCCGCTGTTGGGCTCGCTCGCCCTGGTTTATCTCGGTTATTATGGTGTTCAGGGCGATGGCGGGCTGCTCGCCTGGATTCAACGCGGCCAGGATGTGGCCGAGGCCAAACAGCATTTGGAAATAGAGCGGGCGAAGCGCGATGCACTGGCCCATCGGGTTGCCCTGTTGCGCCCGGATAGCCTCGATCTCGACCTCCTGGATGAGCGCGCGCGAGCGGTTCTCAATCTGGTCAAGCCGGGCGAGTTGATCCTGTTGGAGCGTTCCAACGACGGCTAAATCTCTATACACTTTTTTCACGCATTAAATACATAGTATGGCAAGTAATTATTGCTTTCATGCCCTTGTCAGCGTGCCGCGCTGGGGGTAGCTTGGGGCTCCATTCCTGCGCCCCTTCATGCGGGTCGCTGCAGTTGGGAGAATTCATGGCCAGCGCCAAGAAGAAATCGAAAACGACGAAATCCGGGGCGAAGCGGGGCGGCAAAGCGGCCGTAACGCGTGAGACCCTGGAAACCTACTACCGCGAAATGCTGATGATCCGCCGCTTCGAAGAAAAAGCGGGGCAGATGTACGGCATGGGACTGATCGGCGGCTTTTGCCACCTCTATATCGGCCAGGAAGCGGTGGTTACCGGCCTGCAACATGCTTTGGGCCCCGGCGATAGCGTCATTACCGGCTATCGCTGCCACGCCCATATGCTGGCGGCGGGCGCCGATCCGCGTGCGGTCATGGCCGAGCTCACCGGGCGCGCCGATGGTGTTTCCAAGGGCAAGGGCGGCTCGATGCATATGTTTACCCCCGAGGGCGGTTTTTATGGCGGGCACGGCATTGTCGGCGCCCAGGCGCCGCTCGGCGCCGGGTTTGGCTTTGCCAACAAATACCGCAGCGATGACCGCGTCTCGGTAACCTATTTCGGCGATGGCGCCGCCAATCAGGGCCAGGTGTTCGAGACCTTCAACATGGCGGCGCTGTGGAAACTGCCGGTGATTTTCGTCATTGAGAACAATCAGTACGCCATGGGCACCTCGGTGCAGCGCTCGACCGCCATTCAGGAGCTGTGCCAGCGTGGCGAGGCGTTCGGCATCCCCGGCCAGCAGGTCGATGGCATGGATGTGTTGGCGGTGCGGGCCGCATCCGATAAAGCGGTGGCGCAATGCCGCGCCGACGATGGCCCGGTGCTCCTGGAGATGATGACCTATCGCTATCGTGGCCATTCGATGTCGGATCCGGCCAAATACCGCACTCGCGAGGAAGTCTCCAAGATGCGCCAGGAACGCGATCCGATAGAGCATGTACGCGATATGCTGGTCGAGGCCGGATACGGCAATGACGATTCACTGCGCGAGGTCGACAAGGAAGTGAAAGCCGAGGTCAACGACGCGGCGGAATTCGCGCAGAACAATCAGGAGCCCGATGCCGCCGAACTGTTCACCGATATCGTGCTTGAAGCGTGAGCGGGAGGGAGCGGGATTATGCCTGAACTAACCGTCCGCGAAGCGCTGCGCGATGCCATGGCCGAGGAAATGCGCTCTGACGCCGATGTTTTCCTGATGGGCGAAGAGGTCGCGGAATATCAGGGCGCCTATAAGGTGAGCCAGGGATTGCTCGAGGAATTCGGCGCGCGCCGGGTGATCGATACGCCGATCACCGAGGCGGGCTTTGCCGGTATCGGCATCGGTGCAGCGATGGCCGGGCTGAAGCCGATTGTCGAATTCATGACGTTTAATTTCGCCATGCAGGCGATCGATCAGATCGTCAATTCCGCCGCCAAGACAAACTACATGTCAGGTGGGCTAGTAAACGTACCAATCGTCTTTCGCGGCCCCAATGGCGCGGCGTCGCGCGTCGCGGCACAGCATTCGCAATGCTATGCCGCCTGGTACGCCCATGTGCCGGGCTTGAAAGTGGTGACGCCGTTCACGGCCGCCGATGCCAAGGGCCTGTTAAAGTCGGCCATCCGCGACCCCAATCCGGTGGTCTTTCTCGAAAACGAAATTCTCTACGGTCAGAGTTTCGACGTGCCGGACGGCGCCGATCACATCGTCCCGATCGGTAGCGCCAATGTGGTTCGCCCGGGTTCTGACGTTACCATCGCCGCCTATTCCATCATGGTCGGCAAGGCGCTCGAAGCAGGCGAGGCGCTCGCCGGCGAGGGTATTGACGCGGAAATTATCGATCTGCGCACCATTCGCCCGCTCGATACCGAAACCCTCATTGCTTCTGTCGAGAAAACCAACCGTCTGATTACGGTCGAGGAAGGCTGGCCGACGGCGGGCGTTGGCGCTGAAATATCCGCAACGATCACGGAGCGCGCATTCGATTATCTCGATGCGCCGGTGACGCGCGTCAGCGGCAGCGATGTGCCGCTGCCCTACGCCGCCAATCTGGAAACCCTGGCTCTGCCACAGGCCGAGACCATCGCCGATGCAGCGCGAACGCTGTGTCGCTAAAGAAATAGTCAAGGAGACCCAAGACATGCCGATAAACGTGCTCATGCCGGCACTCTCGCCCACCATGACAGAAGGCAACATCGCCGGCTGGATGAAGAAGGAAGGCGACGCGGTTTCTTCCGGCGATCTTCTGTGCGAAATCGAAACCGACAAGGCGACGATGGAAATCGAAGCGGTCGATGACGGCACCCTCGGCAAAATCGTCACTCCCGACGGGACGGAGAATGTGCCGGTCAATGCGGTGATCGGCGTCATTCTTGAAGCAGGGGAGGATGCCTCGGCGCTGGACGATTGGGAAATTCCGGAAGCGGTACCGGTCGAAGCGGTCGAGGTGCAAATTCCGGTAGCGGCGGCCGCCGCCGCGCCTGCTCCGGCTGCGCCTGTGGCGGCGGCTCCCGCGCCCGCACCGGCCTCTGTCGCTGCTCCTGTCGCTGCCGCGCCAGCAGTGAACCCCGTTGGGCGTATTTTCGCCAGCCCGCTGGCGCGTCGCATGGCGGAGCAATCCGGTCTCGATCTCGCGTCGATTGCCGGCACCGGCCCCAAGGGGCGGATCGTCAAAGTGGATATCGAAGCGGCATTGGCCGGCGGCGCTGCACCCGCCGCAACTGCCGCGCCGGCAACGGCGCCAGCTGCGGTTCCGTTGGCCGCCATTGGGCCCTATGAGGACCTTCAGACCAGCAAGATGCGCAAGATCATCGCCCAGCGCTTGCAGGAAGCCAAGCAGACGGTGCCGCATTTCTATCTCACCATCGATTGCGAAATCGACGAGCTGCTGAAAGTGCGCAAGGAGCTGAATGGGCGCTCCGACGATTACAAGCTCTCGGTCAATGATTTTGTCGTCCGTGCTTCTGCTTTGGCGTTGCGCAAAGTGCCCGAGTGCAATGCATCGTGGATCGATGGCGGCCTCCGGCAATATAGCGGCGTCGATATTTCGGTCGCCGTTGCCATCGATGACGGTTTGGTGACGCCGATCCTGCGCAATGCCGACCACAAGGGCCTGGCGGCGCTCTCCGACGAGATGAAAGAATTGGCTGGACGCGCCCGGGCCAAGCCGATGGGCTTGATGCCGGAAGAGTATCAGGGCGGCACTTTCAGTATTTCCAATCTCGGCATGTTCGGCATCAAGGAATTCGCCGCCATCATCAACCCGCCGCAATCGATGATCCTGGCTGTCGGCGCCGGCGAACAGCGCCCGGTGGTGAAGGACGGCGCCTTGGCGGTGGCGACCATGATGTCGTGCACGCTTTCGGTCGATCACCGTGTTGTCGATGGCGCGGCGGGCGCGAAGTTCCTCGCAGCCTTCAAGGGCTTGATCGAAGACCCGCTGAGCATGCTGCTGTAGCGGAGGATAAAATGGCTGATAAATCTTTCGACGTTGTCGTCCTCGGCGGCGGACCGGGCGGTTATGTTGCCGCAATCCGCGCCGCGCAATTGGGGCTTAAGGCCGCCGTGGTCGAGCGCGAGCATTTGGGCGGCATCTGTCTCAATTGGGGCTGTATCCCGACCAAGGCGTTGCTGCGCGTCTCCGAAATCCGCCACACATTGGAACGCCTCGATGAATTTGGCCTCTCCTGCGGCGAGGTAAAATTCGATCTCGACAAGATCGTCAAGCGTTCGCGCCAGGTGGCAGGTCAATTGTCCAAAGGCGTCGAGTTTCTGCTTAAGAAAAACAAAGTGCCGGTGATCGTTGGCGAAGGCCGGCTCGCCGGCAAAGGCAAGGTCAGTGTCAGCAAGGATGGCAAGGAAGTGGATTTGCTGAGCGCCAAACACATTATCCTCGCCACCGGCGCCAGGGCGCGCGAGCTGCCCGGCCTCGAAGCCGATGGCGAGCTGGTCTGGACCTACAAGGAAGCGATGGTGCCGAAATCCGTGCCGAAGAGCCTGCTGGTGGTCGGCTCGGGCGCGATCGGCATGGAGTTCGCCAGCTTTTATTCCGATCTCGGCGCCGAGGTGACGGTGGTCGAGGTTCTGCCGCGCGTGCTGCCGGTCGAGGACGAAGAAATATCCGCCTTCGCCGAAAAGCAGTTCAAGAAGCAGGGCATGACGATCTTCACCGGCGCGACCGTCGAGGGATTGAAGAAGAAGGGCAAGAACGCCGTCAGCGCGACGATCAAGACGAAGGACGGCAAATCCGTACAGCAGGATTTCGAGCGCGCCATCCTCGCCGTCGGCATTATCGGCAATATCGAAAATATCGGCATTGAAAAGACCGGCGTGAAGACCGACCGAGGCCATATCGTCACCGATCCCTGGATGCAGACGGCTGAGCCCGGCGTTTATGCTATTGGCGACGTGACCGGCCCGCCTTGGCTGGCGCACAAGGCGTCGCATGAGGGTGTGCTTTGCGTTGAGAAGATCGCCGGCGTCGAGGGTTTGCACCCGCTCGATGTGACGAACGTGCCGGGTTGCACCTATTGCCGCCCGCAAGTGGCGTCCGTGGGGCTCAGCGAGGCGGCGGCCAAGGAAAAAGGGCACGAGGTCCGCGTCGGGCGCTTTCCCTTCATCGGCAATGGCAAGGCGATCGCGCTCGGCGAGGCGGAAGGCATGGTGAAAACCGTGTTTGACGCCAAAACCGGTGAATTATTGGGCGCGCACATGATTGGCGCCGAGGTTACGGAGTTAATCCAAGGTTATACAATTGCCAAGACAATGGAGTGCACCGAAGCGGATCTGATGCACACCATCTTCCCGCATCCGACGCTTTCGGAAATGATGCATGAATCGGTCCTTGACGCTTACGACCAGGCGATCCACATCTAAGGCTCCGGTTTTAAAGGGCGAAGCTGATGAGTGATTCGGGCGTGACACCGATTAAGAAGCGGGCCAAGCGGGCGCCGAAGCCGCCCTGGCTGCGCGTCAAGGCACCCAATTCGCGCGAATATGATTCGACGCGCCGTCTCATGCGGACGCACAAGCTGAACACCGTCTGCGAAGAGGCGGCGTGCCCCAATATCGGCGAATGCTGGGCGCATGGCCATGCCACGGTGATGATATTGGGCTCGGTGTGCACGCGCGCCTGCGCCTTTTGCAATGTCGCCACCGGCCGCCCAGACCAGCTCGACCCACACGAGCCGGAAGAACTGGCGCGCGCTGCCCAATCGCTTGGGCTCAGCCATATGGTGATCACCTCGGTCGACCGCGACGATCTCGCCGATGGCGGGGCGCAGCAGTTCGTGCGCTCGATAGAGTGCATGCGCGAGACCTCGCCCGAGACGACGATTGAGGTTTTAACGCCGGATTTCCGCAACAAGCAAGGCGCGCTTGAGAGCGTCGTCGCGGCCAAGCCGGATGTTTTCAATCACAATCTCGAGACTGTGCCGCGCCTCTACACCGAAGTCCGCCCCGGCGCGCGTTACTATCATTCGCTCCGTTTGTTGGACCAGGCCAAGCAGCTCGATCCGTCGCTCTTTACCAAATCCGGCATCATGGTCGGGCTCGGCGAGGAACGGCGCGAGGTGTTGCAGGTGATGGACGATCTCAGGACCGCGCAAGTGGATTTCATCACCATCGGCCAATATCTCCAGCCGACCCAGCGCCACCATGAGGTGATGCGCTTCGTCACGCCGGACGAATTCAAGGAATATGAACGCCTCGCCTATGCCAAGGGCTTCCTCATGGTATCGGCAACACCCTTGACCAGATCTTCCTATTTGGCCGGCGACGATTTCGCCAAGCTGCGCGCCAACCGTCAAGCCAAGCTGGCCGGTAAAGAGGGTTAGCGGCAGCATGCCCAAACATGTCGAAAAACGCGTGCTAAAACATACGCCGCAGCAGATGTTCGATCTAGTGGCCGATGTCGAGCGCTATCCCGATTTTCTGCCCTGGTGTTTGGGCACCCGAATTACCAAGCGCGATGGCGATGTGATCGAGGCCGATATGTTGATTGGCTTTCGCATGTTCCGCGAGCGCTTCGGCTCGCATGTCGAGCTCGACCAGGCGGGCATGGAGATCAATGTGCGCTATACGCACGGCCCGTTCCGCTATCTCGTCAATCGCTGGCACTTCCTGCCCCATGCCGAGGGCTGCGAGATCGATTTCTTCGTCGATTTCGAATTTCGCTCGCGCATTCTGCAAAAAATTATCGGCGCGCTCTTTGCCGAGGCCGTTCACCGCATGGTGCGCGCTTTCGAGACACGGGCGGAGAAAACCTACGGCACGCTCCCAGCCACACCGCACCAGAGCCACGCGGCGGAAGCCGATTAGGCGGTTGCGCGCTGCCCGGTAATCGCGGCCATCGCCATATCCAGAGCTGTCGCAACCGTTGCCTCGCGCACCGCGTCGCGGTCTCCGTCAAACACGCAGCGTCGATGCTCAGTCGCACTGCCTTTAAGAGCGCAGGAGAGATGCACCAGGCCAACCGGCTTGTCCTCTGTCGCGCCGCCCGGGCCGGCAATGCCGGTGACGGCGAGCGATAGCTGGGCGGCGGAATTTTCCAGCGCCCCTTCGGCCATGGCGCGGCTCACTTCCTCGCTCACCGCGCCAACGCGCTCGATCAGCTCGGCCGGCACGCCGATCATCTCCGCCTTGGCCTCGTTCGAATAGGTCACGAAGCCGCGCTCGACAACATCGGACGAGCCGGCGATGGCGGTTAAACAGCCGGCGATCAGTCCGCCGGTGCAGGATTCGGCGGTGGCGATTTTGATATTGCGCGCGCGGCAGGCGTCGAGGAGTTGTTCAGCGCGGGCGGCAAGGTGGGCGGGAAACATCAGATGCTGGTCCACATCCAGATATTCCAGAGAATAATCGCGGCGAGCGCGCCGGCCAGAACGTCATCCAACATCACGCCGAAGCCACCCTTGACGCGTTGATCGACGACACTGATCGGCCACGGCTTGATGATATCGGCGAGGCGGAAGAGGGCGAAACCGACGGCGTAGAGCACCAAATCGGCCGGCACCAGCAGCAGCGCCAGCCATTGGCCGACAACTTCATCGATGACGATCGGGCCGGCATCATGGCTGGCGGTGCGCTCGCTGTAGCGCTGCGCGGCCCAGATGCCGATCAGGAAAACCACTACGATGGCAATCGCCAGCCCGACAATGCCGACATAGTAGCTGAGTAGGTAGGCCAGGGGCAGGGCGACGAGCGAGCCAACCGTACCGGGCGCGATGGGAGATAGTCCGGCGCCGAACCAGGTGGCGAGAAGATGGGCCGGGTGCCAGGACGCCGGGCGGTGCGGCTCCGAATGCGGCGTTGTGCTCATGGCGTCACCGGAAGACGGAGGGTGGCGACAGCTTGGGCGGCAATGCCTTCGGCCCGTCCGGTGAAGCCAAGCCGCTCGGTGGTCGTTGCTTTGAGGCTAACGCCCGAGAGCGGCAGTCCGAGGAGGGAGGCCAGGCGGTTCCGCATTTCGTCGCGGTAGACGCTCAATTTGGGCCGCTCGCAAATCAGGGTGATGTCGACATGATCGAGATGGCCTTGCTTTGCTGTCAGCAGCTTCACGGCATGAGCAACGAATAATTCCGATTTGGCATCACGCCACTTTTCATCGCTGGGCGGAAAATGAACGCCGATATCGCCGTCGCCGAGCGCCCCCAATATGGCATCGACCAAGGCATGCAGCGCCACGTCGCCATCCGAATGGCTCGCCACGCCGCGCTCAAACGGCACACGAACGGCGCATAGCATCAGGTGATCGCCATCTTCCGAAAAACGGTGCACGTCGTAGCCGAGCCCGACTTTGACGCGCCATTCCTGACCATTGGCGGGCGCGCCACCGGACCGGTCGTGCAGGATTTGCTCTGCGCGCGTCATGTCGGCCTCCGTCGTGATCTTGATATTCTCTTCATCGCCCGCCACCAGCGCAACGGCTATGCCGTGGCGCTCGGCGACGCCAGCGTCATCGGTGGCATCCTGCCCAACTGCCGCGCGGTGGGCGGCAAGAATGTCGGCGAAGCGGAAAGTTTGCGGTGTTTGTGCGCGCCACAATCCGTCGCGCGCCACATCAGTGTCGATCATTTTACCGTCCGGCATGGCGCGCTTGAGACTGTCGCTGAGCGGCAGGGCTGCGATGGCGCCGATACTATCGTGAAGCGCATCAAGGCTGCGCCCGATCACTTCGCCGCTCACCAGGGGCCGCGCTCCGTCATGAATCAGCACGGCGCCGGGTGCCTCTTCGCTCAGGCTCTCTAAACCGAGGCGGACAGAATCCTGACGCGTCGCGCCGCCGGCGACGGGCGAGAGCAGTTTATCCGTATCGAGCGCCGAGAGCGCTTGCCGATAAAGCGTCGCGTCGTCGGGATGAATGACGACGCGCACGGCGGATATCGCCGGCAGCGCCGCGAAAGCCGCGACGCTATAGGAGAGAATCGAGCGGCCCGAAAGTTCGCGATATTGCTTGGGTAACGGGCCGCCAACGCGGTGGCCACGGCCTGCGGCAACAATGAGCGCAATGTTGCGCAACATGGCCCCTCATTTGCTAGGATCAAAAAATTAAACCTATCCCTTTGACAGGCGATTCGCCACTCTCGACACAAGCAGCAATGGAGGACCTATCGATGGCAGAAAACAGCGCCCCGGAAAACTGGCTCGTTACCCTGGCCGAAGCGTCCCAGCGCCTCGAAGGCAACAGGGGTTCCGGCGGCAAGCCCTATGAAGTGATGATGCGGCACGGTTCCATGCATATCGGCCTTTACGCGCCGCGCGGCAAGGACCCGCAGCAGCCGCATTTGCAGGACGAGGTCTATGTCGTGATGCAGGGCAGCGGCGAATTCATGTGTGGCGACAGTCAACGGGCATTCGGCCCCGGCGACGTGTTATTCGTGCCGGCCGGAATGGAACACCGCTTTATCGATTTCAGCGATGATTTTCAGGTATGGGTAGTTTTTTACGGCCCGGAGGGCGGAGAATAAACTTAAGAAAACACCTGTAAATATCTTACATAAAAAGATAAAATGGAATATAGTTAATCATCCAAATAATTGCTGCGACAATTTTTGCCCAACTTTTGAGCAATATGGGCTATGGATAATTAATGACCACACTTAAGCCACTGCAAATAGGACCGCTCAGCATTGCGGACCCGGTTTTGCTCGCGCCCATGTCAGGCGTGACCGATATGCCGTTCCGCCGCCTGGTCAAGGGTTTTGGCGCCGGTTTGGTGGTCTCCGAGATGGTTGCCAGCCGAGAAGTATTGCGCGATACGCGCCGCACCCGCGAACTGCTCAAGCGCTCACGCGATGAAAGGCCGATCGCCGTGCAGATTGCCGGCTGCGAACCCGATGTCATGGCTGAGGCGGCCAAGCTGAATGAAGCGGAAGGCGCTGCCCTGATCGATATCAATATGGGTTGCCCGGCCAAGAAAGTGGTCAATGGCATGGCCGGCTCCGCCCTGATGCAGGATGAGGCCAAGGCGGGGCGCATTTTGCAAGCGGTGGTCGATGCGGTCGATGTGCCGGTGACGCTGAAAATGCGCACCGGCTGGAACGAAGACAACCGCAACGCTCCGAGCCTCGCCCGAATTGCCGAGGATTGCGGCATCGCCATGGTGACGGTGCATGGCCGCACGCGCTGCCAACTCTACAAAGGCATAGCGGATTGGGATTTCATCGCCGAGGTCAAGGCGGCGGTCGACATCCCAGTGGTCGGCAATGGTGATGTGATCAGCGAAGAAGGCGCCGCCGAATTGCTGCGCCGCTCCGGTGCGGATGGCGTGATGATCGGCCGCGGCGCCTATGGCCGGCCGTGGTTTCCGGCCCAGGTGGCGTATTTCCTCCGCCATGGCAAGAAACTACCGGCGCCGGCACCGAGCGAACAATGCGCGACCCTGCTGCGTCATTACGATGGCTTGCTGTCGCATTATGGCAATCATGTCGGCTTGCGCGTCGCGCGCAAGCATATCGGCTGGTATTGCGACGGGCTGCCCGGCGCCAAGGCGTTCCGTGCCCGCGTTTTCCGCATGGACCATGCGCCTGACGTGGTGAGCGAGATCGAGAAATTTTTTCTGCCGCAAGCAAATTCGGCACTTGAATTGGCTGTGGCATGAATACCGAATTACTGGCCAGCGATGCGCCCGAACGCGATGCACCGTCCTACAACGCCGAGATACTCGATGCCCTGCCGCTGGCCGTTATGCTGGTTGCCGAGGACGGCGCTATCGTCCATGCCAATCCGGCGGCGGAAGAGCTGTTTGGCATGAGCAGCGCGGTGCTGGCCAAGCATGGCCTGGCGCGCATTGCCGGCCCCTACAGCAGCCTGCTTGCCCTGGCGCAACAGGTGCGCCAGGGTGGCCAGACCATGTTCGAATATGGTGTGGAACTGCAATTGCCGCGCGGCGCGGGCGATCATCTGGTTGATATCCGCGCGGCGCCTTTGCATCACGGCGCCGGCCTGGTGGTGCTGACATTGGCCCACCGCACCGTCGCCGAGCAGCTCAGCCGGCGCTCGCAGCAGCGCGATTCGGGCCGCTCCAATGCGGCCATGGCGGCGACGCTGGCGCATGAAGTACGCAATCCGCTCTCCGGCATACGCGGCGCGGCGCAACTGCTTGAAAGCGGCGCAAACGAAGGCGACAAAGCCCTGGCACGCATGATCCGCGACGAGAGCGACCGTATCGGCGCGCTGATCGACCGCATGGAGGCGTTTGGCGAGACAATTCCCGAAGCCAAGGCGCCGCTGAACATTCACGAACTGCTCGACCATGTGCGCACCGTGGCCGGGTCCGGTTTTGCCCGTCAGGCGGAGTTTAAGATAATTTACGATCCGTCCCTGCCGATGGTCGACGGCAACCGCGATGCCCTCATTCAGACCTTCCTCAACCTGTTCAAGAATGCCGCCGAGGCGCTGCCGGCGCGCGGTGGCGTGATCTCTGTCAGCACGCGCTACGAACATGGTCTCAGCGTCAACAGCGGCGGGCGCCTGCGCGTGCAATTGCCGATCGCAATCCGCATCGAGGACAATGGCGCCGGCATTGCCGCGGATTTGCACGATTGCCTGTTCGAGCCGTTCGTCACCAACAAGTCGGGCGGCAGTGGTCTCGGCCTGGCGCTGGTCGCCAAAACGGTCGCCGATCATGGCGGCGTTATCGATATGGAGACCGGGCAGGGGCGGACCATGTTCCGCATTCTTCTGCCCGCCGCCGGCGGGCTTCTGCCGGCCACCGATGAGGGGCGGGGCACACCATGAACCCTTCATCAGGCGAGCGTTTCGCAACCATATTGGTGGCCGATGATGACCGCTCCATTCGCACCGTCCTGCACCAGGCCATGGCGCGGCTCGGCTACCAGGTCCAGGTGACCAGCAATGTGGCGACAATGTGGAAATGGGTCGACCAGGGCATGGGCGATTTGCTGATTACCGACGTGATGTTTCCCGATGGCGATGCCCTGGATATTCTGCCGCGCATCCGAAAACAACGCCCCGATCTGCCGGTGATCGTCATGAGTGCGCGCAATACGCTGCAAACCGCGGTGCGCGCGACAGAGCAGGGCGCGTTCGAATATTTGCCCAAACCGTTCGACCTGAACGAGGTGGCGCGCGCGGTGCGGCGGGGCTTGGCCGGGGTCGAGCGCGGCCGGACCGAACATGACCCGGGCGATGAGTCGGATCTCGAATTTGACGAGCGGCTGCCGCTGATCGGCCGCGCGCCGGCAATGCAGGAAATATACAAAACCCTGGCGCGCCTGATGAGCACCGACCTTTCGGTCATGATCACCGGTGATTCCGGTACCGGCAAGGAATTGATCGCGCGCGCCCTGCACGAGTATGGCAAACGCCGCGCCCAGCCTTTTATTGCGGTAAACATGGCCGCCGTGCCGCGCGATTTGATTGAAAGCGAATTGTTCGGCCATGAGAAGGGCGCTTTCACCGGCGCCATGGCGCGCAAGCAGGGGCGGTTCGAGCAGGCCGATGGCGGCAGCCTGTTTCTCGACGAGGTTGGCGATATGCCGCTCGATGCGCAAACGCGATTGTTGCGCGTGCTGCAGGAAGGCGAGATCATCCCCGTCGGTGGTCTCAAGGCGCAGAAGGTCGATGTGCGTATCATTGCCGCGACCCATCGCAATCTGCGCCAAATGGTGACTGAGGGCCTGTTCCGCGAGGATTTGTTTTTCCGCCTCAATGTCGTTCCCATGCGCCTGCCGCCGCTCAGGGAACGAAAAGAAGACATCCCGCTTCTCATGCGCCATTTCCTGTTACGCGCAATGAATGAGGGATTGCCGAGCAAAAGCATTACACCGGCCGCCATGCGCCGCCTGAAGATGCATGACTGGCCGGGCAATGTGCGCGAATTGGAAAATTTGGCGCGCCGGTTGGCGGCTTTGCACGCGGAAGAGATAATCGAAGAAGACGCAATTGAGAGCGAGTTGTCGGAAACCGAATCATCGCCTGGCGATGCCGCGGTGGCCGGCCTGTCGGGGCCACCCGCCAAATCATCGGAAGAAAGTCTCAGCCTCGCGGTTGAGCGTCATTTAAGCGACTATTTTGCCGCCCATGACGGCGCTCTTCCGCCCGCCGGGCTCTACAACCGCGTGCTCAGGGAAATCGAACGCCCGCTCTTAACAATCTCTCTCGTCGCGACCGGCGGCAATCAATTGAAGGCGGCGAAACTACTTGGTCTCAACCGCAATACATTACGCAAGAAAATCCGCGAACTCGATATTCAGGTAATTCGCGGTTTAAGGCAGGACATTGACGGAACTGAATAGCCAGCAGGCGGGCTCGCCGCCATTGGCTCCGGACCCAGCGGAAGCTGTAGAGGCCGTCGGCAGGGCCGCGCTCTGGCAACGCTTTGCCCATTGGTCTCAGGCCGTCAGCTTGCCGCGCAAGCTGGCGATCGCGGTTGCCGCCGCGGCAATCATATCCGGCCTGGCGACCTATGGCGCGATGAGTGGCGATGCGCCGTTTGAATCCGACCCGGGCATTGTCCTGGTATTACTCAACATCGATTTGGTGCTGCTGCTGATTTTGGGCGCCATTGTTTCGGTGCGCTTGGTGCGTCTTTGGATCGAGCGCCGGCGCGGCTCCGCCGGCTCGCGGCTCAACACCCGCCTGGTCGGCCTGTTTAGCCTGGTTTCGGTGACACCGACCATCGTGGTCGCGGTATTTTCCGCCCTGTTCCTGAATTTTGGCCTGCAGGCATGGTTTTCGCGCCAGGTCTCGACCGCCCTGGAACAGTCGCTCGTGGTGGCCGAGGCTTACATGGCGGAGCACCGCGAAACCATTCGCGGCGACGCCTTGGCGATGGCCAACGACCTCAACAGCCAGGCCCCTTATCTGGCGCAGAATCCAGGGCGCCTCAACCAGGTGGTTAACCGCCTGGCTGAATACCGCTCACTCTCGGACGCGGCGATATTAAGCCGCAACGGCAGCATACTTGCCCGTAGCGGTCTCAGTTTCGCCCTCGAACTGGAACGCATCCCCGAGAAATTCATGCTGCGCGCGGCGGCGGGCGAAGTCGTGATTCTAACCAGTGACCGGGAGGACCGGGTGCGCGCCCTGGTGCGCCTTGTCGCTTTCGTCGATGCCTATTTATTTGTTGGGCGCTTCATTGAGAGCAGTGTGCTTAAAAATGTTCAGCAGGTGCAAGGCGCGGTTGGCGAATTTAAGGGAGCGGAGACACGCCAGTCGACGATTCAGGTCACCTTTGTTCTGATTTTTGTCGTCGTCGCTCTCCTGATGCTGCTCGCTTCCGTCTGGGTCGGTCTGGTGTTTTCGAACCAACTTGTGCGCCCCATCAGTGGCCTGATCTTGGCCGCCGAGCGGGTGCGCACCGGAGAGCTGTCGGCGCGTGTAGAGGAGGGCGACCCGCGCGATGAGATCGGCTCGCTGAGCCGTGCCTTCAACCGGATGACCGGGCAATTGGAGGAACAGCGGGATGAGTTGGTCGAGGCCAACCGGCAGTTGGATGAGCGGCGGCAATTCACCGAGGCGGTGTTGGGCGGTGTTTCAGCAGGTGTTATCGGTCTCGATGCGAACGGGCTCATTACGCTGCCCAACCGTTCCGCGCTTGGGCTTTTGGAAACCGGGGCCGATGCGCTGATCGGCCGTTCGGTCGAGGATGCGATACCGGAAATGGCGCATCTGCTGCGTGAGACGCAGGCCCGCCCGGACCGCCTGATCGAGGAGCAGATCGAGCTTGACCGGGGCGGGCGCAAGCGGACTCTCCTGGTGCGTATCGTGGCGGAAATTGTCGAGGAAAATATATTCGGCTATGTCGTCACCTTCGATGATATCACCGCGCTCGTCTCGGCCCAACGCACGGCTGCCTGGGCCGATGTGGCGCGCCGTATCGCGCACGAAATCAAGAACCCGCTGACGCCCATTCAATTGTCGGCGGAGCGGCTCAAGCGCAAATATTTGGACGAAATCTCATCCGAGCCCGACATATTCTCCGCTTGCACCGATACCATCGTTCGCCAGGTCGGCGATATCCGCCAGATGGTCGATGAGTTTTCCGCCTTTGCACGCATGCCGACACCGGTGATGCAATATGAGGATTTGGGGCAGATTGCGCAGCACGCCGTGTTGCTTCAGCGGGTCGCCAATCCGAAGATCGATTTTGTTCTCGACTTGGCCGATGAGCCGGTGACTTTGGATTGTGATTCGCGCCAACTTGGCCAATGCCTAACCAATTTGCTGAAGAACGCGGTTGAGGCGATTGAAAGCCGGGAAGATAGTCTTGCCAACGATGAAGAAGCAGGGAAAATTGTAATTCGGGTGCGTGGCGAAGAAGGTGATCGGGTAATCGAGATCGAAGACAATGGACCGGGCTTGCCGGCCGAGAACAGGGAGAGACTTACGGAGCCTTATGTCACCACGCGCGCCCGCGGAACGGGCCTCGGCCTCGCTATCGTGAGCAAAATCATGGAAGATCACGATGGTGAATTTTCCCTGACGGACCGGCCCGGCGGCGGCGCCATCGCGCTGCTTCGATTTTCCGCGACACCGCGGAAGAGGACCAGCAAGACAATAGAAGACAAAGATTCCGGGAACGATAGCTAATGGCACGCGACATTCTCATCGTTGATGACGAGGAAGACATCCGCATGCTGGTGGCCGGAATCCTTGAGGATGAGGGCTATCAGGCCGCTGTCGCGGCGGATAGCGATGCAGCGCTCGCGGCGCTCGAAGCCAGCCCGCCGCCGGCATTGCTGATTCTCGATATTTGGTTGCAGGGCAGCACGCTCGACGGCATGGAACTGCTTAATCTCTTACGCCGCCAGCACCCGGACCTGCCGATCATCATGATCAGTGGGCATGGCAATATTGAGACAGCCGTGTCGGCGATAAAGCTGGGTGCGTACGATTTTATCGAAAAACCATTCAAGGCGGATCGTCTGTTGCTGCAAATTACGCGCGCTCTCGAGGCAGCGGATTTACGGCGTGAAAATACCGAACTGAAGCTGCGCATCGGACCGGCGCCCGGTTTAATCGGCGGCTCGGGTGCGGTGAGCACATTGCAGGCAGCGGTCAAGAAGGTCGCGCCAACCGGCAGCCGGGTAATGATTTCCGGGCCGGCGGGATCGGGGAAAGAAGTTATCGCGCGCCTCATTCATGAACAATCCTATCGCCGCGAGGCCCCCTTTGTGGTGGTCAACTCGGCGATGATGCGGCCCGAGAGTCTGGAGATCGAATTGTTCGGCAGCGAACAGGGTTACCCAGAATCGACCAGCCCGAGGCGGATGGGAACCTTTGAGCGCGCGCATGGCGGCACATTATTTTTCGATGAAGTCGCCGATATGCCGCTTGAAACCCAAGGTAAGATGGTCCGCGTTATTCAGGAACAATCGTTTGAACGGGAGGGCAGTGGTGCGAGGGTCGAAGTCGATGTCCGCGTGATCGCTGCCAGCAACCGGGATCTCGCCGAGGAAATTGAGGCCAAGCGGTTTCGTGAAGATTTATATTACCGCCTAAATGTTGTTCCGATCCATGTCCCGGCGCTACGCGACCGGCGCGAGGATATTCCGATGCTGGCGCATTATTTCATGCAGCGCGCGGCTGAATCTTCCGGCCTGCCACCGCGAGAAATCGCCAATGATGCCATGGCTGTTTTGCAAGCCTGCGAGTGGCCGGGCAATGTGCGCCAGTTGCGCAATGTCATTGAGTGGTTGTTGATCATGTCGCCGGGCACCTCCAAGGATGACGTCACGGCGGCCATGCTGCCGCCCGAATTGGGTGCAAACGCGAACGAGATAACGGGCAATCAATGGACCGGCGAGATCATGGCGTTGTCGTTGCGCGAGGCTCGCGAAATATTCGAACGAGAATATCTGACAACTCAGCTCAGTCGTTTTGGTGGCAATATTTCGCGCACCGCGCAATTTGTCGGCATGGAACGCTCGGCGCTGCACCGGAAATTGAAGGGCCTGAAAGTGTCTGACGCGGATCGCTCGCGCGAGCGTGTGCGAGGCGGTGGGGAATTGGAGTCATGACACGAGGCCGGGGCACAAAACAGCGGGGCAGAGTCGCGTGAGAGTAATCGTCTGCGGCGCCGGGCAGGTCGGGTCGAGCATCGCGCGCCAACTGGCCGGTGAAGCCAATGATGTGACCGTGATCGACAACGATCCGGAGATCGTTCAAAAGTTGGCCGAAACGGCGGAAGTCAGGTGCCTTGTTGGCAGCGCTTCGCTGCCGGACACGCTTGATGATGCGGGCGCGAAAAACGCCGATATGATCATCGCCGTGACCTATTCAGATGAGATCAATATGGTCGCCTGCCAGGTCGCGCATTCGCTGTTCGACGTGCCGGAAAAAATCGCCCGGGTGCGCGATCAAAGCTATTTGCAGCCGGCCTGGGCCGATCTCTACAGCCCGGACCATCTGCCGATCGATCTGATTATCTCGCCTGAAATTGAGGTTGCCAGAGCCATCGTACGGCGCCTGCAGGTGCCGGGCGCGCTCGATATGTTGCCCTTTGGCGAAGGCCGGCTGCGTGTTATCGCGGTGCGCTGTCAGGACGGCTGCCCGATTGTCAACACGCCGTTGCGCCAGCTCACGGAGATATTTCCCGACCTCAATATTGTCGTCCTCGGAATCATGCGCAGCGACAAGTTGATCGTGCCGCGCGGCGACGACCAGATGCTTGTTGGCGACGAGGTCTATTTCGTTGCCGACAGCGAGCATGTCGAGCGCTCCATGGCGGTGTTCGGCCATGAGGAAAAAGAAGCGCGCCGCATGGTGATCGTCGGCGGCGGAAATATCGGGCTGTTTCTGGCGCGCGAGCTGGAAGAATCGCACCCCGACCTCAATCTCAAAATCGTCGAGGTAAGCGCCAAGCGGGCGCAGTATCTGGCCGAGACTTTGTCGCGCACCACTATCATTCACGGCGATGCGCTCGACAGCGATATCCTCGGCGAAGTGAATATCGCCATGACCGAAGCGGTGATCGCCGTCTCCAACGACGATGAAGTCAACATCCTCGCATCGCTTCTGGCCAAACGCGCCGGCTGCCAACGCGCGGTGACCCTGGTCAACAGTTCAAACTATGCGCCCTTGATGGGCACCCTGGGCGTCGATGTGGCGGTGAGCCCGCGTGAATCGACGGTCTCGACAATTCTTCAGCGCATTCGCCGTGGCCGTATTCTCGGCATTCAGTCGATCCGCGACGGTCTGGCGGAGATCGTCGAGGCCGAGGCATTGGAAACCTCGCCCCTCGTTGGCAAGCCGCTCAAGGAGATCAAACTGCCGAGTGGAATCTTGATCGGCGCTATCCTGCGTGATGGTGACGTTATTATCCCGCGCGGCGACAGCGTCATTGCGGCACATGACCGGGTGGTGGTATTTGCCGCCGCCTCGGCGGTGAAGAAACTGGAAAAAATGTTCGCCGTCAGCCTTGAATTCTTTTGATGGATAAAGTGGAACCATGTCGAGAATAGCTTATGTCAACGGCCGCTACGTAGCGCATGCGGAGGCGCAAATTCACATCGAGGATCGCGGCTATCAGTTTGCCGACGGGGTCTATGAAGTTGCCGCTATCTTTCGCGGCCAGATCATCGATGAAGACGGCCATCTGGAACGCATGAAGCGTTCGCTCGGCGAACTGCAGATGGACATGCCGATGCCGGAGGGCTCGTTCCGCCTGGTCTGCCGTGAGACGCTGCGCCGCAATCGGGTGCGCGACGGCATCATCTATATCCAGGTAAGCCGTGGCGTCTCGCCGCGCGATCATCCGTTTCCGAATGATATAAAATCCGCCTTGGTGATGACGGCGCGCGCGGTCGCCTGGCCGCAAAACGCCGATGACGACCAAGGCGCCGAAGTGGCCACGGTGGCGGATATTCGTTGGTTGCGGCGCGACGTGAAATCCATATCCCTGTTGCCCAATATTCTCGCCAAACAGGAGGCGCGCGAAAAAAGCGCCTATGAGGCCTGGTTTGTCGACGGCGATGGGTTTGTCACCGAAGGCTCCTCGACCAACGCTTGGATCGTCGACGATCAGGGCAGAATCGTGACGCGCCAACTCGACAATAATATTTTGGGCGGCATTACGCGGGCGACCGTGCTGAAACTGGCGCGCGAAAATTCGATCGAAATCGTCGAGCGGGCGTTTACGGTTGATGAGGCCTTGGCGGCGCCCGAGGCGTTTTTGACCAGCACGACATCTTTCATCAAGGGAATTGTCGGCATTGACGGGGCAAAGGTCGGTGACGGCAAACCGGGTCCGGTCACCCGTCGTTTGCGCGCGCTCTACCTCGAATATTGCCGCGGCAGCGGCTCTAATTTGGCCTGAAAACCAATCATTGGTGTCAGGAAATTGGTGATATCGCGGCGCCACTCCCGATAAATTTATCGCCTCAGGCCGGCAATAATTTGTCGTTGGGACAAAAATACCCATATAATTAACTGTTAGAGTAGGGAGGATTGGTGCCGGATCATAAGAATGGCACTGAAATTGGCCCGATGTTGGCTTCGGGCCCCATAAAAATCTAGAAAAGAAGCGGGGGAATAAAAATCATGTCTAGCGACAAAACCCAGAATCTTCAGGATGTGTTTCTCAACCACGTGCGCAAAGTCAAAATGCCGGTCACCATTTTCTTGGTGAACGGCGTGAAATTGCAGGGCGTCATTGTTTGGTTCGATAATTTTTGCGTCCTTTTGCGCCGCGATAACCACTCGCAATTGGTATACAAACACGCCATCTCGACGGTAATGCCTGGCCAACCGGTTCAGCTTTTTAGCGCTGGCGCCGAAGATGAAGAAGACGATGAAGATGATTAGGAGCGCCGCCTATTCCATCTGATAAACATGCAGGGCTGGATGGTTCGGCGCTGATGCGCGCCGCTGTCGTTCACCCTGAACTGCCGTTCGCCAGCCGGGCAAAGCAGGCAACCGGTCATCCGGCACAGCGCGAGAACGGCCACGGCAACACCAACGGCGCCTTGGCAGGCAGGGACAGCGCTGCGCGTTTAGAAGAAGCGGCTGGCCTGGCCGGTGCGATTGGCCTGGAAATTTGCCATGCGGTGGTGGTGCCGGTGCCGCGTGTCCGCCCGGCCACCCTGTTCGGTACAGGCAAGGTTGCCGAGATCGGCGAGACGATTGGCGAACTGAACGCTGGTGTGGTCATTGTTGATGGTAGCCTCAGCCCGATCCAGCAGCGCAATCTCGAACGCGCCTGGGATTGCAAGGTGATCGACCGCACGGCGCTTATTCTCGAAATATTCGGCGCCCGCGCCCGCACGCGGGAAGGCAAGCTGCAAGTCGAACTGGCGGCACTTTCCTATCAGCGCAGCCGGTTGGTTCGCTCGTGGACTCATTTGGAACGGCAACGCGGCGGTTTTGGCTTTCTTGGTGGCCCGGGCGAGACGCAAATCGAGGCCGACCGGCGGCAAATTCGCGAACGCATCGCCCGCCTCAAGCGCGATCTGAAGGGCGTCGTGCGGACGCGCCAATTGCACCGCTCGGCGCGCCAGCGCGTGCCTTATCCGGTGGTCGCCCTGGTCGGCTATACCAATGCCGGCAAATCGACCCTGTTTAATCGCCTCACCGGCGCCGATGTTGCGGTCAAGGATCAGGTTTTTGCCACGCTCGATCCGACCATGCGCGGCTTGGTGCTGCCATCGCGCCGCCGCGTCATCCTTTCCGATACGGTCGGTTTCGTGTCCGACCTGCCGCATGATCTCGTCGCCGCTTTCCGCGCCACGCTGGAAGAGGTCAGCGAAGCCGATCTTATTCTCCATGTGCGTGACATATCCCACTCCGAAACCGCTGAACAGCGCCAGGATGTGCATGACGTTCTCTCGGAACTGGGCCTGGAAGACAAAGTGAAGTCCGGTCTGATCGAAATCCTCAACAAAACGGATTTGCTCGAAGAAGGCGCCCGCGCCCGGCTGTTGGCGGCGCGCGACCCGGACCGGCGTCATGTTGCGGTTTCGGCCCTCAAGGGAGAGGGGCTGGAGCCGGTTTTGGCCCTGATCGACGCTGAATTATCGCTCGGCAGACAGGTATTGTCGGTCAAAATTGATCTCACCGACGGCGCGACCATTGCCTGGCTCTACCGGCACGGCGAGGTATTGCGGCGCGGCGATGATGAGGAAGTCGCGCATATTCAGGTCGGATTATCGCCCGCCGACGCCGAACGCTTCGAACGGCGGCGCAAGAAATCCCATAAAGAGACCCGGAAAGATCGCCAAATAGCACCCGAAATGGGTTGATTTTGCTCGATTTAGCAAGTTTTAGCCTATCTGGTTGACAGAGCACCGTATGGGTCCCTATATACCGCCTAGCACTCGTCGGCGCGGAGTGCTAATTTCCGTGCCCGCGTATCACAAATCATAAATTCGGGGCTCTCGCCTCGTAACGAATGGTGGGAGACAAGCCATGAAAATCAGACCCTTACAAGATCGTGTTTTAGTTCGCCGTATCGACCTGGATGAAAAGACCGCAGGCGGAATCATCATTCCGGATTCGGCTCAGGAAAAGCCTTCCGAAGGTGAAATCGTCGCCGCCGGCCCGGGCGAGCGCGACGAAAACGGAGATGTTCATGCCCTCGATGTCGCCAAGGGCGACCGCGTGTTGTTCGGCAAATTTTCCGGCACCGAAGTCAAGGTTGATGGTGAGGATCTCCTCATCATGAAAGAATCCGACATCATGGGTATCATTCAGTAGGGCAGGCTTAAAACTATGGCTAAAAAGGAAATTAAATTTTCCGACGACGCACGCAAGAAAATGGTGAGCGGCGCGGACAAGCTTGCGGATACGGTTCGGGTGACGCTCGGGCCGAAGGGCCGCAATGTCGTGTATCAGCAAGGCGAAAGCATCCCGCGCAGCACCAAGGATGGCGTGACGGTGGCCAAGGAAATCGAGCTTGCCGACAGGTTCGAAAATCTCGGTGCCCTGATGATCCGCAACGTTGCCGCGCGTACCGGTGAAGTCGCCGGCGACGGTACGACAACGGCAACCGTTCTGGCTCGCGCACTGTTGCGCGAAGGCATGAAAGGCGTGGCCGCCGGCCTCAACCCGATGGATGTCAAACGCGGCATCAATCTGGCCGTCGCGGCGGCGGTGAAGGATATCGCCAAGCGCGCCAAATCGGTCTCCACCCACGACGAAATCAAAAACGTCGCCCGTATCGCCGCCAACAATGACGAGATGGTCGGCGAGATGATTTCGGCGGCGATGAAGGAAGTCGGCCAGGAGGGCGTCATCACGGTCGAAGAGAGCACCGCGCTCGATAGCGAGCTTGAGATCGTCGATGGCATGCGCTTCGACAAGGGCTTTCTTTCGCCCTATTTCATGACCGATGCCAACAAAATGATCACCGAATTCAACAACCCCTACATCCTGTTGCACGATCAAAAAATCTCCAACCTTGCCGGATTGGTCAATGTGCTGGAGAAGGTGCTCGAGAGCAAACGTCCGCTGTTGGTGATTGCCGAGGATGTCGATGGCGAAGCCTTGAACGCCTTGGTCGTCAACCGGCTGCGCGGCGGGATGAACGTCGCCGCGGTCAAGGCACCGCTGTTTGGTGACCGGCGCCGGGCGATGCTTGAGGATATTGCCATCCTCACCGGTGGCGTGGTCATCAACGAGGATGCCGGCAACAAGCTGGAGAATTTCACGCTTGATGATTTGGGCCAGGCGGCGCGCGTTGAAATAAGCCGCATTGAGACCATGATCGTTGGCGGCAAAGGCAAGAAAAAGAACATCGAGCAACGCTGCACCCAGTTGCGCAACATGCTCGCGGCGGAAGATTCCGAATATGAGCAGGAGCGCATCCAGGAGCGTTTGGCCAAGCTCGTCGGTGGCGTGGCCGTTATCAAGATCGGCGGCGGCAGTGAAGCCGAGGTTAAGGAGCACCGGGATTTGGTCGACGATGCGCTGAATGCCACCCGATGTGCGGTGGACGAAGGCATAGTCCCCGGCGGTGGCGTAGCGCTTCTCAATGCCAGCCGGCCGCTTGCCAGATTGAAGGGCGACAACGATGCTGAGGATTTCGGTATTGCCGTCGTGCGCAATTCTTTGTTGGCCCCGGCACAGGCGATCGTCCGCAATGCCGGCGGTAACGGTGATTTGGTGGTTGGCAAACTGTTGGACGCCAAGGCCTCCAACAATGGCTTCGATGCGCAGAATGAAAAATTCTGCGACTTGGTGAAAGCCGGCATTATCGACCCGGCCAAGGTGGTCAGGACCGCGCTTGAAGATGCGGCCTCGATTGCCGGTCTGATGATCACGGCTGAAGCCATGGTCGTGGAAATTCCTGAAGACCTGCCGCTTCCCGATATGCCGGCTGGCATGGACGCCATGCACGGCAATATCCCAGGCGGTGGCGCGGGCGCCATGCCCGGCATGATGTCCGGCGGACCCGGTGGCATGGGTGGTATGGGCGGAATGGGTGGCATGGGCGGAATGCCCGGCATGGGAATGTAAATCCCGACCGCTTTACGCTACGAAATAATCAAAATTGGGAACCGCTTCCACAGAGGCGGTTCCTTTTTTTGCGCCGAAGGGAGAGCAGGGGGGATTTCACCGGCAGGTTACTCAGCCGACTTGACCCGCTGCCAAATTTCTTCAAGCTGCTCCAGGGTCTTTTCATCAACCCGCTTGTTTTCGCCGTGAACAATCGATTCCATGCGCCTGAAACGATTCTCGAATTTCGCGTTCGAGTCCCTCAGGGCGTGCTCAGCATCGATGCCCAAATGACGAACCAGGTTTACGCACGAAAACAGCAGATCGCCGCATTCGAGCCTTAAGTGCTCTGAGTTCACCGGCTCAGACTTTGCGTCTTTAATCTCCGCCAGTTCCTCGGCAATTTTTTCGACCATCGGCCCGCTCTCACGCCAGTCGAAACCGACACGGGAGGCACGTTTCTGGTTTTTTTCAGCTCGCATCAGGGCGGGGAGAGCATTTGCCACACCGTCAAGCGCGCTTGGTGCCTTGTTGTGCTTTCCGGCATATGCTTCGCGTTCTTCCGCCTTTTGCACTTCCCAGGCTTTAGTCTGCTGTTCCGCGTCCGTGATATTTGAATCGGCAAACACATGCGGATGTCGCCGAATCATTTTTTCGGAAATGCCGGCGACAACGTCGGTAAAATCAAAATGCCCAGCCTCACGCGCCATTTCGGCATGAAAGACGACTTGGAGCAGAAGATCGCCGAGTTCATCCTTAAGCGCATCCATGTCATCCTCACGGATCGCTTCTTCAACTTCGTAGGCTTCCTCGATCGTGTAGGGCGCAATCGAGGCAAAATCCTGCTCGATATCCCACGGACAACCGGACTCCGGATCGCGGAGACGGGTCATGATCTCGAGCAATTCACTGATATTTCCCTGCATTTTTCCACCTCTTGAATGCGCATAATATATATTATGGTAAATTACTCTGTGTTACTTTTCTCAAGAAAAGCGCGCATTCCTTTGTATTTATTAACTTATTCACCAGCCTATAATTCCAGCACCATTCCATCATAACCCGGCTCTACGCCGTCGGGTAATTGAGCGCAAAGTTTTTCATAATCGAACTGATGTGACATATGGGTCAGCACTGCCCGCTCCGGTTTGATGCGAGCAATCCACTCCAGTGTCTTGTCTAGATGCGCATGCGTCGGATGTTCGTGATACCCAACGCAATCGATGATCCATAATTTTATCCCCTTCAGCGTTTCGAAGGCATGATCGGGAAATTCCTTCACATCGGTGCAATATGCGGCATCGCCGAAACGAAAGCCGCTGCTCAGGCTGCGGCCGTGAATTTGATCGAATGGCGTTAGCGCAACATCGCCAATTTCAATCGTTTCGCCGTGCTGAAAACTATGTGGCGTCAGGCTCGGGCGGCTCCAAATATCGCCCTTCATCGGGCGAAAGGCATAGCCGAAGCGCTCTTGAACGATATCCATCGTCGGTTCGCTGCCCCAAACATCAATCTCGCACCGCATATTGAAGTTGACCGCACGCAGATCGTCGATGCCGTGCACATGGTCGGCATGGGCGTGGCTATAGAACACAGCATCGATATGTGTGACGTTGGCTTCAAGCAGTTGCGCCCGGAGATCCGGCGATGTATCGACAATCAGCCGCGTGGCGCCTTGCTCGACCATAATCGAGACCCGCCGGCGCCGATTGCGCGGATCGTTCGACTGGCAAACCGAGCAGTCGCAGCCGAGTGCCGGAACGCCGGAAGATGTGCCGCAACCCAAAACGGTAATTTTCATTGATTTTCAAAGGCCTTTGAATCGGCTTTCGAAAACAGATCGAAGAAATTTTGGCCGCTTTGCGCGCTCAGTTCAGCGTATGGCACGCCCTTTAAGTCAGCGACAAACTGCGCAGTATCGCGCACATAGGCGGGTTCATTGCGCTTGCCGCGGTGCGGCATCGGCGCCAGATAAGGCGCATCGGTTTCGACCAGAATGCGGTCCAACGGCACATCACGCACGATTTCGCGCAATGGCTCAGCGTTTTTGAAGGTGATGATGCCCGAGAGCGAGATGTAAAAACCCAGTTCAAGCGCCGTTTCAGCCACTTCACGGCCAACGCTGAAGCAATGAATGACTCCTGGGAAGGCTCCCCTACTCGCCTCATCGCACAAAATCCGGCAAGTTTCACTGTCGGCGTTGCGTGTATGCACAATGAGCGGCAGCTGGCACTCGCGCGCCGCCTCGATATGAATGCGGAACGCCGTTTCCTGTTCCGCGCGCGGGCTCATATCATAATGAAAATCGAGCCCGGTCTCGCCGATGCCGATAATCTTCGGCTGCGCCGCCACTCGCTCGAGCAAATCTTCAGCCGTGAATTCATCCTCCTCCGCCACATGGTGCGGATGAATACCAACAGAACACCAAATATTCGCATATTTATCCACCAGTGCAGATACTTGCTCGAATTTGCTCAGGCGCGTGCAGATCGTCTGCATGGCACCGACCCCGGCCTCTGCCGCGCGCGCCAGAACGCCGTCGAAATCCTCGGCGAAATCTTCAAAATCGAGGTGGCAATGGCTATCGATCAGCATGCTGTCACGAATAATAATTCTGACATCAGTCGAGTGTTACTATTCCGGTGCCAATCGAAAGCTCCTCTTCATCGAATAAATTAATAACAACGCCGGTATTCGGATAGTCGGTAGCGGCGTAACCTGTGAGATTGTGGGTGGCGAGAAAGCTGTCGAAGGCATTGTTGGCCAATGTATCATCCGTCATCATCAACGTCCCGTGCCGCATAAGCGTTCTGGCCACGGCATACTCAAAAGCCATATGGGTGCGCGTATGTAAGCTGTCATGGATAAACATTTCCACATCCGTCTCGACAAGAACTTGCGGCAGCAAAACCTTTGCATCTCCCGCTCGGAGTTCCCATCTCTGCTTGAGAAATTCGGGAATAAAACTTCCGATTTCACTTTCGTCGACTGTTTGACGCATCGTCAATTTTCCCGCTCGGGGGGGGATATCAATGGAAATCAATCGACCATTTCCGTTTTTGAAAGCGGCCGCCAGATAGAAAGCTGTGCTGCCGCCATACGATGTTCCGGTCTCAACGATTACGTTTGGCTTAAATTCGCGCGTCAAAGCATAATATAAAACCAAGGGAGTACGGCGGTTGATGATTTGATTCCAATAGGAGGTTTTTTCGTTCAGGCCTGTCCTGCGCACCCGTTCAGGTGAAATTGTTTCCCTGGTCCTACGCTCCCAATGCTCCCACAACTCACGCCAATCAAGTAATTCCTGAACATAATAATCAATTGTCTTTTCGGGTTGACGCCCTGCGTCCGCCAAAAATGAACGGTATACGCCTTCAATATTGCCGCCCACGAGAAAACCGCCACCGCGCACTTTTCGGCGTAGCTTTAGAATTGTTGTGCATACCATATAGCGCAGCCAATTTCTTTTACAATTCTGAGCCAACCAAGTTACGCTCGTTAGCCGCGACCAAATTTTTGTTACCATCATTTCTCATCCAGTTCAGCGATCACTCGGACCATCATCAACAAAACGTGGGAATACCGGTTTCGGCTTGGGTAAGGCGGTGCCCGCCACCAGCGCGCCATCGGGGCCGAGGCAGGTGAAGTCACGCGCATCGGCGGCAACGCCGAGCTGGTCGAGCATTTTGGCGCAGGAATCGGGCATGAAGGGCTGACAGATGGTGGCGAGGTGGCGGATCGCTTCCGCCGCGACATAGAGCACGGTCGCCATGCGTTCTGGGTCGGTCTTGCGCAGCACCCAGGGTTCCTGTTCGGCGACATAGCCATTGGCCTGGCGCACCAGGGCCCAGATTAGTGTCAGCGCCTCGTGGAACGACTGATTGTCGTCGAGCTCCGTCCGGACCGTGCCGATCAGGCCCGCTGCCGCGTCGAGCAGTTCCTTGTCGGCGGCGCTGAATTCACCCGGCTGCGGCGTCTTGGCATCACAGTTCTTGTGCATCATCGACAGCACGCGCTGGGCCAGATTGCCGAAATCATTGGCCAGCTCGCTATTGATGCGCCCGACCATGGCGCGGTGCGAGAAATCGCCGTCATTGCCGAACGGCACTTCGCGGAGCAGGAAATAGCGCACCTGGTCGAGACCGTAATGGGCAACGATCTCACCCGGTTCGATGACATTGCCGAGCGATTTGGAGATCTTCTCGCCCTCATTGGTCCACCAGCCATGGGCAAAGACGCGCTTCGGCGGCTCGAGCCCGGCGGCCATCAGAAAGGCCGGCCAATAGACCGTGTGGAAGCGCAGGATATCCTTGCCGACCATGTGCAGATCGGCCGGCCAGAAGGTTTTGTAGGTTTCGCTGTCTTCGTCGGGAAAGCCGGCGGCGGTGATGTAGTTGGTCAGCGCATCGAGCCAGACATACATGATATGTTCATCGTCGCCCGGCACCGGAATGCCCCAGCTGAAGCTGGTGCGCGATATGGATAAGTCAAACAATTCGCCTTTGACGAAGCTCTCGACTTCGTTGTGCCGGCTGGCCGGCGCGACGGCACCGGAGGAATAATATTCAAGCAAACGCTCGCGCCAATCTTCGAGGCGGAAGAAATAGCTCGGCTCCTCGACCCACTCGACGGGCGCGCCGCTCGGCGCCAGCTTCTCGCCATCGGCGCCCTTGATCAGCTCGGCCTCGCCGAAAAACGCCTCGTCGCGCACCGAATACCAGCCGCCATAGCTATCGAGGTAAATATTCTCACGGCCCTTCGGCGATTTATTGACGGCGATGCGGCGCCACAGCTCCTGGCACGAGCGGATATGGCGCGCTTCGGTGGTGCGGATGAAATCGTCATTGCTGTAATTCATCAGCTTGGTCAGGGCGCGGAAGCGCTCCGACACCTCATCGACGAACTCTTTCGGATCGCGCCCGTCGGCGGCGGCGGATTTCTCCACCTTCTGGCCATGTTCGTCCGTGCCGGTGAGGAAAAACACCTCCCGCCCATCCAGCCGCATGAAGCGCGCCAGCACATCGCAGGCCAGCGACGTATAGGCATGGCCGATATGCGGCGAATCATTGACGTAATAGATCGGTGTGGTGATGTAGTAGGCGGCCTTCCCCGTCATGCGGGCGCTCCTCGGCGTATGGTCAATCCCCTGCCGCCTGCTGCAATGTTGTAAACGCGTTCAATAAGACCTGCTTCGGCTCGAGATTGACGGCTTCGGCGCGGGCAAATAATCGGCTGAGTTTTTCCCATACCCGGGCCCAATGTTCAAGGTCGCCGGTTGCCATAAGCCGTTGGCAAAGTGCCGTCTCTCGCGCGCTCATCTGGTGCCGCCCACCACCGCGCGCATGATCGCAGACCAGGCGCGCGAGCCACCAGTCAAGCAAACCGGTGAGGGTGCGAAAGGCGTCAGCGCCATCCTTGCGCGCAACTTTGTCTCCCAGGCTGTGCACGGCACGGATATCGAGGTTTGGCAGGCGGTCGAGAATGCCGATCAGGCTATCGTAGAGCGCAACACCGCCCTGCTCGGCCAAGGCCTGGGCGCGTCCCGGGCTGCCGTCCGCGATCGAGGCCAGGAGCGCCCTCTCCTTCTCATCCAATTCAGGCGCGATCCGGCCGGCGATGAGCTCATTCAACAAATCATCGGCGAGCGGCCTGAGGCTTAACGAGCGGCAGCGCGAGCGGATGGTCGGCAGCAGGCGCGCCGGCGCGTGGCTGACCATCAGAAAGAGGGTTTGCGCCGGCGGTTCCTCAAGATATTTTAAAATCGCGTTGGCGGCATTACTGTTCATCTCCTCGGCGCCATCGACGATGATCACCCGCCACTGGCCTTCGCCCGGCGTGAGCGACACCAGCCGGCCAATGCGGCGCACATCGTCGACAATGATTTCGCTGCGTTGCTTGCCGGTCTTCTCATTAACGCCGCGCTCGATTGTCATCAGGTCGGCATGGCCGCCCGAGGCGACGCGGTGAAATACCGGGTGATCGGGGCTGACAAAAAATGTTTCGGCTTCGCCTTCGCCGGCAAGGAGAAAACGGGCGAAGCGAAAGGCGAGCGTTGCCTTGCCAATGCCGCGCGGGCCGGAGAGCAGCCAGGCGTGATGCAATCTGCCGGAGTGCCATGCCGCGCCCAACGCCTGAACGGCCTGCTCATGGCCACGCAGATCCGGGTTTTCGCGTGGCGGCAATATTTCAGTCATTTAATGGGCTTTCCAGCGTGAAGCGCTGACGCACCAATTGCCAAACGGCTTCGTGTACGCTTTCGGCATCGCCCGACGCATCGACGACACGGCAGCGTTCGGGTTCGGCCGCGGCAATGGCGAGAAAGCCCTGGCGCAGGCGCTCATGCATGGCGCTTTCCATCTGCTCGTAACGGCTGGTCACGTCAGGGCGCCGCTCGGTGCGCCCAAACCCGTCGGCAACCTGGATATCGAGAATCAGTGTGAGGTCCGGCATGGCGTCGCCAACCGCGAGAACGCGCAGCTGTTCCAGTTTGTCGCGGTCAACGCCCTGGCCGTAGCCCTGATAGGCGAGAGTCGAATCGGCGAAGCGGTCGGACACCACCCAGGTGCCGTTCTCCAGCGCCGGCAGAATCGTGCGCTGCAAATGATCGTGCCGCGCCGCATTGTGCAACAGCGCTTCGCTCAGCGGTTCCCAACGATCAACGGCGCCGGAGACGAGTAAATTTCGAATATCCTCCGCACCCGGAGAGCCTCCCGGCTCGCGCGTGGCGAGCGTCTTGATACTGAGAGCTTCAAGGCGCTTACACAGCAAACTCGACTGGGTCGATTTTCCAGCCCCCTCCCCGCCTTCAAAACTAATAAAATGCCCACGTGATTTGTTCATCGCTCACGCACAATCAGTGGCTTTGCTCGCCCCAGAGCAGATGATTGAAAGCAGCGCCGATACGGCCGAAGGCTGACAGACGGCCGATTTCCATGCCCGCGACGAGCGGCACTTCAATCGGCTTCTTGTCGCTCGCCTTGATCACCAATGTTGCCACCTGTGCACCCTTTTTCACCGGCGCGGGAATCGGTCCGGGCGCCACCACCTTGACCGTCATATCGCGCCGCTCGGCGCGCGACAGGGTGATGGTTAGATCATGGTTGATGATCAACGGCACATTTGCCTTGTCGCCGAGCCAAACCTCGACCTGCTCGACGATTTCGCCCGCTTTGAACAGGGTGTAATTGGAATATTCATTGAAGCCGTAATCGAGCATGCGCTCGGTCTCTCGCGCGCGGTCATTGACGTTCGACATGCCGTTGGCGAGCAGAATGAGGCGCCGGTTGCCGCGCACCGCCGAGGCGAGCAGACCATAGCCGGAAGCCTCGGTATGCCCGGTCTTGAGGCCGTCGGCGCCGGCATAGGTGTAGAGCAGCGGATTGCGGTTGCCCTGCTTGATGCCATTATAGGTATAGGTCTTTTCCTGAAAGATTGGGTAGAACAGCGGAAATTCGCGGATGATCGAATGGGCCAATATCACCAGATCACGCGCCGTGGTGACATGCTCGGGATGGGGCCAGCCGGTCACATTCATGAAGTGACTGTTGCGCAAACCCAGTTTCTTCGCCGCCACGTTCATCAGATCGACGAATTGCGATTCCGAGCCGGCGATACCCTCGGCAAGTACGATGCAGGCATCATTACCCGATTGCACGATAATGCCGCGCAGTAATTCATCGACCGAAACGCGGCTGTTCAATTCGACGAACATTTTCGAGCCGCCCATGCGCCACGCCTTTTCGCTGACGCGAAGCTGATCGTCGAGTGACAGGCTGCCCTCGGTCAATTTGCTGAACGCCACATAGAGGGTCATCAATTTGCTCATCGAGGCCGGAAACATCGGGCGGTCCGAATTTTTCGCCAGCAATACGGCGTCGGTGGTGTCATCGACGAGAATGACCTCCTTGGCGCTGGTCTCGAAGGAGGCGGCAGTATTGATTTGCGCGCCAACCAGCAAGGCGGCAGCAACATACAGCACCAACAATTTGGCGTGGCTTCTGGCGGTCATGGGGAGGCGTCTGAGTGAAAACATAGACCGTTTATTCTCTCGGCTGACTTCGGGTTGCGACGCAGGAGCTTAGCGGCCTTTTCGCGCCCGCGCCATGAGGTTCGCGCCGTGAGGTTAAGAAACTATCGGGCGACAATAAGGCGGGCATCGGCGTAACCGGCGGCGATGGTTCGGTCCAACAACCGATCGGCCTGAGCCATATCAGCGAGCGGTCCCATACGGACGCGGAACCAGGTGACGCCGTCGACATTGGCCGCCGAAATAACGCTCGGTGAGAGCCGGTTGAGCTGGCGCGCGAGGCGCACCGCGTTGCTGCGCTCGGCGAAGGCGCCTACCTGGATGAACATGCCGCGCATGACGGTGCCATTGGCCGGGTCGGGCTGCGCCGTCAAAGCGTCATTCTCGATGCCGCCAAGCTCGGCGCTCTGAACCGGTGCGTCGAGATATTGGCTCGAAATATCCGGACGATCCTCGATCGGCTCGCTCCGCGCCTCCATCACCTCATCGGCACTCATGCGCTGGCCGGGCCTGTCGCCGGCGGCGATACCATCATCCTCAGGCTCTTGCACCGACGCCCTGGCCACCACCGTGAGCGGTGCGAATTCGATAAACTCGACCCGCACTTTCGCCGTTCCCTTGCGGTAGAAACCGAGCAGCTGGGCGCCACGGCGCGAAATATCGATTATCCGCCCGCTGACGAACGGCCCGCGGTCATTGACCCGCAGCATCAAGACACGCCCGTTTTCAAGATTGGTGACACGCACCGTGCTCGGCATCGGCATGGTCTTGTGCGCTGCGGTAAGCTCGTTCATGTCGTAGCGCTCGCCATTCGCGGTATCGCGGCCATGGAACGGCTCGCCATACCAGGAAGCGATACCGGTCTCGTTATAATTGGCATCGAAATGCGGAAAATAGCGGATGCCGGCGACGACATAGGGATTGCCGAGTTTATAGCCTGCCGGCACCGGTTGGCTCGGCACCGGTTCCGTTTCTTCATCGAAAATGCGGGTGAGTTTCTTGGTGCCATGAATGAGTAGATCGGTTTCGGCGCAAGCGGAAAGAAACAGGAGCGCCGCGAACAACGTCGCGGATGAGACCAGGAAGCGCCTATATTTCATCATCTGGTACTCTCAAACTAAGGCAACACAATCCCTAGTAATATTAACGCCCGGCGATGCGATCGGCAAGATGCCCGACCGCCATGGCAAAGTAGGTTGAGCGGTTCCATTTAAGGACGGTCTTGTAATTATTGTAGACGAGAAAGGCCGGCCCGCCTTCGCCGCCGGGGAAAACCAGCGAGGCGCCCATGCCGGCGACCCTCGGCAGATCATTGCCATTGGCACGGCGCACGCCGAGCTTCTGCCAGGCGGCGAGGGTTTTGGTGATTTTGAGATTGGCCAATGAATTGTCGAAATTAGACGGCAACGTCACCTTCCGCCCCCAGGTCTGATCGCCGCGCCAGCCGGATTTGGCAAGATAATTCGAGGCCGAGCCGAACACATCCAGTTTGGTGGTCCAGATATCGCGCCGCCCGTCGCCGTCGAAATCAACCGCAAAATTGACGAAGCTCGACGGCATGAACTGGCTTTGCCCCATCGCCCCGGCCCAACTGCCCATCATGGCATCGGGGGCAATATGGCCTTCGTCGAGAATCCTCAGCGCATTCAGCAGTTCGCCGCGAAAATAGGCGCTGCGCCGGCCGTCATGCGCCAATGTGGCAAGCGAGGCAATAACCGAAAAACCGCCGGTATACTGGCCGAAATTGGTCTCAATGCCCCACAGTGCCACGATAAAACGCGGCTGCACGCCATAGACCTTATATACAGCATCGAGCGCGGCGGCGTTTTCCGCCAGTTTTTTGCGCCCCTTCGCGACGCGCGAATTGGGCACCACGCGCTCCATATATTGTTGGAAGGTGAGCGTGCCCTCGGGCTGGGAACGGTCGAGCTCGATCACGCGCGGGATCGGCTCGACGCCTTCCAGGGCGGCATCGAGAATGGCAGGCGATATGCCCTGCCCCAGCGCCTCGGCACGCAGATCGGCCAGCCAAACTGAGAATTCGACAGAGGCATCCGCCGCGCGCGCAGGGTTCGGGCCAAGAAACGGCAAAATGGCAAGAGTTGCCACAGCAAACACCAAAACCCGCAAATGCGACATATCCGACTCCAGCCAATTGCCCAGAAGGGCCGCCCCTATGCCACAGCTCGCCAAGTTCGGCAACCATGCGCCCGCCTGCGTCACGCGAGTTTGAACAATTGGAGCGCGGAAATGCTCAAGGCAGGCCAAACATTGAGTGATAACGGAAAAAAATATTTAGGTTCCCTTATCTTTATAAGGCGTTGATACAGAACAATATTATCTCATATTTTTATCATATAAACGGCATTTTATACTAAATTTGCATAAAATATTCTTGTAAAATTATACTTTTCATGTATTATTGTCCACGTCAAAACTACGGACATGTTTTTTAAAACGACAGACAACGCAAGAGACGCCTTAAACAGCCACTTGAACCCGCAGCAACGTTGAAAGGAACAGGAAAATGAGCCAGATAGCTTTCTCTAACCCGCAGCACACTAATTTCCCCGTTACCTCCAACAATGGTAACGCCAATTCGAATAAATTGGACGATTTCCATGCTGCCGGCGCTTCACAATCAGACATTTCGGCGAAATCTGACAATGTCCAGACCTCGAACGCGGTGTCGGCCAGCGAAAAGACCGACAAAACTGCGTCCTCCGGCGCTTCGAGCGAAATCGCGAGGAAGCACAAATCCAAGAAAGCCAAGGGTTCGGTTCAGTTGACCGGGCACGAGACCCGCGCCCGCAAGGGTAAAAGGACCAAAGCGGCCAAGGCCGAAAGAGCCGATAAGGCGCATAAGGCGCCGAAGGCGGCCAAAACTGACGACAAGCATGGCGTGACCAACGCCGCCAGCGATTTCACCAAGGCGCTGCAAAAGCTCGAGGCCAAGGGCAAGATCGATCTCGCCGGTCAGGACATTGAGGCTTTTTCCAAGCGCCTTGCCGATATCTTCACCGGCCGCGGCATCAACGCCAAGAAATTGGCGAAATCTGTTTCCGCCATGCTTGATTCGGCGCAGGGCAACAGTTTTGCCAACCATATTGCTACCGATGCCGGCAAATCGGACAAAAAAGCCGAGGCTAAAGAGTCCGATGACGCGGTTGCGCCCAAGAATGTGGTCGGTGGCGCTGCGGCGGACATCGCTCAGTCGGTCAGCAAGGATACCGTCACGTCCACCCTCACCGAGCCGGCGCCGACTGTCTTGAGCGGCAGCTTCGATAGCTCTTCGCTCGATTTATTGCAGCATTTTCCGGCCAACGATGCCGGCGTGCCGAGCCAGAATTTCCCGCAATTGCCTGAACAGGCCACCAATGAAGGCAATGGTGAAGGCAACGGTATTGCGAATGGCGTCGGCAATAGTGAAAAAGCTGAAAAGGAAGTGAAGGAAGAAAAGCCCGAGAAAGCCGAGAACGGCAATGTTAATGGCGCCAATCTGTCCGGCAATGGTAACGGTAAAGGCAACGATGACCTTTTCGATCTCGCCGTGCGCCTGTTCGGCGCCGCCAACGAGCGTGTCAATGAGAATGCCAATGCCGCCCTTGGCCAGCAGAACCGTGGCAATCTCTCCGGCGGCAATCTGATCGCGTTGCAGGCTTCCGACGCCAAGGCCGATGGTGACCAGAGCGAGAAGGACAGCAATTTCACCCCTGTTACCAATACGGGTGAAGGCTCGGCCGAAAAACTGGCCGCCCGTCTCGATGAGGTCAACAGCCGCCTCGATACGAACTCCGATGCGGCCATGCTAGAGGATGCAGTGGTTGAGGATATGCCTCGCGCGACGCACATGTCGGAGATCTCCAGCACCATTATGGCGGAGGCCGATATTGCGACGGATGCCGACATTCAGAAGGTCGAGCATAATGAGACCCTGATGAGCGCCCTGAACGAAGCGCGCGAGCAGGACGAGACCGCAAAAGAGAAGAAAGGCGGCAAATCCGGCGATATCGATCCCGTCGCCGCATAACACAACAGCATGGCGCTGCTTACGGGCAACGTCGGATTACAAAGCCCGGGCCGGCTCTTCGAACAGCAATTCGAACAACAATACCAACACCAATAACAATTCCGCAGTCGATTCCAAAAAGGCTGCCAGGCAGGAAGCCAAAGAAGCACGGGAAGCTGCTAAACAGGCTGCCAAGGAAGCGCGGGAAGCTGCCAGAGCAGATGCCACGAACCGTAGGGGTCGTAAGGGCAAGGTTGGCAAGGCTGACAAGGCGGCCGACACCACCGCCGCCACTGATTTCAGCAATGCGCTTAAGAAGCTTGAAGGAAAAGGCAAGATCAACCTGGCGGGCCAGGACGTCGATGCGCTCTCCAAGCGCCTCGCGGATGCTTTTTCCAATAAGGGCGTGAACGCCAAAAAGCTGGCTAAATTCATGTCCAAAATGCTCGACTCGGTAAAAGGCAACAGCTTCGCCAACAAAATTTCCACTGACGCCAATAAGACCAAAGAGACCAAAGAGACCGACAGGAGCGAAGACAAGGCGGCGCCGAAGAATGTGGTTGGCGGCGTTGCGGCGGACTTCACCAAGGGCGCGAATACGACCGCCACGGCGAGCGTCGCGCTTATGACGCAAGCCCAGGCTCCGGCGCCGACAGCGGGTCCGCTGGCCGGTGGCATCGACAGCTCGTCGCTGGGCGTGTTGCAGCAGGCGCCGAAGTTCGGTGCTGAAGAGACAAGCGCCAACTTCCCGGAGGCTTCCGAGCAGGTCGACAATGGCGGCAACGAGGAGGATGACACCTCCGTCCGCGCCAAGGCCGAGGCGGATGCCAAGGCAGAGGCCGAGAGACAGCGTAAGCTTGACGCCACGGCCAAGGAAGACACCGTGTCGGTGCGCGAGCAGGCGAAGGCCGATGCCGAAGCGGCGGAAAAGGCCGATCGCAAGACTGAGACCGAGACGACCGAGAAGGACACCGTCTCGATCCGCGAGCGTGCCCAGGCCGATGCCGAGGCAGCGGAAAAGGCCGATCGCAAGTCTGATGCCGAAGCCAAGGAGAATGCGAAATCAGTTCGTGATCTGGCCGAGGCCGACGCCAAGGCAGCCGCTGATGCCGTAGCCAAGAGCAAAGACGATGACGATGATGATGACAAGTCCGTCAAGGCCAACGGCAACAATGGCAATGGAAACGGCCAGGCCAACGGCGTCGGCAATGGCAACGGTAATGGCAATGTCGAAGTAGCCGAAACGCCTGAGACGGAAACCGGCAATGGCAATGGCAATGGCGTTGGTAACAGCGGCAATGGCAATGGCAATGGCGTTGGTAAGTACAAACTCGTTGATACGTAGAGTTTGGAAGCAGCCTGCTCTCCGGAAATTCTTCGAGCAACGGGTAATGTGGGAACGTGAGAGGAGACGGGTGATTGACGCGTGGTAGCTTACGAAAGAATACTTCTCTAGCAACTCTGAGTGAGCGGAAGCCGATAGCGAGGTTTCGTAAAACCTAAGCGAAATTAGATATTACCTCGCCCCGCCGCCAACCGACGCTCCACCCCCCTCAACCGCGCCACCACCCCCAGCCCAATCACCGGCCCGACCAGCATCACCCACCAGAAATTTTCCCAATTGCCGAAACTGGCACTGAGCGCGCCCAACACCGGCGGGCCGAGGAGGCTGCCGATGGTTGAGCCCTGGATGACGAAGCCGTTGGCCATTGAGGTTTGTGCGCGTGTCGGCGCGTGGATGACGGCGCCGGCGATGCACGAGGCCGGCAACAGGCCGCCAACGGCGCTAAACGCAATGGCGAGCGGGATTTTGGCCTCGCCGCCGACCACGCCGCCGGAGAAAACCAGGGCGCCTGTTGTCGCCATCACCGTGAAGGCGGAGGCGATCAGCGCCCAGCGCGGGGCGCCGCGGTGCATCATCCAGCCGGCCGAGATATTGCCGGCAATATTGGCGAATACGACCAGGGCGGCGAGTAACGAGGCACCTGTCACCCCCCTGCCCTGCGATTCGATCAGGAAAGTCGGCAGCCAGGCCATGATGGCGAACCACTGGATGGTATAAAGCGTAAAGCAGAGCGCGAACAGCCACGGGCCGGGCCGGGCCAGCATCCGGCGCGCGCCGGACCAATCAAACATGGCCGGCGCCCCGGCGTCTTCGCGCCGCTGTCTTGAGCGCATCCGGCTTTTGCCCAGGCCGAGCGCCAATATGCCGGCGAAGGCGACGACCACCGCAGCGTTGATCAGCCACACGCCCTGCCAGCCGATGGCATCCATCATGAAGGGCGAGAGCACCATGGCCAGGGCCATGCCCGTTGGCATAAAGCAGGACCAGATGCCGAGCGCGAGCGGAATGCTGTTTGGCCGTGCGCTGGCGGCGATGATCTTGGGCGCCGTCACAACCACAAAGGTGTAGCCGAGGCCCTCGACCGCCCGCGTCGCCAGCAGCACGCCGCTGCCCGCCACCAGGCCGCCGATCAGGCTGCCAAGCACGAGCAAGGCGAGACCGGTAAAAAGCAGGCGGCGCTCGCCGAAACGATCCGCCATGGTACCCATGGCGACGGCGGAAAGCGCCGGGACGGCGAAAAACAGCGAGGCGACAAGGCCGGCCATAACGCGCGACAGCCCCAGTTCCTCAGAGATCAGCGGCAGGGTCGGCGGCACCTTGCCGACCTGCATCGCGGCGATCACACCCGCCGCCACCGCCAGGGAGATGACCGGCCAGTTGGATGATTGGTCTGAGCTACGTGAGGTGGTCACTTTTTATTTTATCCCTCAATCGCCGGGCGGGGGCATCCGCCCCCTTGGCTACCTCGT
>CAYSDJ010000027.1:0-49578 GCA_964429775.1 uncultured Rhizobiaceae bacterium
ACGATATCCGCTTCGTCGAGGATGACTGGGAAAGCCCGACGCTCGGCGCCTGGGGATTGGGCTGGGAAGTGTGGTGCGACGGCATGGAGGTGACCCAATTCACCTATTTCCAGCAGGTCGGCGGTTTCGATTGCGACCCGGTCTCGGCCGAGATCACTTATGGGTTGGAACGTTTGGCGATGTATGTCCAGGGCGTCGACAATGTCTACGATCTCGACTGGAACGGGGCCGAAGGCGAGGACAAAGTCACCTACGGCGATGTCTTCCAGCAGGCCGAGCGCGAATTCTCCGCCTTTAATTTCGAGCATGCCGATACCGAACGACTGCTGCGCCATTTCGACGATGTCGAAAAAGAATGCCAGGCGCTGTTGGAATGCTCCCCCGCCCTGCCGCTGCCGGCCTATGACCAGTGCATGAAATCGAGCCACCTGTTTAATCTCCTGGACGCGCGCGGCGTCATCAGCGTCACGGAACGCGCCGCCTATATCGCGCGCGTGCGCGCCCTCTCGAAGGCCTGCTGCGAAGCGTGGCTGGCGAGCGAAGGCGGGGGTTAAGCGCGATGGCCGAACTGCTTTTCGAACTCCTGTCCGAGGAAATTCCGGCGCGCATGCAGGCCAAGGCGGCGGTCGATCTCGAGCGCTTGGTGACGGAACGCTTGAAGGAAGCACGCCTCGACCATGGCAAAGCGCAAAGTTTCGTCACGCCGCGCCGCCTGGCGCTGGTGATCGACGATCTGCCCGGCACCCAGCCGGATATCTCGGTCGAGCGCAAAGGCCCCAAGGTCGATGCGCCGGAAAAGGCGATTGCGGGCTTCCTCAAATCGACCGGCCTCACGCTCGATCAGTGCGAGCAGCGCGAGACGCCGAAGGGCATGGTGTGGTTTGCCGTCAGCGAGGAAAAAGGCCGCCCAACGGCGGAGGTTCTGGCGGATTTGATCCCCGAGGCCCTGGAAAAACTGCCGTGGGCGAAATCCATGCGCTGGGGCAGTGGCCGAGCGCGCTGGGTGCGCCCGATCCATTCGCTCATCTGCCTGCTCGGCGGCGATGTGGTGCCGCTCACCTTTCATGAGACAAAGGCCGGCAACGTCACGCGCGGCCACCGGGTGCTGGCCGGCGGCGAATTCACCGTCAGCGGTTTCGCCGATTACCGCGAAAAACTGCGCGCCGCCTACGTCATGCTCGATAGCGCCGAGCGCCAGCAGGTGATCCGCGACGGCGCCGAGCGCCTGGCCGAAGCGGAAGGGGTAACCGTTAAACCCGACGAGGCCCTATTCGCGGAGAATGCCGGGCTGGTCGAATGGCCGGCGCCGCTGCTGGGCCAAATCGACGATCAATTCATGGACGTACCGGGCGAGGTGTTGAGCTCGGCCATGCGCAAACACCAGAAATATTTTAGCCTGGAGGACAAGGCCGGCAGGCTGGCGGCGCATTTCGTCATGGTCGCCAACATGGAAACCGAGGATGGTGGCGCAGCGATTGTCGCCGGCAATGAACGCGTCCTGCGCGCCCGCCTGTCGGACGCCAAATTCTTCTGGGACCAGGACCGCAAACAGACTCTTTCAAGCCGCACGCCGGCGCTCAAACATATCGTCTTTCACGCCAAGCTCGGCACGCTCGACGAAAAGGTCGACCGCATCCAGGCGCTGGCGGTGGAGCTGTGCCAGTATATTCCGGGTGCGGAACGCGACCGCGTTCGCTCGGCGGCGCGTCTTTGCAAGGCCGATCTTAGCACCGAGATGGTTGGCGAATTTCCCGATTTGCAGGGCATCATGGGGCGCTATTACGCGCTCGCCGACGGCGAAGCGCCGGAAGTGGCCGAAGCCATTGCCGAACATTACTCGCCGCTCGGCCCGGGCGACATGTGCCCGAGCGCGCCGGAAAGCGTCGCCGTGGCGTTGGCCGATAAGATCGATTCTCTTGCCGGCTTTTTCACCATCGATGAAAAGCCGACCGGTTCGAAAGACCCCTATGCGCTGCGCCGCGCCGCGCTCGGCGTCATCCGGCTGGTGCTGGAAAACCAATTGCGCCTGCCGCTTAGCGCTATTTTCGAAGCTGCTGGCGCGGGCGGCGATACGGCGCGCGAACTGCTCGATTTCTTCGCCGACCGTCTCAAGGTGCACTTACGCGAGAAAGGCGTGCGGCACGATCTGGTGAGCGCGGTGTTTGCGCTTGGCGGTGAAGACGATCTGGTGCGCCTGATGGCGCGGGTCAAAGCACTCGGCGGATTTCTCGGCAGCGAAGATGGCGGGCATCTGCTCACCGCCTACAAGCGCGCCGCCAATATCCTGCGCATTGAGGAAAAAAAGGACGGTAAGTCTTATGCCGCCAAGCCGGATGCCAGCCTTTTCGCCGACGAGCAGGAACGCGCTCTAAACAGTGCGATCGAGGACGTCAACGCACGCACCGGCGGGGCGCTTGAGCAAGAAAAATTTGAGGACGCGATGGCGATCATGTCTGGCTTGCGCCAGCCCACGGACACCTTCTTCGACGAGGTGACGGTCAACGCCGAGGATGCGGCGCTGAGGAGCAACCGGCTGAACCTCCTCTCCGAAATCCGCGATTCGCTCGACCGCATCGCCGATTTCTCCAAAATCGAGGGCTAGGCGCAGAATGACCCAGTGGCTCTACAGTTTCGGCGGCGGCTCGGCCGAGGGCTCGGCGGCGATGAAGGATCTCCTGGGCGGCAAGGGCGCCAATCTGGCCGAGATGGCGGTGCTTGGCCTGCCGGTGCCGCCTGGCTTTACCGTTTCGACCGAGCTTTGCGCCGCCTATTACGAGCACGGCAAAAACTTCCCCGATAGCCTCGGCGCCGAGGTCGAAGCCGGCATGCAACACATCGAAAGCGTGGCCGGCGCGAAATTCGGCGATGCGGCCAATCCGCTGTTGGTGTCGGTGCGCTCGGGCAGCCGCGCCTCGATGCCGGGCATGATGGATACGGTGCTCAATCTCGGCCTCAATGACGCAACGGCAGCCGGCCTTGCCGACAATAGCGGCGATGCGCGCTTCGCCTATGACAGTTACCGCCGCTTCATCCAGATGTATGGCGATGTCGTGCTCGGCGTCAGCCATCACGAATTCGAGGATTTGCTCGAGCGCGCCAAGGAAGGGCTCGGCATTCAGCTCGATACCGAAATGAGCGCCGATGATTGGCGCGAGCTGATCGAACAATATAAAGCCCTGGTGCAGGCGCGCCTGGAGAAGCCGTTCCCGCAGGATGTGGGCGAGCAACTGTGGGGCGCCATGCGCGCGGTGTTCGATTCATGGATGAACGACCGCGCCGTCACCTACCGGAGACTTTACGATATCCCGGAAAACTGGGGCACGGCGGTCAATATCCAGGCGATGGTGTTCGGCAATATGGGCGATGATTGCGCCACCGGGGTGGCCTTCACGCGCAACCCGTCGAGCGGCGACAACCGCATCTACGGCGAATACCTCATCAATGCGCAAGGCGAGGATGTCGTTGCCGGCATCCGCACGCCCAGGCCTTTGCTGGCGAACGGCGAGGAGACCGGCGCAGGCGGGGAGGCGCTCGAAGCCGCCATGCCGGAGATATTCAGCGAACTTGGCGATATTTCGCGCCGCCTCGAAAGCCATTACCGCGACATGCAGGATATTGAGTTCACCGTGCAGAAGGGCAAGCTGTGGATGCTGCAAACCCGCGCCGGCAAACGCACGGCGGCGGCGGCGCTCAAAATTGCCGCCGACATGGTGGCCGAGGGCGTGCTCGATGAGGCAACGGCGGTGAGCCGTATCGAGCCCGAAGCGCTCGAACAAATGCTCCATCCCCGGCTCGACCCGGATGCACCGCGCAACATTCTCGCCAACGGCCTGCCGGCTTCGCCCGGTGCTGCGGCGGGCAAGGTGGTGTTTTCCTCCGAGCGCGCCGAGGATCTCGCCGCCAAGGGCGAAGCGGTGATTCTGGTGCGTCCCGAAACCAGCCCGGAAGATATCCACGGCATGCATGCGGCGAAGGCCATTCTCACCAGCCGGGGCGGCATGACGAGCCACGCCGCCGTGGTGGCGCGCGGCATGGGCCGGCCGTGCATCACCGGCGCCCTCGACGTGCGTATCGATTTGGAGGCCGGTAAATTCACAGCCGGCGGCACCACCATTGCCGAAGGCAATGTCATTACCGTCGACGGCACGCGCGGCGAAATACTGGCCGGCGAAATTCCGACCATCGAGCCGGAACTGACCGGCGCTTTCGCCACCCTGATGGGCTGGGCCGACAAGATCCGCGCCCTCAAGGTGCGCGCCAATGCCGAGACACCGGCGGATGCGGCGACGGCGCGCAAGTTCGGCGCCGAGGGCATCGGGCTCTGCCGCACCGAGCATATGTTCTTCGATGCCGAGCGTATCATCGCCATGCGTGAGATGATTCTGGCCGATGATAGCGAGGGGCGGCGCACGGCCTTGGCCAAACTGCTGCCCATGCAGCGCCAGGATTTCGTCGAGCTGTTCCACATCATGGCCGGGCTGCCGGTGACGGTCCGCTTGCTCGATCCGCCGCTGCACGAATTCCTGCCGCACGGCGAAGCGGAGATTCGCGATGTCGCCACGGCGGCGGGAGTGAAATTCGAAGAGGTCGCGAGCCGCGTCGCCCTGTTGCGCGAGAACAATCCGATGCTCGGCCACCGCGGCTGCCGCCTCGGCATTTCGCACCCCGAGATTTATGAAATGCAGGCGCGCGCTATTTTCGAGGCGGCGATTGAGGTCGGGAACACCGCTGGCGGCGACGCGGTGGCGCTCGAAATCATGATCCCGCTGGTGATGGGCGGCAGAGAGCTACGTATTTTGAAGCATCTGGTCGACAGTGTGGCGGCGGAGATTGCCGCCGAGCATGGCAAATCGCCGGAATATATGGTCGGCACCATGATCGAATTGCCGCGCGCCGCGCTCCGCGCCGGCGACATTGCCGAAACGGCGGCGTTTTTCAGCTTCGGCACCAACGATCTCACCCAGACGGCGCTCGGCATCAGCCGTGACGACGCGGCGAGCTTCATGGATAGCTATGTGCGTGAGGGCATGTTCGCTCAGGATCCGTTCACCAGCCTCGATCAGGAAGGCGTCGGCGAGCTGGTCGAAACCGCCTGCCTGCGCGGCCGCGAATCACGCGCCGACCTCAAGCTCGGCATTTGCGGCGAACATGGCGGCGACCCGGCGTCGATCCATTTTTTCCAGAAATGCGGCCTCGACTATGTCTCTTGCTCGCCCTACCGCGTGCCGATTGCCCGCCTCGCCGCGGCGCAGGCAAAATTAATGCAAGTCTGACAACGATTTAGAAGAATTTCACGAATTCGTGATGCGACAAAATTTTGATATAAATCATACCCATCAGCTTTAATAAGTTTTACAAACTGTAAATAAAGTATGTTTAACATGAGCAGCGTTTGGGCAATACTGAGGCAGGCTTCGAATGCCGCGCGGGTGGAAGATTAACCAATGAATCACGATCACATTGATTACGATGCCTTTTTCGCCGAGAAAATCTCGCAATTGAAGGATCAGGGCAATTACCGTGAGTTCGCCGAATTGGCGCGCCATGCCGGCAACTATCCGCATGCGCGGCGCTATACCGGTTCAGGCGAGGAAATCGGCGATGTCGCCATCTGGTGCAGCAATGATTATCTCGGCATGGGCCAGAACGCCACCGTCCTCGAGGCGATGACCGATGCGATCAAGGCCTATGGCGCCGGTGCCGGCGGCACGCGCAATATCTCCGGCACTTCCCACCCGGTCGTGACGCTCGAGCGCGAGCTCGCCGATCTGCATGGCAAGGAAGCCGCCCTGGTGTTTACCTCGGGCTATATCTCCAACGAAGCGACGCTGAGCACGCTGGCGCAAGTGCTGCCCGACTGCCACGTCTATTCCGACGCGCTCAATCATGCTTCGATGATTCAAGGCATCCGCCACAGCCGCGCCAACAAAACGATCTTCAAGCACAATGATCCGGCCGATCTCGAGCGCCTGTTGCGCGACGCCGATCCGTCGGTGCCCAAACTGGTCGCTTTCGAATCGGTTTATTCGATGGACGGCGATATTGCGCCGATCAAGGAAATTTGCGATGTGGCCGAACTTTACGGCGCCATGACCTATCTCGACGAAGTGCACGCGGTTGGCCTCTATGGCCCGCGCGGCGGCGGCATCGCCGAGCAGGAAGGCCTGATGGACCGCCTGACGGTGATCGAAGGCACGCTGGCCAAGGCGTTCGGCATCATGGGCGGCTATATCAGCGGCTCGGCGGCGCTAATCGACGTGGTCAGAAGCTTCGCCCCCGGTTTCATCTTCACCACCGCCTTGCCGCCGGCCATCGCCGCCGGTGCGCTCGCCAGTGTGCGCCACCTCAAGGAAAGCGACGCCGAGCGCGCCCGCCATCAGGACCGCGCCGCACGCTGCAAATCCGAGCTCAAGAAAGCCGGCCTGCCGGTAATGGACAGCGAAAGCCACATCGTCCCCGTCCTGGTCGGCGATCCGGTGCGCTGCAAGGAAGCGAGCGATCTCTTGCTCGCCGAATATGGCATCTACATCCAGCCGATCAACTATCCCACCGTCCCCAAAGGCACCGAGCGCCTGCGCATCACGCCGAGCCCGCTGCATGAGGACGATATGATGGACAAGCTGGTGGATTCCCTCGCCGATGTCTGGCGCCGGCTGGAGCTCGATTTCGTCAGCTAACCCAGTCTCTTAGTCTATCCCCCGATAGGCCGGTGCGAATCGGTTTGAGCGAAGCGTAATAAATATCCGTCCGGATCGAGGACGGCGAACTGTGTCCGCTCGTCAATGCGATCGCTCCGCCAATACGACGCCGTGTGCAACGCGAGGAACGGCTCTATGCCCGCTCGCTGGACCCGGTCGTGATGGTTGCGGACATCCTCGACCATGAACTGGAAGTTGACACCGCGGCCCAACGGCATCTCCAGCGGTTCCGGCGCCCATGGCTCCCAGGCGCCATCAAACTCCCACCAGGCGATCATAATTTGCGCCCCCTGAAAAGACAGATAGGCGTGATACTCGCCGTCCCGCATTTGGGCAACCGAGAAACCCAGAGCATCAGTATAGAACGTCAAACTCCGCTCGAAGTCCGAGCACCAGAGTTCGGGGACCAGACTGTTGATCTCAAACGTCATATCGCGATCCTTCTTTCTTCTGCGTATTGCGCACGTCTTCGCCGGTGCGAGGGGCTACCCCCCCTGTGCGGCAACCTTCGCCTCGCGCAGCCTAACCATCATGCGCACGCCCGAATAGGCGGCAACGGCAAGGAAGATGTGCCAGAAGAAATGGGTGCCGAAGGGGATCGTGTCGCAGACGCTCTTGTCGATGCTGCGGAGCGCGAGCGCGAGGGCGGCGAAGCCAACGCAGGCGAGGGCGAGCTTGAACGCCGGGCGCCGCCGCATCCAAGTGAAGGTGATCAGCGTTGCGGCGAGCGCCACGACGAACGCGCCGAGCGTGACGAACAGCGTTTCGCGCGAGACCGGCCAGAGAAAATAGATCAAGGCGGCAATCGCCGCGAGCGGCAGGACGCCGAACCAGCGCCCGCCGAGATAATAGACCCAGAACAGCAGGAGTGCTGCGAAATAGGCGAGGCCCGGCATGGTATCGGCGGTGAGCGCGACCTGCTCGCGCGTCGCGTGCCAGGCGGTGCTGCCGAGGCCGGTGGCGATGAGGAGCACCGCCAGCAGATAGGCGGTCCAGGCGCCCTCGCGCGTGCGGATCAGAAGAATGATGGCGAGGATGCCGAACGCCACCGGCACCAGGCTGGTCGCGGCGTTGAGCGGCTCGGCGGGAAATGTGCCGTAGCCATAAAGCCAGGTTTCGCAATAGACCGGCACGGTTCCGGAGCGCCTCCATGATCGTCGATGGCCAAGCTGCGGCGCCGATTGGGCCGCGATCTTCTCAAAGAGCACAATACGCCGCCATTATCTCAAAGCGGAACGGAAAAACCGATTGCTAGGATCGACTTTTATCCCGTCACCGGCCTACCATCGGCGTTGCGAATTCCGCTGGAGGTGAAATTGCCGATAAGCACGCCGATCATCGCAGCGCTGTTCCTACTGCTGTTTGTTTCATCGGCTTGGGCCGACCATCTGCCGCTCGACAAAATTCGCCTGCCGGCGGGCTTCAAGATCGAGGTCTTTGCCGATGATCTGCCCGGCGCACGTTCACTGGCGCGGGCACCTGGCGGCGCCATCTTTGTCGGCACGCGCAGCGGCGACAGCGTGCGCGCGGTGTTGGATCATGACGGCGACCAGCGCGCCGATGAAATCGTTACCATCGTGCGTGGCCTCAACCGGCCCAATGGCGTCGCGCTACGTGACGGTGCGCTTTACGTTGCCGAGATCGGCCGGGTGTTGCGCTTTGACGATATCGAGGCGCGCTTGCATAACCCGCCGCAGCCAGCCGTTGTTACGGATGACTTGCCCAAGCGTCGCCATCATGGTTGGAAATTCATCCGCTTCGGCCCGGACGGCAAGCTCTACGTGCCGGTCGGTGCGCCGTGCAATATTTGCGATGCACCCAAGCCCTTCTCCTCCATTCTCCGTATGAACCCGGACGGCTCGGAGGTCGAAATCTATGCCAAGGGCGTGCGCAATTCGGTCGGCTTCGACTGGCACCCGGAAACGGCTGAACTTTGGTTCAGCGACAATGGCCGCGACATGCTGGGCGATGATTTGCCGCCGGACGAGCTTAACCACGCACCAAAGGCCGGTATGCATTTCGGCTATCCGTTCTGCCATGGCGGCGATATTCCGGACCCGGAATTTGGCGATGAAGCAAGCTGCTCGCAATTTTCACCGCCCGCCGTCAGGCTCGGCCCGCACGTCGCCTCGCTTGGCTTGCGCTTCTATACCGGCGATATGTTTCCGCCCCAATACCGCAACCAGATATTCATCGCCGAGCACGGCTCGTGGAACCGTTCGAAGAAGATCGGATACCGCATCACCCTGGTCAGGTTGGAAAAGGGCAAGCCGGTCAGTTACGAGCCCTTCGCCGAGGGCTGGCTCGAGGGCGAGCAGGTTTGGGGCCGGCCGGTCGATCTGATGGTGATGCCGGACGGCGCGCTTCTCGTTTCCGACGACTATGCCGACGCCATCTACCGCATCAGCTACGCGCCTTGAAGGGAAGGCGACCTGCCGTACCATTTGTGCTAGGTTTGCCCGCCACCAACGGGAGACACCCAAAATAATAATCTCGATTGAATAGGAGCGCGAACAATGACGATGGACGCAGCCAGCAATATCAATCTTGAACAAATGGACGTCGACGCGACGATCCACGCCTTCACGTCCCTGCCGGAACATGCCGAGATCGGCCCGCATATCATGACCTCGGGCGACGGCATCTATGTCAGCGACAATAAGGGCAATACCTATATCGATGCGATGGCGGCCCTCTTCTGCGTCAATGCCGGCTATGGCCGCAGCGAGATCGCCGATGCGATCAGCGAGCAGGCGCATAAATTCGCTTATTTCCACACCTTCGGCGGCAATGCGCATGAGCAGCAGATCAAGCTCGGCGAGCGCCTGCTGCATATCCTGCCCGATAATATGAGCAAGGTGCTGTTCGCCAGCTCCGGCTCGGAAGCCAATGACGCCAACGTCAAGCTGGCCTGGATGTATCAGTTTTTGCGTGGCAAGCCCGAGAAGCGCAAAATCATTGCGCGCAATTCCGGCTATCACGGCGTCACCTCGGTCGGCGCCAGCCTGTCCGGCCTGCCACTGATGCACGCCCCGTTCGGCCTGCCGCTGCCGGGTTTCCTGCACACCGACAAGGGGCATTATTACTGGGAAGGCAAGCCCGGTGAATCCGAGCGTGATTTTTCCAAACGCATGGCCGCCAATCTCGATGCCCAGATCGAGGCCGAGGGGCCGGAGACCGTCTGCGCCTTTATCTCGGAGCCGTTGATGGGGGCTGCCGCCTGCATCGCCCCGGCCGAGGGCTATTTTGAGGAAATTCAGAAGGTGCTGAAAAAGCACGATGTGCTGTTTATCGCCGACGAGGTGATCACCGGCTTCGGCCGCCTCGGCACTTGGTTCGCCTCGCAGAAATACGACCTCACGCCCGACATGATGACCTTGTCCAAAGGCATCACCAGCGCCTATGTGCCGCTTTCGGCCTCGGTGATATCGGATGAGATGTGGCAGGTTTTTAATGACGACCCGGAAAAGACGCTGTTCACGCACGGCCATACGGCGAGCGGCCACCCGATTGCCTGCGCCGCAGCCAACGCCAATCTCGACCTGATGGAGGGCGAGGATCTGGTCGGCAACGCGGCCCGCGTCGGCGAATATTTCAAGGCGCAATTGGTTGAACAGCTCGCCGATCATCCGCTGATGGGCGAAATCCGCGGCGACGGCCTGATGCTCGCGATCGAGCTGGTGGCCAATAAGGAGACCAAGCAGGAACTCGATATCGAGTGGGACCTCTCGCACCGCCTGTTCGATCTCTGCCTTGAGGAAAACCTGATCTCGCGCGGCTATTTCGGCCACAACTCCTCATCCTTCGCACCGCCGCTGACGATCACCACGGCGGAGGTCGACGAGGTCATCGCACGCTTCTCGCGCGGCCTCGACAGGCTCACCGACGAGCTGGTGCGCGACGGTCGCTGGAAACCCGCTGCCTGAGGAGAAAGCGACGGCGACGGCTAGGTTAAGCCGGCTTCGGCCAGTGCCGCCGCAAAAGCCGCGCGGCTGAGCGACGCATCGCCGCTCGGGTCGACGGAAGCCGCAACTCCGGCAAGCCATTCGGCGCGCGTGGTCGCGGCGATTGTTTCCCCGGGTCGAAATTCCAGGTGATCGTCGATGCCGCCATAACCGGCGGCCAAGGCCAACTTTTGGACCGGCACAAAATCGGCGCTTGAAGCGGCCACGTCGATCAGCCAACAAAGCGGCACACCGTCCTCAAGCAGGTCGTTTTGCAAGGCGCGCAATTGTTCGGGGTCAGCGTGAATGGCGCGCGGTTTCATGCCGCTCCCAAGCGCGGCGGCGGCCAGCGCGCCGGCGGCCTCGCCGATATTCCACTCGACCGGATGGAGGCGGTAACAGCCGTTGGTGATGTGTGTCGTACCGATATTCTTGTTGGCCGCGATGAGATTCTCGACGCGCTTGGGAATGAGCGCGCCCAGGGGAATCTGGAACGGTTTGGTGCGGGTGCTGACGCCGACATCGCCGGCGCCGGCTTGATGGATATCGATCGGATACCAGCCGATGCCGACCGAATCCGCGAAGTGCGCGGCGCGCGGGCCGGGTTGATAGGACACCGCGACATCCTGTTCGACGATTGTCTTCAGCGCTTTGATGCGCCGGCACTCGCGGATATAGGGGAATTTGGAGAGGCCATCCACACTGCCCATAACGTCCGGGCGCAGCATTAGTTCGGCAAAGCCTGGCGGGCCGGAAGGATTGGGTGCCGCAGTCTGTAGCCAATGGGCGAAGCCCAGGCTGACGCGTTTCGCGTCCTGCAGCGCGCCGGCAAGTTCTCCGGGCACCAAGTCGACAAGCGGGCAGTCGCGATAGTCGTTGCCCAGCCAGTTGAACATCGTCACATCGTTTTCATAGGCACCGGAAAATTGCGCCGCTTCGATCAGCCGGCGGTACTTCCATAGCGGCCCCTTGGTGCCGGGCGAATCCGCGAACACCTGATATTGCAGCCAGCCCGTCTCTTCGCCGTAAATCTCCCCACCATGCACGTGTATCCGGAGCGCGTAGGGTTGGCTTTCGAGGTAGTGCGCGTAGCCCACGGGCGCCTCGATGGCATGGCGTTCACCGGCCGGGCGGCGCTCAAGGGCGAAAATATAGGTGCAGCTCTGTACGCAATGCGCCTTGGCGTCCTCGGGTTGGGCGTGCGGCTCACCGGTTTGCGTCACGCTTTCCGCCCCAACGACATATTCGGTATTTGAAAGTGGCAACAGGTCGCCCAATTCGGTCGCGTCGAGGACATACTCGAATTCGAACTGGAATTTGCGCCCGTCGTCCAGGTTCTGCGCCCGTAACCGGATGACCCGGTCATCCTGGGTTTCCGTTGCGCTTGCCTTGGTGCGCAGAAAGATGCTGAGACGGCCGCTCTCGATTTCAGGCGCGAGCAACTCGTTCAATATTTTGACGCCGATTTTGGGTTCGAAAGCCAGGCGGCTAACCCAGCAATTGCCCGGATTGAACGGCTCGACCCGCTCCTTTTCGGCAAGACCGCGATAATGGCTCCGGATCGCTTCGCGCAATTGGTAATAGCTGCGCGTGCCGCCGAACGCTTCTATATGTTCGTGTTCATCTAGCGCCGAGACACCCTGCGCGCTGAGCTGGCCGCCGAGCCAGTCGGTCTCCTCCAGCAGGCACACGCGACGGCCGCGCCGCGCCGCGGCCCACGCCGCCGCCACGCCACCCATGCCGCCGCCGACAACGAGCACGTCGCAGGCGACCTCTTCATATGGCCCCTTGTGATCGACGGCCACGACAGCGATTGCCGGATCGCCCGCGACCGGCACTTTCATGACATCGAGAACGCTTTCGGCCGCGTGAATCATGACGGCCCGCGCCGGCCTACATGTCCTGCCAGTTGCCGGACTTCTCGACCGCGTCGGCAGCCTGGAGAACGGTGAGATCGTCAAAATGCTTGCCGACAATCATCATCCCGATGGGTAAATCATCCGCCACGCCGCACGGCACGCTGATCGCCGGATGCCCCGTCGCGTTGAATTGGGGCGTGTTGTTGATCATATGCAGGGCGTAAAACATTTCGTCCTCGATCGAACAATCCACATCCGGCAGCGGCTGGGCGCGAAACGGCACCGTCGGCATCACCAGCACGTCATGCGCGCCGAGCACGTCGTCATAGGCGGCGCGCAATTGCGGGCGGATGTTCTGCGTCTTGGCGTAGTAGCGGCCATAATAATGGCGATGCATGTATTCGCCGAGCAGCATGACGGTTTTTACCGTGACCGGCAGGTCGTTCGGCTGCGAGCGCCAGGCACGGCCGTATGTCTCGATCAACTTGGTATTGTAAAAGCCCTGCCAGCTCGAACCGCCGCCATTGCCACGCCAGATATTCTCGTTCGAGCCTTCGATGAAAATCGCATTCCAAATGTGCACGCCATCGGGATGCATCGGAATGGAGACCTCGCTAACGACGGCACCCTGCTTCTCAAGCGCGCCAACCGCCGCGCGGACCTTCTGGTCGACCACTTTCTCGCTGCCCGGCAGGCCCAAATCATCGCGCTCGGTCTGATCGAAGCCCTCCTTCACCACGGCAACCTTGAGGCCCTTGCAGCCCTTGCCGATGGCCGGCGAATAATCGGCAACATAGTCCGCCGGAATGACGCCGCGTTGACGCGGGTCGAGCGGATCGGGGCCGGCCATGACCGAAAGCATTTTGGCGACGTTCTCGACGCTGTTCGCCATCGGCCCGAGATGGTCGATCGTCATATCCATCGCCATGGCGCCGGTATAAGGCACCAGCCCGTAGGTGGGCTTGTGTCCAACGACACCGGACCAGGCGGCGGGGATGCGGATCGATCCGCCCTGGTCGGCGCCGACCGCGAGATCGACTTCGCCGGCCGCCAGCACCACGGCGCTGCCGGTCGACGAGCCGCCCGGCCCATGCGTCGGCTTGCGCGGATTACGCGTCGGACCGAGCGCATTGGTGTGTCCGCCGGCGGAGAATGAATGATCCTCGGTGTGGACCTTGCCGGCGATCGTCGCACCGGCATCGAGCAGGCGTGTGATGATGGTGGCATCGACATCGGGGGTGAAGCCCTCGAGCAGCATCGTACCGCCCATCATCGGAACGCCGGCGACGGAGACGGCATCTTTCACCGCCACTTTCATGCCGGCGAGCGGGCCGCTCTTGGCGCCCTTGATGTCGGTCTTGACGTACCACGCGTTGTACGGATTCTCCTCGGGCGGTGGCCGGTAGCCGGGATCACGCGGATATTTCACCTGAGGCTTGCTCTCGGCGAACTCGTCAATGCGTCGGTATGAGTTGATCGCGCCCTTCATCAGGCCCTGATATGACTGTGCCTCGTCCTCATCCATGTCGAGACCAATTTCATAGGCGAGTTCCAGAATCTGGTTGACGGCTGGCAGTCGCGCTCCCTTTGGCATGTGGCATACTCCCCGAATAAAGCTGTAATCCCCTATTGCGTTATACGGTCTTACGCCGCTTCGCTTCTCTCAAATGGGCGTGTGGAAAAAAGGGTTGCATGCTGGCGGAAGTGCGTCAATCAGCGGTCAACAATTTACCAGGCGATGCGACGATCTAACACTGCGCAGAACGCATTAATTGGCATAGACTGTGCCGACAAAAATAATATGGGAGCCACATCATGAGCCGCGACCCGAATCACGACATCCTGTTCGAGCCGATCACCATTGGCCCAAAACGCATGCGCAACCGCTTTTGGCAAACCACCCATTGCATGGGCGCGGGCTCGGAGCGGCCTGGCACGCAGGCGCATTTCCGCGCCATGAAGGCCGAGGGCGGCTGGGGCACGGTGTGTACGGAATATTGCTCGGTCCATCCGGAATCGGACGAATATCCCTGGACCTCGGCCCGTCTCTGGGACGAAGGCGATGTCATCAATCTCGGCTATATGTGCGATTTGGCGCACAAGCATGATTCGCTCACCGGCGTGCAGCTTTGGTATAGCGGCGTCCACGCCATCAACATGGAATCGCGCGAAGTGCCGAGGGGCGCGACGCAACTGGCCTCCAATGTCTGGGCGTCGCGCACCGTCTATGGCACCGAAATGGACGAGGACGACATCCAGGCGCTGATCAACATGTATGTCGAGGCGGCCAAGCGGGCCGAGGCGGCGGGCTTCGATGTTCTTGAAGTGTCGGGCGGCGATACCACGCTCCCCGTTCAATTCCTCGATCGGCGCTACAACAAGCGCAGCGATAAATATGGCGGCAGCTTCGAGAACCGCGCGCGCTTTTACATCGAGCTGATGACGGCGCTGAAAAAAGCCTGCGGCGATACCTCCGCCATCACCACCCGTTTCGAGGTCGACACCCTGATGGGCCCCGACAGCATCCAGGCGACGGATGAAGGCATCGGCTTCGTCGAACTGCTCAACAAGGAAGGCGTGTGCGACCTGTGGTCGGTGAAAATCGGCGATTATGAGGAATGGGGCGAGGATGCCGGTGCGTCGCGCTTCCGCAAATCGGGCTGGATGACGCCGTTCGTCAAACAGGTCAAAGGCGTCGTCGGCGATACGCCGGTGGTGGTCAATGGCCGCTTTACCAGCCCCGACGATATGGTCGCCCTGATCAAGGGCGGGGTGGCCGATATCATCGGCGCGGCCAGGCCCTCGATTGCCGATCCGTTCCTGCCGACCAAAATCGACGAAGGCCGGCTCGACGATATCCGCGAATGCATCGGCTGCAATATGTGCGTCTCGAAATTTGTTCAGATCGGCGTCTTGAATTGCACCCAGAACGCCACCGCGATGGAGGAGTACCGCCGCGGCTGGCATCCGGAGAAATTCGACAAGACGGAGAATCCGTGCTCGGTGCTCGTTGTCGGCGGCGGCCCGTCAGGCATGGAGTGCGCGCGTGTGCTGGGCGAGCGCGGCTATGACGTCCACTTGCGCGAAGCCCAGGACGCGCTCGGCGGCCATTGGAAGGATGTCGTCCGCCTGCCGCGCGTCGAGGAATGGGCGCGGGTGATCACCTACCGCGAGGCGCAATTGGCCAAACTCAAGAATGTCGAAGTGCATCTCGGAATAGGCGAGATGAGCGCCGATGACGTGCTTGGCTACGGCGCCGACAAGGTGGTGATTGCGACCGGCGCCCATTGGGTAGGAGACGGCATGTCGCCGATGGGCCACACCGCCATCCCCGGCGCCGATGCGTCCCTGCCCCATTGCCTGACGCTCAACCAGATCATGGCCGGCAAGGAGGTGCCGGGCAATAAGGTGGTTATCCTCGATGCCGATGGCCATTTTACCGCCATTGGCCTGGCAGAAATGATGGCCGATCAGGGCAAGGAGGTCACCATTGTCACCTGTTTGCCCGAGGTCGCGGAATACAGCGCCTTCACGCTCGAAATCTTCAACAACAAACGCATGCTGCAGGAAAAGAACATCGCCCACCAGCGCGATACCTGGGCCGAGAACATCACGGCGGAGGGCGTGACGCTCTACAATGTCTACGGCCAGGGGCCCGATCTGCACGACCCTGTCACCGGTGAATCGCCGCGCAACCAATCGACCAAAAGAATGGAACTGCCGTGCGATGCGGTGATTTTGGTCACCGCGCGCGCCTCCAACGACGCGCTCTTCCGCGAGCTTAAGGCGCGGCGCGGCGAATGGGCGGCGCAGGAGATTGCCGATATCTACCGTATCGGCGACTGCCACGCGCCGCGCCAGGCGCTGAACGTCATCTTCGACGGCCACCGCCTGGCGCGCGAATTCGATTCACCGCACCCGCAATATCCCCTGCCGTGGATCCGCGAGCGCCAGGTTTGGCAGGCGGAGACCTATCCCAAGCTCGGCGATGCCCGGGTGACCGTCGAACCATAAATCATGATCCCATATCGGCTGATCCTATCCGTCGCGTTCATGGTCTCGCTTTTCGGACTCGCATCGTGCACGGCGTTGCGGGTTTTGACGCATGACACGACGACGGATTTAAGCCGATTGGAATCGGGAAATTATGAAATCGATCCCAACCATGTTTCGGTGATCTTCAAGATCGATCATTTCGGATTTTCGAGCTATGTGGGCCGCTTCAACAGTGTGAACGCGGCGCTCGATTTCGACCCCGCAACGCCGGCCGAGAGCGTGCTCAACGTTGTCATCGACACGGCCAGCGTGGATTCGCGCAACGCTTTTATCGATGCGCAGTTGAAGGGTCCGGCGATGTTCGACGCGGCAAAACATCCGGAGATTACCTTCGTCAGCACGAAAACCGAGCCGGGCGGCGGCGACACGGCGCGGGTGACCGGCGACCTCACCCTCGCCGGCGCGACACATCCGGTCATCCTCGAAATTGTCCTGAACGGCGCCGGCAGCAATCCGCTCACGCGTGCCGAGACGCTCGGCTTCTCGGCAAAGGCGGTCTTCAGGCGGTCCGAATTCGGGCTGTCGGCCTGGATACCCGCCGTGGGCGACACGGTGTCGGTGGAGATCGAGGCGGAATTCGTGCGCCGCGACGAGCGTTGAGCGGCGCGAAAGGTCGAACGGGCGCCATGGCAAATCCCGATCAGCCCACCCAGCGGCGTTCCTACAGCGCGCTCGCCAAATTCCTTCATTGGCTGATGTTCGTCCTGATCGGTGGCATGTTTCCCCTGGGCTACGTCATGAGCGACATGGCGGTGAGCCCGCAGAAACTGCAGCTCTATTCATGGCACAAATCCTTCGGCATGGTGGTGTTGGTGCTTTGCGTGCTGCGCCTGGGGTGGCGCATCATCCGTCCGCCGCCGCCGCTCTCCAATGCGGCGAGCAACCTTGAACGAATCGCAGCCTATTCGGTTCACACCCTGCTTTACGCTTGTCTGGCCGCTCTGCCGCTGAGCGGATGGTTGATGTCATCGGCCTCGGGCCTGCCGGTCGTGGTGTTCGGCTGGTGGCAAATGCCCGACATAATCAGCGCCGGCGAGCCGGAGCGCCTCCTGCTTCTGGCCATTCACATGAGCATCGGATTTTTCCTGCTGGCCTTGCTCGCTCTGCATGTGGCGGCATCGCTCTATCATCATGTCGTCCGCCGCGACGATACCCTGCTTCGCATGCTGCCTTTCGGCACGCGCAAAGGAACGGATAAATGACGCGCAAGATCGCCGCGCTCGGCATCGCAGCGCTTTTAACCGTGATCGCGAGTGCGCCGGCGGCTGCCTGGACGGTGCTTCCGGAGGAAAGCAAGGTCGAGTTTATCGGCGTTCAGATGGGCGTGCCGACGCGCGGTGAATTCACCTCATTCACCAGCACGATTGCGTTCGATCGCGACAACCTCGCGGCGAGTTCGGTTACCGTGGTGATCGATCTTGGCAGCATCACGTCGCCGGTTCCTCTGGTGGCCGATATTCTCGCCCAGGAGCCCTGGTTCAATACCGCGAGATTTCCGCATGCCAGATTCGAAGCGGGCGCGTTTCGCCGGTTGGCCGGAATGCGCTTCGAGGCCAGCGGCACACTCGCCTTGCGCGGCGTCTCGCAGCCCATCAGTCTGACGTTCGAATTCACCGAATATGGCCCCAATCCGGACAAGGCCGGCTGGGACAAGGCCGTCATGGAGGGCGAAACGACGGTGCGGCGGACCGCCTTCGGCGTCGGCCACGGAGAATGGGGCGCAACCAACATTGTGGCCGACGACGTGGTTATCAACGTGCGCCTCAGCGCCGAACAAAAGTCGGCGCCCAGGTGACGGCAGGGGCGTAGCGCGTTTCGGCGCCAACACTATGTAACCCCAATCTAACCCGTGAGTGTCCAGCCGCCGTCGGCGAGCACCATTTGGCCGGTGATGTAGCCGCCACCGTCGGAGGCGAGAAACAGCACGGTTTCGGCGATCTCTTCGGGCACGCCCATGCGCTTGAGCGGCGTCATGGCAATGGCTTCCTCGACATGCGCCGCCGGGATATCCCAATCGGCGTCCCAGTTCGCCTCGATCGCCCCGGGCGAGATGGCGTTGACGCGGATGCTGGGCGCCAGGTCGCGCGCCAGCGCCATGGTAAAGCCGCGCAAGGCGCCTTTGGCGGCGCAATATTGCACCGCGCAGGAATTCACCATGTTCTCCTGGTTGATGCCGTTGCCGAAGGTGCTGGTGAAGTTGACGATGGCGCCGCCACCGCGCGCATCCATGTGCGGCACGACGGCACGGCACATGAGGAAGGTGCCTTTGACGTCGACCTCGAAGAGCGCCTCCCAGGCGTCCGGGTCGATATCACGGAAGCGCACGGCATCGGCCGCGTCTATCCGGCCCGCCGCATTGACCAGCACGTCGACGCCGCCAAAGCGCGCCACGGTCTCGTCGACAAAGGCTTGCACCGAGCCAGGGTCCGTGATGTCGAGATGGGCGGCGCAAGCGGTGCCGCCCGCCGCCTCGATCTCCTGCACGGCCTGGCGCGCCACATCCGCGCCGCCGCGATAGGACAGCGCGACCTTGGCGCCTTCGCGCGCCAGGGCGCGGGCGCTGGCACCACCGAGGGCACCGCTCGCGCCGGTCACGATCGCCACCCGGTCGGCAAACCTGTGGCCGTCATTCCAGCGACCAGACATAGGCCCTCCTTCGCTTTTTACCAATCAAATGATAGCGCTGTCTCCGTCACGGGCAAGACCTAACCTCGGCGCATAGACCTTCCTATTGGAGCGCGATTATGAGATCGTTTTCGCGCGATAAAAAAGAAGCCAAGCCACGGAACAGTCTGGGAGATATCGATCATGGCACGCGATGCAAAATACGATATTTTGTTCGAACCGATTAGGTTGGGCCCAAAGACGGCAAAAAACCGCTTCTGGCAAACGCCGCACTGCGCCGGCCCCGGCTCCGAAAGACCCGGCACGCAGGCCGCGTTTCGCGGTATGAAGGCCGAAGGCGGTTGGGGCACGGTGTTTACGGAATATTGCTCGGTTCACCCGGAGTCGGATGAATTTCCCTATGTCTCGGCGCGTCTCTGGGACGACGGCGACATCATCAACCTCGGCCATATGTGCGACACCCTGCACAGCTACGGCGCGCTGGCCGGCGTTCAGCTATGGTATGGCGGCATCCAGTCGCCCTGTCTCGAATCGCGCCAGGTGCCGCGCTCCTCGGGCGATATGCCATCGAACGGCTACCGCTCGCGAACGATTTACGGGCGCGAGGCCGACGAGGGTGATATCAAGGCACTCATCAACTTGTATGTCGAGGCGGCCAAGCGCGGTCAACAGGCGGGCTTCGACATCCTCGAGGTGATTTGCAGCGACAGCGGCCTGCCGATGCAGTTCTTCGAGCGGCGCTATAATCAACGTACCGACAAATATGGCGGCTCGCTCGAAAACCGCGCGCGCTTCGCCATCGAATTGCTGAGCGCGCTCAAGGCCGCGTGCGGCGGCGACAGCGCCATCGGCTGCCGCTTCAACCTCGACACCACGCGCGGCGCCAGCGGCATCCAGCATTTCGACGAGGGCATCGGCTTCGTCGAGATCCTCGCCCGCGAGGGCGTGGTCGACGTGCTGTCGACCAAGATCGGCGACCTCGAGGAATGGGCCGGCGAGGATGCCGGCGGCTCACGCTTCCGGAAATCCGACTGGACGAGGCCGTTCGTCGATGGCGTCAAGAGCGTGATGGGCGATATTCCCGTGGTCAACAATGGCCGCTTTACCAGCCCCGACGACATGATCGGTGTGATCAACGACGGCCAGTGCGACATCATCGGCGCCGCGCGGCCCTCGATTGCCGATCCCTTCCTGCCCAAGAAGGTCGAGGAGGGCCGGCCGGAAGATATTCGCGAATGCATCGGCTGCAACATGTGCGCCTCGAAGTTCAACCAGAACAGCCTGATCTACTGTACCCAGAATGCGACGACGATGGAGGAGTACCGCCGCGGCTGGCACCCCGAGAAGTTCGAACAGGCGAAAGACCCCTGCTCCGTGCTTGTCGTCGGCGGCGGACCCGCCGGCATGGAATGCGCGCGTGTCTTGGGCATGCGCGGTTATGACGTGCATCTCAGGGAGGCCGATAGCGAGCTCGGCGGGTTGTGGAAGGACGTTGCCCGCTATCCGCGCTGCTCGGAATGGGGGCGGATCATCACCTACCGCCAGGCCCAGCTCGACAAGCTCAAGAATGTCGAGACCCATCTCGGCGTCGGCAAAATGACGGCGGATGACGTGCTCAACTACGGTGCCGACAAGGTGGTGATCGCGACCGGCTCGCGCTGGTCGGAAGATGGCATGGGTGCCGATTCCCACGCCGCGATCCCCGGCGCCGATGCATCGCTCGCGCACTGCCTGACGCCGGAGCAGGTGATGGCGGGCAAGCCGGTCGGCGAGCGGGTGGTTGTCATCGACGGCGACAGCCACTTCACCGGGCTCGCCATGGCCGAGCTCCTGGCCGATCAGGGCAAGCAAGTGACTGTCGTGACGGACGCCGGTTACGTCGCCGAATACGGCGCCTACACGATGGAGCTCGGCAACAACAAACGCATGATGTATGAAAAGAAGATCGCGGAATTCACCAATCATTGGGCCGAGAGAGTCGAACCCGGCAAGCTTACGCTCTTTTACCTCTACCGCGACAGCGCCGATTTTTACGATCTCGGCAATGGACGGTTTGGCCGCCGCGAAGGCACCGAGACGTTCGATGTGGCGTGCGATTCGCTCGTTCTTGTCAGCGCCCGCGTGCCCAATTCGGGCCTCTATAAGGAGCTCAAGGCGCGCGCCTCCGAATGGCCGGAAAACGACATTCAGGCGATCTACCGGGTCGGCGATTGCGTTGCGCCGCAGCAATTGAACAACGTCATGTTCGGCGCCCACCGGCTGGCCCGTGAATTCGATTCGCCGCACCCGGAAACGCCCCTGCCGTGGGTCCGCGAGCGCCAGATCTGGCAGGCGGAAACCTATCCCAAGCTCGGCGATGCGCACGCCTCGGCGGCGCCATGAGAGGAGGCGGGAGCCGCTTATCGCCAATGAATTCGCGGAATACCCCTTCCTTTTGGAATGGGACTATGTGATCATTTTCGCACGACAAGAACTTCTCGGCGGTTGGCGACAACAGGCGTCCGGCTGCGGAGGTAAGAAATCAATCAAAGAGGGAAACAATAACAACCGGGAGATCTCGAAAAATGACCATAAAATGTTGGAGCGTTAGAGCGATTCCATTGCTGCTCGCGGCCGCCGTTGCGTTCGGCGGCGCGATGACGGCGATGGCGTCAAACCAGGCGAGTGCGGGCGAGCTTGCCATTCTTACCTGGGAAGGCTATGCCGATTCTTCCATCACGCAGAAGTTCGAGGACGAGACCGGCTGCGTCATCAGCCGCACCTATGTCGGCTCGAACGACGAATTCCCGGCCAAGCTTGCCGCCGGCGGCTCTATCTATGATGCGGTTTCGCCGTCGCTCGACACCACTGGCATCCTTGCCAAGATGGGCGTCGTCGAGCCGATTGCGATCGACACGCTGCCCGATTGGGAAGACATCTATGAGGGCTTCCGCGTCCACCCCAGCGTTGCCGGCGACGAGGGCTGGTTCCCTCCCGAGGGCACCGTCTGGGCCGCACCTTATTCCTGGGGCTCGATCGCCTGGATGTATCGTGCCGACAAGTTCGATACCCCGCCGGATTCAATAGAAATTTTCTGGGATCCCGCCTATGCCGGCAAGCTCTCGATCTGGGACGACAAAACCAACATTTATGCGGTCGCGCGCTATCTGTTCGGACGTGACGTCAATGTCTACGACCTCACCGACGATCAACTGGCACAGGTTCGCGACAAGCTGATCGAGGCCAAGCCGCAGATGCGCAAATATTGGGCGACCGCGGGCGAGCTGGTGAACCTCTATGCCAATGGCGAGGTCATCTTCTCGAACACCTGGGGCGGCTACCAGTCGGCGCTGCTGATCGAGCAGGGTATTCCCATGGTCGAGTTCATCCCGAAAGAAAAGGCCGATGGCTGGCAGGATGCTTGGCAGATTGTCAAAGGCACGCCTAACATGGATTGCGCCAAGAAGTTCGTAACCTACATGCAATCGCCGCACGCACAGTGCCAGATGTCGGCGGTGATGGGCTATTCCATGGCCAACGCCACGGCGGCCAAGGAATGCCTCTCGCCGGAGATGTACGAGTCACTCCATCAGGGCGATTGGACCTATATCGATGGCCTCGACTTCTGGCAGGAACCGATCCGGGTTGACGCCATTATCGAGACCTGGAACGCGGTGAAAGCGGCGCAATAACCGCTCGATCCGTTACACGACCGGAGTGGGCCGCGTGGACTCTTTGCCGCGCGGCCTGCGCCGTTTTCTTGCAGCAAACGCGATAACGAGCCGGCGAAACCATGGCATCACCTTTGTGTCGGTTGATGGCGGGGTTTTACGCCGGTCATTGAAAGTGTCCGCTTCACCATGGCCAACATCGTTGAACTCGAAAATCTGAGCAAATCCTTTGGCGGAATCCGCGCCGTCGATAATCTCAGCCTTCAAATCAAGGAAGGCGAGTTCATGACCATGTTGGGGCCATCGGGCTGCGGTAAGACGACCACTTTACGCATGATTGGGGGCTTTGAAATTCCCGACCGCGGCCGCGTTTATCTGAGCGGCCAGGACGTCACCGACCTGCCGCCGTACAAGCGGCCGGTCAACATGATGTTTCAGGATTTTGCCCTGTTTCCGCATATGACCGTGGCGCAGAACATCGCTTACGGCCTCAAGATCGCCGGCGTCGCGAAAAGCGATGTGGTCAACCAGGTCGACGAAGCGCTGCGCACGATTGAGCTTTCCCACAAGGCCGCAAGCCGCCCGGCGGAGCTTTCGATCGGGCAAAAGCAACGCGTGGCACTTGCCCGCGCGCTCGTGCGCCGGCCGCAAGTGCTGCTCCTGGATGAGCCGATGTCGGCGCTTGATGCACAATTGCGCGAAGCGATGCAGGTCGAGCTCAAACATTTGCACGAGAAGATCGGCCTGACCTTCATCATGGTCACGCATGACCAGACCGAGGCGCTCGTCATGTCGGACCGGGTCACGGTCATGGATCAGGGCGAGATCGTGCAGGTTGGTACACCGACCGAGCTTTACGACCATCCCGCAAGCCCCTACGTCGCCAATTTTATCGGCACCTCCAACATGTTTGTTGCAAAGGTGCGCGAAATCGCCGCCGGTACCATCGTCACCGAATATGGCCCGAATATGATACGCGCGGCGGCGGCCGGCAAAACGCCGGCGGTCGGATCGCGCGTGACGCTCTCCATAAGGCCGGAGAAACTTCGGCTGCTAAGCGCCGACGCAACGCCGCCGGACAACATCAACCGCCTGGGTGGGGTGATCAACGAACAGTTTTTCCACGGTGATTCGGTGCGCTTGACGCTCGATATTGGCGGCGATACGCCGCTTATTATTCATCACCAGCTGTCCTCTTCCCAGGGGCAGAGTGAATTGCCGCCGGCCGGGCAGACGGTCAGCATCGCCGTCGATCCGTCGAGCGTGACTTTGTTCGATGATGTCGACGCCAGCCATGGCGAATTTCCGGCGTGAACCAGGCGCAGCAAAGACGAATCGGCTTCGCCGCCCTGATGACGGGGCCGATGCTGTGGTGGATTATCGTCCTCCTGATCCCCTATGTGATCATGCTCATGATCAGCTTCTATTCGAAGCAATTTCCCTTTCATGTGCCGGATTTCCAATTTGGCAACTACGTCAAAATCTTCGACGATCCGCAATATTTCCAGGTATTGCTGCGCAGCCTTAAGATATCGATTTTCGTTTCCCTTGTCGCTTTTGCGCTGGCCTATCCGCTGACCTATTATCTCGTCTTCAAGGTTCGTTCGCACCGTCTCAGAATGATCATCTATGTGGCGACGATCATTCCGCTCTGGGTGTCCTACCTGCTGCGCGCCTATACCTGGAAAACGATCCTGGGTACCGAGGGAATCTTGAATTCGTTCCTGATGTGGATCGGCATCATCGATGAACCGATTTCGCTCTTTCTCTACAACCAGACCGCCATGGTCATCACCATGGCCTACATCTTCACGCCCTATATGGTGATGCCGCTGTTCGCCTCGCTCGAAAAGATTCCGAGAAACCTGATCGAGGCGTCGAAGGATTTGGGTGTTGGCCGCATGGGCACGTTTCTGCGCGTCACCCTGCCGCTCTCGGTGCCGGGCATTCTCGCCGGCTTCACCTTCACTTTCTGCTTGTCGTTCGGCGATTTTATTTCGCCGCAACTGGTCGGCGGCCCCTACTCGAACATGATCTCGAATGTCGTGGCGACGCAGTTCGGCATCGCCATGAACTGGCCGCTCGGCTCGGCCCTCTCCATGATCATGCTGTTTATCGTCGTCGCGATTATCACCATGTCGGACCGCTTCGAGCGCGCCGGCCGGCTCGATCTGAATTAACCCATGGCGATACAGCAAACATATAGCGCGCAAGGACGCCGGCAGGCGCCAAACGGCCTGCATTTTAAGTTCGCCGGTTTCGACATCACCGGCCGGGCGTTGGCGGTTGCCGCCGGTTGCGTGCTCGCCTTCCTCTACATCCCGATCGTCACGCTGATCATCTTCAGCTTCAATTCCAACCACATCACCCGGCTGCCGCTGACCGGCTGGACGCTCGACTGGTATGAGAAGGCATTCACCAATGAGCAGCTTCTGGCGGCGCTCGGCAACAGCCTGCTTGTCGCCTTGGTGGCGGTCGTCATATGCCTCGCCATCGGCATTCCGACCGCTTTTGCGCTCGACCGCTACCAGTTCCCCGGCAAGGTGGTGTTCCGCCGGCTGGTGCTGCTGCCGATTACGCTGCCGGGCCTGATCACCGGAATTTCGATGCTCAATTTCTTTTCCATGATGGATGTGTCGCTCAGCATCCTCACCGTAATGATCGGCCACGGAACGGCCCTTACCGCCATCGTCGTAACCAACGTCTATGCCCGCCTGCAGCGCTTCGACCGCCGTATCGAAGAGGCATCAAGCGACCTCGGGGCGCGCCCGTGGCAGACCTTTGTCAAGATCACACTGCCCAATATCCGCAACGCCATCATCGGTTCGTCGCTTATATCCTTTACTCTTTCGTTCGATGAAATTCCGGTGACCTTCTTTCTTACCGGGCGCGACAACACCCTGCCGATGTATATCTGGTCGACCATCCGGCGTGGTATCACACCCGAAATCAACGCCATCGGCTCGGTGATCGTCGGTGTCTCGATCGTCCTGTTGCTGGTTTCCGTGTTCATCATGAGCGATCCGGTGAAGAAAGCCCGCAAAAGTCGGTAATTTGAAAACCGGTGATGAAAAGAAAGGGTTAGAATAGCGGCGGGAAGAGGATACAGGGAGGACGGGCGATGCGCGCATTTCATCTCATCATGGCGGCGGTTGTCGTGCTGGCATTCGCCGCGCCCGCCATCGCGGCGGACGGCGTCAAGGTCACGCCGCTTGGGCTCATCAAGGGCGAATTTTGCAAGTTCGACCGGGCGATGGTCTTTGAAGACCCGGACGGCACGCGCATTCTTTACGACCCCGGGCGTACGGTGGCCGGCCCGGACGATCCGCGCCTCGGCAGGATCGACGTGGTGCTGGCCAGCCATATGCATGGCGATCATGTCGGCGACAAGCATCAACCGGCGCCGGGTGCCGGTACCTGCGGCGCGCCCGATCTCTCGGTTGGCGCGCTGCCCAACACCAATCTTGTCAACATTGCGCTGGCCAAGAATGCCGCCATCGTTACCGGCAGCGAAATGCCCAAGTTTTTCGCCACCAAACTAAAGGCGCTCGGCGGCGATCCCAAAAAATCCATGCTGGCGCGCTTCGGCGCGTCGCGCCAGATCGGCGGGGTCAAGATCACCACGGTGCCGGCGGTTCATTCCAATGCCGTCCATCCGGCGATGATCGGCGGTGAACTCGGCGAACTGCTTGCCGCCGCCGGGCTCGGCGCCTATGTCGGCCCGCCGACCGGCTATGTGCTGACCTTCTCGAACGGGCTGGTGGTGTATCTCTCCGGCGATACCGGTATCACGGCCGAGCAGGACAGCGTCGTGCGCCGCCACTATCGCGCCAAGCTGGCGGTGATAAATATCGGTGACGTCTTTACCACCGGGCCGCTGGAAGCCGCCTTTGTCATCAACGAGCTGGTCCGGCCGGTGTCGGTTATTCCGTCGCACGCCAATGAGGTCGCGACCGAGAATGGCGCCGTCATTGCCGGCAGCAAGACCGACATATTCATGCAGGCGGTCAACGCGCCGAGCCACCTGCCGCTCAGCGAGCGCACCATGACGTTCGACGCCTTTGGCAATTGCGTAGAGGGCTGCTAGCTCACCTTGACGATCACCGAAGCGCCGGTGTCGCCGGCGGCGCAGCCGGTAAAGAGGCCGTGGCCGCCGCCTTTCATGACCAGCTCCTCGATCATTTCAATCACCAGACGGAGGCCGGTCGGCCCTTGCGGGTGGCCGTAGATCAGGGAAGAGCCGTAATTGTTCATGTCTTCCGCCGGATAGTTCATCTGGCGGGCGAAATAGATGTCGTTGACGGCGAACGGATTGTGCGTTTTGACCACGGAGATATCGGCCATGCTCAAACCCGCTCCGTCCAACGCCTGTTGCGCGGCGGGCACCGGTGCCATGCCCATATGCGCCTTCTCGGCCCGGCCCTCGCCGTAAGCCAGCAGTTCAATGCGAATATTGCCGTCATCGCCAAGCCGCGCCGCCTGTTCTTCGCTACCCATTAGCATGCCGGCATTGCCGTCCGCCGGATGGGTTTGCGTCGCATAGGTCACACTGCCGCCTTCGATAACAGGTTTGAGGCCCTTGATTTTTTCCGCCGCGGTTTCGGTCACGCCTTCATCCTCGGCAATGGTGGTGACGGCACGGCGCGATTTGAGCTCGACCGCCTGCATGTAGCCCTTTTGAAAGGCGCGATCATTGCTGAGCGCCATTTGATATTGCCCGTAGCGCTGCACGGTCAGATCGTCCTGCTCGGCGCGCGAGATATCGAATTTGGCGGCAACATTTTCCGCCGTCGCGACCATCGCCGTGCCGCCGTAAGGGTCCTTGTTGAAATTATCCCACACCCAGTTCTCCTGCTCGCCCATGCCGCCCGGCCCGGCCGGGTTGGGATAATAAAGATGCGGCCCGTTGCTGATCTTGTCGGCTGCGATGGCCAGATTGAGAGTGGAGGATTTCAATGCCACCGATGCCGCCGCTGACGCCAACACCCGGGCCGAGGTGGCGCAGGCCTGCGAAATGGTCGGCCCGGTCGCTTGGCGCGCGCCCATCAGCCCGCCGAGCCAGGGCGCACCATAAAAGCTCTGGCGCTGCGGCACGGTCATGCCGAAATGAATGCCCTCAAGCTCGCCCGGCGCCGCGCCCGATTTGGCGAGCGATTTGCTGGCACATTCGGCGGCCAGTTTGACCGCGTGCGAGCCGGCCAGGCTGCCCTGCCAGCGGCAGAACGGCGTGCTCCAATAGGCGCGGTAGGGAATAAAAACATTTTCAAAACGCATGGCGGAAATAAACCTCGGACATCAAGATCAATTTTCACACCGCTTGAATTCGGTGTTATTTATTTTACACCGATATACAAACATGAAACGAGGGCTGTTTTGCCAAATGACGTCAGGTTTTGGAGCGCCCGCGCCGCGTGCCGGGCCATCGCCGGTAAAACAATCTCGGCCGAGGAATATACCGGCGAACTGATCGCCGCCTGCGCGGAGAATAAATCCCTCAATGCTTTCACCACACTTAATGAAGAGCGCGCGCTGCGTCTAGCGAACGCCAAAGACAGCGCGCCCGCTTTGGGTCCGCTGCATGGCTTGCCGGTGGCGGTAAAAGACGCCATCGGCACGGCTGATCTGCCGACCAGCGCCGCCACCAATGGGCTCAAGGGTCTCCGGCCGAAGCAGGATGCCGATGTCGTCGCCCGGCTGGCCGCAGCCGGCGCCTTCGTGCTGGGCAAATTGAACCAGCATGAATTGTCGTTTGGCGTGACATCAAACAACGCGGCGTTCGGCGCGGTGCGAAACCCTTACGACCCGGGCAAGATTACCGGCGGCAGCAGCGGCGGCGCCGGTGCCGCGGTGGCGTCCGGCATGGCGCCGGCGGCACTCGGCACGGACACCGGCGGTTCGGTGAGAAATCCCGCGGCCCTGTGCGGCGTGGTCGGCTTCCGGCCCAGCATCGGGCGCTATTCCCAGCGCGGTATCGTGCCGATTTCCCATACGCGCGATACGGCCGGACCGCTCACGCGAAGCGTTGACGATGCCGCTTTGATCGACGCGGCGATCATGGCCGAGCCCGACCGATTGGCAACCATCGCACCCGGAGATTTACGCCTCGGCGTGCCGGCAAATCACTTTTTCGACAATTTGCACCCCGAGACCGAGGCCGTGATCTCGGCCACCTTGCAACGGTTGCGCCAATCCGGCTGCAATTTGATCGATGTCGCCGTCGACGGTATCGAGGCACCGGAGGCGGCGTGCGGTTTTCCCATCGCGATCTATGAAACCAAGCCGGAATTAAGCCGCTATCTGGTCGAAAACGCGCCGGGCGGGCCGAATTTCGAACAATTGATCGAGCAGATCGAAAGCCCCGACGTGAAAGCCATTCTCTCGATGATGCTGACGCCCGATTATGACGCCATGGCCGGGGCCTATCGCGACGCCCTAGAGAACCGGCGGCCGAGGCAGCAGAAAATTCTCAGCGATTGCTTTTCCGGCGAGCGGTTGGACGCGATCATTTTCCCGACAACCGTCCTGCCGGCGACCGATATCGGCCGCGACGACACGGTCGATATCGCCGGCCGCGAAATGCCGCTGTTCGCAACATTTGTCCACAATACCGACCCCGGCAGCATCGCCGGCATTCCCGGCGTTACAATACCCGCCGGCCTGTCGCAAAGCGGATTGCCGATCGGCCTCGGTTTGGATGGACCATCCGGCAGCGACAGGCACCTGTTGGCGGTTGCCGCAACCGTGGAGCGCACGCTCCCGCCCCTGCCCCGGCCAAAATCGGTGTCAAACGCCTGAAACTGGCGAGGGCATTTTTGCGGTTTGGGCCAAGCCGCGTGATTAATCCATCGTTTACATTGACAGGGCATATTGGGTGTCCCAAAAATAATAAGCCATAAGAATTAGTGATGGATACACCCCAACCACAAAGAATTCCCACGCAAACGGCCGCGATACGACCGGCGACCCGGGCGCTCACCTTGCCATGACCGAGGAAAACGGCCCGCAGCCGAAAACCGGAGAGGCGCTGCGCGACAGCGAGTCCCTGCTCGCCTTCGCGCAGGAAATGGCGCATCTCGGCAGCTGGGAAATCGACTATGATTCGGACACCATTATTTGGTCGGACGAAACCTATCGGATCGTCGGCCTAACGCGCTCCGAGTTCGACGGCAAGCGCGCGACCTATTTCAACATCATCCACCCTGACGACCGGGAATGGGTCACGCAGCAAGCGAAAAATCTGCAAAAAGGCGAACGCTTCGAGCAAACCTACCGAATCATTCGGCCCGATGGGGAGGAGCGCAGCGTCCATGTTCAAGGCATGGTGACGATCATCGAAGACGACGTGCCGCGCCGGGCGCGCGGCTTCATCCAGGACATCACGGAACGCAAAACCAGCGAGGACGCGCTGCGCGAGAGCGAAAAGCATCTCAATGAAGCGCAACGCATCGCGCATATTGGCAGCTGGGAATTTTCCGAACGGTCAAAGATATTGACATGGTCGGATGAGGTTTATCGGATTTTTGGTGTCACCAAGGAAGCTTTTCTGCCGACACCAGATAACATCCTGGCAACAGTCCATCCCGATGACCGCGCCAGGGTGATCAAAGAGAGAGAAGAAGGACAGCGCGAAGAGAATTATTCCTTTAGCTACCGCATCGCTCGCCCCGATGGTGAAATCAGATTCGTCCGTCAAATATCCCTGACCTTGGCGCGCCAAGGCAGTGAGCTGATACACCGCTCGGGCACGTTGCAAGATATCACCGAACACGTGGCCGCCGAAGCCGCGCTGCGCGCCAGCGAGGCCAATCTGAACCAGGCCCAGCGTATCGCCCACATCGGCAGTTGGGAAACCAATGAGCATACAAAAACACTCACCTGGTCCGACGAGGTCTACCGGATATTCGGCCAGCGCAAGGAAACCTTTGAACCGACCGTCGACGGCTTCATGGAAGCTGTCCACCCTGACGATCACGCGATTATCTGGAAAGCGATCGAGAAGGAAGCGCAAGGAATTCAGGACTACACTTATGTTCACCGCATCGTGCGCCCCGACGGTGAGGTCAGAACCGTGCGCCAGGTGGCGCAAGTTAATGCCATTGAAAACGGCGCAGTCATCCGCCGCGGTACGGTACAGGACATAACCGAGCAAGCGAGTACCGAGGAAGATCTCCGCCAAGCGCAGAAAATGGAGGCCATCGGCCAATTGACCGGCGGTGTCGCGCATGATTTCAACAATCTGCTGACGGTGATTCTGGGCAATCTCGAACTCATCCGCGATGGCGTGAATGCCGATGACGCGGTGAGCGCGATGATCGACCGCAGCGTGAAAGCAACCGAACAAGGCGCCGCATTGACCGCCCGGCTGCTCGCCTTCTCACGTAAACAGAACCTGATGCCGACCACAATCGACCTGAACAAGCTGGTCGCCGGCATAATGGATATGCTGCGCCGCACGCTCGGTGAGCGGGTTGAGATAACCAGCTCCGAAGCGGAGAATCTTTGGCTGTGCAGCGCCGATCAATCGCAATTGGAAAACGCGCTGCTGAACTTGGCCATCAATGCACGTGACGCCATGGCGGAAGGCGGGCGCCTGACGATCGAAACCGCAAACATCTCGTTACGTGACGATTTTGCCGCCGCGCAGGCCGAGGTCGAACCCGGCGATTATATCGCCCTCAGCGTGTCGGACACCGGCAGCGGCATCGCCAGCGACACGCTCAAACATGTCTTCGAGCCGTTCTTTACCACCAAGAGCGCGGGCGTGGGATCGGGGCTCGGCCTCAGTATGGTCTATGGCTTTGCCAAGCAATCCGATGGCAATGTGACGATCTATAGCGAGCTCGGCAAAGGCACCACGGTCAAACTCTATCTGCCACGCTCGGCCGGGGTGACCGACGAAACGGATACCAGCCGGGCGGAATCGGTACTGCCCTCCGCCCAGGGTGAAACGATATTAATTGTCGAGGATGATGTGGATGTGCGGACACTGGCCGTGGTACTGCTCTCCGGCCTCGGTTACGAGATCGTCGAAGCGGGCGATGCTGAAGCGGCACTGGCGGTCTTGCAACATAGCGCCCGGATCGATCTGCTGCTCTCCGATGTGGTCCTGGCCGGCGCCATGAACGGCCCTGACCTGGCGCTCGAAATCCGCCGCGGCGACCCTACCATCAAGATCGTCTTTATGACCGGATATGCGAAAGAGGCGTTCGACAATTATGCCGGACTGGACGAGCGCACGCTTGTGATTCAAAAGCCGTTCAACAAGATCACTCTCGCCAATATAGTGCGGCGTGGCCTAGATGAGGGCAATACGCGTTCTTAACCCTCCCGGTTGGCGCCTACGCCCCGTTCGGCAATGACATCTGCACCAGCTTCACCCAGTAACTCACGCCATATGGAATGGCATCGTCGTTGAAATCGTAATTGGGATTGTGCACATGGCAGGTGCCTTCGCCGGCGCCGTTGCCCATCAGGATGTAACAACCGGGGCGGCCCTTGAGCATGAAGGCGAAATCCTCCGCACCCATGATCGGCTGCATGTCGCCATCGACCGCTTCGCCAACGGCGGCGGCGGCGGCAACGGCACGCTTTTTCTCTTCCGATGTGTTGACCAATACCGGATAGCCGCGCTGATACTCGAATTCGCATGTCGCGCCGCCCGCCGCCGAGATGCCGTGCGCCATGGCGCTCATGCGTTCGTCGAACTGATCGCGCACATCGTCATTCAGCGTATAGACCGTGCCGCGCACGTAAGCCTGGTCCGGCGTGACATGCACACCCTGCTTGTCGTTGATCGGATCGCCGGCCTGGAACTGGGTGATGCTGAGCACGACCGGCTCGGCCGGATTGACGTAGCGCGCCTTGAAGCCGTGAAACGCCTCGATAATGCGCCCGGCGATCAGAATCGGATCAGGCGAGGTAAATTGCGTTGCCGGATGATTGTGCTCGCTCAACACCTTGAGCTCGAAGGTATCGATCGAGGCCAGCATCGGCCCGGTGCGCACGGCAAATTGGCCGAGCGGAACGCCGGGGAAATTATGCATGCCGTAAACCGCCGAGACCGGAAACTTATCGAACAGACCATCCTGCACCATGCGGTTGCCGCCGCATTCCTCATTGCCGGTTTCCTCGGCCGGCTGAAAGATGAAATGCACCGCGCCATCGAAACCCGGATTTTCGGAGAGATAACGCGCCGCACCCAGCAGCATGGTGGTGTGGCCGTCATGGCCGCAGGCATGCATCTTGCCGTCATTTGTCGAGCGGTAGGAAAAGTCATTGGCTTCATGGATAAAGAGCGCATCCATATCTGCGCGCAGGCCAATCGCGTTGTTAGACGTTCCCGCCTTCAGCGTGCCGACCACGCCGGTGCCACCCAGACCGCGATGCACATCGAGGCCAAAGGCGACGAGGCGCTCGGCCACCAGGTCCGACGTGCGCGTCTCGTCGAAAGCCGTTTCCGGGTGGGCATGAATATCACGGCGCAACGCCACCAAGTCATCCTGCATGCCGCCGAGGTCCAATATTGCTGACATTCCTTCGTTCCCTTCGTGTATTTTTATTAGCTAGATTATCAACTATCAGCCTGGGCCTGAAAAGGAACGAAGGGCCTCGGCCTTGGACTCCCATTCAGCCGCTTCGGCCGTGCGGCCGGTCCGGCGCAACAGGTCGGCATAATTCTCCATTGTTTCGCCGGCGCCGGCGCGCGGCCCGTCGGGCGCCATTTTATCGATCGCCAAGGCGCGTAGGAATAACCGTTCGGCCTCAACGTACCGGCCCTGGTCATGTTGAAGTAAGGCCAGGGTGGCGAGGCTCGCGGCGACATCGGGATGCTCCGGACCAAATACTTTCTCGCGAATTGCCAGCGCACGCTCGGCAGGCGACACCGCCGCGGCGATTTTCCCGAGCGCACGATAGAGTAACGCCAGCTCGTTGAGGCGCTGCGCCACATCGGGGTGGTTCGATCCAAGGGTCTTTTCGCGGATCGCCAGCAGACGCTCTGAGAGCGGCTCCGCTTCGACGTGTTTGCCTTGTGCCTGATAGAGCAAGGTGAGCTTGTAAAGCGGGTAGGAGACATAGTCATGCATCCGCCCGGCCGCCAGCTCGGAAATTGCCAGGGCGCGCTCATAATAGGGTTCGGCGTCGGCGTGCCGCTGTTGCGCCAGATAGAGTTCGGCCAGATTGTTGAGAAAACTTATCAGGCCCGTATTGTCAGGGCCAAGGGCATTCTCTGTGATGACCAGCGCCCGCCTGAAAGCGGTTTCGGCGTTGCCATACATTCGCGAATTTTGGTAATTGAGAGCCAATTCGCCGAGGCTCGCGGCGACGCCCGGGTGATCCGGCCCGAGAAGCCGTTCCTGAATCTCGAGCGCGCGTCTATAAATGGGCTCCGCTTCTGCGTATTGGCCCGCCGCCGCGTGCAGTCCGGCCAACCGGCTGAGCAGTTTGACGACGAAGGGGTGCACCAGGCCGAACTCCGCCACGCCCAGCTTGAGCGCCTCCTCACCATGCGGTATCGCCTCTAAAAACCGTTCCTGCGCGTGCAGTTCGGTGGTTTTCTGTAGCGCATCGCGAAGCGCCGGCGATTGGCCGAAAGCGGCCGTCGGCAATAGTGCCGCGATCACCAGAATGCACCCTATCCAGCGGCCTAAAGCCACGTTCAGCGCCCTCGGTTCAGGTTTGAAATTCCTGCCGCGCTTCCAACACGCCTTCCGGGTCGGCATGGATGATCACCTCGGCGTTGGGAAAAGCGGCCAGGATATTATCCTCCACCGCGTCGGAAATTTCATGCGCCGCGTCCAGCGTAAGGCCGCCATCCATGGAAATATGTAATTGTATGAAACTGTTCAGCCCGGCCGAGCGGGTTTTCAGATCGTGGCACTCGATCACGTCGGGATGGGCGAGCGCGATTTCCTTGATCCGCTCGCGATCCTCATCCGGCAATTCGTGATCCATCAAGTGATTGAGCGATTCGCGCGCGATGCGCCCGGCGCTGTAAATGATGAAGCCGGCAATGATCAGCGCAACGATCGGATCGGCCATGCCCCAATCGAGAAACATGACCAGCAAAAGCGAAACAATGACGCCGCCATTGACCAGGATATCGGTAGCGTAATGTACCGAATCGGCACGAATCGCCAAGGAGTTGGTGCGCCGTGCCACCGAGCGCTGGTAGGCCACGAGGCCCGCGGTAATGGCGATGGAGAACACCATCACGCCAAGCCCGACCGCGCCCCGCTCGATATCCTGCGGATGGATAAGGCGGCCGACCGCTTCGACAATAAGGTAAATGCCGGACGCACAAATAAACGCCGCCTGCCCCATGCCGGCCAGGGGCTCGGCCTTGCCATGGCCAAATCTGTGTTCTGAATCAGCGGGTTGCAGGGCGTGTCGCACGGCGAACAGATTGACCAGCGAGGCCAGCGCATCCATCGCCGAATCGGCCAGCGAGGACAGCAGGCTGACCGAGCCGGTCATCATCCAGGCGCCGAGCTTGAGCGCGATCAGCAACAGTGCGACGCAAACGGCGGCGCGCGTTGCGCGCTGCATCAAGCGCTTGGCTTGCTTGCCGGAAAGTAATTTATCCGTCATGGCCCAAGTTTAACGGCAGCCGCGCGCGACTGCGCAATATTTCCAAACTCAGGGAAAGAGGCGCTCGGTGTTCCAGCCATTCGCGCCGCGCTCATATTGCAATCTTTCATGCAGGCGCGAGGCGCGGTGCTGCCAGAATTCGATGCGCTCCGGCGCGAGACGAAAGCCCGACCAGAAATCCGGGCGCGGTACCCTGCCGATGCCATATTTGAGTGCGTATTTCGCCACACGCTTTTCCAGCGCAAGCATGCCCTCCAAGGGCGCCGATTGCTTCGATGCCCAGGCGCCGATCTGGCTGTCCTTTGGCCGGCTGGCAAAATAGGCATCCGCCTCTTCCTCCGAGACCGGTGCAACCGGCCCCTCAACCCGGATCTGGCGGCCCAGCGGCATCCAGTGGAAGCACAGCGCCGCATAGGGATTGACGCTCAATTGACGCCCCTTCCGGCTTTCGAGATTGGTATAGAAAACAAAGCCCGTCTCGTCATAGCCCTTCAACAGAACCATGCGCGCGCTCGGCCGCCCGGCCTCGTCCGCCGTTGCCAGCATCACCGCCGTCGGTTCCTTCAGGCCGCAATCCTCGGCACCGGCATACCACTCGCCGAACAGATCGAAGGGATCTCTACCTTCCGCTATCGCCATCTCGCCTACTTTCCGTAAATTTGTATTATTTCAGCGCCTTAACACCTGCGGACCGGATTGCCAGTCAAACCCAGTGTGATCACAAACACATAAATCCGCCACAATTTATTGCCATAATCCGGAATTCACCAATATTACCTGTAAGGCTCGCGAATTTCCCTAGATCAAGGAGTGAGGACCATGAACATCGTGCGAAATGCAGCCCTAGGTCTCGCGTTGCTCGGCATGGTCGGGCTTGGCGCGTGCAATCAGAATGCCGGCGAGAAGGAAACCATCGGCTCGCTTGGCGGCGCCGCCATCGGCGGCCTGGCCGGGGCGCAAGTGGGCAGCGGCTCGGGCCAGCTCGCGGCGACGGCGGTGGGCGCCCTCTTGGGCTTCTTCGTCGGCCAGGAAGTCGGCAAATCGCTCGACAAGGCGGATCAGCTCTATGCCGAACGCAGCGCCGGAGAGGCGCTCGAATCCAACCCGACGGGGCAAACCACGACCTGGAGCAACCCGGACAGCGGCAACAGCGGCACCATCACGCCGACGCGCACCTCTTACACCGATTCAGGCCAACCGTGCCGCGAATATCAGCAGACCGTGACCATCGGCGGCGAAACCCAGCAGGCCTACGGCACCGCCTGCCGCCAGCCCGACGGAACCTGGCGCATCGTCAACTAAGACGCTGATTTGTGCCCGAATATTTCAAGCGCCTGCGTGAGGTAGGGCTTGAACAGCGAATAATTCTTGCGCATCGGAAACGCGATCCATCGAATAGAAATGGAATCGCCCTTGCGCACTTCGGCGCCCTGTAGTGATACCGCATTTTCAGCCAGCGCTCACCGCCGGGCGACATCGCCGCCCCGGCAAGCCATTGGCGTAACACGGATGTTTTGCTCCGCTTGCGCTTTGGTGTAGGATGCCCGCGCCCGGATTCGGGCCACGCGAACACGCACACTCGGGGATTTCATGACCGATTCAAGCCTGCTTATGGCAGGAAAACGGGGGCTGATAATGGGTGTCGCCAACGAGCGCTCGCTCGCTTGGGGGATCGCCCGCGCCGCCGCCAATCAAGGGGCTGAACTTGCCTTCAGCTATCAGGGCGATGCCCTGCAAAAGCGCGTCTTGCCGCTCGCGGAATCCGTGCAGTCAGACATCATCTTGCCATGCGACGTCACCGACGAATCGAGCATCGTAAAGCTGTTCGACGCGATCAAGACGCGCTGGGGCAAGCTCGACTTTCTCGTCCACGCCATTGCCTTCTCGGATAAGGACGAGCTCAAGGGCCGCTATCTCGATACCTCGGCGGAGAATTTCCAATCGACGCTCAATATCTCCTGTTTCTCGTTCACCAGCCTGTGCCGCCACGCCGCACCACTGATGAGCGACGGCGGCAGCCTCTTGACGCTCACCTATGCCGGGGCCGAGCGGGTGATGCCGCATTACAATGTCATGGGCGTCGCCAAGGCAGCGCTTGAGGCCAGCGTGCGCTATCTCGCCGCTGATTTGGGCGGCGACAATATCCGCGTCAACGCCATCTCGGCCGGGCCGATCAAGACCCTGGCTGCTTCCGGCATTGGCGATTTCCGCTATATCCTCAAATGGAATGAGCTGAACGCGCCGTTGAAGCGCAACGTCACCATCGACGAAGTGGGCGGCGCCGGCGTCTATCTCCTCAGCGATCTCGGCGCCGGGGTGACGGGCGAAGTTCACCATGTGGATTGCGGCTATCATATCGTCGGCATGAAGAACCCGGACGCGCCTGACATATCGGTCGTATAGAAATGTCTCTCAATAGCTTCGGCCGTCTGTTTCGCGTCACCACCTGGGGCGAAAGCCACGGCCCGGCGATCGGCTGTGTGCTCGATGGCGTACCGCCGCGCATTGCCTTAAGCGAAGAAGACATCCAGCCATATCTCGACAAACGCCGGCCCGGCCAGTCGCGCTTCGTAACGCAGCGCCAGGAGGCCGATCAGGTCGCCATCCTGTCCGGCACCTTCGAGGGCGAGACCACCGGCACGCCGATTGCGCTCGAAATCCAAAACCAGGATGCGCGCTCGGGCGATTATGGCGAGAACCAGGACAAGTTCCGCCCCGGCCACGCCGATTACACCTACCAGGCCAAATACGGCATCCGCGACCATCGTGGCGGCGGGCGGGCAAGCGCGCGCGAAACCGCCATGCGGGTTGCTGCCGGCGCCGTGGCGCGAAAAATATTGGGGCCGGACGTGGCCATTCGGGGCGCCCTTGTGCAGCTCGGCGAAAAAGAGATAGACCGCGACCGTTGGGATTGGGCGGCAACCGGCGATAACCCATTCTGGTGCCCGGATGCGTCCGCCGCCGGGGAATGGGAAGACTATCTCGACGGCGTGCGCAAGGCGGGTTCGTCCGTTGGCGCTGTGGTGGAGATCGAGGCGAGCGGCGCACCCGTCGGCCTCGGCGCGCCGCATTACGCCAAGCTCGACGCCGATCTCGCCGCCGCGATGATGAGCATCCATGCGGTAAAGGGCGTCGAAATCGGCGCCGGGTTTGCTGCCGCAGCGCTCAGCGGCGAGGACAATGCCGATCAAATGCGCGGCGCAAAAGACGGCAATGTTGAATTTCTCTCCAACAATGCCGGCGGCATTTTGGGCGGCATCTCGACCGGCCAGGACATCACCTTGCGCTTTGCCGTCAAGCCGACAAGCTCGATTCTCAGCCCCCGGCAAACCGTGAACAAGGCCGGCGAAGAGACGGAAATATCGACCAAGGGGCGGCACGACCCGTGCGTCGGCATCCGTGCCGTGCCGGTCGGTGAAGCGATGATGGCGTGTGTGCTGGCCGATCACCTTCTGCTGCACCGCGCCCAATGCGGGGCTTAAATGGCACAGGCGAAATCAGCGGCGAAATCAGGCAAGAATAAGGTTCATGCGCTCAGGCTGCCGGACCAGCGCCGCCTCGACCCCGCCATCAAGAAATTGTTTGCCAAATTCACTGAGAAGATCGGCTTTGTGCCCAACGTCTTCCGCTCCTATACCCTGCGGCCGGCCCGGCTGGAGCTTTTCCGCCAACATAGTAACGAGCTGATGCTGGGCGATTCTGGCCTGTCGAAGCTCGAACGCGAGATGATCGCGGTCGTGGTCTCGTCGGTAAACCATTGCCACTATTGCCTGGTCGCGCACGGCGCGGCGGTGCGGGTGCTGTCGGGCGATGCCACGCTCGGAGATCAGTTAGCCGCCAATTACCGCGCCGCAGAACTGCCCGCGCGCCAGCGCGCCATGCTCGATTTTGTCTGGAAATTGAGTGAAACGCCGGCGGCGATAGAGGAAAGCGACCGCGCCCTGCTCCGCCGGGCCAAATTCAGCGATGAGGATATATTCGATATTGCCGAGGTCGCCGCTTTCTACAACGCCTCGAACCGGCTCGCCAGCGCGGTCGAAGCCAAGCCCAATCCCGAATATTACGATATGGGACGCTAGCGCACGAAGTTTCGCAACGCCGCTACGATTCCCTCTGCATCCAATTCAGGCTCGAAATTGGCGCCGCTAACTTCTGCCACCGTGGCGCCCGGCTGCAATTCCTGCGAGCGCTCGAGATAGGGGCGGAGCACGTCATCTTCCGCCGCCATCAGCAGGATCGGGCAGCTGGCGTTTTTGTAGGGCGTGGTGAAATCATAATCCCACACCGCCGTATAGGTCTTGAAGCGGCCCTCATAGGCGCGCACATGGTTGAGGAGTTCGCGGTGATGAACCTCGAGCTCGCCCGTGGCGCCGAGGCCGGCGAGATAGCGCCAGGTGGTCATCAGATAGCCGCCATCCTCTGTTGGCGAAATGGCGGTGGAAAAATGCTGGCGGAATTCCTCGCGCTCCTCGGCCGTCAAGGGATAGGGGCCGATCAGGATCATGCCCGTGACGGCGGCGGGGTGGCGCGCCGCCAGCTCAACGCAAATGCCGGCGCCGGTATGGTGGCCCATGGCGTAGAACTCGTTCACGCCCAAAGCTGTCAGAGCTTCGAACAACCAAGAAGCATATTGTTCGAAAGCCGGCATGCCCTCGGGATCGAACGAGCCACCGAAGCCGGGCGTATCGATGGCATAGATCGGGTTGTCGAGGCCGCCCGCGCGCATGATGCGATGATAGGAAACGCCGGAGCTGGCGGTTTGATGAAAACACACAATCGGCACACCGCTACCGGCACGCTGGGCATAGTGGATTTGCCCGGCCGAACAATCGACATAACCCTTCTTAATCACTATTCGCATCCCTTCTTCAAGCGGCCAGAAGCTGTTCGGCGCGGCGCCGTGCCTCGGCCGCGTCCGATGCCCTGCCTTCGCCGTCAAGCGCTTCGGCAAGCAGATTCCAACTGCGCGCGCTGCCCGGCTTCAGCGCAACGCGCTCGTGCAACAGCGCCCGGGCGAGCGCATGCTTGCCGCTTTTCAGTGCCGCCTCGATCAACATCTGAGAGAAAATATCGCGCTGCGCATTGCTGCCGCCAATGGTGCGCACATGATAGCGCAGCGGCATCATCAGGCGCAGCGCGAGCTCGTGGTCTCCTTGGTATTGGGCCCGCACCGCCTGCGCCATGGTTGCGCCGACCTCGGCCAAGACCTGTTCCTGGGTTGTGCGCCGGGTCGATATGGTAACGCGCATCGATTCGATCATCCGGTCGAGCGCCGTGCCGCGCCCCGCCGCCGCAAGTGCCACGGCAAAGTGCAAATCGGCGAAAACCAGGAGGTGATCGTCGATGCGCTTCTCCGCCTTGTCGGCCAGTTCGTCCCAGCGCCTGGCGACTTCAATTTCGGCATTTTCGAGGCGCCACAGCATGGCGACTGCGTTGCTGATATCGAGGTAATCCTCCGATGGCTCGGCGCGGAATTTCTCATCGTAAAGGCGCAGCACATCTTCATATTGCGCCAGCTCGAAATGATAGAGGGCGCGGTGCCACCACACGTGATTGGTGAAATTATTGCAGCCGCGCCAGCCATCTTCCGTGCCCTTCAGCCAGGCGATACCCTCCGGGGCGCGCCCCGCCATCTCATGCACATGGGCAACCGCATGGACGGCCCAGATATCGCCGGAATTTTGCCCCACCGCCGCCTCGCCCATTTTCAAGGCAGCGTCATATTCGCCGCATTCCTCAAGGCCGAAGGCATACATGCCGTGCACATAGCCGGCACCGGGCTCGCCCGCCGGCCAGGCCGGCATGACGCGCGCCACCGAATCGCGCATGGCGATGCTTTCGCCGGAATAGAAATGGCAGAAATGGGCAAGACGCAGGGCCAGAATATCGCGCGGGAAATCGACCAGGATGCCCTCCCAGCGCGCCGTGCATTCAACCATATCGCCGGCGCACCAGGCCTCCAGCGCCAGCAGATGTTCGCACTCGCGCGCACTCACCACCTTGGCGAACTCGCGCGCCCTGCCGGCGCTTTCCAGTGCCTTCTTCTCAAGCGCCGGCATGGCAAACAGCTTGAAAAAATAGCCCTTGATGCAATGGCCCATAAAAAGGCCCTCATCGGCCGCGAGCGCCTGCTTCAAATAGATGCCGGTATCGCTGCGAAAGCCGAGATAGGCGCGCAAAACCTCGTCATAATGTTGTGCCGCCTCGGGGTTTGCCGCCGTCATGGCGAGGCCAAAGCAATCGTCTTGCATAATTGAAACCTTGCGGATGGGACTTAACGCCCGGCACCATGGCATACTCGCCATGCATGCAAAAGTAAGGATCGCACCGTGGACTTTACCCTCACCGCCGAACAGCTCGACCTGCAGGCCCGCGCCCGCACGCTGGCCGAGGAAAAAATTACCGCCCGCGCCGCCGAGGTCGACCGCGCCGAGGCCTATCCGTGGGACAATGTCGATCTGCTTAAGGAGGCCGGCTTCTTCGGCATGACCATTCCCACAGAATATGGCGGCCAGGGCCTCGGCTATCTGGAGACGGCCTTGGTGGTCGAGGAAATGGCCAAGGCGTGCGCCGTCACCGGGCGCATTACGGTCGAGGCCAATATGGGCGCGATCGGCATCATCATGACTTATGGCAGCGAAGCGCAGAAAAAGCTGGCGGCCGAGCTGGTGCTGGCCGGCGACAAACCGGCGATATGCATCACCGAGCCCGAGGCCGGCAGTGCGGCGACCGATATGACCAGCCGGGCCGATCAGCGCGGCAATGGCTATGTACTGAATGGCAAGAAACATTGGATCACCGGCGGCGGCGTGTCGCGCCTGCATGTCATCTTCGCCCGCGTTTTCGACGCCGACGGCGTGGAACAGGGCATCGGCGGCTTCATTGCGGTGCGCGAGGAAACCGAGGGCCTGAGCGTCGGGCGGCGCGAGCAGACGATGGGGCTGCGCGGCATCCCGGAGTGCGAAATCCTGATGCAGGACATGGCGGTCGGCGCCGATGCGCTGGTGCTGCCGCCGCGCGGCCTGAAGAAAGGCTTCGCCGACCTGATGACGGCCTATAACGGCCAGCGCGTCGGCGCGGCAACGGTCGCGCTCGGTGTCGCCGCCGGCGCCTACGAGTTGGCGCTGGGTTATGCGAAAGAACGCGAACAGTTCGGCCGTCCGATCGCCGAATTCCAGGGACTGCAATGGATGCTCGCCGATATGAGCATCCAGCTTGCCGCGGCGCGAAACCTCATCCACCGCGCCGCGATTTGCCCGCCGGGTGGCTTTCCCGACGTGCTCGAAGCCGCCCAGGCCAAGATCTTTGCCTCGGAAATGGCGATCCGCGTGACCAATGATGCGTTGCAAATATTCGGCGCCGCCGGCTATTCGCGCGCCCGGCCGTTGGAGCGCATGTGCCGCGATGCGCGCATGTTCACCATTGGCGGCGGTACGGCGCAGGTGCTGCGCACCCAGGTCGCCTCACGCATCCTCGGCCAGCGTCTGCCGCAAACGCGGGACGGTTACGTAAAGGACTAATGCCTGGCCGCGATGAGAAACTCTTTGTTGCCTTCGGCACCGGTGATTGGGCTCTCGGCAATACCGAGCACTTGCCAGCCCTGCTGTTCGCTGAGCCAGGTGCTGATGGTTTCGCAAACCTCCGCATGCACATCCGGATCGCGCACGATGCCGCCTTTGCCGACACGATCCCGCCCGGCCTCGAATTGCGGCTTGATCAGCGCCACCAGAAAAGCGCCCGGTGCGGCGAGCGCAAGTGCCGCCGGCAGCACGGTGCGAAGACCGATAAAGCTGGCGTCGCAGACCACCGCGCCGACCGGCTCGGGAATTTGCTCGGAGGTGAGATGGCGCGCATTGGTGCGCTCGAGCACAATGACGCGATCATCGCGGCGCAGCTTGTCGGCAAGCTGGCCATAGCCGACATCGACGGCATAAACCCGCTTCGCGCCCTTGGAGAGCAATACATCGGTAAAGCCGCCGGTGGAGGCGCCAACATCGATTGCCGTGACATCGTTTGCATCGAGCGCGAAATGATCAAGCGCGTGGGCGAGCTTGATGCCGCCGCGCGAAACCCAGGGATGGAGCGCCTCGCGCACCGTAAGCGGCGTATCTGGCCCAAGCTTCTGGCCCGGCTTGTCGAGCTTACGCTCACCCGAATAGATCTTGCCCGCCATGGCGAGCGCCGCCGCCTTGGTCCGGTTCTCCACCAGGCCGCGTTCCACCAGGAGGCTGTCGAGCCGGATTTTTTCGCGTTTTGCCGTCGGCCTATACTTTCAAATTGAGGGTGTCAGTTTTTGCGCGCCACAATATAGCGCGCCACATCGCGTAACAGATCCGCCTTGCCGCCGAACGGCTCGAGCACGGCGACGGCATCCTCGACCAGCTGCCCGGCGCGGCTGCGTGCCCCATCAAGGCCCAGGAGATCGACGAAAGTGGCCTTGCCCGCATCGGCATCCTTGCCGACCGCCTTGCCGAGATCGGCTTCCGTGCCTTCGATATCGAGCAAATCATCGGCGATCTGAAAAGCCAGACCGATGTGATCGGCATAAGCCGTCAGGGCATCGCGTTCCGCCCCGTCTTTTTGCGCCAACACAGCGCCGGCTTCGCACGAAAAGCGGAATAAAGCGCCGGTCTTGCCGCGTTGCAGGCGGATCACCGCGTCGAGGTCGAGGCTGCTGTCTTCGGCGGCCAAATCCATCATCTGCCCGCCGGCCATGCCGAGGCCGCCGGCGGCGGCTGCCAATTTATGGGTGATCTCGGCCCTGACAGCCGGATCGGGATGGCCGTCCGGCGCGGCAACCAACTCGAACGCGAGCGTCAGCAGAGAATCGCCGGCCAGGATCGCCGTCGCCTCGTCGAATTTCTTGTGGCAGGTCGGCTGGCCGCGGCGCAAATCGTCATCGTCCATCGCCGGCAGGTCGTCATGCACCAGGGAATAGGTATGCACCATCTCAATCGCGGCAGCGCTCGGCAGCGCCCACTCCAGCGGCACGTCAAACAGCGCCGCAGAATTGAGCACCAGAAACGGCCTTAAGCGCTTGCCGCCGGCCATGGTCGAATAGCGCATGGCGTCGAACAGGCGGCCATCCGAATGGTCGGATTGCGGGATATATTTTTCGAGAGCGGCGTTGACGGTCTCGGCCGATTCCTGCAACGCCTCTTTCAGCCGGCTCAAAGCAGACCCCTCATTCGGTCTCGAGCGGCTCCGCGCTGAGGGTGCCGTCGGCTTCAATTTTCTCGACCCGGAGCTGGGCCTCGCGCAGCTTGCCCTCGCAATGTTTCTTCAGTGCCACACCGCGTTCGTAGGCTTCGATCGCACCTTCGAGGCTGGTATCGCCGGATTCGAGCTTCTGCACGATATCTTCGAGCTCGCCGAGGGCGGTTTCGAAATTGATCTTGCCGAGGTCGGCGTTTTTATCGCTTTTGCTCATGATTCGCTGACAATAATCTCTGGCCGAAGACAGGGCAAGCCGAGCAAATCAGGCTGCCATCAAGGCGCCGACATGCGCCGCCGCACTCGCGGCCAGGGCGCCGAGATCGTAACCGCCCTCCAGCGTCGAGACGATGCGTCCGCCGCATTTCTCGGCCGCGATTTGGCATAGCTCGGTCGTGATCCAGCTGTAATCCTCTTCAAAGAGGTGCAACGAGGCGAGCGGATCGTCATTGTGTGCATCGAAGCCGGCTGAGATCAGGATCAGTTCGGGCGCGAACACCTTGAGCGCGGGGAAGACCCTGCTTTGCATGGCGTCGCGGAACTCGGCCGAGCCGGATTCGGGCGCCAGCGGCGCATTGAATATATTGCCGACGCCGCGCTCATCGGCGGCGCCGGTGCCGGGATATAGCGGCGACTGGTGGGTCGAGGCGAACAACAGATCACCGTCGCGCTCGAACGCGGCCTGGGTGCCGTTGCCGTGATGGACATCGAAATCGACCACGGCGACGCGCGTGAGGCCATGCTCGCGCCGCGCCCATTCGGCTGCGAGGGCGACATTGTTAAACAGGCAAAAGCCCATCGAGCGGCCTGGCTCGGCGTGGTGACCGGGCGGGCGCACGGCGCAAAAGGCATTATCGCCCTCACCCGCCATGACCGCATCGACGGCCGCGCACACCGCACCGACTGCGCGCAACGCCGCCTCGCCCGAGGCCGGCGACATCACGGTATCGCCCTCAATCGCGACATAGCCGTCGCTCGGCATGTGCTCAAAAATGAGATCGACCAGTTCCGCCTGATGCACCCGCTTCAGCATCTCGGGATCGCTGAGCGGCGCCTCTAGGCGTTTCAGCCCGGCATATTCGGGTGCCTCCAGTGCTTCCAGAATCGCCCTGAGACGCGCCGGCTGTTCGGGGTGGCCGGGGCCCGCCTCATGTTCCTGACAGATGGGATGGCTGTAGAATAATGTTGTCGCCACGAATTTCTCCTCCGAATCACCATAACATGCCAGATCGCCGGCACCTATCGACAGCATCCACACGGCGCGGCAGACTTGCGCGATGCGCCTTTTCCTGGCTCTTGCCCTCGCCCTGGCACTCACCGCCTGCGCCGGCCCGGAGCGCCGCCCCACGTCCGGCGCGGATGTCTGGGGAGAGCTTGAGGCCGGCCTTTACGGCGACATCGGCGAACTCCTCACCCTCCGGGTGGCGCCGCCCGAAGGCGGTTCACGCAATTTTGATATGGAGCGCGCGATCAACCAATCACTCGCCCGGCGCGGCTACGGGACGGACGCGGATGCGTCCCATGTGCTGCGCTACATGCTGCAAACGGCGCTGACCGATTCGAGCGATGAGGGGCCGGGTTTTCTGCTCGGCGGCGAACTTGGCAGCAGCAGCGGCGTCAATGAAATCGGCATCGGCCTCGACCTGCCGCTCTTGGGCGGCGGCAGCGCGGTACGCCGCGTGGCCTTTCTGTTTGAGCTTTCCCTCGAGGGACCGGACGGCGCCCTTCTGTGGCGCGGGCGCGCCGCCGGACGCACGCATTTCTCGTCGCCTGAGCGCATTGCCCGGCCGGTGGCGCCGCTCCTGATCGAGCGCCTTGGCCGTGCCACCCCGCCGCGCACCTTTGCCCGGTAACGATAATGTGCGTCCGCCCTCTCTGGTAGGGCATTTTATCCGTTGCGATACAATCACTTCCCGCCGAGGCTTTAAAAGGCCACAATAGGCCATTAACTATATTCTGCTACGCTCGGCGCCGTTCTATGGAGGGAAAAATGCTGCCCTATTTTGGTCGATTGTCAGCCGTCACGGTTGTTGCCGCCCTGGTGATTATTGCCTTCGCTGCGGCCCTCTCCCCGGCGCGCGCGGTCATGCCCGGCGACCAGGTGCCGACGCTGGCGCCACTGGTTAAGGAGACCTCGCCGGCGGTGGTCAATATTGCCACCCAGGGCACCGTCGAAGAGAAGCGCAATCCGCTTTTCAACGACCCGTTTTTCCGCCGCTTTTTTGGCGAGGGCCCGTCAGAGCCTCGCCAGCGGCAAAATCAGAGCGTCGGCTCGGGCGTTATCATCAATGCGGTCAAGGGCTATATCCTGACCAACAGCCATGTTGTCGCCAAGGCGGACGAAATCATCGTCACCCTGACCGACAAGCGCCGGCTCAAGGCTAAATTGATCGGCCATGACCCGGGCACCGACGTCGCCGTCCTCAAAGTCGAGCCGGATAATTTGATTTCCATCCCGATGGCCGATTCCGACTATGTCGAGGTCGGTGATTTCGTCATCGCCATCGGCAATCCGTTCGGCCTCGGCCAATCGGTCTCTTCCGGCATTGTCAGCGCGCTTGGGCGCACCGGGCTCGGCATTGAATCGTACGAAAATTTCATTCAGACCGACGCCTCGATCAATCCGGGCAATTCGGGCGGCGCGCTGGTCAATCTCAAAGGCAAGCTGGTCGGCATCAATACCGCCATCATCGCGCCCGGCGGCGGCAATATCGGCATCGGCTTTGCCATACCGATAAACATGGCGCGCCAGATCATGGATCAGATTATCGAGCATGGCGAAGTGCGGCGCGGGCGCATCGGCGTGCAAATTCAGGACCTTACCCCTGAATTGGCCGAGGAATTCGGGGTCCGCCAGGACGACGGCGCCCTGGTTACGCAAGTGATGCCCAACAGCCCGGCAGCAGCGGCCGAATTGAACGCCGGCGATGTGATCATTTCGGTCAACGACAAGGAAGTTCATAGCGGCGCCGATTTACGCACCTTTATCGGCCTCCTCAGAGTCGGCTCGCGGGTCAAATTACGCGTCGTGCGCGACGGCTTGGAAATCGCTATTACGCTCGAAGTCGGTGAAATCAGGGAAGCGCAGGCGGCTTCCGGCAGTGACGTGCCCAAGCTCAAAGGGGCGGCATTCGGCACGATTCCGCAAAGCTCGCCCTTCTATGGCCGGGTTAAAGGCGTTTATGTCGTCAGCGTGGTGGCGGATTCACCGGCCTGGCAGGCGGGCTTACGCGAGCAGGATGTGATTACTTCGGTCAACCGCAAACCGGTGACCGATCCGGGCGAATTGATGGCTGCCGCCTCACAGGCCGGCGGGTCGCTCCTGCTTAACATCATCCGCGGTGACGGGTCGCTGTTCATCCTCATCCGCTAGAGCTAAACGCCGCTATCGGCGGGGCCGCGTCGCCGCAATTCAGGTTGCGGCAGGCCCGCCCCGCCGATAACATCGCGCCTCCATTAGCGTGAATAAATAAGAGCGCCAATTTCAAAAAAAGACCAGGGCTGCCGGTGCGCCGAAGGGCGCCATAACGGAATGGCCCCAGAACTCTGAGGAGATGGAGAGTGGCAGGATATATGGTTGGCATTGACGTCGGCGGAACCTTTACCGACTTCGTCTCCTACGACCCCGAAACCAAGACGGTCGAAGTGTGGAAAAATCCATCCACGCCGAACGACCCGAATGACGGCATCCTGACCGGCCTCGGCAAATTCGAGGTGCCCGGCGATATCAAAAACCTCCGCCTCGGTACGACCATCGCGACCAATGCGATATTGGAGCGCAAGGGCGCCACGGTGGGTTACGTCACCACCGAAGGCTTCAAGGATATTCCCTTCATCCAGCGCGGCAACCGGCGCAGCCATTACGACATCACCTGGGTCAAACCGAAACCGCTGGTCAAACGCCGCCATTGCTACGAAATTTCCGAGCGCATCATGGCCAATGGCGAGGTCGAGACACCGCTCGACGAGGCCGGCGTGCGCGCCATGGCCAAGCAAATTAAGGACGAGGGTGAGATCGAGGCGCTCTCGGTCAATTTCCTCTTTTCCTATGTCACACCCGACCACGAACAACGCGTCAAGGAAATCCTGGCCGAGGAACTACCCGATATTCCGGTCTCCATCTCTTACGATGTGATGCCCAAATGGAAGGAATATGAGCGCGCCTCGACCACCATCGCCGATGCTTATGTCAAACCCATCGTCAGCAATCAGGTGCGCAATATCCGCCAGCGCTTCAGCGAAAACGGTATTACCGACCATATCGTCGTGATCAAATCGAACGGCGGCGAAATGACGCTGGAAGCGGCGGAAAATACGCCGATCCAGATGACCGTTTCCGGCCCCACGGGTGGGGTGATTGCCGGCAAGCATATCGCCGGCCTGGTCGGCATCGACCATCTCGTGACCATCGATATGGGCGGCACCTCGACCGACACCTCGACGATCGTCGGCGGGCAGGAGAATTTCACCACCGATTTCGAGATCGAATTCGGTATTCCGATCCAGATTCCAATGATCGATATCCGCACCATCGGCGCCGGCGGCGGCTCAATCGCCTGGATCGACAAGGGCGGCATGCTGCGCGTCGGGCCGGAAAGCGCCGGCGCCGATCCGGGGCCGGCCTGCTATGGCGCGGGCGGCACCAAAGCCACGGTGACCGACGCCAATCTGGTGCTCGGGCGCATCAATCCGGATAATTTCCTCGGCGGCGAGATGAAGCTCGACAAGGCGGCGGCCGAGAAAGCCGTCAAGGCGGTGGCCGATGAACTCGGCCGCTCGGCCGATGAGACGGCGCTCGCCGTCACCCAGATCGCCAACAACAATATGGTCGGCGCGCTGCGTTCGGTGCTGATCGAACGCGGCCTCGATCCGCGCGATTTCTGCCTGCTCGGCTTCGGCGGCGCCGGGCCGCTCCATATCGCCGATCTGATGAACGATGCCGGCA
>CAYSDJ010000028.1:0-47349 GCA_964429775.1 uncultured Rhizobiaceae bacterium
CGATCATCAAACATACGGCGAGCATTTTCGATCCCGACGTTTTCATCGTCGACAAAGAGCCGATTGGTCTCAGGGGCGAAGTCAAGGAAACGCTCGAAATGCTGAAAGAGCGCGGCACCCGCCTGATCCTCGGATTGCGCGACGTGATGGACGAACCCAACCTTCTCGCCGCCGAATGGCGCTCCAAGAATGTGCGCCCGGTGCTGGAAGAGCTCTATGACGAGATGTGGGTCTATGGCCTGCCGCAAATTTGCAATCCGCTGGAAAATATGGGCCTCAGCGAACGCACCCAGCGCAAGACCGTCTATACCGGCTATCTGCCGCGCCAGGTCGGCGCCTCGGCCGGCCTGCCGGACCTGGATATCGTCAAGCGCCCCTATCTGCTGGCGACCACCGGCGGCGGCGGTGACGGCGAGGAAATGGTCGATTGGGTGTTGAGCGCCTATGAGACCGATCCGCTGCTGCCCTATCCGGTGCTGCTTGTGCTCGGCCCCTTCATGCAGCCCGAGGCGCGCGCGCGTTTCGCCAAACGCGCCAGCCAGCTAGACCGGGTCGATACCATTACCTTCGATCCGCATCTCGAAAGCCTGATGACCCACGCCGCCGGCGTGGTCGCCATGGGCGGCTACAATACCTTCTGTGAAATTCTGTCATTCGATAAACGTGCGCTGATCATTCCGCGCGAGAAACCACGCCTCGAGCAGCGCATCCGCGCCTTGAAGGCTCAAGAGCTCGGCCTCGCCAATGTGCTGTTGGACGACGGCAAGCGCGACCCGGCCATCATGGCGGCGGCGCTGCGCTCCATGCCGAAACAACATCTGCCGTCCGAAGTGGTGGTGCCGGGCCTGTTGGAAGGCCTCTATAACGTCAACCGGCGCATGACCCCCTGGCTGCACCGCGCGGGCGAAGCCGGCGCCAACAATAGAACCGTGCATAATTTGATGGATGAAGCCTAGTGTCTCCTCTCATGATTGCACGGCGCTAGAGCGATGACGGAAGTGCGAAGGGCGAATATTTCGGGCGCGAACGGGCAAAAACCCTCGCGCGGCCTGCTGCATCATAGCCTGCGCAAACTCGCCTTCCGCATGGGATATAATTTTTCGCTGCGCAAGATTCCGCAATATGACCGCGCGCGCCGGGCGCTCAGGGTTCCGCATGACATGGAGCCGGAATTCGTTGCGCTCTACGAGCAGGCGCGGAGCTTTACCCTCACCTCGGTCGAATGCATGTACACGCTCTATCAGACGGTGCGCCACTTGCATGCCAACAATGTGCCGGGCGATATGGTCGAATGCGGTGTCTGGCGCGGCGGCTCGTCGATGATGATCGCCCTCACCCTGAAGGCGCTCGGCGATACCTCGCGTGATATCTACCTCTACGACACCTATGCCGGCATGACCCGGCCCGAAAGCGTCGATGTGCGCAGCCAGGACGGCATGGAGCAGATTTCACGCTGGCAGGCATTTGAGCGCGACGGCTACAATGAGTGGGCGCATGCCTCGCTCGACGAAGTGCGCGCCAACATGCGCGCCACCGGCTATCCTGAAGACAAGCTGCATTTTGTCGAAGGCGAGGTTGAGACGACGATTCCGGCGGCGGCACCCGAACAGATTTCGCTGCTGCGGCTCGACACCGATTGGTACCGCTCGACCCTGCATGAGCTCAATCACCTCTATCCCAAGCTGGTGCGCCGCGGCGCCTTGATCATCGACGACTATGGCGCATATGAGGGATCACGCAAGGCGACGGACGAATATTTCGCTGAGCGCCCCAACCCCATCTTTCTTGGCCGTATCGACGAAGCGGCGCGTATCGGGTTTAAAGACGAATGATCGTGTGCCGTGACATAACGCGTTCCGAGGGCCGGCCATGCTGACCTTTATCGTGCGCCGCATACTGATCATGATTCCGACCATGCTGGCGATCAGCATTCTTACCTTCATCATCATCCAGCTGCCGCCGGGCGATTACCTGACCACCTATATTGCCGAGCTGCAAGCCCAGGGCGAAGGTTCCAACGTCGAGAAAATCGAATTTCTGCGCCAGCAATATGGCCTCGACAAGCCGATGATCGAGCAATATGGCATTTGGCTGCTCGGCCTGTTGCAAGGCGATATGGGTTATTCGTTCGAATATAACCTGCCGGTCGACGAGGTTGTCGGCGACCGCTTGCTGCTGACCTTCATCGTCTCCTTCACCACCATCATCTTCACCTGGATCGTGTCTTTCCCGATCGGTGTCTATTCCGCCACCCACCAATACAGCGCCGGCGATCACAGCCTGACCTTCCTCGGCTTTCTCGGCCTGGCGACGCCCAATTTTCTCCTTGCCCTGGTTTTGCTCTATGTCGCCAATGTGGCGTTCGGCACCTCGATCGGCGGCTTGATGGATCCGGAATATCTCGGCAAGCCGTGGAGCGGCGGCAAGCTGCTCTCGGTGCTCGAACATCTCTGGGTACCGGTGCTGGTGATCGGCACCTCGAACACCGCCGGCATGATCCGCCGCCTGCGCGCCAATTTGCTCGACGAACTGCAGAAGCAATATGTCATCACCGGCCGCGCCAAAGGCCTGCCGCCGGGCAAACTGCTGGTCAAATATCCGCTGCGCATGGCGCTCAATCCGTTTATTTCCGGCATCGGCAATATTCTGCCGCAAGTCATCTCGGGCGCCGCCATCGTCTCGGTGGTGCTGTCGCTGCCGACCACCGGGCCGATGTTGTTGGATGCGCTCCGCACACAGGATATGTATCTCGCCGGCTCGTTCCTGATGTTCATGGCCTTCCTCACCGTCATCGGCGTGTTCGTTTCCGACATATTGTTGGCCGTGCTTGATCCGCGCATCCGCCTCTCCGGGGGCGTCACGCGATGAGCGAACGAGGCCAGAATAACGGCGGCAGTGGCGGCGGTGGGCCGGAGTCCTCTGGGCCGTTAAAGCATTTCGTCAGCGACGCGCCCTTCGATCCCTATTCGACCGCAGCCCTCACGCCCGAGCAGGAACGCTTCTACATGGCCTCGCAATGGCAAATGATGTGGTGGAAGCTGAAACGCCACCGCATTGCCGTCATTGCCGGCATCTTCCTGTTGGTCCTTTATGGCGTTATCGTCATTGCCGAATTCGTCGCGCCTTACAATCTGCACAGCCGCGATGTCGACCATATCTACGCGCCGCCGCAAGCCGTGCAATTGTTCCACGAGGGTGAGTTGCGCGCGCCCTTCGTCTACGGCTTCAACTATCACCTCGACATGGAGAATTTGCAGCGCGTCTATGAGCGCGATACATCGACGATCTACACCATCCGCTGGTTTTGCCTCGGCGATGAATATGAATTCTGGGGCCTGATACCCGGGCGCTTCCACTTTGTTTGTCCGGCCGAGGACGGCACTCTGTTCCTGTTCGGCACCGACCGGCTCGGGCGCGATATGTTTTCGCGCGTCATATCGGGGGCGCGAATTTCGCTCACCGTCGGCCTGATCGGCATCAGTATCAGTTTTCTCCTCGGCCTCATTCTGGGCGGCATTTCGGGCTATTACGGCGGCTGGGTCGATACCATCATCCAGCGCTTTATCGAGATCATCCGCTCCTTCCCCGAACTGCCGCTGTGGATGGCGCTCTCCGCCGCCCTGCCGGTGACCTGGTCGCCGATCGTGGTTTATTTCGGCATCACCATAATTTTGGGATTGATCGACTGGACGGGCCTGGCGCGCGGTGTGCGCTCGAAGCTGCTGGCGCTTCGGGAAGAGGATTTCGCCACCGCCGCGATGCTGTTGGGCGCGCGCCCGAGGCGCGTCATCGGCCGCCATCTTATTCCGAGCTTCATGAGCCATTTGATCGCTTCGGCGACACTCTCGATCCCCTCGATGATCCTGGGCGAGACGGCGCTGTCCTTCCTCGGTCTGGGCCTGCGCCCGCCGATTACCAGTTGGGGCGTTCTCCTCAACGAATCGCAGAATATCAACGCCGTTGCGCTCTATCCCTGGCTGATGCTGCCGGTGGTGCCGGTGATCCTCGTCGTCCTCGCCTTCAATTTCCTCGGCGACGGCCTGCGCGACGCCGCCGATCCTTATAAATAGGGCTCCACGCACGCCGCTTCACATATTATTGAGTGCTGTTTATTGGCGAAGCGCGCACCGGCACCTCATATATCGCTGTAACCTGAATTCTACTTTCGGATTGCAGTCATGATTCGCACGCTCCGACTTCTAATTATCGCCGTCGCCCTGATGCTATTGCCGCTCCAGGCAATGGCGAATGACAGCGTTCTCGAACGTTGGCCGGAGGGCGGCCATATCCGCGTTCACGATCCGCGCAACCTGGCGCCGGCGGAGGCGGAGAAGATTTACGATGCCTTGCTCGACCGCATGATCACCGGCTACGCCAAATCGGGCCTCGACAATATGGACTACCGTGCTTGGCCGCGCTTCAACAGCTCGCCCTATATTTCAGACCAGCACGGTGCACGCTTTGTGAATGTCTATATCAACCGGAATGCCGATCAATTCTTCACCGCCACCGATCAAGATCCAATGCCGATCGGCACGATTGTGATCAAGGATTCGATCTCGGCCGTCGAATCGGGCGGCATCTCGCGCGGGCCGCTGTTCGTCATGGAAAAAATGCCGCCCGGCTTCAAGCCCGATTTCGGCGATTGGCGCTACTCGATGATCATGCCGAATGGCAATCTGTTCGGCATCACCGGCGGCCAGGGCAACCGGGCCGTCGAATTCTGCGGCGAATGCCATATCCAGGTGGCCGAGCGCGATCACCTGTTCGAACTTCCGGAAGAATATTTGAAACGCTAAAGCTTGCGCAGCCAGAGCGACGATTCGACGGCGCCGGTCGGGCGCAGGATGGTTGAAATGGCCGAGCGGCTGAGGACCTCGCGCATACGCGAGGCGACGAAGTGGCTGGCGAACACCGGCGCGTAGGATTTCGACGTCAGCAGCGCCGCCACGGCAAGCTGCTCGTTATAGCCGCGCCACGCCCAGTGATGGGGGTAGTCATCGGGCAGGAAGATATCGTGAAAATGCACCAGCACGCCTGACGGCAGCGCCGGCAGCGCGCGATTAATGAGCAAATCGACGTCCGACCCCGGCATCAAAACATGGCTTGAATCGATAAACAGCATGTCGCCCGGATTGAGCGCGTCGAACACCTGCAGGCCAATTTCCTGCACCGGTGCGCGCAGCAATTCGAGATCGGGGATGCCGTGCAGGCTGGAGCGCGGGTGGGGATCAATCGCGGTGATACGGCCTTCGATGCCGCCATCACGCATGGCGCGGGCGAGAAAACGGGTGGAATGGCCGGAGCCAACCTCGACGATATGCTTGGGCCGCCCGGCGCGCACCAGGGTGTAGGCCACTGCCGCGTCGAGACGGGGAAACCAATCCTGGTCCCAGCGCGGCTCGGGCGGTGTATCGCGGCCAATATTCTTGAGGTCTGTGATGAAGCCGTCCATGCCGTCCAACAGGGTGTGGAAATCATCCTCATGGCTATGCAACATGTCGCCCAACAGCGCATAGGGCGCGCGTGCGCCAGGGCGCGGCAAGGCATGGGCATAGCGATAGGGAATAAAAAATCCCTTGCGCCCGAGGCCGAGCACGGTCGCCAGGCCCATCATCTTCAAGCGCAAGCTCATCGTCGCGGTTCTCCGCTTGTTGTTGTTATCGCTATTTCTTTCACGGGCGCAGGACCAGACCCTCGCGCGCCACGACCGATCCCGGGCGTGCCTCGGCGACGTCGCGCGCGATACGGTCCATAAACTTATCGTCATGCCCCGGATCATGGTGGAAAACGACAAATTTTTTCGCCGCCGCGATCTCACACAGCTTGACGCCTTCGCGCCAGGTTGAATGACCCCATCCGACATGGTTGGGATATTCCTCATCCGAATAGGTCGAATCGTAAATCACCAGATCGGCCGCCCGGGTGAGATCGACCAGCGCCTTGTCGGGGCCGTCCTCGGTATGTTCGTGGTCGGTCAGATAACAGATCGAGCGGCCGGCGAACTCGATGCGGTAGCCGGACGCGCGGTTGGGATGGTTGAGATGTGCCGTGCGTACCTGAATGCCGGGCCGGGGCTCGAGCGTGTCGCCAATGACGAAATCCTCAAAGCTGATATTGGCGCGCAGCGTTTCAGAGTTGAGCGGATTGAGCGGATCGTTCAAGAGGCCGAGCATCAGATCCTGAATGCGGTATTCCGGGATCAAATGGCCGGCCCGGATGTTGAGCCGGGTGTCGCTATCGAGGCCGGGTGAAAAATGCGGCCAGCCCCAGATATGGTCGTAATGGGTATGGGTGAGAAAGAGATCGGCATCGAGCGCGCCGTTACCGCGCACATGCTTGCCCAGTTCCGCCAGGCCCGTGCCGGCATCGAAAATAAGCAAGCTCTCGCCACAACGGATTTCCAAACAGGACGTATTTCCGCCATAGCGCGACGTCGCTGCGCCGGGGCACGGTATGCTCCCCCGCACGCCCCAAAAGCGCACAAAGAACTCCACCTCTGCGGACACGCTTTTCCCTGCCAACTGGCCTCCAAAATTGAGCCGCAGTCTGCCTCAAGCGCGGCATGGGCGAAAGTCCAAAGTGCATAAATTAATTTTCCTTGCCGCTACCCTCGGGCGCCATCCTGAAGTAGGGTTTGCGCCGAATTTCATTGCCTCTCTGAACATGTGATCATTTCATGCCCGCAACCACCGCTCCAGCCATCGACTATGCCGCCACGGGTCACCGTGCCTATCTCACCCTGAAGCGCGAGGCCGCGCACAACCGTTTGCGCGAATCCGACCTGGCGCATTTAGAGACGTTGATCGAAAAGATTAACCGGGCGGAGGATATTCGCGTCGCCATTCTCACCGGCAGCGGCAGCAAAAGCTTTTGCGCCGGCTTCGAGATCGGCGATATCGAGGGCACCGATTGGCACGACAATCAGTTCGGGCGCACCATTGAGCAACTCGAAGCGGCCCGCCCGGCGGTGATCTGCGCACTCAACGGTTCGGTCTATGGCGGCGCCTGTGAAATCGCGCTGGCCTGCGATTTTCGTATCGGCGTGAGCGGCATGGAAATGCGCATGCCGCCGGCCAAGCTCGGCCTGATTTATTTTGCCCCGGGGCTGAAACGCCTGGTCTCGCGCATCGGCCTCGGCGCGACCAAACGCCTGCTGCTCACGGCCGAGACGATGGACGCCGAAACCTTGCTCGAAATCGGTTTTCTCGACCGTCTGGTAGCGCCCGAAGCGCTCATGGCCGAATGCGAAGCCTTAGCCGCACGCATCGAGGCGCTGTCGCCGCTTGCCGTTCAAGGCATGAAAAAATTGCTCAACGATATCGCGGCCGGCGAGCTCGATGCCGACGCGGCTGAGAGAAGCGCGCTTGAATCGTTCGCCTCCGAGGATGCCAAGGAAGGCATCCGGGCGTTCAAGGAAAAGCGCGCGCCGCGCTTTAGCGGCCGCTAGGCGGATTACCCGATGCCGCCCGCGCACGATCCCGCCACCGCAGCGGGCAAGAAACCGACAAGCTGGTTCGGCGTGGCAACCGGCCTCGGCCTCGGCGCACTCGCCGCCTATCACCTGTTCAAACTGCCGCCGATATTGCCGCTGCTGTTGCAGCAATATGACTATGGCATGTTCGCGGCGGGCACCTTCATGTCGATTTATGCGGCGATCGGCTTGGCCATATCGGCCCTGGTTGGGAGCCGAATACAGCGCCATGGCATGCCGCCTTTTTTGTTGGCTGCGGCGCTGTTTTTTATTTTGGGCAGCATTCTCACCATTGCCGTGCCCGGCGAGGTAACGCTGATGCTGGTGGCGCGCGGTCTCGAGGGCTTCGGTTTTGCCGTGCTCGCCGTGGCCGCGCCGGTGTTGGCCGTCGCCAGCGCCGGCAACCGCCACAAAACCATCGCCATCGCCATCTTTGCGGCATGGATACCGGCCGGGCAGCTAATTGTATTGGCTGTCGCCCATCCCTTTGCCGCGAGCGGCGACTGGCGCGCCATATGGTGGGTCGGCATTGGCTTGACCGTTATTGTGGCCGCGCTCGGTTGGCGCGCCAGCAGCCGCCACGTGCCACGCCGCAGCAAAGCGGATACCAGCGGCCCGGCGCCGCTCCGCGATTTTTCCCGGCGCGACCGTCTGGCCCTGGCGCTGGTGGCGGTCATTTTCATGCTGTGGTCGACGGAAATATTCGTCATGCTGACATGGCTGCCGCAATATCTGGTAGATGCGCGCGGCCTGGGTACGCAGGAGACAATTCTGGTCTATGCCCTGCCGATACTTCTCGTCCTGATTTTCAATGTTGCCGGTGGTTACGTGTTGCGCGCCGGCGTACCGCTGGCACCGTTGTTGGCGCTTAGTCTTGTGCTCCAGGCGGCGGTTTGGTTTCTGCTGCCGAAATTTGACGACATGGTGCTCGGCCTGGCCGGGCTGATTGTCTTCGGCATTGCGGCGGGAATTTCACCGACCTGCCTGTTCGCCGCACCGGCGCTCATCCTCGGCCCCGCCAATGCCGGCGGCAGCGCTTTTGGCGTCGTCATGACCGGGCGCAGCACCGGCGTTCTGCTCGGCCCGATATTATTGCCGCCGGTTTTGCTGGTCATGGGTGCGTGGCGCGAGGTTGGTCCGGTTTTCGGCGGCGTATCGTTGCTCGCGGCAATGGTTACCCTGGGGCTGATGTTCATATTGGCGCGGCGCGGCGCCGGCCAAAAGACGGCTTAGCTCACCAAGCGGTAGCCGCCACCTTCCGTCACCAGCAGTTGGGCATTGGAGGGATCTGTCTCGATTTTTTGCCTCAGGCGGTAGATATGGGTTTCAAGCGTATGCGTGGCAACGCCGGCATTGTAGCCCCAAACCTCATTGAGCAAGACCTCGCGTCCGACCACTTGATCGCGTGCGCGGTAGAGATATTTGAGGATCGCCGTTTCTTTTTCGGTCAGGCGAATCTTGCGCTCGCTGTCGGGATCGATCAGCATTTTCGCCGCCGGGCGGAAGGAAAACCGGCCAATCGTGAAGACCGCATCTTCGCTCTGTTCGTGCTGGCGCAATTGGGCGCGGATGCGGGCGAGCAACACGCCGAGGCGAAACGGCTTGGTGACATAATCATTGGCGCCCGAATCGAGGCCGAGGATTGTATCGGCCTCACTGTCGGCGCCGGTGAGCATGATGACCGGCGCCTTGACGCCGTTGCGCCGCATCAGCTTGCACAGCTCGCGCCCATCCATATCGGGCAGGCCGACATCGAGCAGGATCAAATCAAACCTTTTGTTTTTGACGACCTCAAGCGCTTCGGCGCTGTTTGCCGCCTCGGTCGCGGAAAACTCTTCATAAACGCCAAGTTGCTCCGCCAATGACTGGCGCAGCGCTTCATCATCATCGACCAGCAATATGCTCTTGCGGGAGCTCATGATTTCACCCAAAACAGTGCCAAAGTCGTATGACGTAGATAATCATTAAAATTTGCCAAACTGCAATGCTCCAGGCAAATTCGACTAGGTAAATTCTGCCGCCCACCCCCCGTCCGCCAGTTAAATCGCTGTAATCCATTGATTCGACACGAAGCCCGATTGGCGCGCCGTTTGCACTGATAAAGCGACAGGAGTGTTGTGAAGGACGGATAGTGGCTATCGACAATTTAGAGATGATGAGTGTCCGTGACCGGGCGGGCCTCAATCAGCACCAAAAAATGTTCAATCTCTCGGGCGGGCCAAAAGACCCCTCGAGCGGGCAGGAGTTCGCCCAAGTGATCGCCGAGGCCGCCGGCCTTGACGGCAATCAAGCCCTGGCGGCGCGGCAAGGCGAAGCCTTTTTCGGCGATGACGGTTTCGGATTCGATGACTTCATCGACCTCATCAATCCGCTGCAGCACATCCCCATTGTTTCTTCGATCTATCGCGATTTAACCGGCGATACGATTTCAGACGGCGCGCGCATTTTTGGCGGCGCCATATTCGGCGGCCCAATCGGCTTCGCTTCGGCGATTGGCAACGTCGCCGTCAAGGATGTCACCGGCATGGACGTCGGCGAACTCGCGCTTTCGGTGTTTGATTCCGACACCCCCGAGGACGAGATTTTAACCGCTAGCCTTTCGCCCGCACCGCTGCCAAGCGTCACCGATATAGAAAACCTCTCCCATATTGCCCCTGCCGCCGGGCCGGCACCGGACATTATTTCCGAAACTGATTCGCTTGCGCGCGACAATGCGGCGGCGCTCTCGGCATTTGCCGCTGATCTCGCCAAGCCGACGGCGCAACGCAGCGTGCCCGATTATCTCGACCGCATGAGCGAAGCGGACAAGGCGTTGCTGCTGTCTTCGGTCGGGCTGTCACCCGACAAGGCGGCAAAATCGGTGCCGGAGAAGGCCGCGCAAAAGCTTGTGCCGCGCGACGTGGCGCCACAGCAGGTGCAGGAGCTGTTCGTGCGTTCCGCCGCCACGCCGGACAGCCCGCCGATAAACAGCGCCGTGATGGAATGGCCGGATTCGAAGGTACCGCCCGGAATAGATCCGAATTCGCCCGACTGGATTGCCAAATCAATGTCGCGCGCGCTCGACAAATATGAGCAAACGTTCGATGCCGCGCGCAAAAAAAGCGACCAGGTGGATTCCAAAATCTAAGGTTTTAATGTGAGCGATTCCAAGTCAGAACAAAGTGGCGCACCGGCCGAGCTTGACCTTCGGGTCGATGCTTCGGGGATGCTGCGCTGGAACGATTCATGCTTCCCCTGCGCCGTCGGCAAAAACGGCTTCAGCCAAAACAAGATCGAAGGCGACGGCACCACGCCGATCGGTAATTTTCCGCTGCGCCGGGTGCTCTATCGCCCCGACCGGCTTTCGCCGCCACGCTCGGCGCTGCCCACCGCGCCATTGTCGCCGCGCGACGGCTGGTGTAACGACCCAAGCCACAGCCTCTATAACCAACAGGTTCGCCAACCCGTTCAGGCGAGCTGTGAATTGCTGTGGCGCACGGATGGCATATACGATCTGATCGTCGTGCTCGGCCACAATGACAGCCCGGTTGTGCCGGGCACCGGCAGCGCCCTTTTTCTCCACGTCGCGGCAGACAATCTGAAAGCGACGAAGGGCAGTATTGCGCTGCGCCAAAACGACCTTCTCACCATCCTCGGCAACTGCGACCCGTGTGCACGCCTTTGCGTCGACGACATCGAAGCGGTCGCCCTGGAAGGTGCACGGGATTCGGCACAAGCGTCGGGAAACAATCCGCTCGACGCTTCTTTCGGAACGTCGCGCTAAACCGCGCGCGCGCCGAAGATCGCGCTGCCAACGCGAATATGCGTGGCGCCAAAAGCGATGGCGGTCTCGTAATCCGCCGTCATGCCCATGCTCAATTTCGTCAAACCATGACGCTCGGCAATTTTTTTCAACAATGCAAAATGCGGCGCCGGCTCCTCCTCGAAAGGCGGCAGACACATCAGCCCGACCAGGGGCAGCGCATATTTCTCCCGGCAGGCTTCGATGAAAGCGTCCGCATCATTCGGCAGGACACCTGATTTTTGCGCCTCCTCGCCGGTATTGACCTGAATGAAGCATTCCGGCCGGCGCTCCTGGCGCGTCATTTCTTGCGAAACTGCGCGCGCCAGTTTTTCCCGGTCGAGCGAATGAATGGCATCCGCCAGCGCCACCGCGTCGCGCGCCTTGTTGGTTTGCAATGGGCCGATGAGATGGAGGCGCGCTGCCGGAAATCGCGCTTGCAGGGCCGGCCATTTACCGTGCGCTTCCTGCACCCGGTTCTCGCCGAAATCGAGATGGCCGGCCTCGAGCACCGGCTCAATGAACTCCGCTGGCCGTGTTTTGGATACGGCAATCAGTGTGACATCCGCCGCATCACGCCCGGCTGCCTTGGCCGCCTGCGCGATGCTGTCCAGAACATGGCTGAAGTTCGCGGCCACAGGTGACGCCGAATCGGTTTGAATGCTTTCTTGCGTCATGTCAGCCTGTCCTCATCCTTGGCGAAGAAACGAATATGATGAAGCTAGCAGAGCTGGCAATTCGGCTCAATTCAGACAACGCGCCCGGCCTCGGCCTGGCGCCGCTGATCATGGTAACGGATGCGAAGCGCCTGCCCGACCCGCTCGGCGCCGCGGCACGGCTGCCGCCCGGCAGCGCCATATTGTTGCGCGACTATGAATTGGCGGAGCGCGCGGCGCTGGCCGAACGCCTGGCGGTTGTGGCGCGCCGCCACGGCCTGAAATTGCTGATTGGCGGAAACGCCGAGTTGGCAATCCGCGTCGGCGCCGCCGGCGTCCATTTTTCCGAGGCAAGAGCGAGCGAGGCGCGGCGCTGGCGCCATCGCAAAAACTGGCTGATCACCGTTGCCTCCCATTCGCGCGCGGCATTGCGAAGTGCCGCCCTCAGCGGCGCGGATGCGGCGCTTCTGTCGCCGGTTTTCAGCACGGAAAGCCACCCCGGCCAGGCGCCGCTCGGCGCCGCCGGCTTTACCCTGCTGGCGTCGCGCGCGGCGCTGCCGGTCTATGCCCTGGGCGGGATTGACGAAAACAATGCGGCCCGGCTGTTGCACAGCCCGGCAGCCGGCATTGCCGCTATTGGCGCCTTCGCCGGGAAAATTTAATCCGTGGCGAAATATTCATCGATATGGGCGATCAGCGCGGCGACGCTTTGCTCCTCCGTTAGGCCATTGGTGTCGATCACCAGTTCCTGTTCTTCGGGCGCTTCATAGGGCGCGGAAATACCGGTGAACTCGGGAATGTCGCCGGCCCGCGCTTTTTGGTACAGGCCCTTTGGATCGCGGCTTTCGCACGTCTCCAGCGAGGCCTTTACATAAACCTCATGGAAAGCATCTTCGGCGCGGCGCTCGACGGCTTCGCGCGCGCGCTCGCGGTCGGAACGGTAGGGCGAAATGAAGGCCGTGAGGACGATAAAGCCGGCATCGGCGAAGAGCGCCGCCACCTCGCCGACACGGCGGATATTCTCGGCCCGGTCTTCCGGCGAGAAGCTTAAATTGGCGTTGAGCCCGCCGCGCACATTGTCGCCGTCGAGCACATAGACCTGATAGCCTTTCTGGAAGAGCTGCTTTTCCGCTTCCAGCGCGATCGTGGTTTTGCCCGATCCGGAGAGTCCGGTGAACCATAAAACGCCGCCCCTATGGCCGTTGCGCTGGTGCCGCGCGGCATGGGAAATGCCGTAATCGACAGCCGTGATGTTGCTCGATTTGCCGGTGATGAGCTGGCGCTGATCGGGATAGCCGCGCATCGAGATAATGCCGCCGCCGGCGATATCGTAACCATCGACGAGGACGAAACGGCCGCTGCGCTGGTTGCTGCCGAACTCGTCCAAAGCCAGCATGGCGCGGCTGCGCAACACGACCTCACCGACACCGTTGCGTTCAATCGACGCCTCGCCGGAAGCGGCTTCGGTCATGGCGAGGTCGTCAATATCGATGATGCGGTCGATCGACTGCACCGTGACCGGCGCCTCGAGCGTGCCGAGCTTGAGCTTATATTGTTTGCCCGTGGTGAGCGGCTCGCGGCCGAGCCAGAACAGGTGGCCGCGGAAGACGTTCGATTCGAGCGGCGGCTGGACGACATGACTGATCACCTCGCCGCGCTCGATAAAGAGCTGTTCATCCAATATCAGCCCGACAGATTGGCCGGCCTCAGCGTTGGTGCGGCCTTCCGAATCCGGCCAGCTTTCAATGCGCTGAATATGGGCGCGTTTGTTGGAGGGCGAGAACAACAATTCGTCGCCGACCTGCAAATGACCTGATTCGATCCGTCCGGCGATGATCCGGCGGTCGTCGAAATGATAGACGTCCTGCACCGGCATTCTGAGCGCCGCCTCGGAATCGGCCTCGGGCAACTGGATGGCATCGAGCGCCTCGGTCACGGTCGGCCCGTCGTACCAGGGGCTTCTCTTGGAGCGCACATCGATATTGTCGCCGTCGCGCGCCGATACCGGAACGACATGGCTCGGCGTGATGCCGAGCTCGGCGAGATAGTCGCGCATGTCGGCTTCGACGGCGGCAAAACGCGCCGCATCGAAATCGACCGCATCCATTTTGTTGACCGCGACGACGATGCGGCTGAGACCGAGCAGGTGGAGGAAATAAGCATGCCGGCGTGACTGCTCGCGCACGCCCTCGCCGGCATCGACAACCAGCAGCGCCGCCGCGCACGATGCCGCACCGCTCACCATGTTTTTAACAAATTCGCGGTGGCCCGGCGCGTCGACAATCACATAGTCGCGCTTTTTAGTGCTGAACCAGATATGCGCGGCATCGATGGTGATCGCCTGATCGCGCTCGGCCTGAAAGGCATCCATGACAAAGGCCCACTCGAACGCCATGCCACGCCGCTCGCACATCTTCTTGATCGCCTCGACCTTGCCGTCGGGCAACGTGTTGGTGTCATGCAGCAGGCGGCCGACCAGAGTGGATTTGCCGTGATCGACATGGCCGACAATGGCGATATCGAGGCGCTGGCCGGAGCGCGCGCCGGCTTCCTCGGCACTGTCGGTGAAAATTTCAAATTTGCGCGGTGTCTTGCTCATCTCGCGCCCCTACATATATCCGTCGGCGCGCAGGCGCTCGAACGAATCTTCCGCTTCGTGATCCATCGCGCGACCGGCGCGCTCGGCTTCGGTCGTCACCTTGAGCTCGGCGATAATCTCGTCGATCGTCGCTGCCTCGCTTTCGATCGGATGGGTGATATCTTCATCGCCAAGCGAGCGATAGCGCTTGCCGTCGCGCGCGAAATAGAGCGGCACGGTCGGGATGTTTTCGCGCTGGGTATAAAGCCAGACATCGATTTCAGACCAATGCAGCAGCGGGTGGACGCGGACATGGGTGCCGGGCGGAAAATCGGTCTTGAACTGATCCCAGAATTCCGGCGGCTGATCGCGGAAATGCCACTGCCCGGTTTCGCCACGCGGGCTGAAGACGCGCTCCTTGGCGCGCGTGCTCTCCTCATCGCGCCGGATGCCGGCAAAAAGGCCGGTATAACCTTCGCGCGCCAGCAGGGCTTTCAGGCCCTCGGTCTTGCGCGCCGCCGCACGTGCCGCCGGCGGCAGGGTGGCATCCGTCTGTTCAATCGGCGGGCACAGGCCGGTGACCAGATTGAGATCCCATGCCTTACTGTAGTGATCGCGAAATTCGTACATCTCGGCGAATTTCTTTTCGGTATCGACATGCACCACCGGAAACGGCACATGGCCATAGAAAGCCTTGCGGGCAAGCCACAGCATGACGTTGGAATCCTTGCCGAGCGACCACAGCATGCCCAAACGCTCAAGCCGGTTATAGGCCTCGCGGATGATATAAATGCTTTGGCTTTCAAGCGTTTCCAAATGATCAAGCATTATATTCACACCTTATTTTTGGTATTTAATAAATTATCCAGATTTGCGCTGCGTTTTAATACCCTTTCGGCACATAGTCAAACCTTTCCATCTGCTCGCGGTGTGTCTCAACCACACGGCGCACCTGATCCTCGGTCAACTTCTTACGCCAGCCGCCGGATTTTCCGGCGCGGAAAAAATTCTTCTGTACCGGCGTGCGCTCGACGAAACCGTCTTTCTTCTCCTGGGCGCGGAGCACCTTGAAGGATGAAAATCGTACTGCCCGGAGTAATCTCTCGCGCGGCGCATCGATACCGAGAAAACGCGCGATGGCGGCAAATGTCGGAGCCGGCTTTGCCGCCATATCCTCATAACGCACGACATGCAGCGCCGGATGGGAAATTTGCGTCCAGCTTTTAACATGGCTTGACCAATCGCTGTGGTGCTCGGGCACATTATATTCGGTCGCCGGTGTCTCGAAACCGCGCTCCGCCATGAGAGCTATAATATCGCCCGCCGGCTGGCCCAGATGATCGGCGTAGGAAAGCACCACATCGAGCGGATTACGGACAACATAAATCACGCCGGCGGTTAAAGATTGGCTAATCATTGCCGTGCCGGCCACTTCGACCAGGGCATTGTGGGTTTTGACAAATACGGAATCCGGCGAGCTCTCGGCAATCCGCGCCTGCGCCCTGGGCCGCAGCCGGGCTAAATCCTCGACACTGAGCGCCGTCGCGGGGCGCGTATCGAGCGGCGCATACCAGGTGGCTTGGCTGTCACCATGGGTGAGCGCCGCCAGTTTGTTGATATCGACCGGCTGCGGCGCATCGGTGACAAGGTTAAGCAGGAAGGCGCGCAGCCATGTATTGCCGGATTTCGGATAGGAGGCGAGCCAAATAATATTTCCCATGCGACTGCCCGGGCTGATTCAGGCGGCCGATGGCACGCTGCGCGGTTGCAGCCAAAATTGATACATACCAACAAATATATCGGGTTCGTCCGTCTCGAAGCGGTGCCAGTTAGCTAAATTCGCGGCGCCGGGGTCATCGGGAAAGCGCGCCAGATAACGGTTGATCACGGCGCGGTCGCGCATCTCAAAACCCATGAATTCAAGATCCAGCGCGTCCAGGCACTCGGCAATCTCAGGCAAGGTGAAGCGATGCTCTTCGACATGAAAAAGAAGATCGCGGCATTCCGAAAGGGTGTAAAAATCATGCAGCGACAAGACCCGCTTCAGGGGTGCGTCGTCCGGCAGAGCGAAAACCTCATGGCGAAATTCCCGAATACGATCGGCCGGATCATCATCTGACGCTTGCAGTTCGGCGCCGAGGCGAACAAAGTCGGCGCGCGCCAGTTCGCTATAGAGACCTATTTTCATAACGCCGCCCGGCTTGAGCAGATCGCGCAAAATTCGCCACCCTGCCATCGGCTCGCGCATATGATGCAGCACGCCGCCGCAATCGATCATGTCAAAGCGGCGCTCGCTGCCCGCCAGGGCGAGAATATCACCGCGCGCCCACTCGATTCGCTCGACGCTCAGCTCGTCCGCCTTGCGCTTGCCATAGGCCAGGCTCGACAGGCTAAGATCCATCGCCAGCACGCGCGCGTTGCGGTAGCGCCAGGCCGAGGCAATGGCGTGCGCCCCGGTGCCGCAGCCGGCGACGAGCAATTCCGGCTCATCGGCAATGTTTAGATTTTCGACATTGGCGAAGGGAAACATTTCGCCCATCAGGGAACGCAACGGCATGGGCTTGGGCCGCGCCACACTGGTCCAGCGAGGATAGGGACTTTCCTCGTACTGGCCGCGCACCCTCACTGAGGTTTCGTCGGCGCTCTCGCCAAGCTCGGTCATATCGCCCGCCAGCTCCCGTTCCACCGCGGAATCGCGAATCTGCTGGGTGATCAACTGGCCAAATAAATCACCGTGCGAGGCCAGCTCATGACCTTCCAGAATGGCGCTTCCAGCCAGCGCGCCGAGCGAGCGGTAGCAGGCGAGAACCGCGATTGCGGCGCGCGGCGGTGTCTCCTCGGGCCGGGTCAGCCGCTCATCAATCTCGGCCTGCAACACCGCCACCTCGGCCGCCTCGTCGGCGCTCAAATGATAGATATATTCATTGAGATAGCATTGCCGCGCCAGCACGCAAATTAAGCTTAGCGTTGGCTTGTTCAGCCGCTCGGGCAGGCGGCCGGCGACGGCCAGCGACAAAAGGCATTTACGAATGGCGGTAAAAAGAATCTCCAGTGGCCCATCCAGCATCAGATCGCGGGCCAACAAAAGACAGGCAAAATCAGTGCTGAGCGGCGCCAGCTTTTCGCCCTTCTGCACCTCGGTTGCGGTCAGGGAAAATTCGCCCGCCAGCGCTGCCTCAACCAAAGGAATCACTTCCTGCGAATTGCGCAGCAGCCGGGCGGCTGGCGCGCTAAGCGGTTCGTGATTGATGCCCTCGATTTTGAGGCAGCGTTCCAGATCGCTCCACAATTGCGCATTGCCGGTAAGAAAAACGCCGCCGCGCAAACTATCCGCGAAAGCCTGGGCGCGGCCCAAATCATCCGGCTCGAGATCCAGGGCACGGCGGAAACATGTGATGGAGTCGCCCCACTTCTCCTGGCGGCGGAACACGCTGCCGAGATTGGTATGCACCGTGGCGTCATTGGGTTTGAGGTCCGAGGCGCGGTGCAGAAGAGCGCTGGCCTCTTCCTGCCGTCCCTGGGCACTGCGGATTAAGGCAAGATCGTTCAGGCTTTCACTGTTTTCAGGATCAAGCTCCAATGCGCGTTCGAATTCGGCCTCGGCTGCCGCCCGCGCGCCTCTGTAAGTGTGCAGGGTGCCCATGCTGGTGTGGGCGGCGGGATCTTGCGGTGCAATCGCCAAGGCATCGCGCAGGAATTTCTCGGCCTCCTCCGTTTCGCCCAACTCAAGCAGCAACGAACCAAGTGTAATCAGCGCCGGAACATAGCGCGGCGCCTGCGCCACCGCCGCCCGCGCTTCGCTCGCCGCCATTTCCGCCTGGCCGCGTGACTTCAAAAGGAGCGCCAGGTTATTCAGCGCCGGAGGATAGTTCGGGTTGGATTCCAGGGCGCGGTGAATATGGCTCTCCGCTTCATCGATTTGATCGGGCGCGGCGAGAAGAATGCCGGCAACTGCGTTTTGCGCCTCAAAGTTTCTTGGCTCCGCCGCAACGGCGCGGTGAAAAGAGGCAAGCGCCTCCTGCTCTTTGCCCTGGGCACGCATGGCCAGGCCGAGATTGTAATGCGCCTGGCTGTTCTTGGGATGAACGGCAATCGAACGTTCAAACAATTCGATCGCCTCATCGCCGCGCCCGGATTGCATGTTGGCAACACCCAAGAACTGGAGGGCGTCGGCATGGCGCGGTTCGCGTGCGAGAACGGCATCATAAGCGGCCATTGCCTGATCGATGTGGCCGGCGCGGTGAAGCTGGGTGGCGCGCTGCATCATTTCGCGCAATTCGGGATCGGTGCTGCCCGGGAGGACGCCCCTCGCCTGCGCCTCCTTGCTGCGGCGCTCTTTTCTGTTCATTCGTTCTCCGTTACCACGTCAAATATTTGGGAATTTTCCGCCTGACGGACTGTAATTTGGCCCGAGAGTGCGGCGAAGTCACGCGCCCAATTCAGAAGCCGTCCGGAATATAATTGAATCGCTTCATTTGCTCGCCATGGGCCGCAATGATGCGGCGCACTTGATCGGCGCTTAGCACATCCCGCCACTGCTCCGATTTGCCGACCCGTAAAAGCCTTGCCGGCGAGCCAGGCCCGGCCGGGCGGCATGATTTTTCTTCCTCTGCGGCAAGTTCGGAAAAAGAGGAATATTGTATCGCCCGCGCCAAGCGTTCCGGCGGCGTATTAAACCCCAGAAATGTCGCCAGGGGACGAAACGTGTTTTCCGCCATCGACAGCATATCCTCGTAGCGCAGCAGATGGAGGCCGGCATGACGTTGCTGGGTCCAACTGAAAACATGGGTAGACCAGCTGCCATGACACTCATAGGCGAAATTATCGCTGTTCTTGGATAGATACTCCGTCTCCAGCCGGGTGATCGCCTGATCAATTGTTTGCTCCCCGGCGGCCGCCATGGAGACGGCCAGATCGAGCGGATTGCGGACAAGATAAATTGCCGCCGCCGTGTACTCCATGGTGATGGTGGGCTCGCCGCCGCTCTCCGCCAGCGCCGCGCGGGTGCTGGCGAATACGTTATCGGAGCGCAATTCGGTGATTGCCTTGTGCACCTGGGCGCGGCGCCCGGCCGCCTCCTTCCAGGTCCATTCGCTGAGCGGGCGGGAACCCGGCGTCATGAAGTGAATTGCCGCCGGTTCCGACGCACAGAAGCCGCCAATCTCTTCCCGCGTGGGCGTGCGGCGCGCATCGCTCATTAAGTTATGGAGAAAGGATTGCAGCCAGATATTGCCTGACCTGGGATAGGAGGCAAGCCAGATGATATTGCCCATATATATGCCTGTTGCTGGAGTTTTGTTGTACGCGATTATAGCGGCCCGAGCACCGCTAGGCGATTGCTTCAGGTGGTAAATTATCGATCAGCGGCATTAGTTGACCCTCATAGCGCCGCCAGCGCCCAACGGAGCTGTTGTACAGCGGCTGCCGCACCTGGGCCGTGCTGGCGGTAAACACCGGCCGGTTGGAGCGGTAAAATTCAAGACAGTCCGGATGCCAGTCGAGGCCGCAAAAATCCAACAGGCTGCGCGCCTCGCCTTCCAAATCTGCCACCACGGATTCATATTGGATATTGTGTATTGGCAGCGGAAGAACGCGCTGCCAATGGGCCATTAGATCAAGATAGAAACCGTAATATGTCCCTAGTTCGCTGAGCTCGTAGCTCCAATGCTGGCCCTCGGAAAAATCGGTGGTAAAGCAGGAGACACAATTATCCAATGCATTGCGGCGGCAATGAACAATGCGGGCATTGGGAAACAGCAGAGAAATAAGGCCCAAATAATAAAAATTACTGGGCATTTTGTCGCTGATATAGGGCTCGCCGCCGGCCCAGCCGAGGCGCTTCATATAGAGATCGGCGGCACGCCGCCAATCGGAACCATCGAGCGTGGTCAATGCCTCTGGATATTTGCCTTCAGCTTCGGCCCATTCGCCAACATCATCGGCGATGTCACTGATATGCGGCAGCTCCCCAAGGGCGGCGACGAGCGGGTGGCTGGCCAGTATTTGTTCGGCCAAGGTCGTTCCGGAGCGGGGCATGCCAACAATAAATATTGGTACCGGTCCTTTGACGGGCTGTTGCAGGCGGCGATCGAGAAGCCGGGCATCCAGGTTCGCGCCGATGGCGGTAAAATACTTACGGCTCTTTGTGTTGGAATAATCTAATCCCTTGCGGCGCATTTGCGCGCCTTTCAGCCAGTGTGCAAAGGCGCTCTCGCTGCGGCCCAAATCGCTTTCCCACTTGCCGGCGGCATAGTGTAAATAGGCACTCTCCCGGTCATTCCAGTCGCGCCGGGCAAGGGCGGCGGACAAATCGTCGGAAAATGATTCTTCAGCCGATGCACGCCGCGCATAGGCATAGCTCTCATACGCCTCGGCGAGGTTTGCATCCAAATCGATCGCTGCGCGAAAATGCTGAATGGCATCCTCGGTACGGCCGCTAACCTGGAGAGCGTGACCGAGATTCATGTGGCCCTTGGCCGATGCGGGATCAAGCCCGAGAGCGATTTCGCCGCAACGCAACGCCTCATCAATGCGCCCGACGGCAAACATCGCCCGGCCCAGGCAAACATGTGCTTCGGAGAATTCCGGATCCAAGGCAACGGCCTGCTCATAATGCTCGATAGCGCCGCCATGATCGCCCTTTAACGTCAATAAATTACCCAAATTCAGGTGCGTGCGCGTCTGGCTCGGATCGAGCTCGAGCGCCCGCAGATAATGCTGTTCCGCCTTGTCGGGCTTGGACAGACCTTCATAGGCAACCGCCAGGCTGCCATGCGTGGTGGGATTGCCGTCATCCAGGCGGAGTGCCCGCTTCAGCAACGGTACGGCCCGGGCATGCTTGCCGGTCTGAACTTTTAAAGTGCCGTGAAATCCAAATATGTCGGCGTTGTCGGGTGCCAGTTTGGCCAATTTGACGAGCGCCTTTTCGGCCTCGCGAATTTGCCCCGCCTGAGCCAGTTCGGTCGCGCGCGACCAAAGGGCATTTGCATCCGCTGCCCCGCTATGACGCGGCGATCCTGTCTCGGCCCTATATGCGCGCCGTGTCACATCCGTACCTTAGAGGTTTATTTCCCAGCCAATATTTCATGTCCAAATAATAATCCGCCGACTCTGGCAATCCTGCTTTAGGCCAACTTTCTATGCTTTATCCATTTTAGTGCAGAAGGTGTGCCCCGTCGCCCAATTCCCTGGTGGCAAGAAAAAGGGGGCGGCCAAAGGCCGCCCCCAAAATTTCAAGAGAAAAGCGACTGCTTAGAAGTTCAACGCAGCGCTCATCTTGAATTCGGTGTACTCGTTGTCGAGGTTAACTCCTGCCGTGGCGTCATCATATTCGCCGCGGGCAATCGCCGCACCGACGTCAATTCCCGGGCCCAACACATAGGTTGCGTTAAGCTCGTAAATCTTCAGCTCGTCGGTTGTGTTGTCGGCAACGATGTCAAGCTCGGCTTGACCATATTGCAGGCCAACGCCAAACGGACCGTGCCACCAGGCAACGCCAAGATCCCAGTCTTGGCGCTCACGCTGCGAACCGGCTGCGTTGAACGTGACTTGCTCGGATTCGAGATATCCGCCACCGATCGACCATTCGCCGAAACCAATCGACCCACCCATCTGCAGGGAATCAGGATTGTCTTCGCAGGTCTGCGTATTGGCAGCAGCGTTGCAACGTTCCAGCACATAGCGCTCGTAACCAAGCATCAGGCCAAGGCTGAAATCGCCGAAGCTTCTGTGGAACTCAGCCGAAACCGAAGCGTTGTTCTGGAAGCCACCAACGACGTTACCAGCATTACCGCCATACTGACCATTGGAGCCGTCTTGGCCCGAATAGCTCGCGCCGAGGCGGAAGCCATTAAAGGTCGGCGAATAATAGACCAGCTTGAGGTTATCTTCGTTGCCGAGACCATCGCTATAGGTACGGACGTTGAAGAAGCCAGCCGCGTTGCCCGGGTTGGCAAAGATAAAGAACGGCGAGTTGACGCCGAAATTATAGTTGCCGCTCGGCGCGAAAATAGTCATCGACTGACGTGCGCTTTCAATCTGGCCAACACGGATTTGGCCGAAGCTGCCCTTGAAGAACACAAAGCGTTCGTCGAGAGCGGCACTGCCTGCCGCGCCAGCGCCTTGGGTCGCCGTACCGCCGCCATTACCTTCGATGTTGGCGTTGAAACCGGCCGTGATGCCGTTATCAAGCGTGGTCGAACCCGAGACAACAATCTCGATATCGTTGGCAAGCGCAAAGCTGTGTGCAGCGTCGGCAAATTCGCCGTCACTGTTATCCTGGCTAATCATGCCCAGGCCGGAACGGAAATAACCGCCGACGCCAGCCGTGATCGGCTCTTCAGCCGCCTGGGCTACACCGCCGGTAACAACGCCAGCGGCGATGAGAGCGGTCGTCCCCAATAAAAGTTTTTTCTTCATGTGTTCAATCCTCCTCCGGAGAGATATGGTTTTCCAGTTCATCGCTGGCAGCGCCAGACTGCCTGGATTGTGATCGTATCGTTAACGCCGTGCCAACACCGGTAAATCACCTGACTTTTGGAGCGTTACGCCCGTTGAGAGCTTTTCGCCCCTTATTTGCTAGTGACCTAGTTAGTGACCTAGTTGCCGCCATGGCACGTAAAGCCGCCCTACATGGACAACCAGAGCCGAACCTATCCCAATTGAATCAAAGATCAAGAATTATGGGCCATGCCCGTTCATCATTTTCGCAACATGTGGCAATAATACCTCAGTTGGCTGTTAGACTATGTTTTTTCGACAAAATTATGGCTAGTGCAGCAAGGTTTTGCGGATTTAAGACGGTTTGTGATATGACAGACGCGTGCGTTTCCGCCGAGTCGCGGCAGGTACCCCGTGGGGCGGCACGGCGGGCAATTCAGAGGGCGGCGATTCCAAACCGGATGTATTTGGCCAACAGACACAATCAAGGGAAACAAGCGGAGCAATGAGACGGAATCTAACCAAATTCATCGCCCCTGCGGTCTTGGCTTGTATGTTGTCGGTGCTCGCCTCGTGTCAGTTTGCCGATCCCAATCAGGAAGATGTCACCAATCCGAAAAAGTCGCGCGGCGCCACCGCCAACAGCAGCGTGTTTGGCGAACAAGGGCTTCAATTGTTTGGCCCGGGCGGCGACGATGAGGCCGGCGCCGGTGCCGGAATCGGCGTCAACAGTCATTTGTGGCGCGCTTCGCTCGATACCATATCGTTCATGCCGCTAACTTCGGCCGATCCTTTTGGCGGCGTCATCATCACCGATTGGTACGCACCACCCGATACGCCGCGCGAGCGCTTCAAGATGACGATTTACATACTGGCCCGCACGCTCAGAGCGGATGGTTTGCGCGTTGCGGTGTTTCGTCAGCAGCAAGGCGACCAGGGTGTCTGGGTCGATAGTTCCATCAATCCGGCCACCGTAACCAGCCTGGAAAACAAGATTTTGGAGCGCGCGCGCCAGCTCCGGACCGGTGGCATCGGCGAGTGACGCGCCGTAACTGCCTGTTTTTCATACATAATCATCAAATTTTGACGCCAAACCCTGAGACCCAAGCCCAAACAGCATGAGCGAGCGATACAACGCCAAGGAAATAGAGGCCAAATGGCAGGCCAGCTGGGAAGCCGAAGGGGCCTATCAGGCCGATCCAGAGTCCGAACAGCCTAAATATTATGTCCTGGAGATGTTTCCCTACCCTTCAGGCAAGATTCACATGGGCCATGTGCGCAATTACACCATGGGGGACGTGGTGGCGCGCTATAAGCGCGCACGCGGCTACAACGTCCTCCATCCGATGGGTTGGGACGCCTTCGGCCTGCCGGCGGAAAACGCCGCCATGGAGCGCGGCGTACACCCGGGTGAGTGGACCTACAGCAACATCGCCACCATGCGCCGCCAGCTCAAATCGATGGGCCTGTCGCTCGACTGGGAGCGCGAGATCGCTTCCTGCCATCCCGGTTACTATGTCCATCAACAGCGCATGTTTCTCGATTTTCTCGAGGCCGGACTGGCCTACCGCAAGGAATCATGGGTCAATTGGGATCCGGTCGACAATACCGTGCTGGCCAATGAGCAGGTCATTGAAGGGCGCGGCTGGCGCTCGGGTGCCGTGGTCGAGAAACGCCTGCTGTCGCAATGGTTCTTCCGCATTACCGAATATGCCGAGGAGTTGCTCGAAGCACTCGGCGGGCTCGAACGCTGGCCCGACAAAGTGCGCCTCATGCAGAGCAACTGGATTGGCCGCTCGACCGGCGCGAGCCTGTTTTTCCCGCTTGTCGGAGGGGATAATGACGGCCCGGAAGCGGCCAAACCGCTCGAAGTCTATACCACCCGTCCCGATACCCTGTTCGGAGCCTCATTTTGCGCCCTTTCGCCCAATCATCCGCTGAGCGCCGAATTGGCCGCCAAGAACCCGGCCATCGCCGCCTTTGCCGAGCAGTGCAACCTTCTGGGCACCGGTGAAGAAGCGGTTGAAAAGGCTGAGAAAATTGGCATCGATACCGGATTACGCGCACGCCATCCCTTTATTGAAGGGCGTGATTTGCCGGTCTATGTCGCCAATTTCGTCCTCATGGATTACGGCACCGGAGCAATTTTCGGCTGCCCCGCGCACGATCAACGTGATCTCGACTTTGCCCGCAAATATGAATTGCCGGTCATTCCCGTGGTCTGCCCAGCAGACAGCAACGCCGCCGAGTTTGAAATCGGCGACGAGGCTTTCACCGATGACGGTAGCCTGATCAATTCGGATTTCCTTGATGGGCTCGGCGTTGAAGAAGCCACAGAGAGCGTCATCGAGCGGCTTGAGGCCGCCGGATTGGGTGAGGCGACTATCAACTATAGATTGCGAGATTGGGGCATTTCCCGGCAACGCTATTGGGGCTGTCCGATTCCGGTGGTGCATTGTGCCGACTGCGGTGTGGTGGCGGCGGCAAGGGACGATCTGCCGGTGCGCCTGCCCGATGATGTCAGCTTCGATGCGCCGGGAAATCCGCTCGACAGTCACGCCGCTTGGCGCGACGTTCCCTGCCCCGCCTGCGGTGCGCCGGCGCGGCGTGACACCGACACCATGGATACCTTCGTCGATTCATCCTGGTATTACGCACGCTTTTGCTCGCCGCGCGCGGACGAGCCGGTGCTGGCGGATGATGTCAACGCCTGGCTCCCGGTCGATCAATATATCGGCGGCGTCGAACATGCGGTGCTGCATCTTCTCTATTCGCGCTTCTTCATGCGGGCGATGAAACGCTGCGGTTATGTCACCATCGACGAGCCCTTTGCCGGCCTTTTTACCCAGGGCATGGTGTGTCACGAGACCTATCAGGATGGCGACGATAAATGGCTCTATCCGGAAGAAGTCAAAGGCGACGGCAAGGGCGGCATGGTGACCGTCGCGACCGGACAATCGGTGCGCGTTGGCCGCTCGGTTTCGATGAGCAAATCGAAACGCAATGTCGTCGATCCGGAGGAAATCATCGATTCCTACGGCGCCGATACGGCGCGCCTGTTTATGCTTTCCGACTGTCCGCCGGAGCGTGATTTGGAGTGGAGCGATACCGGCATCAAGGGGGCGTGGCGCTATCTCGGCACCCTGTGGCGAATGGTTACGGAGTTTTCAAATCCCGGCATCGGGAGTGGCGATACGGCAGGCGCCCCGTCGACAGGCGCGGCGGCAGCCAGTGAAAATACGCAACGTGCAATTCACCAAACCATTGCGGGCGTTACGCAAGACCTGGAAAAATTTCATTTTAATCGCGCCGTGGCCCGCATCCGCCAATTGACCAATGAGCTGAGCGATTTTCGCGCTCACAAAGAATGCGATACGGATGTGTTTCTCCAGGGATTGAAGATCATTCTGCGTTTGTTGTCACCGATGACACCACATATCTGCACCGAATTATGGCAACGGCTGGAGCCGCAGCAGCCGCTTTTTGCCATGCCTTGGCCGGAGGCTGAGGAGAAATATTTGCAGGAAGACAGCGTGATTTTACCGGTGCAGGTGAACGGCAAGAAAAGAGCGACGATTGAACTCCCCAGCAACCATGACAAGGCGGCGGCTGAAAGTGCCGCATTGGCCGATGAAGGCGTGCGGCGGGCAATCGCCGGAAAGGCCGTGCGTAAGGTGATTGTCGTGCCAGGCAAAATTGTAAATGTCGTTCTTTAGAGCATCACAGCAGCAACATTTACCGTTTTTCGCTGCTCTCTTTTTGTCTTTATTTATGTTGAATGCCTGCGGTTTTAAGCCGGTTCATCAGTTCAGCGAAGAGCAGTCTGTACAGCAAAATCTTTGGTCGATCCGGGTCTCGCCCATCGCCGGGCGGGACGGATTGGTCTTACACAATCGTTTGTTGGAAAGATTTTCACCGCGCGGCAGTTCGGACGATCCGGTTTACCAGCTTTCGGTACAGCTCACCAAAACAACGGAGGCATTGTTAATCCAATTGGACAACACAGCCACGCGCATTAATTTAAAGATGAATGCGGTGTTTGTTTTGCGAGACATCGCAAATGACACCACGGTTTATAAAGGCTCCGCTTATTCCGTGGGAAGTTACAATGTCGTCGAATCCGAGTTTGCAACGGTGGCGGCGGAGAAGAATGCTGCCGATCGTGTGGCGCAGGCGGTCGGAGAAGAGATTTTTGATTTATTGGTGATATATTTTAACCGCGCGGAATCCTAGCTCGCGCGCCAGGATCAGGCATAGGCAATGGTAGCTTTCAAGGCCGGCCGCGGAGAACGTGTTTGTTCAGAGCCGCCCAACGATATTCGCGCCATTCTTATTTATGGCCCGAATAGGGGGCTGGTGCGGGAGCGCGCCAAGGCGGCGGTCACCTTTGCGGTGGAGGATCTCAAAGATAGTTTTCGCCTGTGTGAATTGGATGCGCGCGATGTATCGGATGACAGCGCACGCTTGGCCGATGAGCTGGCGGCATTGTCGTTTGGCGGCGGACGCCGCGCCGTTTGGCTGAAGGGCGCCGGGGATAGTCTCAACGACAATATTTCGGCAGCACTTGATTTTAATTTCGGCAACACACTTTTCGTCATTGAGAGCGCCAATTTGAAGCCGCGCTCGACACTGCGCAAACTATTCGAGAAAGAGACCGACCTGGCTGCGGTCCCCTGTTACGAGGATGATGACAATACACTGCGCGATTACATTTCTGATTTTTTGGCCGCGCAAAATACCGCCATCGACCGGGATGCACTTACATGGCTGCTCGGCAGATTGGGAAATGACCGTTTGCAGGTCCGCGGCGAGCTTGAGAAATTGATTCTTTATTGCAGTGATTCGATCGATGGGGCACAAATAAAAGAAACCAAAATAACACTTGAGGCTGTCACCGCCTGCACTGCCGATGCCGGGCAGCAGTCTCTCGATAATCTTGCCGACGCCGTGGCGGGCGGAAATTTGGCAGATATTGATCGTTTTCTGGAATTGGCGTTTGAGCAGGGTATTCAACCAATTGGAGCAATCCGCTCGGTCACCAGACGCTTCACCCAGCTCCATTTTGTCGTTGGATTGGCTGCGGATGGGGGTTCAACAGAGCAATTGATCGCCGGCCTGCGGCCACCGATATTTTTCAAAAACCGCCGGGCCTTTCAAATGCAAACCACGCTGTGGCCGCTGGGGCGAATTGTTCAGGCTTTGGATATTTTGACTGAGGCGGAAATTGACTGCAAAACCACCGGTATGCCGTCGGCAGAAGTTTGCGCCCGCGCCTTGACCCGCATCGGCGGCGCGGCACGTAGCGCAAAGGGGCGACGCTAACGCAGCTTTTTTAGCAATTCATCCAATTGTTCCAATGTCTTATACTGGACACTCACCGACCCGCCGCGCTTCTTTTCGTTGATCGTCACTTTTAATCCGAGACGCACTGTGAGGGTCTCCTCAAGGTCCCTAAGGTCGGCATTCTTTTCTTTTTTTGCCTTAACAGGCCGAGATTCACTCTCTTCAGCCTTCTGCATCAACTGTTCGGTTTGCCGGACATTGAGGTTTTCATTGACGATCTTATGAGCAATTTCAACGGCATTTTCGGCGCCCAGCAAAACCCGCGCATGGCCTGGACTGAGTTTTCCGGCGATGGTTAGATCCTTGATCTCTGGCGGCAGGGCCAGCAGACGAACCGTATTGGCGACATGACTGCGGCTGCGGCCAACGGCGTGGGCCACTTCCTCCTGTGAATTGCCATAGTCGGAAATCAAATGCTGATAGGCCTCCGCCTCTTCAAAAACATTGAGATCCTGACGTTGCAAATTTTCGATCAGGGCTATTTCGAGCGCGTCTTGATCGCCAATAAAGTGAATTACAACAGGGACTTCGTGTAATCCGGCCAATTGTGCGGCGCGCCACCGGCGCTCACCCGCAATGATCTCGTAATCGCCATCCGAATCCTTTGCCGGACGCGCCAGAATAGGCTGAATGATGCCCTGAGCCTTAATCGATTCGGCCAGCGATTCGATTTCCTCACGTTTGAATTCCGTACGCGGTTGCAGGCGTCCGGCCCGCAAGCTGCCTATTGGCAGGACCCGCGCCGCCGCCGGCGTTGTTTCGGTATTGACCCCGTCCGCCCGGCCGCCCTCACCGAGAAGAGCCGCAAGCCCAGATCCTAATCCTCGCACGCGTTGCGGTGTTTGGCCTGATGAATCGGCGTTCATGACACCCTGATCCCTTCACGTTTCAACATTTCGCTGGCGAGATGGGCATAGGCCTGGGCGCCGGCACAATGAAGGTCGTAGAGAAGTACCGGCCGGCCGAATGACGGCGCCTCCGAAATGCGCACGTTTCTTGGTATGACAGTGTCGTACACCTTCTCACCGAGGTGATTTCGCACATCTTCAGCAACCTGCTCTGACAGGTTGTTTCGCTTGTCATACATGGTCAAAACGACGCCTTGAATCTGTAATACACTATTGAAAGAAGCGCGCACCCGCTCGTAAATACCAAGAAGCTGGCTCAGCCCTTCGAGAGCAAAGAATTCGCACTGCAATGGCACCAACAGCGAATCCGCCGCCACCAGGGCATTAATCGTCAGCATGCCGAGCGCCGGCGGACAGTCGATCAATATGTAATCATAGGGCGCCTGGGCCTCTTGCGACGGGGCATTGGCGTCAATTTCGCTTTTGAGTGCTGTTTTAAGCAGATATTGCGGCCGCGATATTTGCGCCAGCTCGTATTCGGCGCCGGCCAGCTCCACGGTCGAGGGCACCAGGTCAAGATTGGGTATTTCCGTCTTGCGCACCGTTTGGCCGAGCGCAACGCCATGAATCAGGCCATAGCTGCCCGGTGGCCGGGTTTCGGGCTTAATGCCAAGACCCGTACTGGCATTGCCCTGCGGGTCCAGGTCGAGAATCAGGACGCGCATACCGACGGCGGCCAGGGCTGTTGCCAGATTGATCGCTGTCGTGGTTTTGCCGACCCCGCCTTTCTGGTTGGCGACGGCAATGATGCGGCCGGACAGCCGTTCATCCAAACGGGCGCGCTCCGGCGCGGCGCTGAAGCCTGCAGCGATATGGTCCATTCTAATCCTCCACTTCCACTCCGCCCAGGCGGCGAATATTGCGTAATCTGAGAATCGTGCCACTAGGGTCCGAAATACTGGCGATGCGCTCTAGTTCGAAGCGCCACTGTTCCCGGGCGATATTTAGCTCCTCATCGACTCGGGAACCCTTGTGAAATATACAACATGTTCTGTCATACATCAAAGGATAAGCTATATCTAGGACATTCACCAATTGTGAGACGGCCCTCGCCGTAATAATTTCAGCTTTGGGTAGTTTCTGGTTTGGATTGGCCTCGTCTCCGAGGCGGATATTATGGACCGTTACCACACTGTCAGTCCGCCGTGCCACCTCTCTCAGGAAGGTACATTTTCGTGAATTTGCCTCGATGAGATGAACATTGGCGAGACCCATGATAGCGAGTACCAAACCGGGAAATCCGGCGCCGCTACCGAGATCCACAAGTGCGCCATCATAATCCGGAATCACGTCGCGAAGCTGCGCCGAATCGGCAAAATGGCGGCGCCATAGATCTCCGAGAGAATCCCTCGAGACCAGATTGATGCGCGGGTTCCACTGTTTCAAAAGCTCGGCATAAAGCTCTAACCGTTCGCATGTTTCACGTGAAACATCGGCGTCGCGAGCAAAATATTCAGATCCATAACCAGCCATTTACGCCCCGCCCACAACGCCATGTTTCACGTGAAACATTGTAGTGGGAAAGCGCCTGAAGTGGAACCTCAAAGCGGCGAAACTAGCGCTCAGTCTGGCGTTGACGCCATTGCGGAGCCACTTTCAGAGGCGCTCCGCCGCTTGACATGGCGCAATAAAGCGGTGATCGCGGCCGGTGTAACGCCTGAAATTCTTGACGCGGCGCCAAGCGTGGATGGTGTGAAGTGCTCCAATTTCTTGCGCGCCTCGGTCGATAATCCACCAATGCTTCCATAGTCCAATCCCGCCGGAAGAAGCAATTCCTCGTCCCTCCTGAAGGCATCTATATCCGCTGCCTGGCGCTGCAAATAACTTTCGTAACGCGCCTCGGTTTCAAGTTGGCAATATATGCCATTGTCGAGAGACGCGACTTCCGGCCATATGCGGCCCAGGCTTTCACGTTGCAAATTGGCAAAGGACATGAGCTCCAAAGCACTGCGAACCACCCCATCATGCTTCACATTGATATCGAACTTTGCCAACTCATTTGGACTGGCGCGCAATCCATCAAGTAATTCGCTGGCATCAATCAAATTGGTCATTTTCCGCTTGAACGCCCGCACCCTCTCCGTACTGACGCCTCCCAGATCGATGGCTTTCGCGGTCAATCGCTGATCGGCATTGTCAGGCCGCAGCTTGAGGCGATACTCGGAGCGCGAGGTGAACATTCGGTATGGTTCAACGGTGCCCTGCGTGGTTAAATCATCGATCATGACACCGATAAAAGCGTCTGCCCGATCCAATATGAACGGATGCGGATTTCCGCCGGCGCGCAACGCCGCGTTCAAACCGGCGATAATGCCTTGTGCGGCGGCTTCCTCATATCCCGTGGTGCCATTGATTTGACCGGCGAGATATAGGCCGTGAATTCTATTGGTCTGCAGACTGGGCTGCAATTCGCGTGGATCGATGAAATCATATTCGATGGCATATCCGGGGCGGATAATTTCTACCTTTTCCAGCCCGGCGATGGTGCGCACCATGGCCAATTGCACATCCGCCGGCAATGATGTGGAAATGCCGTTGGGATAAATGGTGGGATCGTCCAATCCCTCGGGTTCGAGGAATATCTGATGAGATGAACGGTCGCGGAAACGCACCACTTTGTCTTCAATCGACGGGCAGTAGCGCGGACCGGTACCGGTAATGCCGCCGGAAAAAAGCGCAGATTTCTCAAGATTTTGATGAATTAGATCATGACTGGCGCTATTGGTCGCGGTGATAAAACAATCTATCTGCGGCTGCTCGATCGATTCATTGACATAGGAAAACGGCAATGGTGGTTTATCGCCCGGCTGGCGCGCCAAACCGCTAAAATCAATGGTTCTGCCATCCAGCCGTGGTGGCGTCCCGGTCTTCAGCCGGCCCAACGCGAAGCCGGCCCGTTGCAACGTCTCCGACAGGCCGGTAGCCGCCTTTTCACCGACCCGCCCGGCCGAAACCTGCTCAGACCCGATATGAATAACGCCGCGCAAGAACGTCCCCGTCGTCAGGACAACATTATCCGAATCTATCGTCTCGCCCTTGGCGGTAATTACCCCGCAAACGGCGGATCCGCCGCGCAGCACCATATCCTCGACCGCTTCGGCCCGGATCGTCAGATTGGCTTGCTGCGCCAGCTCCGCCTGCATGGCCTTGCGATAGAGCGCCCGGTCCTGCTGGGCGCGCGGACCGCGCACCGCCGGTCCCTTGCTGCGGTTGAGGACGCGAAACTGAATGCCGCCCTTATCGGCTATCCGGCCCATCAGCCCGTCGAGCGCATCGACCTCGCGCACCAACGTGCCCTTGGCCAAGCCGCCGATCGCCGGATTGCACGACATTTCGCCGATCGTCTCGATCTTGTGGGTCAGCAACAGCGTATCGGCGCCAAGGCGCGCGGCAGCCGCAGCCGCTTCACAGCCGGCATGGCCGCCGCCAATGACGATAACATCATATCTACTCTTCTGCGCCGCCACGAATTCTCCACCCATACCGTATATATTTAGCCCCAACGGGCCACCCACTACATGTAGCGCTTTTTGGGGATTTATTTCCCAATACAAAAATCGCGGAAGATAATATCCAGCAGATTTTCGATATCCACCCGCCCGGTAATGCGCCCCAACGCATCCGCCGCCAGCCTCAATTCCTCCGCCGCCAGCTCCGAACCGGCATCGATATCATATCTCTCCAGCGCCGCCAGGCATTTTTCCAGCGCGTGGCGATGACGCGCCCGGGTAATGACCGGTGAGGCCGAAGGGCGGTAACGCGCCTCCAGGAATAGCTTAATGCGCTCGAGCAAGCTATCAAGTCCGGCGCCGGTTTTACACGAAATCTGCAACGCTTCCGAGCCGCCGATATGTGTATCCTTGGCCTCGCCCGGCAATAGATCGCTTTTGTTCAATACCGCAAGCGCCGTGTCATTGAGCAATTCCACCGCTTCATCGGCAATATCCGGCCACAGCGCACCGTCAAACAGGACCAGCTTGAGATCGGCCTCGGTCGCAAGCCGGTGTGCGCGGCGAATACCTTCGGCCTCGACCTGATCCGAAACGGCGCGCAATCCAGCGCTGTCGGCGACACTCAGCGGCCAGCCGCCAAGATCGAGCCGCACTTCGATAACATCGCGTGTGGTGCCGCCCTCGGGTCCGACAATAGCTGCGTCCCGCCCCGCTAAACAATTGAGAAGGCTCGATTTTCCTGCATTTGCCGGGCCCAGGATAGCAATCTGAACACCGTCGCGCAGGCGCTCCCCCCAGCCGCCGTCCTGGAGATGGCGGGAAATTTCAGCAGCAATGGCGCCAATTTCCTGTTGCACCGGGCCGAGCAGATCAGGCGGCAACTCCTGATCGGAAAAATCTATGCTTGCTTCTACCATTGCGCGATTGTCCAGCAATCTTTGCCGCCAGCCATCGTAAAGCGCTGCCAGCGCGCCGCCGCTTTGGCGCAACGCCTGGCGGCGCTGAACATCCGTCTCCGCATCGACCAGGTCGGCAATGCCTTCGGCGGCGGTCAAATCGAGCTTGCCATGCTCAAACGCGCGGCGTGAAAATTCGCCCGCCTCGGCCGGGCGAAAACCGGCCATGCCGCCGAGCGTATCGAGCAGCGCCGATACAACGGCGCGGCCACCATGCAGGTGAAATTCGGCCACATCCTCGCCGCTATAGCTGTCTGGGCCGGGAAACCACAATACCAGCGCCCGGTCTATTTCATCGCCGCTATCCGGCTGGCGCAGGCGGCGCAGTGCGGCCTGGCGCGCTGCCGGCAACGCCTCCCCGCTCAGCCGGCGGACGGCCGCCGCCGCGCCGCCGCCGGATACCCGCACGATCGCCACAGCGGCCTTTCCCGGCGCCGTGGCGAGGGCAAATATGGTGTCGTCGAACCGCATCTATGGAGCTGCCTCGCCAATCTAACCGGCCATCAGGATGGTGGATGACGCCTATTCCGCCGCGCGGCCCGCAGTGCCGTTGATACGCGCCTCGTCGGGCTCGCTTTGGTCCGGGTGCAATATCAGGCGTTCGACCCGTTCGCCTTTTACAATATGGCGTTCAAGAATCTCGTCGACATCCTCATTGGTCCGGTAGGTGTACCACACGCCCTCCGGATAGATCACCATGGTCGGGCCGAGCTCACAGCGGTCGAGGCATTTCGAGGTGTTGATGCGGACATCCTTGAGCTTCAGAGATTTGCTCCGCGCCTTGAGATATTCGCGCAGCTTGTTGGCGCCACGGCTTTCGCAGCAGCCGCGGCTGTGGCCGTCGACGCGCTGGTTGGTGCAGCAAAAAACATGGCAGCGGTAATAAAGCCTCTCCGCACTCAATCTTCAGTCTCCTTGGCCTTTGTCTCCTTGCCCTCCTTGGCCGCGCCGAATCCGGCCCAGAATGTCTTTTGCAGCTCTTCCAGGCTTTTCACCCCGCCCGGCAGCCAGCTCTTCATCAACGCCTCGGCGTCGATCTCGGCCACCGCGTCGCGCATACGCTCGGCCATGGCATCCATGGCCGCTTGCTGTGCTTTGCCGAGGTCCGGCAGGCCGAGAAAAGTGCGCGCCTCTTCCGGCGTGCAGTCGATATCAATGGTCAATTTCATGGCGATCCCCCGAAACAGTGCGGTTCCACTGGTTTGCCCGGATATTCCATATATATTCACGTTTGCATGCCGCCAACAACAATCTTGGCCAGCGGCATTGAATTGGGCAGGGAGCGGATGAGCGGAAACTTACTGGGCGAGGAATCCAGCCCCTACCTGCAACAACATCGCGACAATCCGGTGCACTGGCGCGCCTGGGGCCCGGACGCCCTGGCCGAGGCCAAAGAGGCCGATAAGCCGATCCTGCTCTCGGTCGGCTACTCCTCGTGCCATTGGTGCCACGTCATGGCGCATGAGAGTTTCGAGCACGACCCGACGGCCGAGCTGATGAACGAGCTATTCGTCAATATCAAGGTCGACCGCGAGGAGCGCCCCGATCTCGACGCCATTTACCAGCGTGCCATTGCGCTGATGGGCCAACAGGGTGGCTGGCCGCTCACCATGTTTCTCACCCCCGACGGCGAGCCGTTCTGGGGCGGCACTTATTTTCCGCGCGAGGCGCGCTATGGCCGGCCCGGCTTCCGCGACGTGCTCAAGCTCATCCACGGCGCCTATGTCAACGAGCCCGAAACCGTGCGCAAGAACCAGACCAACATGGTCGAGGCGCTGGGCAAATTGGCGGACAACAATCCGGGCGGCGATATCGAGGAAAAACAGATCGAACAAATCGGCCAGGCGCTGTTGCGTGAGGTCGATCCGCGCCATGGCGGCATCGGCGGCGCGCCGAAATTTCCGCAAACGCCGATCCTCGACCTGCTATGGCGCAACTATAAGCGCACCGGCTCCGAGCTGATGCGCACCGCCGTCATCCTGTCGGCGCGGCAAATGAGCGAAGGCGGCATTTACGACCATCTCGGCGGCGGCTATTCGCGCTACTCCACCGACGAGCGCTGGCTGGTGCCGCATTTCGAAAAAATGCTCTACGACAATGCGCAAATTCTCGAGCTCCTCTGCCATCTCTGGCAAGACACGCATGAGCCGCTCTTTAAACAGCGCGCCGAGGAAACCGTGGCCTGGCTGTTGCGCGAGATGCTGACCGGGGAGGGCGCCTTCGCCAGCGCCTATGATGCCGATTCGGAAGGCGAGGAGGGGCGTTTTTATGTCTGGCAGGAAAGCGAAATCGACACCCTGCTCGGCGCCGATTCGGATGGCTTCAAGGCGATTTATGATGTCACACCGCACGGTAATTTCGAAGGCCGGACGATTCTCAACCGCCTCGGCCGCCGGCCCGACGGCGAGGCGCCCGACGAAGAGAAGCTCAAGCCACTCAGGGAAAAGCTCCTGGCCGCGCGCATCAAGCGCGAATGGCCGAGCTGGGACGATAAGGTGCTAGCCGATTGGAACGGCATGATGATTTCGGCCCTCGCTTTCGCCGCCGCCGTGTTCGAGCGGCCCGACTGGCTGAAGGCGGCAAAAAACGCCTGGAATTATGTCAGCGGCGATATGGCGGATGGCAAACGCCTGTGCCACTCGGCCCGCCATGGCCAGGTTAAAAAGATCGAATTCCTCGACGATTATGCCGAAATGTCACGCGCTGGCCTGATGCTGCACGAGGCCAGCGGCGAGCCGGCCTATCTCGAGCGCACCCGCGCCTGGGTCGAGATCCTCGACAAGGAATTTTGGGACCATGACGAGGGCGGCTATTTTTACAGTCCGGAGAATGGCGAAAAACTGATCACGCGCAGCAAACCGGTGCAGGACAACGCCACACCCTCCGGCAACGGCACGCTCGTTGGTGTGCTCGCCAGGCTTTATCATTTAACCGCTGAAGAACATTATCTCGAGCGCGCCAATGATCTGGTGCGCGCCTTTTCCGGCGAAATCGGCGAGCGCTTTGCGCCGATCCCGACCCTGATCAACAATTCCGACCTGCTGCATAACGCCATGCAGATCGTCATTGTCGGCAAACGTGGCGAGGCCGATACGGAAGCCATGATCCACACCGTCTTTTCGCTCAGCCTGCCCAATAGAATTTTGAATGTCATCGCGCCGGACGCCAGCCTGCCGCCCGGCCACCCCGCCGCGGGCAAGAGCCAACAGGGCGGCAAGGCCACGGCCTATCTCTGCGTCGGTCCGATCTGCTCGCTGCCGGTTGCGCAAGCGTCGGCGCTGCGTACCCTGTTGCAGGACGCGCTCGAGCCGGGCGATCCGGTGCGCGCGGAAGCAGAAAATTGATCGCCCGCCACCATATCGACACACCGATCGGCCCGCTCACCATCGAGCTCGACGATGACGCGTTGACCTATCTTGAATTCGGCGCCGCGGGAAAGGCGACACCGGGCGGCCCGGCAAAGGGCCTCGCCGCCGAGACCAAACGCCAGCTCGATGCCTATTTCGCCGGCAAGCTGAGAAGCTTCGATCTGCCGCTCCGCGCCGAGGGCACACCGTTCCGGCAAAAGGTCTGGCGGGCGCTCTGCGATGTGCCCTACGGCCAAACCCGGAGCTACGGCGAAATCGCCCATGCGGTCGATTCGGCGCCGCGCGCCGTCGGCGGCGCGTGCGGCGCCAATCCGATCGCCATCATCGTGCCGTGCCACCGCATCGTCGGCGCCGGCGGCTGGATCGGCGGCTTCTCGGGCGGCGATGGCTGCGCGACGAAAACACAATTGCTGGAACACGAAACCGCACAGCGACGGCTCGCGGTTTAATCGACAATCAGGGGGGGAACAAAATCATGCCAGGGAAAATGATCGACATAAACGCGCCGGACGGCGGTAGCTTTCAGGGCTTTTTGGCAACGCCCGAATCGGGCAGCGGCGCCGGCGTGATCGTGCTGCAGGAGATTTTCGGCATCAATTATTTCATGCGCGAAACCTGTCACCGCCTGGCCGCGCAGGGCTATATGGCGCTCTGTCCCGATTTATTCTGGCGCCAGGAGCCCGGCATCGAGCTTTCCGACATGACGCAAGACGAGTGGGGCCGCGCCTTCGCCCTCTATCAGGGCTTCGACATGGACCAGGGCGTCGCCGATGCCGGTGCGGCGCTCGAACAGTTGCGTGGCACGGAAGGCTGCTCGGGCAAGGTCGGCGCGGTCGGCTATTGCCTCGGCGGCATGCTCGCCTATCTGGTCGCGGCGCGCACCAAGGCAGATGCTTCCGTCGGCTATTACGGCGTCGGCATGCAGGACGCGCTTGGCGAGGCAGCCAACATCTCCGGCCCGCATATGATGCACCTGGCCGAGCTCGACCAATTCGTGCCGCCGGAAGCGCAAAGCGCGATCAAGGAGGGGCTCAGCAACAACGCGGCGGTGACGATTCACTCCTACGCAAACGTCGATCACGCCTTCGCCCGCACCGGCGGCGAACATTTCGATGCCGCCGCCGCAGCCGAGGCAAATTCACGCACTACGGAGTTCTTTCAGCAAAACCTTTCATAGGTTCTCGGCACCACCAATTGCCAAACAGCGCCTCAGGCTTTCGTCCAATGCTTCCGTATCGAGCTGAGCGCGTGTGCCGATGATCACAATCCGTGCTCCCGCCGGCAGATCATCCAGCTGGGGAGCGGCTTCCATGTGCAAGCGCGCGCCGACGCGTTGCAAACCATACGCTTGATCAACGTCGTCGGAAAAGCGAACGAATCCCTTGGCCCGCAAAATCGCGTCCGGCCAATTCGCCATTTCAGCCATCAACACGGCTCGATCCAACGGCCGCTGGTCTTGCCACAGCACCGAGGTGAATTCGCGTTCGTGATCCGGCGCCGCATCCGGCGGCTCGGTTTCGGCTCGCCGGCCTTTGGTTTCCAACAACAGATCGACCGGCAGTAAACCATGGCGGATATCCACCATGGGGGTTGTCGTTGCCCGTGCCGCCAACCAGTCGTGCACCGCGTCTTGCTGTTGGCGGTCTAGAAGATCGGTTTTCGACACGAGTAGAAAATCGCCGGCGTCGAGCTGACGCTCAACCAGTTTGCCGACATATTTGTCGCCGGCGCGCTCACGGATGTTTGCCGCATCAACCAGGACAGCGACGGCGTCGAGGCGCACGCCCGGCCAGCCCTGGCCGTAATAGGCGACCTTCGCCGGGTCGGCGACGCCGCTTGCTTCGACGATGATATTGTCGGGCTTTAGCGCGATGACCTTATCGAGCGCCTCGCCGAGCGAGTCCTGGATCGAGCAACAGACACAGCCGTTGGAAAGCGCGATGGTGTCGCCGTCATGGCGCGCGATCAGGTCGCGGTCGATGTTGACGGCGCCGAAATCATTGACCAGCACCGCCAGGCGACGGCCGTGGCCGGCGGAAAGGAGATTGTTGATGAGCGTGGTTTTGCCGGCGCCGAGATATCCGCCGATGACGGTGAGCGGTATCACGGCCTATCCGCCAAGCGGAAACAGGCGGCCCTCGAACACCGTGCCCCAAATCGGGATGTCTTTGAGCTCGGCCACGGGAATCTCAAAGGGGTCTTGCTCCAACACCGTGAAATCGGCCTTCTTGCCGGCGCGAATGCTGCCGATTTCGTCTTCCATGCCGAGAATATAGGCGGCCTCGACGGTAATCGCGCGCAGGGCATCGTCCCGGCTGAGCCGTTCTTCCGGGCACAACACGCCACCATTCTCGCTCAACCGGTTGGCGGCGATCCAGGCGCTGTTGAGCGGCTGGGCCGGAGCCATGGTGAAGTCGGAATGGAGCGTTGTCGGAATATTATTGCGAATCAGGGAGGCGCCGCGCGACATTTGCGAGGCGCGTTCGAAGCCAACCAGATTCTGCCAGTAGGCGTGGCCGAGCTCAAAGATGTAGTTCGGGTTGACCGACGCCAGCGCGCCGAGATCGGCCATGCGGCGCACCTGTTCCGGGGTCGAGAGGCCGAGATGCTCGATGGTGAAGCGGTGATTGAAGCGCGGCCTTTCCCATTGCAGCTTTTCCAGCGTATCGAGCGCCATTTCGAGCCCCAACTCGGCCGAACAATGGACGTGGATCTGGAAGCCCGCGTGCCAAAAAAGCCGCGCCACCTTCTCGAAGGTTTCCGGTGCCATCATCCATTCGCCGTCACGGCCGTCGATCCTGCCCGGTTCGCCGAACTGGGAGAGGCCGGAAAACAATCCCCCGTCGGCGAACATTTTGACATGGTTGCCGAATTTCAGGCGGTGCGTGTTGCGCGCCTGGTAAGAGCGGATTTCATCGACCCGTTCGGGGCCGACATCGCCGCCCGCCATGGAGCTGGCGAACGGCGTCACGGCAACGCGGAAGGGCGTGTCGTCCCGTTCCAGCGATTCAAGCTGCTGCGCCCACTCCATCTCGAAATCGAAAATGCCGATCGCCATGTCGCCAATCGTCGTGTGGCCGCCGTGATGGACGCAAGCGCGCAGCCTGGCCATGCCATCGGCGAAGCGTTCGGGCGCCAGCAGGTAGGGGTTAATGGCGCGGAAGGCGAGCGCCAGGCCGGTTTCGAAAAACTTTCCCGTCGCGGCGTCGATTTGCGGATGGCGCTCCAGGTCGGCGCGCTCCAAACCCATCCAGCCGAGCGCCGCGTCATTGACATGGAGCGAATGGAAGCCGCGATGCCAAACGATGATCGGCCGCGTGGAGGAGACGCTGTTAATCGTTTCGCGCTCGATGTCGCCATGCCAGATCGGATGATGACCCCAGGTAAAGAGGGGCTCAATCGGGTCCGGGATCGCGCTTTCGATTTCGCTCAACCGATCGAGAAAGGCATTCTGACCGCGCACCGCGCTGACATGTTGCCACGGCAGGCGCCAATCCATGGCGGTGATGAATTCCATCTGCAGCAACAGCGCGGCCATCGAAGGATGGAGGTGCGGATCGATAAAGCCCGGCATCAAAATGTGATTTTGAAAACGGTCGTCGAAGCGGTGGGGATGGGCATCGAGCCACGGCCTGAGGCTTTCAGCATCGCCAACCTCAATGATCCGCTCGCCCCGGACCGCGACCGCACGGGCCACGGGAAAGGACGGGTTCATGGTATGAATGGCGCGGGCTGTGTAGACGGTAATTTCTTGCACGGTGGATTCTATTTCGCCTTGATGATGAAGCGTAACGCGTTCAATGACGCAAGGTATAGGCGGGAAATTTTGCCGGCAATTGGTTTTCCCGAACCATCCGGATGTATCGCTTGCGGGCAGAGACCGTAATTCAAGCCGTGCGGTGTGGCGATTTTCGCTCAAAAGCTTTCATAGGCGCATTTAAACAACGAACAGCGTTTGCGGAGGGATGCCGGCATGGTCGCCCATATCAACACGGTGGCCTTTCAGGGCATCGAAGCGCTCGACGTCGATGTCCAGGTCTCTATCTCTTCCGGCCTGCCGAGCTTCACCATTGTCGGTCTGCCGGACAAGGCAGTGGGAGAATCGCGCGAACGCGTGCGCTCCTCGATCGGCGCCATGGGCCTGGCGCTGCCGCCCAAGCGCATTACGGTCAATCTCGCACCCGCCGATATCCTAAAGGAGGGCGGCCATTTCGACCTGCCCATCGCCCTCGGCCTGCTCGTCGCCATGGATGTGATCGGCGTCGAAGACCTGGGTGAATATGCGGCACTGGGCGAGCTTGGCCTCGACGGCGCGCTGATCCCGGTGGCCGGGGTGTTGCTCGCCGCGGTCGAGGCCAATGCCAAGGGCCTCGGCTTGATATGCCCGGAAATCAACGGCGCCGAGGCGGTGTGGGCCGGTGGCGGCGATGTCGTCGCGGCGGGCTCGCTCCTCGCCCTGGTCAATCATTTCAAGGGCAGCCAGATCATCTCGCCGCCCGCCCCGGCGGTGCCCGAGGAAGGCGCCACCTATCCCGATTTGAAAGACATCAAGGGCCAGGAAACGGCCAAGCGGGCGCTCGAAGTGGCGGCGGCGGGCGGTCACAATATGCTGATGATCGGCCCGCCCGGCTCGGGCAAATCGATGCTCGCCCAGCGTCTGCCCGGTATTCTGCCGCCGCTCGACCCACGCGAGGCGCTCACCGTCTCGATGATCGCCTCGGTCGCCGGCTTGTTGCGTGACGGCGCCCTCACCCTGGCGCGGCCATTCCGCGACCCGCATCATTCGGCGTCCATGCCGGCGCTGGTCGGTGGCGGCACGCGGGCCAAGCCGGGCGAGGCCTCGCTCGCCCATCAAGGCGTGCTCTTTCTCGATGAATTGCCGGAATTCTCGCGTCCTGTCCTCGATGCTCTGCGCCAGCCGGCCGAGACCGGTCAGGTCAGCATTGCCCGGGTCAACGCCCATGTCAGCTATCCGGCGCGCTTTCAGCTCGTTGCCGCGATGAATCCGTGCCGCTGCGGTTACTTAAGCGATCCCGACCGCATCTGCACCCGCGCGCCACGCTGCGCGCGCGAGTATCAGGCGCGAATCTCGGGGCCGCTCTATGACCGCATCGACCTCCATGTCGAGGTGCCGGAATTGAGCGCCGCCGACCTCTCTTTGCCACCGCCGGCCGAGGGTTCGGACGAAATCGCCGGCCGGGTGGCGCGCGCCCGCGATATCCAGCGCAGCCGCTATGCTCAGCTCGATTCCGAGGTCCGCACCAATGCCGAAGCCGAAGGCAAATTGCTCGATAAAGTCGCCCTGCCGGACGAAAATGGCAAAGCGCTCTTGACCGAAGCGGTCGACAAGATGAAACTTTCAGCGCGCGGCTATCACCGGGTCATGCGCGTCGCCCGCACTCTCGCCGATTTGGAGGGCAGCGACGGCGTCGGGCGGATTCATGTCGCGGAGGCATTGAGCTATAGGCGCATCCATAACAGCGTCTGAAAAAACATATAGGGCGGGAGCAAGACCATGGCATGGCACGAAAAAATTCTACGCGTTGATCTCACCAAGGGAACCTGCCAGGCGGAGCCCCTCAACATGGAATGGGCCGAGCAATATATCGGCTCGCGCGGTCTGGCGAGCAAATATCTCGCCGAGGAAATGGACCCCAAGGCGGATCCGCTATCGCCCGGCAATGTGCTGATTTTCGCCCCCGGCCCCTTGACCGGCACCAGCGCCGCCACCGGCGGGCGCTATGCGGTGATCACCAAGGGCGCGCTGACCAATTGCATCGCCTGCTCCAATTCGGGCGGCTATTGGGGCGGCGAGCTGCGCCTCGCCGGCTGGGACATGATCCTCGTCACCGGCAAGGCCAAAAAGCCGGTCTATCTCCATATTGAAGATGACAAGGCGGAGCTGCTGGACGCGAGCGGTTTCATCTGGGGCAGCTCGGTGTGGGAAACCGAAGCGCGTATCAAGGAGCGCCACCAGGATTCGCGCATCCGCATCGCCTCGATCGGGCGCGCCGGCGAGACGCTCTCCCGCTATGCCTGCATCGTCAACGATCTCGACCGCGCGGCGGGGCGCTCCGGCGTCGGCGCGGTGATGGGCTCGAAAAATCTCAAGGCCATTTCGGTGCGCGGCACCTCGGGCGTCCAGGTCAAGGATGCCGATGCCTTCCAGGCCGCCGTCACGGCGGCGCGGGCCAAGCTCGATCCGAGCGACGATCGCGCCGGCCTGGCCGAGCAGGGCACCATCTCGATGCTCGATATCACCAATAGCTTCGGCAGCCTGCCGACGCGCAACAACCGCGATGTGCAGTTTGAAGGCAGCGACAAGATCGGCGCCGCCGCCATGGTGGCCAAGCGGCGCTCCGACGGCCAGCCCAATCTGATCGCCAACAAGGCGTGCTTCAGCTGCACCATCGGCTGCGGCCGGGTGAGCAAAATGGATCCCAGCCATTTCGCCGTCAAAGGCAATGAGCGCTACAAAGAGGCCTCGGGCGGCCTCGAATATGAATCGATCTACGCGCTTGGGCCGATGGTCGGCGTCGACGATATCGATGCCGCGACCTACGCCAACTATATCTGCAACGAAGAGGGCATGGACCCGATCTCGTTCGGCTCGACCCTGGCGGCGGCGATGGAGCTTTTCGATGTCGGCGCCATCGACGAAAAAGTAACCGGCGGCCTCAAGCTCGAATTCGGCTCGGCCGAAGCGCTGGTAAAAGCCGTCGAGCTGGCCGGGCGCGGTGAAGGCTTTGGCGCCGATCTCGGTCTCGGCGCGAAACTGCTGTGCGAAAAATACGGCCAGCCCGATCTCGCCATGGTGGTCAAGGGCCAGGAGTTCCCCGGCTATGACGGGCGCTCGATGCAGGGCATGGCGCTCGCCTATGCCACCAGCAACCGCGGCGCCTGCCATCTCAAGGCCGATCCCTACGGCGATGATTTCGACGGCGGCCCGATCGAAGGCAAGGCGGAAATCGTCTACAGCTCGCAAAACGCCGTGGCGGCGATCGATTCCGTCGGTATTTGCCTCTTTCCGATGGCGGTTTGGGATTTGAACGATGTCGCCTCCCAGCTCGACGCGGCGTGCGGCGGCGGCTGGACGGCCGAGCGCCTGGCCGAAACCGGCGAGCGCATCTGGAATCTCGAGCGCCGCTTCAATCTCGACGCCGGCCTCAGCGGCAAGGACGACACCCTGCCCAAACGCATTCTCAAAGAGGCGGCGAAGAGCGGATCGGGCAAGGGCAAGGTGGCCGAGCTCGATAAAATGCTGCCGGCCTATTATGAGATGCGCGGCTGGGATGACGAAGGCGTGCCGACCACCCAGACCTTGCAGCGCCTCTCCATGCTGTAACGGTTGGCGGGTGAAAATCACCGTCAAGACGGTCGCCATTCGCCCGCCGGCGCCACCGAATGCCGAGCGGGTGATCGAGCTGCCGGATGGCGCGGTGGTCGCCAACGCCTTGGCCATGCTGGGTTTGGCACGCCCCGATAGTCATGCCACCCTGCTCAATGACGAAACCGTCCCCGCCGGAAAGCGTGCCGAAACAGCGCTAAAGGCGGGCGATATCCTAACTGTTTTCCCGCCGATCAAGGGCGGCTAAGGCGTAACCTCATAGCCGAATTTTTCGGCGAATGGTTTCAGGCCGTCGAACGAAGTTCCGATCTCCTCGCGGTAGCGCTTCCAGCGATATTGTGAGCGCTGGTAAATCGGCTCCACCACCTGGTCGTAACTCACGGTCGCAATGCGGGCACGTTTCTTGGCCTGCGCAGCATATTCGAGCATCGAGTCATGCCATTCGAGATCGAGAACGTTCAGCAGCGCCCGGGTCTCGTTTTCGAAATCATCGACGAAGTCTTCATATATCACCGTATGGCAATCGAGCGGCAGGACATCGGTGCTTTTCTGCCATAGCGCCATCGCCTTGCCATAAAGATTGGCGCCATCTTCGAGGGTGAAGAAATTGGCCATTGCCGGGCCGATCTCGAAATTCTGCATGAAGCAGCTGAGGCACACGTCAAACGGATGGCGCAGAGCAAAGATCATCTTGGCGTGCGGAAATATGCGCCAGATCATCACCACATGGACGATGTTAAGCGGCATCTTGTCGATCAGCAGGCCGCCGCTCCCGCCCTTCAGAAATTCATCGGCCGTCTCGAAATAGCGCACCCGGAGATGCGCGATCTGTTCAGCCGTCAATTCCGCCAAGGCGCCTGGATAGGATTCGGGAAAGCCTTCGATCTCGCCCAGCATGGCGTCAATCGCCGGCTGCTCGTCGAGGATTTTAATGTCCGGGTGGCTGGCCAGCACCTGGTCGATCAGGGTCGTGCCGGAGCGTGGGAATCCGAAGAAAAAGACCGGCGCGGCGCGCCCTTCAAGCGCCGGCGTTGCGCTCCACGAATCGACCCAGGCGGCGCTCAATTGTTCATCGACCGAAGCGATCATATCGAGGAACAGATTCTTATCGACCTTGGCGTGCGCCGGATAGTCGCGTGAGCGCTGGTTCGCTTCGACAAAATATTCATACGCCGGTTTGCTTTCACCCTGCTGGTCGTAAAGACGGCCAAGCTCGTAACTGATATTGATGGCGCTCCGTTCCGGCGCGTTTTCCCGCTCCAATTTTTCCAGGCGCGCAATGGCCGCCGCAACATCGCCGTCGCGCCGTTCGCATTTGGCCGCCAGCAGGTTGAGCTCATCGTCATCGGCGGCGAGCTTAAGCCCGCGTTCGATCACCGGGCGCGCCTTGTCGAGCCGGTTGGCGCGCTCCCAAAGGCTCGCCAATGTCCTCAGCGTATCGAGATTATCCGTGTCGAGCGCGAGCGCCTTGTCGAGCGCCGCGACCGCGCCGTCGAGATCTTCCTGCTGGAAGAGTGTGTTGCCGAGATTGGTATGCGCCTCGGCAAAGTTGGGCCGGAGTTGAGCGGCGCGCCGGAAAGCCGCCACCGCCTCGTCAAAGCGATGCAGGCTTTTCAGTACCGAACCTTTATTATTGTGCGCCTCGGCCAAATCGGGATTGAGGCGCAGGGCGGTTTCCACGGTCTCAAGCGCGGCGGCGAAATCGCCTGACTCCTTCTGGGCAAAACCCAGATTGGCATGCGCCTCGGCCAGTTCGGGATTGATCGCAATCGCCTGCCTGAACGACGCCATTGCGGATTCGAATTCGCCCTGGCCGCTATAGAGATTGCCGAGATTGGCGTGCGCCTCGGCGTAATCGGGCTTGAGCGTCAACGCCTGTTGAAACGCCGCGACCGCCGCGTCCTGCTGCCCAAGAAAAAGCTGAACATTGGCCAGATTGAAATGCGCTTCCGGATTGCCGGGCTCGATCGCCACCGCCTTCTCAAACGCGTCGGCCGCGTCGCCGAAACGGCCCTGCTCCTGCAGCACAATGCCGAGATTGCCGTGCGCCCCGGCATCACCCGGATTAAGCGCCACGACCTTCTTAAACGCCGCCTCGGCCTCGGCCAGCTTGCCGCGATATTTATAGACATTGCCGAGATTGAAATGGGCGAAGGGATCATCCGGTCTGATCGATACCGACTTGTTGAGCAATTGAATCGCCTTCGAGTGACGCCCGCCCTGATAATTCAAGACGCCAAGCAAGTTAAGCGCGGCGGCGTTTCTCGGATTCTCTTTTAGAGCGTGTTTGTATAACCGTTCTGCTTTTTTCAGATTGCCGGCCTCGTGCAGGGCAATCGCCTCGGCCATTATATCCTTGGCCATATTTTTCTATGCCTGCTGAATCATCCGCCCGAGGCGGCGGCCGGCGCAGATATGCATGTGGAAGTGCGGCACTTCCTGGCCGCCATTATGACCGGTATTGGCGATCACCCGATAACCCTCGCCGTCAACGCCCAACTGGCGCGCGATCTCGGCCACTTTTTGGAAAAAGCGTCCGACCACTTCGGCGCTGGCATCGCGCGCAAAATCGTCGAGCGAGACATATTCGCCCTTCGGTATGACCAGCACATGGACCGGCGCCTGCGCGTTGATATCGCGGAAGGCCAGCACCTCGTCATCCTCATAGACTGTATCGTTGGGAATTTCGCCGCGCAGAATCTTTGCGAATATATTATCCGGCTGATAGCTCATCTCCCGTCTCCCATATATCTATCCGATTTATTCTATCCGATTTCCGGACGCGCTTTCTTCTCGTCGAGCCCCGATACGCCGCGCCTGGCGCGCAAGGCACCCAGCGCCTCGTCGACGGAAATATCCTGATCGGACCACAATATCAGCAGGTGGAACAACAGATCGGCGCTCTCGGCGATGATCTCGCCGCGTTCGCGCCTGGCCGCGGCAATCGCCACCTCGGTCGCCTCTTCGCCGATCTTCTTGGCGATATGGTCGGTGCCCTTGGCGAATTTCTTCGCCGTATAGGATTTCTTCGGATCGCCGCCCTTGC
>CAYSDJ010000029.1:0-43930 GCA_964429775.1 uncultured Rhizobiaceae bacterium
TCTGTGCCGCTGCACCGGCTACGCCCACATCGTCGACGCGGTCAAGGACGCGGCGGGGAAATAGGCTTAGTCAGCGTCATCAGAAATTCACATTTTGGATAAGAGCAGTTCATAAGGAGCAGCACGCATGAGTGCAGATAACAAAGGTGTCTGGGTCGGCGCCAAATTCAATCGTAAGGAAGATCACCGCCTGACCACCGGCAAGGGCCGCTATCTCGCGGATTTGGGTGTTCCCGGCATGCTGCATTTGTTGTTCGTTCGCAGCGAACGCGCGCACGCCACGATCAAAAGCATCGACACCAGAAAGGCCAAGGCCGTTCCAGGCGTTGTCACCGTGTTGACCGGCGAAGACATCAAGGACAAGATTTTGCCGATGCCGCAACCGGTGGTGCAGCCTGCACTGCCGGCCAAGTTCCCCAAACATTGGCCGCTCGCGGTCGGCAAGGTGAAGTTTCATGGCGAGGCCATCGCCGTTGTCGTCGCGCGCGACAAATATGTCGCCGAGGACGCCGCCGAATTGATTGAAGCCGAATATGAGGACCTGCCTTATATTGGCGATCCGGAAAAGTCGCTGCAAGCGGACTCGCCGCTCGTACATGACGATTGGGATGACAATCTCATTTTCGAGATGGGCTTTACCGGCGGCGATACCGAAGAAAGCCAGAAGCAGAATGCCGACGAAGTCGAGCAAATCATGCAGACGGCGGATGTTGTGGTCAAAGAGCGCTTCCGCGTTCAACGCTGCGGCATGACACCGATGGAAACACGCGGCGTCCTGGCGATTTGGGACGAAGCGGACGGCATGACCGCCCACATCACCACCCAGCGCCCGCATATCGACCGTCTCGGCCTGTCCGATATATTGGAAATCCCGGCGGAGAAAATGCGTATCGTCGCACCTCGCGATCAGGGCGGCGGCTTCGGCGTCAAGGCGCCATTCTACCGCGAGCCCATTCTCGTATGTTATTTGGCAAAGGCTTTGGGCCGCCCGATCAAATGGGTGGAATCGCGCCAGGAACATTTGATGGCCGTCAGCCAGGAGCGCGATCAGATTAACGACCTCGAAGTGGCCGCGACCAAGGACGGCAAACTTCTCGCCATTCGCAACCGGGGAATCGCCGACTGCGGCGACGGTTGTGAAGGTGTCTATTGGGGCTTCGTCATGCCGTTCCTGGGCGCCGTCGAATTGCCCAATGCCTACACCTGGGAAAAAGGCGATGTCAGCGTCAAGGTAGCGGTTACCAACAAATCCTGCCTCTCGCCGGCACGCGCCTTTGGCGAACTGCCGACCCGCTTCGCGATGGAACGCGCCGTCGATATGGTTGCGCATCGTTGCGGCATCGAGCCCTCGGATATACGCCGCAAGAACCTGATTCCCGAGCTGCCTTATACCTCTGTTTGCGGAGAGTATATGGATAGCGGCGACTATCTGAAGGTTTGGGACAATCTGATGGACCAAGCCGACCTGCCGGCATTCCGCAAGAAACAGGAAGAAGCGCGCAAGGAAGGCCGTTATATCGGCATTGGCTTCGGTCTCGGCGTCGAACTGTCGGGCGTCTCGTCCGAGCTTATGGTGCCGATGGAGAATCAGCCCGGTTACGGCGCGGCAACAATCCGCCTCGATGCACGCGGCAAGGTTCAGGTGTTCGAAGGCGACGCACCGCAAGGCCAGGGCCATGAAACGACCGCGGCGCAAGCCGTGGCGCATGCTTTTGGCATCCATCCCAACGATGTCGTCGTGACCACCGGCGATACCGGCACGACGCCATTCGGCTCCGGCACAATTGGTGCCCGTATGGGTTCCTATTTTGTCAGCGCAGCAGTGGATGCGGCGGATGTTTTGAAAAAGAAAATCGCCCGCTTCATGGCGCATGACTTGGCGCTCACCGGCGTAACCGAGGACGATTTCGAATTCACCGATGGTGAAATCGTCTATCTCAAGGATACCAATATCCGCCAGAGCTTCCGCGATGCCTGCGAACGCAACATCATGGCGCCGATCAACTTGCCGGAGGGCGAAACGGCCGGCCTGGAGCACACCGCATTTTTTGAGGCCGACATGCCGATGACCGCCTTCAACGCGGATTTTTGCGTCGTTGAAGTCAACCCGGACAACGGCCAGTTCAAAATGTTGGAATGGACCAGTTCCGAGGATGTCGGGCAGATCATCAACCCGCGAATCGTCGAGGGCCAAATGCAGGGCGCTATCGTCCAGGGCATTTCGAACACCATTTTCGAAGAGTTCATCTATGACGAAAACGGCCAGCAACTGACGGCGGATTTCGAAAACTACAAATTGGCAACCGCCGCTGACGTTCCGGGCTTCAAGATTACCCATGCACCAACGCCCTGCCCGCATACGCCACTCGGCACGCGGGGCATTGGCGAGGGCCGGCCGAGCGACGTGCCGGGCACGATTTGCAATGCTGTCTGCGACGCGCTGTCACCGTTCGGCATCGAAATCACCGAACTGCCGCTCCGGCCCAACAAGATCTGGCGCCTGATCCAGGAAGCAAAAGCCAAGCAGGCTGCGGATTAAGCGTCTGGCCGGATCAACCTTATTGATAGCAAAGGAAACTCCACACCGGAGGAACATGCGGAATATAGGCGAGGTCGTCTAAATCTCGAACGCAGCCAAATTTATTGCGCTCATTGACGTGCGCGCGGAAAAGATCGGACTTTTCCGTGCGCACGGCTGGCGCCAGCTCTGCCAATCGCCTGTCAGGATCCGGATAGGAGTTGGGAAGTGAGCGGTTCTTCTCAATGGCCACGTGTTCTCGTCATCACCAAATACCCATTTAACCTTCGTGATGGTGGTGGCGTCGCCTTGACAAACTATTTCCAGGGCTGGCCAAAAGAGAATATTGCCCAAGCATATCTTAGCGGCCCGCACGGCGCCCCTGACGCCAGTGTGTGCCAGTCATTTTTCGAACTAACGCATCGAGAGATAAAACGCCTTTGGCCACTATCTCTCTATGATCGTTGCAAGCCGGCAAAAGCTGCGCTGCCAGCAACACCCGCGACGGCGACGCCCCACCAAGCGACAATTAAGCGCGGGCTTATTCGGAAATCAGCGGTCAGCCTGAAATATTCTCTATCGGCAATTCTAAGAAGCTATGGCGCTTCATTTGGTGTCGATGGCCGGATTTCTAATGAATTGGCCGACTACATTCGTCAATTTCAACCTCAAATAATATTTACCACGCTCGGGGATTTGTCTTTTATCCGCCTCACCAGGAAAATCTCAAAAGAATTCAACATTCCCATATCCGTGCAAATTTGCGATGACTGGATGTCAGACCAATATGTGCGCGGTTCATTTGGCCGCTACATGCTGACAAAACTGGACCGTGAGCTAAGAGATATATTTGCATGCGCCGGCGCACGATTTTCCATATGCCGAACAATGAGCGACGCTTATTTGAAGAGATATGGAACGAAATTCATGCCGTTGCCCGTTCCGGTAACATGTGCGGAGTGGCAGGGTGAAACAAACGCGACAGATCGGGACAATGGCGCATTTGTAATTTTATACGCTGGTGCGATACATAAATTCGCTCAATTACAAGGCTTGATCGAAATCTCCCTCGCCGTCGAACGCATCGAAAATCAGGGGGTGAACGCCAGCTTCCATATCCTCACACCGCCGGGCTTTATCCTGCAATACGCAAAATACTTTACCGCAAAAAATTGTCGCCTGTTGCCTTACGAAACGCGGGAATCGCAAATAGAAGAGATAAAAAATGCGGATATGCTGGTCATACCTGTTAATTTTGATCCGGAAAGCCTGCGCTTTATCAGATACTCCATGCCCGCGAAACTTGCGGCCTATATGGCTTCCGGAATTCCGATCTTAATGTACGGACCTAACGAAGTGCCGCCGATTATTGAGGCGCAACAGGATGGGTTCGCCCATTGTGTGTGCGAGCAAAATCATGACAAATTGGTATCGGCAATTCGAGAGCTGCTAACAGATAAACAGCTGCGGCATCATATTTCAGAACGTGCGGTGTCTTTGGCTGAACAGCGTCACGACGTCAACGAAGTATCAGCACTGTTCCGCCGAAAATTAATCGAAGCATGCGAGAGACACAGCGCCCAAGCAACAACGCAGCACGCGAAGTGAGCATCCAAAGACCGGTTGCCGCAATAGCCCTCCTGCCAGCGGCCACGGACAGACTTCGATTGGTATGACGTGAATGTGCGAGAAGACAGCTACGGCAATCGGAAAAGACTGGTTTTTCTAACCAATTTGATTGCGCGTTTGGAACCGGCAAGTGTCCTTGATGTTGGTTGCGGCACCGGTGATAGCCTCACCCACCCGCTCGCGCAAAAATTCCCCGGCACCAAGTTTGTCGGCATAGACATGGACGCGCGAAGCGTCGCGTTTGCGCGGGAGCACTCTCTTCTGCCGAATTTGCAATTTCTATCAAACAGCGAAATCGACCAAGACCATCAATTTGATCTCGTCATCGCATCCGAAGTGATCGAACATGTCGAAGCGCCTGATGATTTCCTTGCATGGCTGCAAGAAAGGCTCCGTATCGAAGGCACTATTTTCGTAAGCTTGCCAAACGGGTTTGGGCCGTTCGAATTCGCTTCATTTACAAAGACACTCCTCACCACCACACATTTATACCCGATTATTCGAGCCATTTACCGGACCGTCACCTTTTGGAGAAGTCGCGGTGCGGGCTTACATAATGGCGCGGCTGGAGAAGCGGTAAAAGAAACGCTTGCCGTCAGCCCACACATAAATTTTTTTACATTCCGCGCCATTCAACAACAATTCCGCGCGGCCGGACTGCGTGTTGAGGAATACAAAGCGCGCACATTTCTTTGCGGATTCGGGTTTTCGAATATTCTGCGCGGCAACACAATCCTGCAGTGGAATGCCAATATCGCTGATTCTTTGCCGCCTTGGCTGGTGAGTGACTGGATGTTCGTGTTGCAGCCAGGCGAAGATAGATCTGTCCCCCATCCGGGCTTTCGGCGCGGCGTACTCGCCCGGTTGCGAAAAAGGCTAAATGAAAGACTGGTTATTCAACATTCAAAATAATGGCCATATGGGATTATTGAATTTCGCGCCGCGCACCGGCGAAATTTCTCCTACGCGACTTCACCTTTGCAACTTACTTGCCCATTGCCACGCTGGGTGACACATTTGGAATCATATATTTATTTGGCGCGAGGGGAACGAAGCCATGGAAACAAGAGCCGCAATTGCACTCGGAGCAGGAAAGCCGCTCAGCATCGAAACCGTCAATTTGGAGGGGCCGCGCGAGGGCGAGGTTCTGGTTGAGATAAAAGCCACTGGCGTCTGCCACACGGACGCCTTCACCCTTTCGGGCGACGACCCGGAGGGTCTGTTTCCGGCCATTCTCGGCCATGAAGGAGCCGGCATTGTTGTCGATACCGGACCCGGCGTGACGAGCCTAAAAAAGGGCGACCATGTCATCCCGCTCTATGTGCCCGAATGCCGCCAATGCGACTATTGCACCAGCGGCAAGACCAACCTGTGCCAATCCGTGCGCGAGACTCAGGGCGCCGGCCTGATGCCGGACGGCTCGAGCCGCTTCTCGCTCGGCAAGGACCCGATCTTCCACTATATGGGCACGTCGACCTTCGCCAATCACACGGTGGTGCCGGAAATCTCCCTGGCCAGGGTGCGCGAGGACGCGCCGTTCGAGAAAATCTGCTACATCGGCTGCGGCGTGACCACGGGTATCGGCGCCGTCATCAATACAGCGAAAGTCGAAGCCGGCGCCAATGTGGTGGTGTTCGGCCTTGGCGGCATCGGCCTCAATGTTATTCAGGGTGCGCGTCTGGTCGGCGCCAATATGATCGTCGGCGTCGATATCAATCCGGACCGCAAGGCGCTCGGTGAGCGCTTCGGCATGACCCATTTCGTCAATCCCAAGGAAGTCGAAAGCGACCTCGCGCCCTATATTGTCGATCTCACCGGCGGCGGCGCCGATTACAGCTTCGAATGTATCGGCAATGTCACCACCATGCGCCAAGCGCTGGAGTGCTGCCACAAAGGCTGGGGCGAGAGCGTCATCATCGGCGTCGCCGGCGCCGGACAGGAAATCTCCACCCGCCCGTTCCAACTGGTGACCGGCCGGGTGTGGCGCGGCACCGCGTTCGGCGGCGCCAGGGGCCGCACGGATGTGCCGCGCATTGTCGATTGGTATATGGATGGCAAGATCGAGATCGATCCGATGATCACCCACACCATGCCGCTTGATGACATCAATGAGGCGTTTCATCTGATGCATGAGGGCGAGTCCATTCGCAGCGTGATAAACTTCTGATTTCCCTGTAGAATATTTGGCTTCGGAGTCACCAACCAAAGCAGTTAGAAATGGCGCGCACCAAATCTCAGGACCTTGCCGAGACCAAGAAACTCGCTTACCTCAAGGCGATCGAGCGCAAGCTTTTGTGGCTCTCCGCCTGGACGATCCACAACGCCAATCACATTCGTGATTCGCGCGACGGCTTGAAGGTCGGCGGCCACCAAGCCTCATGCGCGTCGGTGGCGACCCTGATGACGGCGCTCTATTTCGATGTTCTCCGGCCGCAGGACCGGGTGGCGGTCAAGCCGCATGCCTCACCGGTGTTTCATGCCATTCAGTATTTGCTCGGCAATCAGTCGCGCGACAAGCTCAAGCAGTTCCGCTCGCTCGGCGGCGCGCAATCCTATCCGTCGCGCACCAAGGATGCCGACGATGTCGATATTTCGACCGGCTCGGTCGGTCTCGGCGTCGGGCTTACGCTGTTCTCCTCAATGGTGCGCGATTACGTCGAGCTGCAAAAGCTGACCCCGGAACAGGAACAGCCGGGACGCATGATCGCCATCATGGGCGATGCCGAGCTTGATGAGGGCAATGTCTACGAGGCCATGCTCGAAGGCTGGAAGCATGATGTGCGCAATCTGTGGTGGATGATCGACTATAACCGCCAAAGCCTCGACCGCGTCGTCTCGGACAAGCTCTTCCAAAAAATCCGTGGATTCTTCGAGGCGGTCGGCTGGGAAGTGGTCATCCTCAAGCACGGCAAGCTGCAAAAAGCCGCCTTTGAGCGCCCCGGCGGCGAGGCGCTGCGGCAATGGATCGATGATTGCCCCAATGAGCTTTATTGCGCCCTCACCTTCAAGGGTGGTGCTGCATGGCGCGAGCGCCTGCTGAACGATATCGGCGCTGTTGCCGGCATGCGCGAATTGCTCGGCGCGCACAGCGATAACGCGCTGCAGGATCTGATGACCAACCTCGCCGGGCATGACATGGAAGCGGTGCGCGAGGCGCTGCACGCGGTCAATAGCGACGTGCCGCATTGTTTCATTATCTACACCATTAAAGGCTACGGCCTGCCTTTTGCCGGCCATAAGGACAATCACGCCGGCCTGATGAATGTCGAGCAGATGGCCGATTTTCAGCGCGCCATGGGAATCAACAAGGGCGACGAGTGGGAACCCTTTGCCGGGATGGATATCGACGAACAGGGATTGCGCCAGTTTCTCGACAAGGTGCCGTTCAATCTGCCCGGTCAATCGCGCCAATTGACCGATGACAAGATCGCACTGCCGGCGGCGTTCCCCATCCGCGCCAGCGGAAATATGTCGACCCAGGAAGCCTTCGGCCGCGTGCTCAATGATTTGGGGCGCGGCGACAGCGAATTGGCGCGGCGTATCGTCACCACCTCGCCGGACGTGACGGTCTCGACCAATCTCGGCAGTTGGGTCAATCAGCGCGGCATCTTCAACCGCGCCGACCGCGAAGATGTCTTTCACTCGGAAAAAGTCGTCTCGATGCAAAAATGGGCGATGAGCCGCAATGGCCAGCACATTGAGCTCGGCATCGCGGAGAATAATCTCTTTCTCCTGCTGGCAGCACTTGGCCTTTCCAGCCCGATGTTCGGCGCCCGCCTGATGCCGGTCGGCACGGTCTACGACCCGTTCATCGCGCGCGGCCTGGATGCGCTCAATTACGCCTGTTACCAGGACGCCCGCTTCATGCTCGCCGGCACCCCTTCGGGTGTCAGCCTGGCGCCAGAGGGCGGCGCGCATCAATCGGTTTCGACGCCGCTGATCGGCATGGGCCAGCCCGGCTTGACCCTGTTCGAGCCGGCCTTTGCCGATGAATTGGCGGAAATCATGCTGTGGGGCTTTGCCCACATGCAGGATGATGATGGCGGTTCGCTCTACATGCGCCTTTCGACCCGCGCCATTGAGCAGCCTGCGCGAGACATGAATGGCTCTTTCCGTGACGACATTCTAAACGGCGCTTATTGGCGCGTCGCGCCAGCGCCGGATGCGCCGCTTGCCATCGCCTATTGCGGCGCCATCGCCCCCGAGGCCGAAGAGGCCCATTTGGCGCTACTGGAAGATATCCCCGGCGCCGGGCTGCTCGCCATCACCTCGCCCGACCGCCTGCACAGCGGCTGGCAGACATCTCAGCGCAAGCGTGGCTCTGATCCCGCAGGCGCCCTCTCCCACGCCGAAAACCTGTTGGCTCAACTGAATCCAGGGGCGGCGCTGATAACCGTACTCGACGGTCACCCGGCAACGCTGTCATGGCTCGGCTCGGTTGCCGGCCATCGCCCCTACCCGCTCGGCGTCTCGTCTTTTGGCGAATCAGGCGATATCAATTCGCTCTACCGCAAACACGGAATCGATTGCGAAGCGATACTCGATATCGCTGCATTGGCCTGCCTCGACGCAGCCCGCTAATTCCTACCGCGCCAGCCGGATTTGGCGGTTGAGCAAAAACCTTCTATGATGAGTTGTGCAGCACGCCGACAATGGTGTGGGGAAGTTATTCCATCAGTGTGCCAACAAAAATAACAATAATAAAACAGTTATTTACGGAGGTTTGTTGAGTTAAATTATAAGTAATTTTATCAGGGAACAAACGCGCTGGGAGGCGATCAAAGATGTCTGAGAAATCGAAAACGAAGACACATTCCTATATTCCGGAGTTGGCTGAGAAACTTCGCAAAGGCGAGGTGACCCGGCGTGACTTCCTGCAAACGGCAACACTGCTCGGCGTTTCCGCCGGCGCTGCCTATGCCATGGCCGGCATGCCGGGCCCGGGACGGAAGGCCCATGCTGCAGCCAAGAAGGGCGGCAATCTCCGGGTTTCGATGAACGTCAAGGCGACCGACGATCCGGCCATTTTTGACTGGTCCGAGAAAGGCAATGTCGCGCGCCATGTGACGGAATCGCTCGTGCGCATTGGCGACGATGGTCTGGCCCAACCCAATCTGGCGGAAAGCTGGAGCGCGTCCGAGGATCTAAAAACCTGGACCTTCAATTTGCGCAAGAACGCGACATGGAGCAACGGCGATTCTTTTGGCGCCGATGACGTGATCCATAATTTCCGCCGTTGGCTCGATCCCAAGACCGGCTCGTCCAACCAGGGCCGCTTCAGTTCCATGACAACGACGAGCGATACCGGCAAGAAGGACGAAAATGGCAACGCCATCATGTCCACCACCGAAGCCGGTGGCGCGCTGGAGAAAATCGACGATCACACCGTGCGCTTTAATCTCAACAACGCGGATTTGGCCTTGCCGGAGAGCATGGCCGACTATCCCGCACTCATCGTGCATAAGCATTTCGATGACGAAGGCGGCGACCTGACCAAAAATCCAGTCGGCACCGGGCCTTATGCGTTGAAGGAATTCGCTGTCGGTGAGAAAGCCACGCTGGTGCGCCGCACGGATGCGCCGTGGTGGGGCGGCGAGACCTATCTCGACCAAATCAGCTATATCGACCATGGCGACGACCCGGCGGCGCAAATCGCGGCGCTTGCTTCGGACCAGGTCGATACAAATTACCAGACCAGTATCGAGCAGGTCGAGACGATCAAGAATATTCCTGGCCTCAAGATCTATGAGCGGGTGACGGCGCAAACCGGCATCGCGCGCATGCATGTGACGGCTGCACCCTATGACAACAAGAAACTGCGTCAGGCGATCCAGGCCTGCGTCGATCATGACAAGATGTTGCAAATCGTCTATCGCGGCCGCGGTGGGCCGGCGGAAGATCATCACGTCGCGCCGATCCATCCTGAATATGCGGAATTACCCAAGCTAAAGCAGGATTACGCCAAAGCGAAGAAGCTGCTGGCCGAAGCCGGCTATGCGGATGGCATCGATTTGCGCATCGATTGCGTTTCCAACCCGCCATGGGAGCAGAACGCCTGTAAGGCGCTGTCCGAAATGGTCAAACCCGCCGGCATCAACCTCGCCATCAACATTATGCCGGGCGGCACCTACTGGGATGTGTGGGCGTCGACACCGTTTGGCTTTACGGCGTGGACGCACCGGGCGCTAGGCGTGCAGGTGCTCAATCTCGCCTACCGCTCCGGCGTGGCGTGGAACGAGACCAGCTATGCAAATCCCGAGTTCGACAAGACCCTCGATCAGGCGGGCGGTATTCTCGACCCCAACGAAAGGCGGGTGGTCACGCGCAAACTGGAAGAGATTTTGCAGGATGATGCGATCATCTCGCAGTCCTTGTGGCGTTCGGTTTTCGTGACTGCGAACGAACGGGTTCAAGGACTTTACGCCCAGGTCGCGCTCGAGCATCACTATAACCAAGTGTGGCTCGACGGCTGAGGGGCTAAAGCCGCAGGGAAACCAGGCGAAGGCCGGCACAACGCCGTGGCGGCCTTCGCCCCCCTTCCCGGTTTTGCGACACCTTCGTGACTGAAATGCCTGCCCCACCAGGGGCACTCAAATGCTGATCTTCGTCGGCAAGCGGATCGGCTTCATGATCCTCACCATGGTCGTGGTGTCGATCCTGCTATTTCTGTTGCTCGAAATTACCCCGGGCAATGTTGCCACCAAAGTTCTCGGCCCCTATTCCAGCGAAGAACAGCGCAATCTTTGGCTCGAGGCGCATGGATACTTCGAGCCCTTCTATGTGCGCTACTTTACTTGGCTCGGAGATTTTGCCTCGGGAAATTTTGGTGATTCGGTGCGCTTCAAGGTGCCGGTCGCCGACGTTTTGTGGCCGCGCCTCGGCAACACCGCCATTCTCGGCATCGCCACCTTTGCCGTGATGATCCCGCTCTCGCTCATTCTCGGCGTGCTCGCCGGCATGCGCGAAGGCTCCAAGCTCGACCGTTCGATTTCGATCATCAGTATCGTCACCACCTCGGTGCCGGAATTCGCCAGCGCCGTGTTCATCACCGCCATTCTGGTGTTTTGGCTGCAATGGCTGCCCGGCACCAGCACGATGAGCGACGGCTTCGATATCCTGCAGCTTATTCTGCCCGCCCTGGTGCTGATTATTTACGATTTCGGCTATGTCACGCGCATGACCCGCGCTTCGATGGCCGAGGTCATGACGACGCAATATGTCCGCACCGCCATCCTCAAAGGCCTTCCATACCGCCGTGTCGTCATGCGCCACGCCTTGCGCAACGCCCTGATCGCGCCTTTCACCGTCATCATGCTGCAGATCAACTGGCTGCTCTCCGGCGTTATCGTGGTCGAGTTTTTCTTCGCCTATAAGGGCTTCGGCGCGCTCCTGCTGGAGGCGTCGCTCAATCAGGATATCTATTTGATCGAGGCCTGCGCCATGGTCGCGGTGTTCGTCGCCGTGGCGACGCAGACCATTGCCGATGTCGGCTATACCTACCTCAATCCGCGCATCCGGTTCAGCTGAGATGACGGATCGAAGCATCATACCGGCAAGCAGCTACGGCACGGCGCTGCTGCGCGCGCTCAAATCCTTCGGACTGTTGCGCGAAAGCATTGTCGGCATGATCGGCGCCGGGCTAATCATTTTCTGGATTATTGTCGCCATATTCGCGCCGCTCATCGCGCCCTATCCGCCGAACGCAACAATTGCCCCCTTCATCGAACCATGGTCAACGGCGGCGAACGGTGACTTCTTCCTGCTCGGCACCGACATGATCGGCCGCGATATCCTGTCGCGCATCATCTGGGGCTCGCGAACGGTGTTGGTCTATGCGCCGTTGGCAACGCTCGCGGCCTATGTGGTCGGCATCGCCATGGGCCTCGCTGCCGGCTATTTGCGCGGCCGGGCGGACGATATCCTGTCGCGCATCGGCGATATCATTCTCTCGTTTCCGGTGCTCGTGCTCTACATCCTGATCATCGCCACCATCGGCTCATCCGGCATCAACATCATTATCGCCATCACCTTTGCCAGCGCGCCCGGCATCATGCGTATCGTGCGCGGCCTGGTGCTTGATCTCAGAAACCGGGATTATGTCGCCGCGGCGCAGACGCGCGGCGAAAGCTCGTGGCACATCATGCTGGTGGAGATCCTGCCCAATGCGCGCGGGCCGCTTATCGTCGATGCCTGTCTCCGCCTCGGCTACGTGATCATCACCATCGGCGTGCTCGGCTTTTTGGGCCTCGGCCTGCCGCCGCCCGATCCCGATTGGGGCGGCATGATCAACGAGACGCGATCAATGGCCCTGGCCTTCCCGCATATGACGGTGTTCCCGTGCATCGCCATATCGTCATTGATTCTCGGCTTCAACCTGTTGGCCGACGGCCTGCGTGAAATATCTTTGAGGGATTAGAGATGGACGCGAACTCGCCGCTGCTCGAAATTGAGGATTTATGCCTCTCCTACTACACCAGGGCGGGTGAAATCCCGGCGGTGATAGACTTTTCGCTCAGCATGAAGGCTGGCGAGAGCGTCGGGCTGGTCGGCGAATCAGGCTGCGGCAAATCCACGGTCGCCATGGGCATCATGCGCTATATGGGCAATAACGGCGATATCGTCGGCGGCAGCATTCGCTTCAAGGGGCGCGACATGGCGTCGCTGTCAGCCAAGGAATTGCGCCAATTGCGCGGCTCCGAGATCGCCATGGTTTATCAGGAGCCGATGGCGGCGCTCAATCCAAGCCTCACCATCGAGACCCAGCTGATTGAAGTGCCGATGTGTCACGAGGACATTTCGGCCGCCGACGCGCGAAAACGCGCCATCGAGATTTTGGAGGATGTTCGTCTGCCGGACCCGGAAATGATGCTGAAAAAATATCCGCATCAACTTTCCGGCGGTCAGCAGCAGCGTGTCGTCATCGCCATGGCGCTGCTGTCAAATCCGGCGCTGCTGTTGCTCGATGAGCCGACCACGGCGCTCGATGTCACGGTCGAAGCCGGAATCGTCGAACTGATCGCCGGCCTCAGCAAAAAATACGGCACGGCACTACTTTATATTTCACACAATCTCGGCCTCATCCTCGAAGTGTGCGACCGCGTTTGCGTGATGTATTCCGGCGAGGTGATCGAGGAAGGCAGCATCAAAGAGGTGTTCGACAAACCGCGCCACCCGTACACGCATGGCCTGTTCGATTGCATTCCTTTGCCCAGTGCCGACAAAAATGCGCGCCCGCTGGTACCCATCCGGGGCCAGTTGCCGCTGCCGCATGAACGCCCCGAGGGCTGTAACTTCGGCCCGCGCTGCGATCATTTCGAAGCTGGCCTGTGCGATGCCAAGAGCATTCCCCTCACACCAATCGACGAAGGCGCATCCGGCCATCAGGGCCGCTGTTTGCGCTGGCGGGATGTGCGCTGGGGCGAGGAAAAACCGGCGGACGATACGGCCACACCGGCAGCGGCGGATTCACGCGGCGATGAGGTGCTCCATGTCGAGAATATGCAGAAATACTACCCCGTGCACGACCGCTCCATTGGCGCCTTTATTTCGGGCAAGGGCGTGCGCTATGTGAAAGCCAACGAAACACTTACATTCTCGGCCCGTCGCCAAGAGACGGTCGCCATTGTCGGCGAATCAGGCTGCGGCAAATCAACATTCGCCAAAGTTTTGATGGGGCTGGAAACCGCGACCGACGGTAAAATCCGCTTCGACGGCCACGAGATCGGCAGCCAATCGGTTCATGACAGAACGCCGAACCAACTCGGCTCGCTGCAAATGGTTTTTCAAAACCCCAACGATACGCTCAACCCGAGTATCACGGTGGGCGGGCATATCTCGCGAGTCATTCGCAAATTCGGCGTCGAGAGCGACCCGGAGAAAGTTCAGGATCGGGTCTATAAATTGCTCGATCTGGTTAAGCTGCCGCGCGATTTCGCGGCCCGCCGGCCACGCCAATTGTCGGGCGGACAAAAACAGCGCGTCGGCATCGCCCGTGCTTTCGCCGGCAACCCCGCCATGGTGGTGGCGGACGAGCCGGTTTCGGCGCTCGATGTCTCGGTGCAGGCGGCGGTGACCGAACTGCTGATGGATATCCAGCGCGAACACGGCACGACGCTGCTCTTTATCAGCCATGATTTGAGCGTGGTGCGCTATCTGGCGGACCGTATCATCGTCATGTATCTCGGGCAGATCATGGAAAGCGGCGCGACCGACGAAATTTTTTCGCCGCCCTATCATCCCTATACCGAGGCGCTGCTCTCCGCCATCCCGATCGCCGATCCGCACGTCACCAAACGCCATATCGTGTTGGAAGGCGCGCTTCCGAGTGTTCTCGATCCGCCCAAGGGATGCCCGTTCAACACGCGCTGCCCGAAGAAACTCGGCGATATCTGCGAGCGCGAGATGCCGCCGGTACAGAAATCAGCGGAGGGCCATGGCATTGCCTGCCATATCCCGCTCGAGGAATTGCGCAAGTCGGAAGCGGTGATCAAGGCCGCTTCTTGAAGCAAATCGCGATTGACCCAGGTCAAACCGACGCGGCCTTGCCAGCTCTATTCTGCCCTTCCAGAATTCTCGAAATTGGAGGGACGGAAAATTGGTCAAAATCGAGTGCGTGTTAGAAAGCAACAATTATCTCGGCGAAGGACCAGTTTGGGACCCCAATATGGGCGTACTCCATTGGGTCGATATCGAGGGGCCCTATATCTGGCGCTACGAGCCAAGAAGCAGGAAATCGCAAAATTGGACCATGCCGATGGACGTCGCCGCCGTGTTTCCAAGAGCCCAGGGCGGCCACATTGTCGCCCTTGCCGACGGCTTTTATTTTTATGATTTCGACAGCGAAAATTATGAATTGGTGACAAAAGTCGACGGTGACAAGCCGCGTGTCCGCATGAACGACACCAAGGCCGATCGTCGTGGCCGCTTGATTACCGGCGGCGAAGACCAGGACGAAGCCGCCGCGCTGGCCGGGCTCTATCGTCTCGATCCTGATTTGACCCTGCATCAATTGGAAGACGGCATCATCTGCAACAACGGCCCGTGCTGGAGCCCCGACGACAAGACCTTCTACCGCGCCGATTCCTTCAAGCAGGAAATTTACGCCTATGATTACGACATCGAGACCGGCGCCATCAGCAACAAGCGCGTCTTCGTGACGACCAAGGACGATCCCGGTCTGGCCGATGGCTCGACCGTCGATGAGGAGGGTTATTTATGGAACGCCCAAATTATCGCCGGCAAGCTGATGCGTTACGCGCCCGACGGCAGCCTGGACAGAACTATCGACATGCCGGTGCGCAACATCACCAGCGTCATGTTCGGCGGCGATAATCTCGATGTGCTTTACGTGACCTCAATGGCGCGCGTCGACCATCCCGGCGGCGGGGTCGATATTTTTGTCAAGGAAGACAAACCCCAACCGCAGGCCGGTGCGTTATTCGCCGTCACCGGCCTTGGCGTGCGCGGCCTGCCGGAGACGCCGTTCGCCGGCTGACCAAATTTCACGCCCCGGCACGTTCAAGACGGCGGGCGCGCCCCTGCATAAAGCCGTACGCCCGCCGGCCGATAAAGCGGCATAGCCAACCGTGTGGCTTGAGGCCGACGGCTTTGAACAACATCGCGACGATGCGCTCGACGACGTGCGGCTGATAAATGGCATAGACACGCCGTATGTAGGCTTGGCTATTGCGTTTGTGATCGAACGGCCCCTTGGCGCCATTGGACGCATAGTAGGCGTGCGCCATTTCTTCATCACCGAGTTCTATGACACGGCCGGCGACGACTTTAATTCTACCGGCCAAACTAACCTTCTCCGTGGCGAGAAATGTCTTCGATGTCTGATAAAAGGTTCTGTAGTGGCGCAATTCATCAGCGGCGAGGCGATGGCAAATCTCTTTTAACACCGGTTCCTGGGTGGCATGGCGCATCGCGGTGTAATGGGAGCTGGTGCCGGTCTCGACGACGCAGCGCGCCAGCAACTCACCGGTGAGTGAACCGCGCACCGAATTGGATACTTCGATCGGCACCTGGAAATTGTTCCTGAAAGCCTTGACCGATTCATCGAAATTAAAATCCGGATCCGCCAGCGTCGCCCAGCGTGCGAGCGTCTGGCCATGACGCACCTCTTCTCCCGCCCAGACGCGCGTGAGTTTCTGCAGCTCGGGATAATCGTGGAAAACATTGCCCATATAGTCGGCGTAATAATGCGCGTTGTTTTCGACCAAACTCGCCGCCTTCACCAGTTTCACAAGGTCGGGGTCAACCCGCGACGGGTCGAATTCGTGCCACGGAATATCATCCATCGTCCACAAATTCATGTCGGTCCAATGGGTCATGACGGCCTCCTGCTATTACGGCCAATCCGGCTCGGAATATTCATCGAAACTGCTCCGGAACCGTTACTGACAGTTTGTCGATATCCTCTGAAAGAGTGACTTGGCACGCTAGCCTGGAGGTGCGGGTACGGCCAAACGCGAGGTCAAGCATGTCCTCTTCATCTTCTTCGGGGTTGGGCAGGCTTTTGAATGATTTGCGCTCAACGACCACATGGCAGGTCGAGCACGCCATCGCTCCCTCGCACGCCCCTTCAATATCAATTTCGTGACTGCGGGCGACTTCGAGAAGCGTTTCACCGGCGGAACCATCGACATCGTGACGGGACCCATCGGGATCGATAAAGGTAATCTTCGGCATCAGGCCAATCTCCGCTGATTCGCTTCAAGGTCGAGCTCTTAAAGCAATGTTTTTATTAGGAAGAGTAAAGTTAAGCTTCGCCGGCCCCGCTCCCAGCGGCACATTCGAATCGCCCCTTCCCTTTGACTCCCATGGATTTCACCCTCGGGCCCTGCCGAAGTCTTTGATCCAGATCAAACCGGTTTTCGAAGCAAGGGGGCCGAGAACTATCCTGAAAGCTGGCGCTCGGCTCCGGCCGGAAGCGGCACGCGATGCTCGTTCAAGGTCATTGCCATCATGGTGTAATACCCCGAAAGCGATGTCAGTTCGGCGATTGCGGTGACGCCAAGTGCATCCACAACCTTTTGATAGGTGTCGTCGCTGACATGCCGCTCAGCCTGAAGTTCATAAACATAATCATAGACCGCCGCTTCTTCGGGATCGGTGAATTCGGGTTGGCGGCGCTCTTTTACGGCCGCAATTATTTCAGGCGACAGCCCCCCGGCGAGCGCGTCCGGCTCATGATAGTGCCAGGCATAGTCGCAATCCCAATGGCGTGCCGTAACGAGAATGGCAAGTTCACTCAGGTTCGGCGCGAGGCAATTGAAATAGCGCAAATACTCGCCGAGATACTGCGTCCGGCGCGACAGTTCGGGGCTGTGCATGAGGGCCATAAAGACCTCCAAAACCTGGCCGTCGCGGGTCGCAGCAATGCTGTCATAGGCAAGGCGTTGATCCGGCGTTAGATCCTCAAATTTAACAATCGGTATTCGTTTCAAATTCCGCCTCCCTGAAGCTCCTCAGAGGAAAGAGTAACGCTTGTCGGCGGCTGGAATATATACCTCTTCAAGGCCAAGTTCCTTGCGCACGATATTCGCGCCCCACACAATCGAGACCATCTTGTAGAAGGCGTGAACGCGGCTCATGCCCTGGCGGCCGAAACCGCAATCCGAACTCAGGATCAGTCTTTCGGGTTCGATATATTTCATCGCCTTGCGAATGATCGCGGCAATTTCATCGGGCCGCTCGACCTGCAAGGTGCGGTGATCGACCACGCCAATGCATATCTTCTTGTCCTTGCCTATAGCGGCGCCTATTTCCTCGAGCTCCTCACCGCCATTGGTGGCCGTCTCAAAGGTTAGCACATCGGCGTCGAGCTGCTCCATATAGGAGAGGATCGGTTTGTAGAGGTAGCCGGATTCGATTTTCTGGGCGAACGGATTGCCCCAACAGGTGTGGCACCAGATCTCGGCTTTGTCGCGCAACCCGGCGGTCTCGACATTGAACGCCTCGACATATTGTTCAAGCGTGATGCCGAGCTCACCTTCGGTATTGAAATGCAGGCACGGCTCTTCGAGCTGGATCACCGGACAGCCGGCATCGGCAAGTTCGTGATATTCCTCGTTCATGGCAACGGAGAGCGCCATCATCGCCTCGACCCGGTCGGAATAATATTCATGGTCCAGCAACAGCTCGGTCAGTTGGCCGCAGCAGCTGCCGAGCTTGACCGGCTTGTCGGTCACGCGCTGTGCCGTCCGCCAAATATCGGCATATTCCAGATCGCCGCGCGTCGGAGGGGCGATCAATGTCGGCGGCAAACGTGTTTCGCCAACCTCATGCAGAATATCGCCCGGCGTACTCTCGCGCCGCCGTGGTCCGAGGTCCGCTTGGCTACGCTTGGCCGGCGACATGCCGCCCATGCGGTCGTGAATATAGCCATGCCAGGCGCGCCCGCCGACATCTATGTCGAAGCGCATGTCGCCGTCGCTCACGACGTCTATGCCGGCGCGCCACTGATCGTTAATCGAGATCGCCACGGCGTCGCTATATTGTTCGCGGAACAGCCGGTCGCCCATGGCCAGCGAGAATGCCCTGCCATCAAGGCCGCTGGTAAACCATTCCGGCCTCGGCAGGGAGCCAGTGATGGTGGTTGCGAGCGGCTTGTCTTTGGTTGCGAGAAACATTCCTTGCCCCTTTGGTACAACTCAGGTTGCGGGAGATGTTTCACAGTGGGTAACGAACGGCGATCGTGCTTTGACGTGGATCAATGCTTGAGATGCGCTTACTTAATGTCTTTCCTAAGCGAGCGCAGATAATCGGGCACCTGCTCCGCCGGCACCACGGCACCGCGGATCAATTGGTCGAAATGCCGTGTCAGCACGCGGATATGTTCGGTGGTATTGAAGACAAAATACATCTGGCCGAGATAGATCGCCGCCCGGAGCGGGCCGAACACGGTCAAGGGCACGGAATAGTGGGTGAGCGCATCGAACAGATAGATGCGCAGCGACGGATAAAGCTCGTCGCTCAACTGCACCAGCCGGTCCATTTGCTCGCGCCTGGCCTTTGCCGGCAACCCCTCCCACAACGCCTCTTTGCGGGCAAAACCGGTGATCGCCTGAGTCGGCATGCAAATTTCCATGTCGGTGTCCGGCATGTGCGAATAGTCCAGCAGATCCTGGGCAACAACCTTGATTTGCCCAGCCGATTTGGCGGCGAAATCCCTGTATTCATGCTCGATCACCGCCTCGGTCTTGACCAAATCCGGCAGCGTCGTCGGCACGTAGCGGATTTTGTAGCCGCGCGCCTCCTGATGCCAGCGCGCCAGGCCCTCATCATCGGGTGAAGGATCGCTCTGCTTGATCTGCAGCGATTCGAGCAGAATATCGGCGCCGATGCGTGCTTCATGGCTGAGGCCGAGAAGCCAATCGAGGCTGATCTGCAGCGTCGACGCCAGCGCCGCCACGGTGTCGGCGCGTGGCAAGCGGTCCATATCGTCGGACAGCAACAGGGAAAGCGTCGAGCGGTCGATCCCCACCTTAGCCGCCAACGCCGTGCGGTTTAGTTCAGAGCGCTCCATCGCCTCCGACAAACGGGCGCGGAATATCTCCGCAACTTCTCTCCGATCCATGACAATATATTCCTATTTATGATATTTAATGGCATTTGTTTATAATTATCACAATTCGAGATAATATATTTGTCTAATCACATTGTATCAACACAATCGTCCCGGCACATTGGCCGCTTCGTGCGACCATTATCCTGGGACACTATCTTTGACCTCTATTGCCTCACTAGATCAAACCAAGACCTCCTCCCTGTGGCAGCGCGTGGAAGCGCCGACATGGTTGTTGTGCACTGCAATCTATGGCGGCTGGCTCTTCCTGACCGCAAGCTTCCATGCGTTGCCGTGGTGGATTGTTCTGCCGCTCGGCGCCTGGCTGGTCGCCTGGCACAATTCGTTGCAGCACGAAATCGTCCATGGCCACCCGACCCCCTGGCGCTGGCTGAATGATGCCCTGGCCTATGCGCCGCTCGGCCTGGTCATGGCTTATCCACGCTACAGATCAAGCCACTTGAAACATCACGAGACGGCAATACTGACATGCCCTGAGGACGACCCGGAATCTTTCTATATCGGCAAAGCAGATTGGCGGAAAATGAATGTCGTTCTTCGCCTGTTGCTGACGGCGAACAACACCATGCTCGGCCGCTTTATCCTCGGCCCCACCCTCGCCTATTACACTTTTTGGCGCGGCGCCCGATTTCGCCGGGGCGATATCGTGGGATATGCCGCGCATGCCGCAGTGCTCGGCGCTGTCATCTGGTGGATCACCTCCTATTGCGGCATCCCCTTCTGGGCGTATATCGCGCTTTTCGCCTATCCCGGCATGTCGCTGACCCTGATGCGTTCCTATCTCGAACACCGCCCGGCCAAAGACCAGGCCAAGCGCACCGCCATCGTCGAGCGCGCGCCGCTTTTCGGTCTACTCTTTCTCAACAACAATCTCCACGCCATGCACCATGATCACCCGGCCCAGCCCTGGTTTGAATTGCCACGGATTTACCGCCGGGAACGCCGCGAAGCATTGGTGCAAAACGACAACTTTGTCTTTGCCGGTTATCTCGACGTGGCGCGGCGTTATCTCCTGAGACCGAAAGACAGCCCCGCCCACCCCGGATTCGGCTAGCCGCGCTCAGGCCGCGCTATCGGGGAATGCCTCCTTGCTTTTGGCCATGAAGGCCAGCAAGGCATCATCGGTTGCTTCATCCAATGGCGGCGGCTCGTAGCGCGTGAGCATATCTTTCCACAGTGCATTGGCCCGCCCTGCCGCATCCTTGCGGCCATCGAGATCCCACTGCTCATAGGAATTATTGTCGGCGATGGCCGAGCGGAAAAAGGCCGATTCAAAATGGCGCTGGGTATGTTCGGCGCCAAGAAAATGCCCGCCCGGCCCAACTTCGCGCAGCGCCTCCATGGCCTGGCCTTCCTCGGTCAGGTCAATGCCGGCGCTGAGCACATGCATCATGCCGAGCTGATCCGCATCCATGACCAATTTCTCATAGGACGAGCACAGGCCGCCCTCCAGCCAGCCGGCCGCATGGAGGACGAAATTTGTGCCAGACAGGACGGTCGCGAGAATGGACTGGGCCGATTCCTGCGCCGATTGCGCGTCCGGCAATTTTGACGCCGTAAAGGAGCCACCGGAGCGGAACGGCAGGTTCAGCCGGCGCGCCAATTGCGACGCCCCGTTCAACAGAAGCGTACCTTCCGGCGTGCCGAAAGTGGGCGCACCGGACTGCATGGAGATCGAACTAACGAAAGCACCGAAGACAACCGGCACGCCCGGACGGATGAGCTGGGTGAGCGCGATCCCGGCCAGCGCCTCGGCGAGAAGCTGAGAGAGCGTGCCCGCCGCCGTGACCGGGCTCATGGCACCGGCGAGGATGAAGGGCGAAACGATGCAGGCCTGATTGTGCCGCGCATAAACCTTGAGCGCGCCCAGCATCGTGGCGTCATAGACCAATGGCGAGTTCACATTGATCAGATTGAGCAGCACCGTTTTTTCATCGACAAAGGATTCGCCAAATAAAATTTCCGCCATGCGGACGGAATCCTCGGCCCGCTGCGGCGCGGTGACGGAGCCCATGAAGGCTTTGTCGGAATATTTGATATGGCTGTAGACCATATCGTAGTGCCGCTTGTTGACCGGCAGATCGACCGGCTCGCACAGGGTGCCGCCGGCATGGTGGAGATAGGGCAGCATGTAGGTGAGTTTGGCGAAGTTGCGAAAATCCTCGATCGTTCCGTAGCGCCGCCCCTGATCCATATCACTGACAAAAGGCGGGCCGTAGACCGGCGCGAACACCATGCTATTGCCACCGATCTCGATATTGCGCGCCGGATTGCGGGCATGCTGGGTGAACGCCGCCGGCGCGGTTTTGACGATTTCGTGCAACATGCCTTTGGCAAAGCGCACCCGCTCGCCGGTGACGTCCGCGCCGGCATCCTTCCACAGCGCGATGACCTCAGCATCATCGCGAAACTCAATACCGATTTCCTCAAGCAGCGTATCGCAATTGGCCTCGATGATGGCGAGGCCTTCTTCGCTGAGCAATTCCGTTAGCGGAATTTTCCGCTCAATATAGGTTGCGACAGCCTGCGGCGCGGCATTGGCACGCGAGGCGCGGCGCGCCGACCGGCCGCGCCGCGCGGGACGTCCGGATGCATCCGCCATGCTTATTCCTCTCCTCGAAAACCCGCTCCCGCCATTTTGCGGCGCGGCGTCCTCTCTGGCGAGGCTAATTACGTCATATTGGCAACCAAAAGCGTCACACCCCTGTCGCCATGATGGTCTCCATGTTTAATCCTTGTTATGGTGAAGCATAAGCGGAAATCAAGAAACGTGACGGGGAAGATATGAAAACACATGCGCGCGTGGTGGTCATCGGCGGCGGCGTTGTCGGCGTCTCGACTCTCTATCACCTGACGAAAAAAGGCTGGTCCGATGTCGTTCTGCTGGAGCGCAAGGAGCTCACCTCCGGTTCGACCTGGCACGCGGCCGGATTGCTGCCGCTTTTTAATATGAGCTATTCGGTCGGGCAGATTCACAAATATTCCGTCGCCCTTTATGAGGGCCTCGAAGCGGAAACCGGGCAGGCCATTGGCTTGCAGCAGGTATCCAATATCCGCCTCGCGCGCACCGCCGACCGCATGGACGAATACCGTTTCTATGCCGGTGTGGCGGAAACGCTCGGCGTCGATGTGCGCTTTCTCGATGCCGATGGGGTCAAGGAAATTTGGCCGCTGTGCAATGTGGACGGCATTGTCGGCGCTATACAGCACCCGCGCGACGGCTATATCCAGCCGGCCGATCTCACCCAGGCACTGGCGACCGGCGCGCGCAATGGCGGCGCGGAGATAAACCGCGGCGTGGCCGTCACCGGCATTGAACAACTGGCCAGTGGCGAGTGGCGCGTGATCACCGACCAGGGAGAGATCACCTGCGAGCATATCGTCTCGGCGAGCGGCAGCTTCGCCCGTCAGACCGGCGCCATGGTCGGCCTCGACATTCCGACCATCCCGGTCGAGCATCAGTTTATCGTCACCGAACCGCATCCCGAAATCGTCGCCCGGCACGAGGCCGGCGCGCCGGAGATGGGGGTGCTGAGAGAGTCCGATTCATCCTGGTATATGCGCGAGGAAAATGGCGGTCTGTTGCTCGGCCCCTATGAGGTCGGCGCGCCATGCTGTTATGTCGATGGCCCGTCCGCCGATTCCGAATACGAATTGTTCCAAGGCGATATGGACCGGCTGATGCCCCATGTTGAAACCGCCATCGCCCGCGTGCCGGCATTTGCCGAGGTCGGCGTTAAGGAGGTTTATAACGGCGCCATCGCCTACACGCCGGATGGCTCTCCCATGGTCGGTCCGGCCTGGGGGTTAAGAAACTTCTGGCTCAATGAAGGGCACAGCTTCGGCATTACGGCGGCGGGTGGCTCCGGCTGGCAGCTGGCCGAGTGGATGGTCGAGGGCGAGCCTTCGCTCGACATGATGGGCGTCGATCCGCGCCGCTTTGGCCCCTATGCCTCGCGCGGCTATCTCAAGGCCAAGAATGAAGAAGCATATTCAAATGTGTTCTCCGTCCATTATCCGGACGAGGAACGCGCCGCGGCCCGCCCGCTCAAACGTTCGCCCTGCTACGAGCGCATGGAATCCCTCGGCGCGGTATTCGGTTCGGTCTATGGCTGGGAGCGGCCGAACTGGTTTGCGCCTGCCGGCTACGCCCTGAGCGAGACCGAGATGAACAGGCCTGACGTCCTGCTCAACGAAACCGGTGCCGCGCCCGACGCTACAGGCAACAGGCGCGAGCGCTGGAGTTTCCGCCGATCGAATTATTTCGAACATGTCGGCAATGAATGCCGCCACGTCCATGAGAAAGTCGGGCTTCTCGATATGTCCGCCTTCGCCAAATTCGAAGTGTCCGGCAGCGGTGCGGCGGCATGGCTCGACGGGCTGTTCGTCAACCACATTCCAAAATGCGTGGGGCGAATGTCGCTATGCCATATGTTGACACCGATGGGCGGCGTGCGCTCCGAATTCACCGTCTACAAAACGGCGGCGGATAATTTTTACCTTGTTTCAGCCGGTGCCTATGAACGGCATGATTTCGACTATCTGCGAAAAAACATGCCCATCGACGGCAGCGTTAGTCTGCAAAAGGTCACGACGCAATATGGCGTGCTGGCCCTGGCCGGCCCGGACAGCCGCGCGCTATTGCAGGAATTGAGCGATGCGGATTTCGCGACCGCCAACTTCCCTTGGCTCTCCGGACAATTCATCAATGTCGGCTGTGCCCAGGCGCATGCCCTCAGGGTCAATTTTGTCGGCGAGCTGGGCTGGGAGCTGCATCACCCGATCGAGATGCAGAATTACATTTTTGACCTATTGATGGCGGCAGGCGAGAAATATGACCTCAAGCCATTCGGCATCCGCGCCATGGATTCACTTCGCCTCGAAAAATCCTACCGCCTCATTCCGCGCGAATTGTCGATCGAATATTCCGCTTATGAATCCGGCCTCGACCGCTTTATTCGCATGGAGAAATCCGATTTCATCGGCCGCACGGCGCTGGCCGAACGGCAGGGCAACCCTCAATGGCAATTCGTCACGATGGAAGTTCATGGCGTGACGGATGCCGATGCGCGCGGCTCCGAGCCCATGCGTAAGAATGGCGAACTGGTTGGCCGCGCAACTTCGGGCGGCTATGGCTGGCGGGTCGGTAAAAGCCTGGCACTGGCCATGATCAAGCCGGAAATGGCGGCGATGGGCGAGACGTTCGAGATTTCGATATTGGGCACACCGCACGAGGCGACGGTCATTTCCGATGTACCCTTTGATCCGGAGAATGAGCGCCTGAAGGGCTAGTGCCCTGCCTTTCGTTCGCGCGCCCGAGCGCGCCGTTTTGCATCCGTATCGGGATCGTGCACCGGTAGCGTGACCTGTGCGCGCAAACGTGTAAACGGCTCGACATTGTTGGGAAAGGCCATGGCGTTGACGAAATGCTCCTGGAAGCGTTCCTCCGTCGCCGTTTCGACCTTGACCAGCTTTTTCACTTCCTGCTGTATTTCATGGCGGTATTCCTTATTGAGCAGCGCCATGCGCGCGCCGGTGCTCGCTGCGTTGCCAATTCCCGAAACCTGCGTGAGATCGCAATCCGGAATAAGGCCCAGCACCATGGCATATTTCGGATCGATATAGCTGCCGAAGGCGCCGGCAAGTTTGATTTGCGCCACCTCATCGATTTCAAGCTTGTCCATCAACAGACGCGCCCCGGCATAGAGCGCCGCCTTGGCGAGCTGCACGGCACGCACATCTTTTTGCGACACGCTGATCTCGATCTCACCGGCATGAATGACGTAACGGAAGGTTCGCCCGGTCGGAACAATGTGGTCGCTGGCGCCGTCTTCCGGCGGCAGGATGACGCCTTCGGGCGAAATAATTCCGCTCAAATACATCTCCGCGATCACCTCGACAATGCCCGAGCCGCATATGCCGGTGATGCCGATCTTCTCCGCCTCCGCGCCGAATCCCTTCTCGTCGGACCACAGTTCCGAGCCGATGATCTTGAATTTCGCGGCATGGGTTTCACGGTCTATACGCACCCGCTCGACCGCGCCCGGCGCCGCACGCTGGCCGCAGGAAATTTCCGCGCCCTCAAAGGCCGGCCCGGTCGGCGAACTTGCCGCCAAAACCCGTTTCTTGTTGCCAAGGACAATTTCCGCGTTGGTGCCGATATCGACCAGCAGGGTCGTGGCATCGGCATGATAGGGCCGCTCCGAGAGCGTCACCGCCGCCGCATCGGCGCCGACATGCCCGGCGATACAGGGCAAGGTGTGAAGGCGCGCATTCGCTGGCAGGCTGGCGACAATACCGGCGGCAGGCTGAGTGAGGGCTGAGGAAATCGCCAGCGCAAACGGCGCGCCGCCGAGCTCGGTGGGATCGATGTCAAGAAAGAGGTGATGCATGATCGGGTTGCCGACAATCACCGCCTCGACAATATCCGCCGTTTCTATGGCGGCATCCTCCGCTGTCTCACGTACGAGTGCATCGACCGTCTCGCGCACCGCCGCTGTTAATTCGGGCTGGCTGCCGGGGTTCATCTGGATATAGGAAACGCGCGACATCAAATCCTCGCCGAAACGAATTTGCGGATTGAGCGCGCCCGCGGTCGCAACAATCTCGCCGGTCATGAGATCACAGAGATGGGCCGCTATCGTCGTCGACCCGACATCGACGGCGATGCCATGGATGGTTTCCTTCAGCCCCGGCCACAATCCGGTGACAAAGGGTGCGCTACCCTCCTCCTGAAATATGGCGGCGGTGATTTTCCATTTGCCCTCGCGCAACACGGATTGGAGCGCGGCAAGCAGCTCCGCATCCAGCGTCAGAGCTCGATAGCCCCAGTCTTTCTCGAGCGCGGCGATGAGGCGGTCGGCATCGCCGCTTGGCGCTGCCAGGTCCGGCGGCGGTACCTCGACATAGCGAAGATGGGTCACCAGGTTTCTCTCGATCTCCCGGCTCTCGGCGCGCTTGCGCACCACTTGCTTATTTGTCCGGGCGTCGCTCGGAATTTCGACAACAAGATCGCCCTGAATCAGCGCCGAACAACTCAACCGGCGGTCCTCGGCAAGCGGCTTCACGGCGCGGTAGCGAATCTCCAGATCGCTCGTGGCGGATAGATTTTCGGCTGCGCTGGTAATGCCGTATTTGGCGAACTTGCCGCTTTCGACTTTGATTTGGCAGCGCCCGCACAGACCGCGCGCGCCGCACACCGATTCGACATAAACACCGAGTTTTTGCGCCGCCCGCAGGACCGGCATGCCAAGCGGGAAATGCCCGCGCCGGCCGGATGGCTGGAAAACCACCAAGGCTTCGCTTGCTTCTTTCTTATCTGCCACGAAGCGTCTCAGGCGTTGGAGCGGCGGCGCCGGTTGGTGCGCCGCGCCCTGCCGCCCTCCGCATTCGTTTCAGCCGGGCGGTTCGCGGCCAGCCAGGCGGCGCAGTCAGGGTCCGTTCCGTTCAACATGTTGGCGGCGCGCACACCATCCAGTTCCTCTTTGTGCAGCGGATTCATGATTGCCGATGTCATGCCGGCAAGCGAGGCCATGGCGAGAAAATGCCCATTGAGAACATGGCGGTGCGGCAGGCCAAAAGAAATGTTTGAAGCGCCGCAGGTCGAATTGACTTTGAGCTCGCCCTTGAGCCGGCGCAGCAGGCTGAAGACCTGCCTGCCAGCATCGTTCATGGCGCCAATCGGCATGACCAGCGGATCGACGATGACGTCGGCGCGGGGAATCCCATGGTCTTCCGCCCGTTCGACGATTTTCTTGGCAACCGCGAAGCGCACATCGGGATCTTCCGAGATTCCGCTTTCGTCGTTGGAAATGGCAACCACCGCCGCACCGTGCTGTTTCACCAACGGCAATACGCGCTCAAGCGATTCATCCTCGCCCGTCACCGAATTGACCAGTGCCTTGCCGCGATATACCGCGAGGCCCGCTTGCAAGGCTTCAATAATCGAAGAATCGATACTGAGCGGCACATCGACCAGGCTTTGAACAAGTTCGATAGAATCGGCGAGAATGCGCGGCTCGTCGGCGAGCGGGATGCCCGCATTGACATCGAGCATATGCGCGCCGGCCTGAACCTGGGCGAGCGCTTCCGCCGACACGGTCGAAAAATCGCCCGCCTTCATCTCGGCGGCGAGCTTCTTGCGCCCGGTCGGATTGATGCGTTCGCCGATGATGCAGAACGGCTCGTCGAAGCCGATCGCCACTTCTTTATGTTCGGAGCTTAATATGGTGCGGGTCATGGCATGCTCTTACCAACGACTTCAGAGCGCGGCAATAGCTTAGGAACTCAGCTGGCCGCGCTGATTGTGTTTGCGCGCCATCATCTCCTTGGCGACATCCACCGTGACGGCGGCATCGCGGCAATAGGCGTCGGCGCCAACCGCCTCGCCGAACTCCTCGCTCAAGGGGGCGCCACCAACGAGAACAAGATAATCGTCGCGCATGCCTTTTTCCTTGAGCGTCTCAACCACCACTTTCATATAGGGCATGGTGGTGGTTAGGAGGGCCGACATGCCGAGGATATCGGGCTGATGCTCCTCCAGCGCGGCCAGGTAATTCTCCACGGGATTGTTGATGCCGATATCGATCACCTCGAAGCCCGCCCCTTCCATCATCATCGAGACAAGATTCTTGCCGATATCGTGAATGTCTCCCTTGACCGTGCCGATCACCATCTTGCCGACCGAGGGCGCGCCGGTTTCGGCCAATAGCGGGCGTAAAATCGCCATGCCACCCTTCATGGCGCCGGCCGAAAGCAGCACCTCGGGCACGAATAGAATGCCGTCGCGGAAATCGATGCCGACAATGCGCATGCCTTCGACCAAGGCGTCCGTTAATACCTTGTACGGCTCCCAGCCGCGCGCCAGCAGGATTTCGACGCCTTCTTCGATCTCCTCCTTGAGACCGTCATAAAGATCGTCATGCATCTGGGCGACAAGCTCGCTATCGTCGAGCGCCTGTAGATCGATATCTTGCGTATCAGTCATCGGTTCTCAGTATCGCATCCCAAGATATTGGGAACATGACCAAAACGACGCTTTTGGGCAGTTGAGCGACACGGCGATTAGCGGCTGGTGGGCAGGAACAACTCGGCTTGATTGGTACGCTCGTCGGTCGGCGTGTGGCCGAAGCATTTGCGGTAGCATTTGGTGAAATGCGAGGTCGAGGAAAAACCGCTCGCAACCGCGATATCGAGCTTGGAGCGGCTCGTCCGGCGCAGCAGGTCGCGGCCCTTGTCGAGGCGGATGCGTAGATAATATTGCCCGGGGGACTGGTCGAAATGGCGGCGGAACAGCCGTTCCAATTGGCGCGTCGATAGTTTGACGGTGGCGGCCAACTGGCTGCAGCTGAGCGGATCCTCGATATGGCTTTCCATCACCTGCACCGCCTCTATCAGCTTGTCGTTGGCCGTACCGAGGCGGTATCGGAGATCGTGCCGTTGGGCGTTCTTTCCGGCCCTGATTTCCTGGTGTAGCGAAACTTCGGCAACCTTGCGCGCCAAAGCGACGCCGCCCTGCTCGGCGATGAAGCGCAGCATCATATCGAGCGCCGCGGTGCCGCCGGCACAGGTCCAGCGGGTGCGGTCGATCTCGTAGATATCGGAGGTGACGTCGATGGCCGGAAATTCCTCGCGGAAAGACGGGATATTTTCCCAATGGATGGTGCAGCGGAAGCCATCGAGCAGGCCATATTTGGCCAGTACATAAGCGCCGGTGCAAACCGCGCCGATGGTCCGCCCGTGCGCCACCAGATAGCGCAGACGCTGTCCGAGTTCCGGTCCCGGCGCGACCTGCTCGATATCCAGGCCCGAACAGACGAGAGTCAAGCTAGCATCACCGAGGTCACGCACCGCACCATCGACCTGGGTGACAACATGATTGCTCGCTTCAACCGCTTCGCCATCGAGCGAATAGCACGACCATTCGAAAAGCTCGGCGCCGGATTCGCGGTTGGCCAGGCGAATCGGTTCGATCAACGACGAAAAGGCGATCATCGAATATTTTGGCAGCAATATAAACGCCAGCTTTAACGGCGCGTAAGGAGATTGACCTTCATCCGGCATGGGCAGCCCCAGCGACCAATCGCTGTCGCTAGGTTAGGCGAGACGTCTCATTTGGGCAATTGCGCCGCATATTCCTCAAAAATCATGAGAATCTGCTTTACATCGACATGCAGCTCGTCCCAAAGCGGCATCAGCCAAGGCTTGCGCTTGCGCATGAAGCGCTTGAAATCATCGCAATTATGCTTTTCGAGCTCGCGCCGGAAGCGCACCATATGGCCGGTGAACTTATCGGTGCCGAGATCCTGAAACGCCTGCAATTCATAAAGCGACGCTTCACATTCGACATTCAGCCCGCCCATCCGCTGGAGGCGGCCTTGGTAATGTTGCAGGCCATGCCCGACCAGCTCATGAACGATTCCCTCCGCCGCGATCTCGGCCGGCGAATGCTGAATGATGTAGCGCCCGAGCATGGCAACGAAGACTGTCTCGCCCGGTGCGCCCGGCGCCGGCTCAAAAAAGTCGGGCAGGAAAGCCGCCAGGGTGACGTCACCGCGCGACCATTCGGGAAAACTTGGGTCATAGATTATGACCGCATCACCCACCGATTTCAGCATGTCCAGCTTTTCGGCATTATAGGGTGAGCGCGCATAGAGAAGGTCGATGGCACTGCGAATGACCGAAAGCGCCTTGTCGGAGCCCATTATCGGAATGTCGAATTCCTCGCCAGGCGCCGGCGGCACGGCAATTAGGTAAATGCCGCGATAGGCTTCCTCACGGCTTGAATCGCCATATTCGGAAGCCGGCAGAGGCACGGCGACGAGCGCTTGCAGGAATATTCCCGTCAGCAGCGCCAAGCAGAAGCGCCACGCTCTGGCGGAGCGCTCCGGCCTCTGATAAAAACCGCTCACGCGTGAACCCTGGGCGGAGATGATGAAAATATGGCGAAGGCAGACAAAGGCGACTTAAAGGCCGAAACCCTTCTTTCCGTGCTGGGCCGCGATGCGGAGGCACATCGGGGCGTTGTGAATGTTCCAGTATATCATGCCTCAACCATCCTGTACCCGACCGTGGCAGCGCTCAAAAAAGCCGGAAAGCGCGAATATGGCGATGTCTTCTATGGCCGCCACGGCACACCGACCACATTTGCCCTGCAGGAAACGGTGGCCAAGATCGAGGGCGGCTGGCGCAGCTTCGCCTTCGGTTCCGGCAAAGCCGCGATTCTCGCCTCCCTGCTGGCTTATTTGAAAAGCGGCGATCACCTGTTGATGGTCGACAGCGCCTACGGCCCAAGCCGCGAACTGGCCGCCGGCCTGCTCGAGGATCTCGGCATCTCACACACCTTTTACGATCCGCTCATCGGTGCCGGCATTGCTGATTTGATGCAGCCCAACACGCGCGTCGTCTTTACCGAATCGCCCGGTTCGCTGACCTTCGAAATGCAGGACCTGCCGGCGATTACCGAAGTGGCGCATGCTGCCGATGCGATTGTTATTACCGACAATACCTGGGCCTCGCCGCTGCTGTGCAATCCATTCAAGCTCGGCGCAGATATCTCGGTGCAGGCGGCGACAAAATATATCGTCGGCCACTCCGATGCCATGCTCGGCATGGTAACCGTCACCGAGAAAAGCTATGAGCCGGTCAAGAAAGCGTTCGAGGATCTCGGCGCCAGCGCCGGCCCGGACGATTGCTATCTGGCGCTCCGCGGCATGCGCACCCTCGCCGTAAGGCTGGCCCAACAGGGTGAAACCGGCTTGCATCTCGCTTCCTGGCTGGCCGAGCGCCCGGAGGTCAACCGCGTCCTCCATCCGGCCCTGCCCGGCGATCCGGGGCATGATATTTGGCGGCGTGATTTCACTGGCGCCTCCGGCCTCTTCGGCGTGGTGCTCAACCCGGTACCTGAAGAAGCCGTCGCCGCAATGCTCGACGGTTTGGAACTGTTCGGCATGGGCTATTCATGGGGCGGCTACGAAAGCCTGGCGATCCCCACTTATCCGCACAAAGTACGCGAAACGGGCGACTGGGACCCTGCCTATCCCTGTCTCAGATTTCATGCCGGGCTCGAACATGCGGACGATCTGATCGCCGACTTGGAAGCCGGGTTGAAACGACTTAACGCATTGTTATAAAACGCCGATTAACTCTCAACAACCTGCCGCACCGCGACCGCTTCCACGTCCCGCACGATGTTGGCCGGGAAGCGCGCGGTGACGGTGGTCCCTTCGCCGAATTCACTGGCGATCTCAAGACTGCCGCCATGCAACTCCGCAAACATCTTGCACAAGGTTAAGCCGAGGCCGGTTCCTTCGTGCGGCCGGGCGAGCGTGCCATCGACCTGAAAAAACGGCTCGACCGCCCTGGCCAGGTTTTCAGACCGGATACCGATACCGCTATCGCGCACCGACAACGCCAGTTCGCCCGCATCGCTGCAAGTAACGCAGGTCACGATACGCCCGCCATCGGCGGTAAATTTGATCGCGTTGGAGAGCAGGTTCAGCAGCAGTTGCGTGATGCGCCGGCGATCGCCAAGAATAATCGGGATGCCTTCAGCAATCTCGGTGGCGAGCAGCAGGCTCTTTTCCTGAACGCGCGGCGTCACGAGGCGGTGACAGGTTTGAATGATGTCGCCGAGTTCCACCAAATCCTGATCGAGGACAACGGTACCGGATTCGACCTTTGAGATATCGAGAATATCGTTGATCACATCGAGCAGATGAACGCCGCTGCGCTTGATGTCGGCAATATACTCAACATATTTCGGCTCGCTGATCGGGCCGAACATTTCATGCTCGATGATTTCCGAAAAGCCGATAATGGCATTGAGCGGCGTGCGCAATTCATGGCTCATATTGGCGAGAAACTCGGTTTTTATCCGGTTGACGGAATCGGCCTGATTCTTGGCCTCGAGCAATTCCATCTCGCGGATTTTTGATTCGGTAATATCGCTGTGAATGATCACCCCGCCGCCATCCGGCGTGCGATGATCGGTCATGCGGTACCACATCCCGTCCGGCGCCGAATACACCAGATTCCCGGTGGCATTGCGATAATGCCTCAGGCGTTTCGCAACAAAGGAATTGAGCGCCGCCCTATCGTTTAGCAAGCTCTCCACGGTTTCGGCATAGCGCCGTGTCATATCCTCGAATTTGGCGCCGCGCTTGATGTGGCTTTCGACCTGCGGAAACGCGGCGCGAAATCTTGTATTGCATATAACCAGGCGCTCATCCGGATCGAACAGGGCAAATCCGTCCGATAGACTTTCGATGGCGCCGAGCAGTTGGCGTTTGGCGCTTTCGGCGCGTGCTTCGCTGAGCTCGCGCTCTTCACGAATGCTGGCTTCCGAGGTGATGTCCTGGCCCAGGGCAAAATAGCCAACGACCTGGCCATCCTCCGAGGTATCGGGTGAAAATGTGCCGCGAATGACGCGTTTGCCCAAAGCGGTTCTGTAAAAGGCGCGCTCGAAGGTCACGGTTTCGCCGAGCAGCACACGTTCGATAAACTGCTCCGAACCCTTGAGATCGCTCTCGCCCAGAACTTCCCCCATGGTGCGCCCGACCAGTTCGAGGCCGCCACGGCCGAAAACCCGCTCATACCCCTTGTTAACGAAGGTGTAGCGCAGGTTGCGGTCGACACGGGCGATCAAGATGGGGAGTGAATCGGTTATCAATTCCAGTTGGGCGTTTACCGCCCTTTGCGCCGCCGAACCTTCGCCAATTTGGCGGGCGAAATAAACGATAACCTCTTCGCCGCCGACCTCGCTGAGGGAAGCATTAAGCGCCACCGATAAACAGCGCTCCGGTTCAGGCCGCAAAACCGTCTCGCGCTCAACCGCGCCCGCTTGCCGCAATTCGGTGACAAACTCCCGCCATCCGCCCGTTTCAAAGGCAGTGTCGATGACGCGAAAGCCCTCGCCCAGCAATGCTTGCCCGGAGCGGTCCAACAGCTTTTGCGCGGCGCGATTGGCAAAGATGATCTGCCCGTCGTCCGGTTTTACCCACAAGACGGCAAGGCCCAGCATCTCCATACTGCGCCGCACAGACGAGAATTCGGATTCCGCAGTCAAGTCACCAGGCACGAAACAAGCAGCTGCTCAAAAAATTCTTTGAGAATCTTGCCACATACTGCGGTTTAGCGGTTCAACCCCAATCGGTTGTTTTGTAGCGCTTCGCCCAATCCACACCCTGCCAAGTGACCATTTTTTCCGGGCGGACAAATATCAGCCAGCGGGGCTCCGGCAGCGTCGGCGCCAAATAATCGGGGCCGTTCACGCCGAGATAACGCACCGACATGCGGGTCGCGATTTCCACCCATTTGCCGCCGACATTGGCTTCCTCGACGATCTCGCCCTTGCCTTTGACCATGACTTTGCGCAAACCATCGGCCTCGTCGATACAGAGCGAAACGCGCGAATCATTCTGGATATATTTGGCCCACAGCGAACGTTCGCGTGGAATAATGTAAAACCCATTGTCGCTATACTCGAACCAGATCGGCACCACATAGGGCCAACCGTCGCCATCCAGACAACCCAACCGGCAAATCGAGTTTCCGGCGAGAAAATCGATCACTTCCTGATCGTCCATGCCGCCAACTTTGCCTCTCCAAGCTTCTTTATCGGCCATTTCAGCCTCCATCTCTCTATGTTTCGGTTGCTTCTTATGGGTCGCCCCGAACGGAATCGGTACGCTTCCCCCTACACTGCCTATGGATTGCCCGCATGTAAATATGCTCGGATTTGGAAAGGGAAGGAAAGGCACGGATTGCCGCCGATAAGGCGCCTGTGAGATAAACCAAGAGATAACATTTGTTAGCCTGGGAGGTAGAACATGCGTATTGGAGCCGTTTTTCCACAAACTGAAATCGGCGCGGACCCCGCCGCCGTCAAAGACTATGCCCAGGCCGTCGAAGGGCTCGGCCTGGACCATATCCTTACCTTCGACCATGTGCTGGGCGGCAATGCCGCAACCCATGACCTCAAGGGCCCGTACAAACACACGGACATGTTTCATGAGTTGTTTGTGCTCTACGGCTTTCTCGCCGCGGTAACGGAGAAAATCGAATTGACCAGCGGCATCATCATCCTGCCGCAGCGCCAAACCGCGCTGGTCGCCAAGCAGGCCGCGGCAATCGATATCCTGAGCCGCGGCCGCCTCCGCCTCGGCATCGGCATTGGCTGGAATGACGTGGAGTATGAAGCGCTTGGCATGAATTTCGCCGATCGCGGCAAACGCTCAGAGGAGCAAATCGAGGTGATGCGGGCGCTGTGGTGCAACGACCTCATCACCTATGAGGGCAATTGGCATAAAATCACCGATGCCGGTCTCAACCCGCTACCGCCGCAACGCCCCATTCCGGTCTGGTTCGGCGGCCATGCCGACGCCGTCATGCGCCGGGTGGCGCGCATCGGCGATGGCTGGTTCCCGATTTTCGCCATGGACGACAAGGGCAAGGCCGAACTCGACAAGTTACGCGGCTATATCGAGGAAGCCGGGCGCGACCCGGCGGATATCGGCATCGAGAGCTTCGTCAATGCCGCCGATAAATCGGAAGATCAGGTGGCGCGCGAAGTCGCGGCATGGAAACAAAATGGCGCCAGCCACATTTCCTTCAACACCATGGGCGCCGGTTTCACCTCTCTGCAACAGCATATCGATGCCGTCGGGCGCTTCCGGGAAATAGCCTCGGATGCTTGAGGATGTTGCCGGACCGTGACAGGGCGGCGTTTCTCGACGCCGCTCGAATTGCCTATTTGGCCACCGCCGACCGGCACGGCGCGCCGCATGTCGTGCCGGTTTGTTTTGTCCGGGGTGGCGAATATATTTACATCACCATCGACCAAAAGCCGAAGCGCGGCACGGATCTCAAGCGGCTGCGAAATATTGCCGAAAACCCCAGCGTGGCGCTTAGCGTCGAGCATTATGACGACGCCGACTGGTCCAAACTGGGCTGGGTCATGGTGCGCGGAAAGGCCGAGATATTGCGCAGTGGCAATACGCATGATGCGGCGCAGGAACGCCTCCGCGCCAAATATCGCCAACTGCGAAATATGGAGTTGGAATCCCTGCCGGTGATCGCTATTGAGATTGCCAGGATTGCGAGTTGGGGGGACCTTACGCCCCTTTCGTAGCCGCGCACCGTAACGCTCTTCATCCTGCCAGCCGGAAAACGCCTTTATGCCGAAACGCCTCGAACTTATTGCCTTGCCTGATATCCCCCTCGTCAACCCGGGGGACGATCTCCCTGAATTGATCGCCGCCGGCCTTGCGCAGGCGGGTGCTGAGTTAGAAGACGGCGACGTGCTTGTCATTGCTCAGAAAATCGTCTCGAAAAGCGAGGACCGCTATGCCGACCTCGATGATGTCGAACCGTCGGCGCAGGCGGTCGAACTGGGCAAAAAAACCGACAAAGACCCCCGCCTCGTCGAGTTGATTCTCTCTGAATCGCGTGAGGTGCTGCGCTACCGGTCAGGCGTGTTGATCGTCGCGCACAGGCTCGGCTACGTTCTCGCCAATGCCGGTATCGATAGCTCGAATGTGGCACCGCAAAATGACGGTCAGCGCGTTCTCCTGCTGCCGCTCGATCCGGACGGCAGCTGCGCCCGGCTGCGCGCCGCGATGAAGGAGCGCTTCGGCAAGAATGCGGCGATCGTCATCAGCGACAGTGTCGGGCGCGCCTGGCGTGTCGGCACGGTGGGCATTGCGCTTGGCGCCGCCGGCCTCGAATCGGTTCTCGACCTGCGCGGTCAGTCCGATCTTTATGGCCGCCCGCTGGCGGTCTCGATTGTCGGCCTCGGCGACGAATTGGCCGCCGCCGCCTCGATCCTGCAAGGCCAGGGCGATGAAGGTTTGCCGGTGATTCTGATCCGCGGCCTCGACCGTTCCACCAACCAGGGCAACGGTTCGACACTGGTGCGCGATGAGGAGGAGGATCTCTTTCGGTGAGCGTCACCACCTGCCTCGCGCTCTCGGGCGGCGTCGGCGGCGCCAAGCTGGCGCTCGGCCTGGCAAATTATCTTGCGCCGACAGAACTCGCCATTGCGGCAAATATCGGCGACGATTTCGAACATCTCGGCCTCACCATCTGCCCGGATATCGACACCCTGACCTATACCCTGTCGGGCCTCAGCAATGAGCAAACCGGCTGGGGCCGTGCCGGCGATACCGCGACCTTCATGCACGCCCTCGAAAGGCTCGGCGGCGAGACCTGGTTTCATTTGGGCGATGGCGATTTGGCCCTGCATGTGGCGCGCAGCCAGCGCCTACGCACCGGTGAGACGTTAAGCAGCATCACCGCCGATATTTGCAGGAAAGTGGGCATCAAAGCGCGCATCCTGCCGGCGAGCGACGATGCGGTGCGTACCGTCGTGCAAACAACGACAGGCCCGCTGGCGCTACAGCATTATTTCGTACGCGACCAATGCGCGCCCACCGTCACCGGGTTTCAATACGAGGGTGCCGATACGGCGCGGGTGAACCAGGAAATTCTCGAGATACTATCGGCGCCGTCGCTCCGCGCGGTTATCATCTGCCCCTCCAACCCCTATATCAGCATCGATCCAATCCTTGCCATGCCCGAGCTGAGACAGGCGCTCGAGGAGTGCCGCGCGCCCGTGGTCGCCGTATCGCCAATTGTCGGCGGCGAAGCGCTTAAAGGGCCAACCGCCAAGATGATGCGGGAATTGGGCGTGACGGTGAGCGCTGAATCTGTCGCCCAGCGCTACCACGACCTGATCGACGGCTTCGTCCTCGACCCTGCCGACGCGGCGTTGCAAAACCAGGTGGGGGTGCGCTGCCACATCACGCCATCGGTGATGAAAACCCTCGACGATCGCGTGCGGTTGGCCCGGGAGACGTTCGAGTTCGCCGTTTCGCTAAAGTAATTTGCCCGATATCACCGATCAGGCCGGCACGACAAGCGCGGTATAATCCATAATTTTTTTAAGTTTTTTATTGGTTAATAATACTCTGAAAGAATGTAAGTGAATTTATTTACAAACTCTGTTGCCGTGCGCTTGATGGGAAGGCGCGCAACATTCCAAAAACCAGCAACATAAGCGCAGCCGCTATTATCGGAGGAAAAGTTCGAAATGTTGAAACGCCTGGCAGGAATATTTGGCAGCCGCAAGCGCTCGAATTCCGGAACGCACGAGGATAAAACTACCGGCACTGACACTGAATCAAGAGAGCTGAAAATGATGCTCGACGCCATGCCCGTCAATGTGATGGTCTGCGACCCGAGTGACGATTATAAGATCTCCTACATTAACGAGACGAGCCTCAATACCTTGCGCTCCATCGAACAATTATTGCCGTGCGGCGTGGACCAGATTTTAGGCTCGAGTATCGACATTTTTCATAAGAATTCCGAACATCAACGCCGAATTCTAAGCGATGCCACCAATCTTCCTTTCACTGCCAAGATTAAGCTCGGCGAAGAGACCTTGGATTTGCTCGTCAGCGCAATTAACGACGCCCAAGGCCGCTATGTTAAACCGATGGTGACGTGGAGCGTCGTCACCAAGCAGCTCAGTTTGGCGGATGATGTCAAGAGTATGGTGGAAGCTGTTTCCGCAGCATCAACCGATATGCGGGAATCGTCCGAAGCGATGGCCGCCACGGCCGAAGAATCGAGCCGCCAGTCAAGCGTCGTTGCCGCCGCGTCGGAGGAAGCGACGACAAATGTGCAAACCGTGGCCAGCGCGGCCGAAGAGCTAGCCTCCTCGATTGATGAAATCGGCCGCCAGGTCGCCGAATCGGCGCGCATCGCCGAAGGCGCGGTGGATGAAGCACATACCACCAATGAAACCATTCGCGGCTTGTCAGAGGCGAGTCAAAAAATCGGCGAGGTCGTCGATCTGATTAGCGATATTGCCGGGCAAACCAACCTGCTGGCGCTTAACGCGACAATTGAGGCGGCGCGGGCCGGCGAGGCGGGCAAAGGTTTCGCGGTCGTCGCATCTGAAGTGAAGAGTCTCGCCAACCAAACCGCCAAGGCAACCGAGGATATCGCCAAACAGATCGGCTCCATTCAATCCGCGACCGCCGAATCAGTTACCGCGATTGAGGGCATTGGCGGCACCATCGGTCAAATCAGCGAAATCACGACCACCATCGCTTCCGCCGTCGAAGAACAAGGTGCCGCGACGCAGGAAATTTCCAGCAATGTGCAACAGGCGGCGCAAGGCACGCAGGAAGTATCCGATACGATTCAAAGTGTAACGCAAGCGGCACAGGAATCAGGCGATGCTGCAGCAAAGATCAAGGTTTCGTCAGGCGAGCTATCGCAAACATCCGAGGGCATGCGCAGTACGATCGATTATTTCATCGCTTCGATGTAAGCGGCGCTGGAGCGATTATTTGAAGTGCGGGATGACATGCTCGCCATATTCGGCGACGATCTTTTCCTCCGAGCCGTTGGTGAGATAGATCGTGAATTGCGTCACGCCCGCCGCTTCCAGCGCCTTGATCTTTTCGACATGCTTTTCGACAGGCCCGATGATGCCGAAGGATTCGGTTATTTCAGGTGTGATGTAATAGGTATTGTCTGAATCCTTATCGGCGTGTTGGCGGTAATTATAGGCGTCACCCCCGGCGCCGCCGGCGCGCCGGCTTTCGATATAGTTGGTCAGGCTCTCCGGCACCAAATCGGATTCCGAACCATATTTCTCGACGATGTCGGCAACGTGATTGCCGACCAGGGCGGGGAACCATTTGGTTTGCTGGACGCCGGTTTCATGATCGCCGACCCAGACCGGGGCGCAGGACAGAACCCGGTAATCCTTCATGTCGCGGCCCGCTTCCTTGCCGGCGGCGACTGCCTGGTCGGCAAACCAGCGGCACAGTCCGGGATCGGCCAATTGCACCACCAGGCCGTCACCGACCTCGCCCGCCATCTTCAGCGCTTTCGGCCCGTAAGCGGCAATCCAAACCGGGAGCACATGCTTGTCAACCCAATCCATGAACACCGGCGCCGGGCATTCGTCATATTGATAGGATTCACCGGCCACCATGGTACGCACGGCTTCGCAGAATTCCGTGGTGTAGGCGATGGTGCCGGGCTTCTTGCCCATCACCCGCATCGAGCTGTCGCCGCGCCCGACCGCGATATCGAAGCGGCCATTGCTGATTTTTTGCAGCGTCGCGAACAGGCTGGCGGCGACCGACCAGTCGCGCACCTTCGGGTTTGTCACCAGCGGGCCGTAACGCAGCTTCTCGGTATGCTCCATGCAGAGCGCGATCTTCGGATAGGGGTCAGCCCAGAGAATATGGGAATCGAAAAACCAGCAATATTCAAAGCCCGCTGCCTCGACCTGGCGGGCGATGGCAACCGTACGTTTGGGCTCTATCTCGCCTTTGAACGCGATGCCGAATTCCATGATCTTTTTCCTCCCTTAAATGGACTGTCCCGCCTTACCTGAAGTGGGGAATAACATTATCGACATATTCCGATACCAGGCGCTCTTCGTCACCCTGCGTCAGATAAATGGTGAACTGCGTCACCCCTGCGGCCTCGAGCTGCTTCAATTTTTCGATATGCGCTTCCGCCGGGCCGACAATGCAAAAGGATTCGGTGACGGCGTTGTTCACATAATAGAGATTGTCGGAATCCTTGACCGCGTGTTTGCGGTAATCGTAACCCTCGTCCGCGCCCTTGCCCTGCCGTGTTTCGATAAATTTGGTCAGGCTGTCGGGTACGAGATCGGTATCCTTGCCGTATTTCTCGACGATATCGGCAACATGGTTGCCGACCACGGCGGGGAACCAGCTGGTCTGCTTGACGCCGGTCTCGACGTCGCCGATCCACACCGGCGCGCAGGACAGCACCCGGAAATTCGACATATCGCGCCCGGCCGCCTCGCCGCCGGCCTTGGCCTGTTCGGTGAACCATTGGCAAAGCCCCGGATCAGCCAACTGAATGATCAGGCCGTCGCCATTCTCGCCGGCAACTTTCAGCGCCTTCGGGCCATAGGCGGCGATCCATACCGGCAATTCGTTACCGTCGGTCCAGTCCATGAACACCGGGTTGGGGCAATCGTCATAGGTGAAGCTGTCGCCGCGCACCATGGTCCGCATCGCTTCGACAAATTCGACCAGGGTGGCAAGGTTGGCCGGCTTCTTGCCCATCACCCGCATCGATGAGTCGCCGCGCCCGACCGCCATATCCATGCGCCCGCCGCTCATGCGGTTGAGGGTGGCGAAGATGCTTGCCGCCACCGACCAGTCGCGCACTTTCGGGTTGGTCACCAGCGGGCCATAGCGTACATGATCGGTGTGCTGCATGCTGGCCGCGATCTGGGTATAGGCGTCGGACCAGATAATGTGGGAATCGAAGAACCAGATATAATCGAAGCCGCCGGCCTCGACCTGGCGCGAGATGGCGAGCATGCGCTTGTGACTAAGGTCGCCTTTAAAGGCTATGCCGAATTCCATCGATTTTCTCCTGCACGCATTATTGTTGGCGGAAATGGGGAATAATATGTTCGCCATACTCCGCGATCTGGCGCTCTTCCTCTCCACTGCAGAGATAGATATTAAACTGCGTCACGCCCGCCGCCTCAAGCTGGCGCAGCTTTTCCACATGCGCTTCAGCCGGGCCGATCAGGCAGAATGCCTCGGTCGTCTCGTCGGTTACATAATAGGAATTTTCATCGTCCATCTGGGTGTGCTGCTTGTAGTCATAGCCCTCGTCGGCGCCCGAACCTTTTCTGCTTTGCACATAGGCGGTCAAGGCCTCCGGCACCTCGCGTGTATCCGAGCCGTACCATTTGAGGATATCGGCGATATGGTTGCCGACCAGGGCCGGGAACCATTTGGTCTGCGCCACACCCTTGTCCCTGTCGCCGACCCAGACCGGGGCGCAGGCCATGACGCGGTAATCGCTCATATCGCGCCCGGCTTCCGTGCCGGCTGATTTGGCCGCCTCACCCATCCACTGACAAAGCGACGGCTCGGCCAGTTGCACGATCAGGCCATCGCCCTGACGTCCGGCGGCGGCGAGGGCCTTGGGGCCATAGCCGGCGACCCAGAGCGGTAGTTCGTACCCGCCGGTCCAATCGAACGTGACCGGCTCCGGGCGCTCGTCATAGGTCACTGGATCGCCGCGCACCAGGCCTTTCATGGCCTGGCAAAAATTCTCCATGCGCGCGACCGTGGCGGGGCGCTTGCCGGCGACGCGCACCGAGCTGTCGCCGCGCCCGACGCCGATATCGAAGCGGCCGTCGCTTTGCACCGCGAGGGCGCCAAACAGGCTGCCGGCGACCGACCATTCGCGCACCTGCGGGTTGGTCACACACGGGCCGAAGCGGAGTTTCGAGGTATGCTCCATCGCCACCGCCATTTGCGGATAGAGGTCGCGCCACAGCACATGGGTATCGAAAAACCAGGCATAGTCGAATGACGCCGCCTCGGCCTGGCGGCAAATGGCGACAACCCGTTTCTTGTCCATGTCGCCGCGAATTGTGAAGGCAAATTCCATCTTCCCCGCCCCTATTCGGCCCAAATCTTGACGCCGCCGTGGCGAAACGGCGTCGTCTTCGACATGTTAAGGCGAATTAGAATGGGTGTCAGCGCCTCGATGCAACGCGCGCTTTCGGCCAGGCCGCAATTGTAGCAGGTGACGCCGAGGCGCTCGATCAGGGCCATGACCTTCTGTTTGGCCTCGAGATTGTTGCCGCACACCAGAATGTCGCAATTGATGCCCTGGGCGAGATCGGCGAGCACATGGGCCGAGACATTATGCAGCGCGCCGACAACCGGAATATCCTCACCCAGCATCGCCTGCGCCGCCTCAGTGGCCGAGCCCTCGGGCGGCATGGCAGCTTTCTTGGGATTGCCTTCGGCCAGGGGGACGACGATATCGACGAGAATTTTGCCCTGAAGAGCGCCCGCGATGCCCTTCAGCGTGGCGTCGTGCCCGCCATAAGGCACGGCCAGGATGACGATTTCATCGGCAGCTTTAACGGCCGAGAGATTGTCCATGCCGGTGATGCTGCCTGGCGCATCCTGCAAGGGCGCCGAAAGCTCCGCCGCGATGCCGGCTGCGCGCGCCGCATCGCGCGAGCCGACAATGACATCCACCCCGGCGAGGGCAAAGCGCTGCGCCAACCCCTGCCCTTGCGGACCGGTGCCGCCGATAACCGTAATCTTCATTTTCTCCCCCAAATTGACGTTTCTTGTCCTGACCGCCCCTTCCCCACGAGCGGGGCTAATCGACGGCTTTCCGTAATGTTACCTTGTCAATTTTACCACTGGCCAACAACGGAAGTTCGCCGCAAATATCAAATTTTTTCGGAATTTTGTAATTGGCGAGCCGTTCTGCACACCAGGCTTTCATTTCTTCCACAGACAATTCCGCACCGGGCGTCTTCATGATGTATGCGCGGCCGACTTCACCGTAGAGGTCATCGGCGACCCCGATCACCGCTACCAGATTCACTTTCGGGTTTGCTTCGATGCACTCTTCGATTTCGGCGGGATAGACATTCTCGCCGCCGGACTTGTACATATCAGAGTCCCGACCGACAAAGCTCAGATTGCCATCGGGCAACACTTGCACCAGGTCACCGGTTTTAAGCCAGCCATCCTTGGTATAAGCCGCCGACGTTGCTTCGGGGTTATTCAGGTATCCCGCCATGCAGAATTCGCGCCTCGCCTGGATCTCGCCGATTTCACCAACCTGACACTCCTTTTCATCATTTTTAACGACACGCAGCTCGCCGGAGCGCGAGCGGCCAATAGTGATGGCCAGCGTATCGATGTCCAGATCCGGGTCGCTGCAGGTCAACGAAGAGCAGAGCTCCGTTGCACCGTAGTTGGTGCGCACCTGGCCTCTGCCCATTCCCTGCAGTTGCTCGATCATCGACCTCGGCATGCGCGCACCGCTCCAGAAGAATATTTCAACGCCCTTGAACTGCCCTGCTTCAAAGCCGTCCGCATCGAATATCATTTGGTACATCGTTGGCAGCAGCGCGAGAAAATTGATGCCATGCTTTTCTATAATATTGCCGACATCGCCCGGCACGAACAGCTCGCGAAAATGCACCGTACCGCCGGATGCCATAGTAAAACCGGCCATTAATACCAAACCGCCGACATGATTGAGCGGAAACGGCACATACATGCTGGGCGATCGCTCAAGCGGGTATTCGTCTATCTGAACCAAGACTCTGTGCACCATCGATCGGTTCGGCA